>CAZWEM010000026.1:0-55610 GCA_964632315.1 uncultured archaeon
ACATCGCAGAGGAAGTGGGAAAGCCAGAGGCAGAAATTGAGGTGGTCATCGATGATCTTGATGATTTGGGCCTTTTAAAGTTCATTGATATTAAATAATTTTCTAAATTCATATCAAAGATCTTTCTTTTTCTATAGATGCAAACTTTAAAGTTTTTATCAATTTCAGTGGAAAATGATTAAAAGTAATAGTATCATAAGTTTTTTGTGTGTGCTCGCACATTGTCATATACCTGGAGGTGTATGGCAAAAATGACTTGTGGGATAGGAAAAATTTTATCTGGTTCAGACTGGCCAATATTTACATACATCTTAACACAAGCAGAATGGGTTGAAGGGATCAAAAAATTAAAAATACCTCCTCCTTTGAAACTGATGGGAATTGAAGAATTTTCTGATGAGGAAAAGAATGCAATATTGGAAGGAAATACTGCAGATTATTGAAATTATAATAAAAAAAATTTTTTGTAACTTAAAGAATTAGGAGGGATATTTTGTTAAGATCTTACTTTTCTTTTCTTTTACAACCTCTTTAGTTAATCCTAACCGTTCGATAAAATAATTAAAAAGTTTTTTCACATTACCAACAGTTATCACGTGGTCGGGGCAAACTGTTACACAGTGCATGCAAGATATGCAGCACTTTCGATTAGCTTTCCCTAGTTCAGCATCGAACGCACTTACTGGGCATTCTTTTTCACACAGATAACACATTCGGCATTCTTCTTGAGTTTTAAACGGATAAAAGTTTGCCCATTCACCCTTATTTTCTTTAGTTTTTTGGGGACGAAAAGAAAATTCTGACAAATCAATTTCAAAATCTGAATCATTTTGAAATCGTGAAATTGATAATAATGCAAATTTCTTAGCAACACCGAGATCTAGCGCATTAGGGCGTTCTTCTGCTAGACTCCAGCCCTTTGCGACGTTGAACGAATGCTTACCGATAAATTCTGCAGACAAGACTACCTTAAAATGCGCTCGAGTCAATAAGAAGTATGTTGACTGATGAGCCCATTCTAATGCACGCCCCCCATATGTAAAAAACATGGCACATTTTTGATGCTTTCCTTCGAGTTTGGTCAACCATTGTTCAGCAACAATAGGGATTTTGCCTCCAAAGACCGGAAATCCGAAGAAAATTCCATCAAATTCTAAAAAGTCAACTTTTTTTTCTCGACTCTTAGGAGTAATTATGCTTTGAAGGAACACAGTATGTTTTTCATTTTTTAGGGTGTTAGCAATTTGTTTAGAGATAAGCTCAGTGATTCCAGTGGCGGAGAAATAAAAAATTCCGATATTCATTAGTTTCACCAGAAAGCTAGAGATTTAAGAGTTTTGTTAACAATTTGATTCATTAAAGTTCATCATGAATATTTTTTTAAGTTTTTGAAATTAATATTTACATTATGAATAAGGATGATTTTGAGGAATTATTTCAATTTCTTAAAAGTGTTCCATCGATTAAAGAATCTATGGCTAGTGGTATGGATAAAGGTTTATGGTGGGTAAAATTTCAGATAAATATAGACCATCCGTTAGCATGGAATGTGGTGCAAGAAATGGGATACATCTTGAATTATCTTTCCTTAGAGGAGCGCTTACCGACAGTATTCAAACCAGTTTCTCCACCTCCTTACTTAAACGGAGGACCTAAAGAATTTTTATAATGGATCATTCAAGTAGAATCAAGATATTTTTCTCCTAATGAGGTTAGAGATTGGTTAAAAAGCCATTTACCTGAACCTGTCCAGAAAACTAAGAGTTGGAAAGTTCAGGGTTAAAGTTTTACTTTAAATAAACTTATAATACTTTACGAACTGATTTATGAAAGGGTTATATCGTAATCCGATCTCATATTGATAATTGCATTTAGGACAACGTAATAAGGAGGCATTGATTCCAAAGCTTCCCTCGCAATGGTTTTGTAGCATTTCAGTGCCACATTTATCACATAAAATCACTTTCGAATCTGCCATGTTCATTATTTTAATTTCAATCATAAAAAGTCCACATCTTTTTAGAGAAGGAGAAATAACTGAAGTGGGCAAAGGAGAATAAAAAATGTAGAAAAATGAAAATCTTTTTGCAAAGATCCTCAAATAGATTTTAATCCAAAAATTTATGAAAGTTGACGTACTAATTAGGTTATTATGAATGTCAACAAAATTGCTGACAATATATACGAGATTCAACCAACTACGTTAATGTCTCGAGTCAAGGGCTCTATCGAGTCTTTTCAAATGAAAGTTCCAGTTCATATTTATGCGAATGAATATATCATGGAGAGGATTAGACAAGATAGAACTTTAGATCAGATCAGTAATGTTGCTTGCTTACCTGGTATTGAGAAACATGCAATAGCTCTTTCAGACGCACATCAAGGTTATGGTTTTTGCATTGGAGGGGTTGCAGGAACTAATACCGAAGATGGAATGATCTCACCGGGAGGAGTGGGATATGATATTAACTGTGGAGTGAGATTGCTTAGAACAAATTTAAGTCTTAATGAGGTAAAACCAAGGGTTCCAAAATTGTTAGATGCCATCTTTCGAAATATACCATCTGGATTAGGTTCAAAAGGGAAATTAAAAATAAATTACAAGGATTTAGACAAAGTTTTAAATGAAGGATTAAATTGGGCTTTAAATGAAGGGTATGCACATGAAGAGGATCTTAAGCACTGTGAAGAGAATGGTTTCTTAAAAGATGCCAATGCGGAACTGGTTTCAGAGAAAGCGAAGCAAAGAGCGATTAAGCAACTTGGTTCACTAGGAAGTGGTAATCATTTCTTAGAGATCCAAAAAGTAGATAAGATCTATAATAAAGAAGTGGCAAATAAATTAGGGATAATGGATGAAAATCAAGTAACTGTTATGATCCATACTGGATCTAGGGCATTAGGGCATCAAGTTTGTACAGATTCTTTGAGAAATGTCGAAAAGGGAATGAGAAAATATGATATTACTGTTCCAGACAGGGAATTAGCTTGCGTACCTGCAAACACTCCAGAAGCTCAAAATTATTTGAGTCAAATGGCTTGCGCCGCTAATTTTGGATTTAACAACAGACAGTTAATAACACATTGGATTCGTGAGTCTTTTGAAACTCAATTTAATAAAGATATTGATGAATTAGGATTACATTTAATATATGGAGTCGCTCATAATATTTTAAAACAAGAGGAGCATAATGTCAATGGGAAACGCATGAGATTAAATGTACACAGAAAAGGAGCAACGCGAGCTTTTCCCCCAGATCATCAAGCGTTACCACAAGATTATAAAAGCATAGGACAACCCGCATTAATTCCTGGTACAATGGGCTCAGCGTCATATTTATGCGTGGGAAGGCCAAAAGCAATGGATTTATCATTTGGGTCAACTGCTCATGGTTCTGGAAGGATGATGTCCCGATCAAAAGCTAAACGTAAATTTAGAGCACGAGATATAGAGATGGAATTAGGCAGTCGGGGAATAATGATAAAAGCAGCAAGTACCGATGTTATATCGGAAGAAGCCCCTGGTGCGTATAAAGATATCGATCAAGTAGTCCAAGTAAGTCATGATCTAGGTATTGTCGAAAAGGTTGCTAGATTTGTCCCGATTGGAGTTGTTAAGGGATAATCAAATATCAAATACTACATCAATAATAACAAGATCAGATTTTTCTTCAATATTCATATAAGAATAAGTAATTGCTTTTACTTCTGTACCTATTTCATGTTTAGATTTATCAAATTTCTCTCCCCTCATATTCGCTTCTAAAATGTATCCATTCGCCCCTTTTTTTATTTTATTAACAATTACTTTTGAAAAGATCAACCCTTCTACATCAAAAATATACAAAAATTCGCTTAAAAAATCAAATAGTAAGGCTTGCTTATCTTCGGCTTTTACTGTTATTGATTTGTTCACTATTGTTTTTATTTTTTTTAAGTTTGGTGAAATGGTTGCAATAAGACTATAAACTGCTTGTTCAAAAGCTTTTTCTAGTGTAGGTCCATAACACCTAGCTTGCACATCTGCAGTGTGATCTTTATATTCATAACCAGATTTCTTCATTTTTTTCAATTCGTTAGAGTTTGAGTTTAAGAATATTAATTAAAACCCATTATTATTTTCATGGGTAGTTTATAATCTTTTTTGAAAAGATAACTAATGTATGTTGGATATAAATTCGGGAATTATAGATGACGATGATTCATTTTTTAATCAGCGCTTAAGCATCAAGAAAAGATATACTAATCGTGAAATTTTACTTCATCATTATTTTTATGAAAGGTGCAAACTATATCCGAAAAATATCATCATAATCAATAATTTTGTATTCTTCTTCATAGAAAATCAACATTATTTTAATGCTAAGGATTTTCTTCCATTAATGAGAAGACAAATGCAAAATAGGAAATTATTAATTATTCGTGATGAAAATACTCTTATCAGGCTACTTTATAATTTTTTTCCTGATCCGTATGTACATGATATAAGAGTTTATCGAAATATTTACGCTGGTAGAATAGATATCGTTGTAGGTTTTCTAAGTTTTGTTGATAGAGGAATTGCAATTGGTTGTAAGGGGAAATATATAAAAGCAGTAAATATTTTATTTAAAAAATATGTAATTTTTGATAAGGATGATGGTTTTCGTGTAAATATTAAATGTGAAGTGATCAAACTTTAAATTACCATGGCACATCTTTCCATCCTACAATATAAGCAACTGTGTTTGCTATTATGCTGATAGAGGGAGTAATTATTAACAAGAATATGATGATATTTGGATCAGGTGCATAATATATTCCGGGAAAAATGAACGCAGGTATCGAAGCTATAAGAATTGCTCCTAACACAAAATCTAATTGATCAACCCCCCAAAATGGTGCTCCACTTGGATAATTTAATCTTCGTTTTAAAAAGGATCCCGCTAAATCTCCTAATACTGCTCCATATGAACAAAGTATAATCCTTAATATTAACATAAAAATTCCGATTGGAAAGGGTCCACCAAGGAAATAGAATTCATAATAGTTTAAATTAGAGTATAAGACAAAAAAACCCTGTTCTGCAGTTTGGATTGGTATTAATCGAATAAATGGCCAGAGGAGGTAAAATAAAAGAGAAATACCTAAAGAAATAGGTATTCCAACATATAATGGCCCTTTAATTAACCCATTTTTAGTTTTATGGTCTCCTAAAATTCTTCTACCATCTTTGCAGAATCTTCCACCATCTATTGGTTTGCCTCCACCTACTAATACCATTCCAGCATTAGAAATATATGCCGGTACGATAAATACAAGACTAAAAACTAATATCGCAATCCAATCAGTCCAGTTAAAAATGAGTGAAATAACAATGAAATTTAAGAAAATCAAGGTTGCACATGTAAGAGCTAAAATTAGAGCAATCTGTGTATGTTTTTTTTTCTGTGCTTCGTCAGTTTCATTCATTAAAATCGATTAACACGTTTTAATGTAATTATATCTAAAAATTACTCATCTAAATTAAATTTTAAGATTGCTCATAAGATTATAATAATGCTTTAATAATATTGGTCAACTAATAAGGATCTTTTAAATTTCCGACAATAATATAATTATGTATCACTTAGGACGTAGTTAAGAGGCTTTATTAAAGCTTTAACATTAATACATAACTTCCTAATAAATAACTTTATAAGTATTTATTGCATTCGAAATAATAACATTTCGAGTGGAAATTAGATTGAAATTGGATGAATATATTAAAGGACTGATATGAGTGTTGAATAATCCAAAAAACAATGAGAATGGAAATTTTAGCTTTAATATTGATCGTTTTTATAAGAATTATTTAAAAGGACCAAAAATTTTTAAACAAAGGGAAGCCCTTGAACCGTCTTTTATTCCCGAAGAACTCCCCCATAGAGATAAAGAAGTGAAAATTATAGCAGGTTTAACAGCTTGCGCCCTAAGAGGAGATGTGCCACCGAATTTTCTGTGTTATGGCATGACAGGAACTGGTAAAACCGCCACAATCCGTTATGTAAGCCAAAAAATAGCCCAACATTGTACAACTAATTCTCCTTGGTGGATATATATAAATTGTAATGTAGTGTCAACTCCTTATAGAGTTTTAGCTCACATATATAATACTATTTCCAGAAAAGAAAAAATCCCTCCGACAGGTTTACCAAAAGACATAATTTTCAAGAAGTTATTAGGTTTGATGGACTTATTTATCAATGAAAACATTTGTTTTTTAGTTCTCGATGAGATTGATATATTAATTGAAAAAAAGGGAGGAAATGAAATATTATATGATTTAACTAGATTAAATGAAAATTTAGACACTTGTAGAGTTAGCGTAATAGGTATTTCAAATAAGTTAAAATTTATGAATTACCTCGACCCTCGAGTAAGATCCAGTTTAGGACAAGAGGAGTTAGTATTTCATCCTTATAATGCTAATGAATTAGCAGATATTCTTGAAGAAAGAGCAAAAGTAGCTTTCCAAGAAGATTCTATAGGTAATGGGGTTATTCGATTGTGTGCTGGGTTAGCTGCTAAAGAACATGGAGATGCAAGGAAAGCATTACAACTGTTAAGAAAAGCTGGAGAAATCACAGAGAGAAATCATCGCAAATCTATATTAGAATCCGATGTACTGAAAGCTCAAACAGACATAGAAAAAGACCATATCACAGAATATATTTTAGGTATGCCCCTACAAGCCCAATTGACATTGTTGGCAATCTATCTCATGAGTAAATATTCAAGCGACAATGTGATTACTTCAGGAGATATCTATGAAATACATTTAGAACTTACTAAAAAGCTAACGGGGGTCAAAGAACTAACCAAAAGAAGGATATCTGATTATATAAACGAACTTGTATTAGCAGGAATTATTACTGCAAACACTAGATCAATGGGTCATTATGGAAGGACTAAAATTATTAATCTTGATGTAGATACTAAGTTGATCGAACGTACATTGTCGCAGATTAAACGATTTAGAATGAGTGACATTCTAAGGCATAAACCAATTATATTACAAACCCATAAAGTGAAGGTAAGGAATAATGTGTTTAAAAAACTTCTTTAATCAAAGCTCCATTCATTAATCTGATTAGCAATTTCATTTAAAAGCATTTTTATATTGGTTTCATCCTCATCTTTTAGCATTAGAAAAATTTTAGCTAAATGTTTACAAAACTTTTTATTCTTTGATTTACGAGTCTCAAAATCATGACAATCATGCTTGATATATTTGTTTTGTAAATTAATATTAATCAAATAAGGATTTTCTTTAGATCCCTTTACCCTTGCTTTTATAATTCCGTTATCGAGATCTTTTCTCAAATATTCAATATCTGATTGAAGAATGGAAGCTGTTCGAGTTAAGGTAGCATCATCAACAAATATTCTAAATAGAATCGTAAAATCATTTGATTCATTTTTTGAGGCATTTTCAATCCGCTTAACTATTTGGATAGCTTTTAATTTTTCGCTAATTTCTTCCTCCCTTTTGAGTTGCCATTCCTCTAATTTCGTTTTCAAATTGTTTGAAAGAGATAAAATATTTTGAGTGGTTTTCAATAATAATCCTTTTTCTATTGCTAATTTAACAAACTCTTTAGCAGAGGTGAAATCATATAGGAAAAGATCAAATGAGAGTATATAAATCAAATCCTCTTGAGATATAGAGGGTAATCCAATAATCTTCCAAACATAAAGAACCATTTCTGAAAGATTTTTACGAGGAATTTTAAGATCCATAAGTATTATAAATTAATTGATGTTAAATTTGTTTTTTGAAATCTAATATTTGAGGTTTTAATGTATCCAATTCTACGATTGGAACTATCCCTATTGTCGGTACGATTCCAAAACTTCTCATAAAATCTGTTTGTGCTTGGAAGCATCCGGAGTTTATGAGACTGACATTGCGATATTTTCCATAACCATTAATATGAACATGTCCAGTATGAAAAATGTCTGGAATACTATCGATTATTAACCAATCCTTTGACACTGGAGCTAGTTGTGTCTTCTCGCCAAAAACGGGTGCAAGATGTCTTGAAATAAGGAACTCTTTCATTGCTTCTACTGGTTTATTTATATCTAAGTTGGGAATAAGCATATTTAAGTCATGCATTCCTTCTCCATGATATATTAGTGTATTGACTCCATGTGTATTGATTAAGGATGGATTACCTAAACATTGCACATCTATATCGAAAAATTCTTGGCAATATTGTTTGGGTACTGCGGGTCTTGGAATTGCATTTCTCACGGGTTCATGATTCCCAGAAACATAAAAGATCTTTATATATTCCGGTATATCTGATAAAAATTCCATGGATTTTGTGTATTGCTGATAAATATCTGGAATTAAGAGATCATCAAACTGATTCGGGTAGACTCCTATTCCATCAACTAGATCTCCATTTATTATTATGTACTTAATTCTTTCAGCAATAGATCTTATATTCTTATTTCCTACGTTTCCATTTAAAAATTCAATAAATCTTCTAAACAAAGATTCCTCAAATTCTCTACTGCCAATATGAGTATCCGATATTAATGCTATTGAGATTGGATCTATTGAAGTATTGGGTTTGAAATCAGTTGGGATATCAATCTTTGTGAAACTATTCACAAAAACAATTCCTTGCTTGCCCTGATCACTAGGTTTATAATTTCCTTCAATATATATCATTTGATCACATACAGTTCTTTCAATAGTTTTAAGATCATTTTTGTTTTCAATATCTTTATTAATTAAAACATTTAATTCTCCTGTTAAATCTTCTAAAACCAAAAGAAAATTATCATTTTTTGTTGTTCGAATACTTTTAATCAATCCCATCGTAGAAACTTCAGCACTGTTAGTTAATCTATTAATCCTTTTAATATCCACAGCAGATAACACTTCAGGTCTCTTTTTCATTAAATTCTTCAAAGTATTATATTTGTCTGTCGTCATATCATAAAAATCTTCATAAGCTCCGTTAGTATATAACTTCCCTGTTGGATCTTTTAAAATTCTATAATCAAAATCATAATCTTTTGCATCTGGTTTGAAGCTTAATGAGCTTTTAGCTGAACTATTAATCCTAACATCATTTTTTTTTGCTTCACTATTAATATCGTTAGAATCTGAAGAGCTTAACTTATTTTTTGGAAGTTTTAGACGTTCTCTTACTAATTGTGACTTAGATTGACTACTTTTTATTTCGCTATTAAAATCAAGAGAATTCTCTTTTCTGGAGAGATCACGAGATTCATCCAATTTTGGAATTGGATTTAAAACATCTCTCTTTAATACCTTTTGAATTTCCTTAACTGAAAGTTTTTTCAGAATGTCTACTGTTAAAGCTCCATTAAAATTTGGTAAAAAATTTATTTCTTTAACTATTTTTTCAACAGAAAGTTGAGGAGAGTCAAGAGTTAAAATGAGTTCTAATGTTTTTGGGGTGATATTAATTCCTGCCTCAACTAGGAAATTAATGAGTTGACTTTTCAATACAGCATTCTTTTGATTCAAATTTTAGCCTCTTAAAATGAAATCATTATATTAATTGAATTTTTAAATTATATTATTTTTTATTAAAGGAAAAACATATTTTCTTATATTGAGAGAGAGAGTATCTTTTTAACTCATTTATTTAAAAATTTGAAAACTCTATCTATTATTAAGCAAACTTTCAATTATCCTATTAATAATTCCATTTAATTCTCTAAGATTCTTAAGAGTATCATAAAGCAGCATTCTTCAAACTAAAACCGGTATGTAAAGTTATGAAAGAAATGAGTGACGAAACAGAGGAGTATTTCTCAACAATACAAAAAAATGTTGATAAGTGTTATAAAATTGCTGACAAAGCTCGCCAAAAAGGATTGGATCCTGAATTATCTGTAGAATCTCCTCAAGCTAAAGATTTAGCGGGTAGAGTTGAAAAATTGGTAGGTCCCGATGGTGTTGCCGACCTCATAAGAAATTTGAAATCTATAGGCAAAAACGATGATGAAATTGTTTTCCATGTAGTATCAGAGATTTTAGATCAAAAACTTGGAAATATCAAATCACTAGAAGAACGTGTAGAACGTGCAATAAGGACAGGATTAGCAATTAAGACAATGGGAGTAGTTAGTGCTCCCTTAGAGGGCATCTCTAAAATTTTAATTCGAAATGATAATCAAGGAAATTCTTATCTCTCTCTTTATTTTGCAGGACCAATTAGAGCCGCTGGTGGAACTACAGCGGCTTTGTGTGTTCTTGTTGCTGATTATGTGAGAGAAAGGTCAAGCATCCCTAAATATGAGGCCTCTGAAGCAGAAATTGGGAGGTACGTAGAGGAAGTAAAGCTTTATGACAGAAGAGTTCATCTCCAATATCCTTCATCTAATGATGAGATTAGATATGCTGTTCGACATTTACCAATTGAAATTAATGGGGATTCAACGGAAAATGAAGAAGTTTCAGCATTCAGAGATTTACCTCGTGTAGAAACTAACAATATTCGTGGTGGAGCTTGTTTAGTTTTAAATGACGGAATTTTGCTAAAAGCACCTAAATTGTTGAAAATTGCGCGAACCATGAATCTAAAAAGTTGGGATTGGTTAGCAGATCTAAAGAAAATTGCACAGAAAGAAGAAAAAATACAAAAATCTGAAAAAGTGGAGAGTAAGCAAAAAATTTTACCAAATTCAAAGTTCGTATCGGATATTATCGCTGGAAGACCCGTTTTTAGCCATCCTTCTAAAGTTGGAGGGCATAGGATTAGATATGGGAGGTCAAGAAACACAGGATTAGCTGCTGCAGGAATACATCCTGCAACAATGGGCATACTAGATAATTTTATTGCTATTGGAACTCAATTAAGAATTGAAAGACCGGGAAAAAGTGCCAGTATTTGTCCAGTTGATTCTATCGAGCCTCCTATAGTAAAATTAAAGAACGGAAATGTGATTAAAATTAAAAGTTTAAAGGAGGCTAATAAAAAATTCAAAGAAGTGGAAAAGATATTATTTTTAGGAGATATCCTATTTGGATTTGGTGAATTTGCTGAAAATAATCATAAATTAGTACCTTCTGGCTACGTGGAAGAATGGTGGGCTTTAGAATTAGCTAATACAATAAGTGATTCAGATTATGAACTTTATAAACCTTTTATTGATAATCCCTTTAAGAACTATCCTTCTGCTAAAGAAGCAATAGAATTGAGCAAAAAGTATGATATTCCGCTTCATCCTCGATTTACTGATCACTGGGGCAACATTTCAGTAAAAGAATTAAAATTCCTAAGAAGTCATCTATTAAATGGATATAATCATTCTATTTATTTAAAAAATGACCCGAAAGTAAAAGAACTTCTTGAAAGAGCATTTGTAACCCATAAAGTTGAGGGGGATCAAATTAAATTCAGTAAATCTATGGAATTTATCTATCAAGTCCTCTTTAAACTAGAAAACGATGAGGAGGGCTTAATAAATGATAATGATGACCAATTTTCTTTTTTTAAAAAAATATCAGGTCTGAACGTACGAAATAAAGCACCTTATTATATGGGTACTAGAATGGGACGCCCTGAAAAGTCTGAAAGAAAGAGCATGAAAGGAATCCATACATTATTCCCTTTGAGTAGTAAAATTGGAAATACTAGGTTAGTAGAGACGGCTATGAAATTAGAAAAAGTGAGAGTGGATATATGTAGAAAGAAGTGTCCAGAATGTGGAAAAGTTACAATATTTAATAAATGTGATAAGTGTGGAGCTCACACCGAAATTCAAAAAATTTGTAATAATTGTAAAAAATTATATCCGAAAAGCGAACAAAAATGTTCTAGATGTGGTGGTGAATTGAATTTCTCTAGTGAAGCATCTATTAATATCAAAAGTCATATAAATACTTCTTTGAATAAATTGAATACCTCTCTTCCAAATAAAATGAAAGGGATTTTTGGTCTTACTAATAAATTTAAAGTACCAGAGCCAATTGAAAAAGGGATTTTAAGAGCAAAGAATGGTTTATTAGTCTATAAAACTGCTGAAATTAGATATGATGCCACCGATATACCCCTTACTCATTTTAAACCCAAAGAAGTTAACGTGAGTATAGAAAAGCTTAAAAGTTTAGGATATCATAAAGATTATCAAGGAAATCCTCTCGTTGATTCCAATCAGATCATAGAACTAAAGGTTCAAGATGTGATTTTATCTGAAGATTGCGCAAATTATTTCATAAAACTTACTAATTTTTTGGATGATGAATTGGAATATTTTTATGATTTAGAGAGATTTTACTACGTTCAAAACAAGACTGATCTTATAGGTCATTTGATCGTTGGTCTTGCTCCTCACACAAGTGCTGGGATTATAGGAAGAATAATTGGTTTCTCAGCAGTTAGGTCCATATATGCACATCCATATTGGCATGCTGCTAAGAGGAGAAATTGTGATGGAGATGAGGATGGCTTAATGTTATTATTAGATCCAATCCTAAACTTCTCTAGATTTTATTTGCCAAGTAAAATTGGAGGGAGGATGGATGCGACTCTAGTAATATCATCAAGATTAGACCCAAATGAGATAGATGTGGAAGCACATAATATTGATACTCTCTTTCAGTATCCTTTAGAATTCTATGAATCAACTTTACAATATATCCCTCCAAATCAAATAGAAAAGCAAATGATGCTCGTTAAGAGTAAGCTAGGTACTCCTCAGCAGTACCAAAGTATCGGTTTTAATATTCCTACTGAGAATATTAATAATGGTCCCTTAATGACAGCATATAAAACGCATGAAGATATGTCTGAAAAAATTGAAGCCCAACTACATCTCGCTAAGATAATAAATGCAGTGGATGCTAAGAAAGTGGCAGAAAAGATATTATCATCACACTTTAATCCGGATATTCTTGGTAATTTACGTAAGTTTAGTGTTCAAGAATTTAGATGCGTCAAGTGTAATGAAAAGTTTCGCAGGCCTCCAATTTCTAATGGAGGGAAATGTTCTAAATGTGGAAATAAAGTTATTCTAACAGTTAATCGGGGAGGTATAGAAAAATATGTTCCGCGTGCTGTTAAGATTTGCCAAGATTTTGAACTAGATCATTATACTATGCAAAGAATGGAACTGATTGAACAATACGTGACAAGTTTAACAAACAACCCAAAAGTAAAACAGCAAAAATTAATAGATTTCTTTTAATTATAATTCTGAATCAATTTTGTTTAAAACCTCTACTGAAATATTAAAAGCTCCATCTAAATTTGCTGGATTACATTTATCTGGCGTATCTCTTGGAGAATGTATGTATTTAGAATCTTTAGCAGAATGAAAACATGCTACTTGAAATCTAGATTTGGTTTTTCGAGCAAATCTTAAGAATTTTCGATGATCTGTTTTTGGATTTATAAAATAGTTATGTTTAACGTATTTTATATCTAAATTTTCTGCTGCTTCTTCAATATACATGTTAAGCGATTTGTTTATTTTCTTATTTTTTAATATCCCTTTCTCATGAATTAATCCAATATAGCTACCAATCATGTCATAATTTATATTAAATGATTTATCTAAATCATAATTCTTTTGTAATTTTGACCTATGCCTTTTTAAGTATCTCTTTGACCCAATTAAACCCCATTCTTCTGCTCCCGTGAAAATAATGATCACGTCCATATTTTTTAACGGGTTTTTTTTCAGATATTTTGTTAATTCAATCAAAATTGATACTCCACTGGCATTATCAATTGCTCCGAGCGACTCTTTTGTGCTATATAGTATTAATCCAATTAAGAAAGTTATTAAGAAACTAGAAATTGAGGATAAAAAGATAAGATTTGAGACCTCAATCATAATCACATTGTGAGAATCAAAAAGAAGCCATAAAGATAAGGAGACTGTAAAACCTAAATAGGGTATGATAATTGTCTTAAATACAAAAAATAAGATCACTTGGATTCTATAAGGAAGATTTGCTGAAAAAGAGTCATAATGAGCGGTTAATATTGCTACAGGTTTTTTACCTTCATTTTTGGAGGGAAATTCAACAATTAAATTTTTAGAACTCTCTTTTCCTAAGAGTGTATAGTGTCTTGCTTTTGCGAAAAGAAATTTAACCGAAAAATATAAAACTAATATTAACAAAAGCCTATAGAAAATTATGTATGAAATTATTATCGCATAAGCCATGCGCATTAGCATTTTCTTTAATCCTATATATTCAAAATATTCCAGTCTGGAAGATATATTATTTTTATCAAGTATATTTCGTATATATAACATCCCCTGCGTTTCTCCTGTTGTTCCCGTAGTACGATTAAAAGCTAATCCATTAACATGTTGCATTATTGTTTGAAATTCTTCAACTTTTGGAACTAGAGTTACTGTCATTTTGTTGATATATTGTACATAATTTTTTAGATTATTAATGTACGAGTAAACTATTAAATCTAACCTTTATCTTTTCTTTAAAAAGTGTCTTTTATACAATATTTTTCACATGGGATTATTTATAAATACTTTTAGAGAATGCAGGAGGTGGGATTTTCAAACCGTATCGACGTGATACGCGTCTTTGAACCCACGAACTTAGGTCGAGACCTTAAGGTCCTCGATGACCTATGTCACTAGAGCCTCAGTCTAGCGCCGTAGACCACGCTTGGCTACCCCTGCAAAAGAAATAGAATCTTAATTTTAGATTTTTTAATAAATTTTTCAAGAATTACTTTATAAAATTGAGGCATTTTTAAAAAATTTGTTTTTTAGCAATTATTAAAAATTGGATGAATTTTGTGGAAGTTTACAAAACTTTAGAATCTCAGATAAGGGAACATGGAAAATTTGCATTAGTTTAATTTAACTTAATCGTGACTTCGGTAGAAAGGCAGTGATCTATGAAATAGTTAATGAATTATGCCTATGTTTGAATATTTTATTTAATAAGGTTAAGATTGGGTGGCTAATAAATACAAGTAGGCTAAAACTTTACGTTTTGAAGTTAGTAATGAGAAGTTTAAGACTCTCGGTGATTCAGTGAATTATGTGGGAAGACTGGTTGAAAATAGTCTTCCCTTGTTTAATGTTAAATAAGATATCAATATTATACAAAAAAATTTTTATGATGAGTCTTACCTAGTAATATATTCAGATATACAATTCAAAGGAATACAATTAGTGTCAGTAGATACAAAAAAATTAGAAGCATTACTACAATGGTATGGTCATAGTATTGGCGAAAACTTAATAGCTGCGATAGTTGTGAATAGGGATGGTTTAATAATATATAGTTTAGTGGGGGATTCTGAAAAATCTTTAGATGAAGAAATCGTTGGGGGTGTTAGTGCTTTAGTAGAACCTGTTTTGACTCGGATAACTGAAGAATTCAGTTCTGGATCATTTGGCACTGGTACTTTTGACACAGAAGAATATAGATTGATATTTTGTGAAGCTGGTCCAGAAGCTGTTTTAGTGACTATTTTAGATGCTATAGCAGGTGTTGATCCAGTCTTTCCCTATGCTTATCTTGCGGCAGAAAAAATCGCGAGGATTTTTGATGGAAGAACAGTTAGTCCCGTGATACCAAAATTAACAGGAAGGACTAGTACTGAAAATGTGCAAAAAAAAGTTAACCAATTACAAAAAATAAAAGTAAAATCGGGAGAGTACGCATATAAACTTATACTAGGAGGGGATGGAGCAGTTGGAAAGACCAGTATGGTACATCGTTTTGTTGAAGGGACTTTTACTAAAGACTACAAATCTACAATAGGTACTTCAATTATGAAAAAAGAATGCCAGTTCGATGAGTTAAAAAGTAAAGTTCGATTTATTATCTGGGATCTTGCTGGACAGAGTCAATTTAAGAGAGTAAGGCAGTCCTATTTAGCAAATGCAGAAGCAGGAATTTTGGTTTTTGATGTGACAAATCTTAGTTCGTATGAAAACATTGAAAATTGGTATAAAGAGATAATTGTAGCATCTCCTAAAATTTCGCTCATTATGGTAGGAAATAAAATTGATTTGGAAGATCAAAGAATTGTTGCTTTTGAAGAAGGTGAAAAAATTGCGAAAAAGCTAGGATTAACATATATTGAAACTTCAGCAAAAACGGGAGAAAATATCAATGATGCATTTAGAATCCTTGCGCTTCAAATCGTAAAGAATTATATCGTAACTGAAGATTTATAGAGCCTCTGGGGGGAATTGAACCCCCGACCGATTCATCTGAGTGAATGACCTATTCTCTCATTTGATTACGAATCAATCGCTATACCGCTAAGCCACAGAGGCACTCATTTATTATGAAATATAATAATAATGTATTATAAAATTTTTCTATGTACGTAACTAATAAAGTAAAGGATCTTGGAGAAGTTAAACTCATTGAGTTAATTGATGAGATTATTTACCAAAAGAAGGGAACTCATTTATTAAAAGATGATGCCTTTTTCTATCAGATTAGAAAGAAAGGTGACCTGAAAACTATTGTTTTTAATTCAGATATGTTTGTTGCTTCTACAGACGCTCCAAGTCAAATGAATTATTTTCAAATGGGTTACAAGTCAATCGTGATGAATATTAGTGATCTTCTAGTTAAGGGAGTAAAGCCAAAAGCGGTTTTAATTTCATTAGGGATCCCAGAAAATCTATTAATAACTGAATTTAAAAACTTGATATTGGGCATAGTAGATTGTTGTAATAAAAATCATATTGAATATCTTGGAGGAGATTTGAACGATACTAAAGAAGTAATTATAAGTCCGACTGTGTTTGGATTTAAGCCCCCCGATGAGATTATTCATAGATATGGAATGAATGTAGGAGATTTTGTATTAATCACAGAAAAATTTGGGTTAACAGGAGTGGGTTTTGAGATATTATTGAATCAAAAATGTAAGATTGATGATTTTTCCACCTATGCAAAATCCATAAAAAGTGTTTTAGAACCCTCGGTAATAGGTAATGTAGCATTATTATTATCGAAATCTGGATTAGCAACGGCATCCATAGACTCTTCTGATGGATTAGCCAAATCTTTAAAAGATTTAATGTTAGCCAATCCTAATCGAGGTTTTGAAATAAACTTTAATAAAAATCTAATCCACGAGGAAGCAAGAAAGTTTTCTGTAAAATATAATGTTCCACTGGAGAAATTGATATTTAATGGAGGAGAAGAATACATTCATATCTTTACTATCAACCGAGAAAATTACCAAAAAGTAAGTCAACTACTTAAATCATCAACTTACACGTTTTATAATGTTGGGAGCGTAATAAAAGAAGAAAAAGTGTACATAAATAAAAATGGGCAGAAACAGGAAATTGTTTATAATGGATTTGAACATTTTAGTTAACTCTTTTTATGAATAAAGCATATTTAATTCATTATAACTTATCCTACAGAAAAAGTTTTATATAAAGAAGGATTTTTTCTCATAGATTTTCATTTTAATAATGATATAGTCTATAAATAGATGAAATTAAAATTAAGTTTAGTTATGGGCCATTAGCGCAGGCAGGTAGCGCAGCAGGCTTTTAACCTGAAACTTGTAAATGGATACAAGCAGGAAGGTCGTGGGTTCAATTCCCACATGGCCCGTTCATTCTCATTTATTATATTGCTTGATAAATTCGAAAATATTTAATGATTTTGGGTAATGATAGATTTTATTAAAAAAGAAATTTAATGAATTATTTATTCATATTAAAAAGGGACTTTAATAATATGACAAATTCAAAGCTTCCATCAGACGAACCAGAGCAATTATTAGTTAAATCAAACGATGTATCTAATGAGAAGTATGGAAAATCACCGGAAAAGAGAAGCATTGAAGAACTCTTGAAATTTGGAGTAATTAACTTGGATAAACCCAGTGGTCCTTCTAGTCATGAAGTAGTTTCTTGGGTTCGTAAGATTTTGAATATCTCTTTAGCAGGACATGGAGGAACATTAGACCCTAATGTGACCGGGATTTTACCTTGTGCTCTTGGAAAAGCAACTCGAGTTTTATCCGCTCTACTTTCAGCCGGGAAGGAATATGTTTGTGTGATGTATTTACATTCAATAGAAAACCCAAAAAAGATTGAAAAAGTTATTAACCTATTTATAGGCAAGATTTATCAGACGCCTCCTTTAAAATCATCTGTTTTACGCAAATTGAGAATAAGAGAGATATATTATAATGATATTTTGGAGATAAAAAATCAACATGTTTTGTTTAGAGTAGGTTGTCAGGCAGGTACCTATATTCGAAAATTGTGCTACGATATAGGAGAAGTATTATGTTCAGGAGCAAATATGCTAGAACTCAGGAGGACGAGAGTAGGCAATTTTAGAGAAAATAACACATTATTTACTTTACAAAATTTAAAAGATGCTTGGGATATCTATCAAGAAGAATTAGATGAATCATATTTACGCAAGATCATCTTACCAATGGAAAGAATGGTGTCACATCTCCCCAAAGTATATATCAGAGATACTGCTGTAGATGCAATTTGCCATGGTGCTGATTTGGCTGCTTCTGGAATTTGCTTCATTGATGCTAGAATAAAAACTGGGGATCTAGTGGCATTAATGACATTAAAAAAAGAATTAATTGGATTTGGACAAAGTGCATTCAATGCGATAAAAATCTATAAAGCTAAAAACGGAATTATGATCAATCTTAAAAAAGTTTTCATGGACAGAGGAACATATCCTCGTTGGACAGAAAAAAATAATTAATTAATACTTACAGAGATTTTTTATGAGGAATGAACATCAAGATTATTCAACCGAATTGCCAGAAGTACCACTCAAAGTATATACTATTCCAGTAAGCTTGAAGAAACATTTATATTTATTTAAAACTGTTAGTGGGATTTTTTCTTACAAGAAATTAGATTTAGGAACGAAAGTACTTATCGAAAATATGGTCATTAATAAAAAATCTTCTCAAGTATTAGATTTAGGTTGTGGATATGGAATAATAGGCATAGTTTTAGCTTATGAATCCCCCGAAAGCAGTGTTTATTTTATAGATATCAATAAACGTGCAATATGGAGCACTAAAGAAAATATTAAGCTTAATATACCATATTTGCAGTCTAACCTTCATGTTTATACAGGTAACTATTTTTTACCATTGAATAATAAAAATGTCAAATTTGATGCGATCTATATGAATCCCCCCATTAGAAAGGGACGTGAAGAATTTTTAAACCTTTTTAAAGAGATAAAATATTATTTAAAATCTAATGGGTCATTTCAATTTGTAATTCGAAAGAAATTGGGGGCGGAATATATCTATAAGTATTTAATTGATTTATATTCAGACAAACAAATAAGGATTTTATGCAAGCGGAGTGGTTACTGGGTATTTTATTTTACTCAAATTTAAATTAAGTCCTCAGCTAATTTTTCAAATCGTAAAATTTTTTAGAAATACATTATTTTTTTTAGTAATACCTACGTGAGTTAAGAGGATTTTCTTTTTGACTAAGAAAAAAAAAATTGATGTGTTACTTCACGAATTAGTGCCTAAACATTATCTTCTGACTAAAGAAGAAAGTATAAATTTGTTAGATACATACAAAATTACTATCACCGATTTGCCCCAAATGTTTGAAAAAGATCCTGTAGCTTTAGCTATTGGTGCAAAAGAAGGTGATATCGTTAAGATTGTGAGAGATTCTCACACAACTGTTAGTAAGGTTAATTATTACCGGTATGTTAAAAAAGAGAAAGTGTGATTTTTTTTTCAAAAATTAAAATTTAATGGGTAAAAAATATTGAGTTCTGAAAATTTAAACAATACTGATAAATGGACAGTTTTAAAAAGCTTATTTGATGAAAAAGGTTTAGTTAGACAACATCTTGATTCATATAATAATTTCATTGAATATGAAATGCAATCTATTGTGGATGAGTCAGGAGAAGTAATACCAGACATTCCAGGATTTAAAATTAAGTTTGGAAAAATAAAGGTAGGAGTTCCAAAAGTTCGTGAAGCAGATGGAGCAACAATGGAAATTACACCCATTGAGGCACGGATAAGGGAACTAAGCTATGCAGCAGATATAACTTTAGAAATGACTCCAATAACAATTGATGAACGTACCCAAAGAGAAGAAGCAGAAGAAACTCTAGATATCTATATCGGAAAGATTCCGATTATGTTAAAAAGTTGTAGATGCCCCTTAGAAAGTTTGTCTGAACAAGAACTTATTAATCGGGGAGAAGACCCACTTGATCCTGGTGGATATTTCATCATCAATGGAACGGAACGAGTTCTCGTTACTCAGGAAGATTTAGCGCCAAACAGAATACTGGCCGAGGAAGCAAGTAGAAGTTCCAGTGCAACCCATCAAGCTAAAGTTTTTTCAACACGAAGTGGATTTAGAGCTCCTGTTACTATTGAACGTAAGAAAGATGGAAATTTAAGAGTTTCTTTCCCATCTGTACCCGGAAAAATCCCACTCGCAATATTAATGCGAGCTTTGGGTCTACATTCTGATAGAGAAATATTTGAAGCAATATCTGAAAATGAAGAGATCCAAAAAGAGTTAATTCCTGTGATCGATGTTGCTTCAGAAATTCAAGTATTAAAGGATCCAGAGAAATCACAACAAAATGCTTTAGATTATATAGGAAAAAGGGTGGCAATTGGACAAACTAAAGATTATCGTATCAGAAGGGCTCTACAAGTTCTAGATAGGTATCTATTACCTCACATCGGGAATGCTGAAGAAGATAGGATTAAAAAGGCTTATTATTTAGGACAAATGGCACAAAAAGTTATGGAACTCGCATTAAATTTAAGAGAACCAGATGATAAGGACCATTATGCAAATAAAAGGTTGAAACTAGCGGGAGAATTGTTTACGTCTTTATTTAGAGTTGCCTTTCTAAATTTAGTTAAAGATATTAAATATCAATTAGAAAGAACTGCCGTTCGAGGAAGAGCGCCCAATATCAAAACTGCTGTTCGAGCGGATGTAATAACTGAAAGAATTCGGCATGCTTTAGCTACTGGAAATTGGGTAGGTGGTAAAGCAGGAGTTAGCCAACTTTTAAATAGGACAAACCATGTGGGAACTCTCAGTCATTTAAGAAGGGTTATATCCCCCTTAAGCCGTAGTCAACCTCATTTTGAAGCTAGAGATTTACATCCAACGCAATGGGGTAAGATTTGCCCTGCTGAGACTCCAGAAGGCCCAAATTGTGGGTTAGTTAAGAACTTAGGGTTAGCTTCGATAATTTCAGTCGGAGCAGACGAAAGAATCATTGAAAACATTATAATAGATTTAGGAGTTATTCCTATCAATGAGGTTAAAAATGCAAGAGGTAATAAAGCTAAGGTCTTTCTAAACGGAAAACTTGTTGGAGTCCACATGCAATATAATCCCTTTATTCGCCAACTTCGTGAAAAAAGAAGAAAGGGAGAAATAGGGCAGCATGTAAATTTAGGATTTTATAATGATTCTAAAGAAATTCAAATAAATTGTGATGCTGGTAGGGCTACAAGACCATTGTTTGTTATTAAGAACAAAAACTTGTTGATTAAGAAAGAGGATATCGAGAAATTGCGTCAAGAAAAATATGTATGGTCAGATTTAATACAAAAAGGAATCATTGAATACCTAGATGCTGAAGAGGAAGAAAATGCTTTCATTGCAATGTTTGAAGAAGATATAACCGCTGAGCATACTCATTTAGAAATCTCTCCTGCGGCAATTTTAGGCATATGTGCTTCCATTATTCCTTTTCCGGAACATAATCAATCTCCACGTAATACTTATGAAGCAGGAATGGTTAAACAAGCACTTGGTTTATTTGCAGCAAACATGCATCTAAGATTAGATACGAGAGGGCATACTTTGCATTATCCCCAACAACCTCTTGTTAAAACAAGCCCTATGGAGATAATAGGAATTAATAAACGCCCTGCTGGACAGAATTTTATTATCGCAATGATGAGTTTTGAGGGATATAACATTGAGGATGCTATTATAATTAATAAGGCTTCAATTGAACGGGGTTTAGCAAGAAGTCACTTTTTTAGAACTTATGATGCAGAAGAACGAAAATACCCTGGCGGTGAAGTTGATAAATTTGAGATTCCTGAAAGAGGAGTAAGGGGATTCAAGTCAGCCGAGTCTTATCGCTTATTATCAGAAGAAGATGGAATTATAGAACCTGAAACGGTAGTAAATGGAGGAGATGTATTAATTGGTAGAACATCACCACCAAGATTTATCAAATCTTATGAAGAATTCGAATTGATGCAACCAAATAGGAGAGAGACATCAAAAAATATGAGGCATAACGAACAAGGAATTGTTGATACTGTGATAATTTCGGAAACTGTAGATGGTAATAAACTTGTGAAAATAAAAGCGAGAGATCTCAGAATACCAGAATTAGGGGATAAATTTTCTTCTCGTCATGGTCAAAAAGGAGTTTTAGGGCTGATTCAACCTCAAGAAGACATGCCTTTCACCTCAAAAGGAGTGATCCCTGACATAATAGTGAATCCCCACGCAATGCCATCAAGAATGACTTTAGGACAACTATTTGAAGGTATCAGCGGTAAAATTGCTTGCACAACTGGAAAACTCGGTGATGCTACAGCTTTTGAATGGAAAGATATTACTAAACTTCAAGAACAATTAGTCGAAGCAGGTTTCGAATTCAATGGTAGAGAGGTCATGTATAATGGAATTACAGGTGAAAAGTATGAGGCAGGGATCTATTGCGCCCCAATTTATTATCAAAAATTATATCATCTAGTAGCGGATAAACTTCACGCGAGGGCGAGGGGACCAGTACAAATTTTAACCAGACAGCCAACTGAGGGGCGAGCTAGAGAAGGAGGGCTAAGATTTGGTGAAATGGAACGTGATTGTTTGGTAGGTCACGGTTCTGCTTTACTTTTAAAGGAACGTCTGCTTGATGAATCAGATAGAACAGTAATATTGGTATGCGAGAAATGTGGATTATTAGCAGTTTATGATCGAAATAGAGATAAGCGATATTGTCCTGTATGTGGTGAAGGCACAATTATTTCAAAAGTTGTTTGCTCATATGCATTTAAACTTCTTCTACAAGAAATGATGTCTCTAGGATTAGCTCCTAGACTAAAATTAAAAGAAAAAATCTAATAAATTTTTTATCTCTTATATTAAAATAAAAAAAAATTATCCAAATTGTATAAAGCTATACAATTCGGGAATAAGCGAATATATTATATAAAGAATAAATAAAGTCAATAATGAGATCCATAATGCATGCTCCCACGTAACATCAAGTAACCATTTTGTCAATGCTAAAAGCAATAGAAAAAAAATTATGGGTCCAAACTGTGTTAGAAAATTGACACCACCTCCATCAAGAAGGTCCCTTAACGCTGCCACAGCACCCCCTATAGCATTAAGAACTAACATGATAGCATTAACCACTATCGGTAAAAGAAAAACAGCTATAAATGCTAAAAGGAGTATCATAATTTTTTTATCTGAGGCTTTTGTTTTAGATACAACCACTCTAACCGAAATATACATTATAAGGAAAACAACTACAGTTGCTACAATTAGCCATAAAATGAAAAATAATGGATCTCCTACTTGAAACAACATTTTATATCATTTTTTCAAATATTTTTTGAGATTAATAGGAAATTAGCTTTCTTCTTATATAAAATTAATGACCCAAATTGAAAATTAAGAGATCATTCTAAATGCCAAAAGTAATTAGAAAGAAATGGATGGAGAATCCAAGAAAAACAGCAGCAAATATGACCGATATTAATGATAGTTTTATCGATAATTCTCTTCCGTATTTTGTATAAAGAATTAGAATAACTATTGCCAAGATCCCAATTACTAAAAAAATCCATGCTAAGCTCCAAATAAGGACTGAAGGAACTTCGAATCCTCCCACTTGAAATAATGTAAGTAACATGCTGTCAGTATTTATGTTTAATTAGTTAAGATAGAGTAAATTTTTATTTTTTTTTAAGTTTTTTAATGATTAAAGTTTAAAGTAATGATAATTTGATAACTATTATAAATAGTTCTTGAAAATCAAAATAAGCGTGACTGGAGAAGCGAATGCATTTCTTAAAAAAATTGGTTGAACATCCCGGGCTACAAGATCCCGTAAAACAGCATATGGACGTCCATCGCCATTTTTATAGATATTCACGTGGTGAGTTTATTGGTCCAGCTATTAAAATCAGTTGTTCTTCAACAAAAATCACTTTAAAGGGTTCTCACGAGTATGAGGATTTAATAATTGAATTAGTAGCTAAATCAATTGGGGATCCAAAACAAGAATTTGAAATAAAAGGTAGGATTATAACAGGAAGTGATATTTCGGAACAGCTTGCAAAATTAGGACTTAATTGGGAATTGAAAGAATCTACTGGAAAGACTAAGAATTATAAAGCAGATTTTATTGATAAAATTACTCGAGACAAGTTAATAGAATGTACTTCATCATTCCGCAGTAATAGTTATTTTCTCGCTAATTTTAATTTAGGGTCAACTTGTAAGGTTTCAACCAAAAAGAACGTCCCTCAACCATCAAAGAAAAAGGTCGAAGATGATGATGCATCCAAACGCATTCAATTTTCCACAGGATATTTGAGAAATACTGAAAAGAATTTAGAATTAGTCATTAATAACATAATACCAGACTTTAAAAAGAAAATTCCTAATGGCTGGAAAAATATCATGGTTTATAATTATTACTTAATAGACGATATTGAGTTACCAAAAAATATAAAAGACACTCGATTGTTGCGAATATTTGCGATTCGTAAAGGAAAAATTATTAGAACTATTGAAATTGATGGGGAAACGTATGAAAATCAATTTCCATTGTTAGCTTAAAATAATTCTCGGAATATTTAATTAAAAACATAATTTCTAACTAATTTAGATTATAAGGAGATGAAGATTGTTGGAAAATGAATTAAATCCTCTCTTGCGTTCGTTTTTATACATTATTGGTGGAGAGGTTGCAATTGAGGTGGGTATAGAATTATTAAACTCGGAAGAAGAGGATATAACTGATGAAGACATAACCGAGCGAATTAAAGAGAGAATTGAAACTGAAAATCGGGAAGTCGATTTCGAACCTGATGATAATGAAATTCTGAAACTCAACACTGTTCGCAAAACTCTCTATAAACTATACAGTGAAAAACTTGCACAGTTCAGAAGAATTCGAGATAAGTCTACGGGATGGTTTATATACTATTGGTGGCACGAATTTGATCTCTTAGAAGGGATTTTACTTGAAAAGAAAAAGCTAGTTGAAAAAAAGCTAAGAGAACGGCTTGCTTTCGAGGAAAGTAATTACTTCTTTATTTGTAAGAATTGCACTGAAAAAAATATTAAATATGTTTTTGACGAGGCTTTCGAGTATAACTTTAGATGTCCAGACTGTGGGGGTCCTTTAGAAGCGGAAGATAATAAAAAAATCATCGAAGTACTGAAAGAAAAGATAGTGATCACGCAAAATATAAAGTTTGGAAGTCTTGAATGAGTTTCCAAACCATTATTTTCTTTTTTTGATAAACGCTATATCTCCTAATGAGCTTCCTGTTTTCTTTTTCATATACCCGTTGAGTTGGGGTGTAGAGTCTACACTTTCATTAGTTTTAATCAAAGATATTTCATAGACCTTTTCTATTTTTCGAGCTAATTTTAGAGTAGGTTTTGCCTTTCCTGATTCAATTCTTCTTATCAATGACGGTTTTTCATTTAATTTATTCGCAAATTGATCTTGATTTAAATTTAACTTTTGTCTGACTTTTCTAATACGCTTGTCGTAATCCTCAACAATCTCAAGATCTTCGTTAATTTCTTTTCGATATTTAGGTGAGGAGGAACTAGAGCGTGTTTTTACTTTGGATGGTTTGAACTGAGATGGTTGCTTTTTTATTAACTTCTTACCATGTTGTGCACAATTTTGACAGACTGTGATCTTTGCCCCTTCAATTAAAACCTTTACTCCTTTTCCCCAAATTAGGCTACCACAGATCGGACATTCTCTATCAAGATGGTTTGCTCTTCTACTGTTCATAGAATGACCTCAAATTGCAATAAACAATGTGTTTAACCTAATTATAAATTTTCTACGAGTACACTTATATTTTACGATTTTACCGGATAAATCATTATAAAATATAACCTATAAATTTTTTAGATGTCTGTCTTTAAATTGAATTATCTAAGACCTTAAATTTATATGAATAAAAGTTTATTATTAAATTATATTAAAATTTGATATTTGGGTTTAATACTACATGACTACGATTAAAGAGAAGAAGAAGAGAGAAGAAACTAAAGATGGAGAGTATTTAATTACATATACCAGACATTTAGAAAAAAGACTCCGAAATTTAGAAACTGAAAAACAATTACTTGACGCCGAACGCATGAGATTAGAGCAAGAATTAAACGGGTTAAGAAGTGAAATTGATAGATTAAGAGAGCCTCCCTTAGTTTCGGCTACTGTTATTGATTTATTAGATGAAACTGGTAAAGTAATTGTTAAAAGTTCCACTGGTCCTAGTTTTGTTGTTAATGCAAGCCGAAAGGTAAAAAATGAAAAGTTGGCTCCAGGAATGAGGGTCGCCCTAAATCAGAGAACTTTTGCAATAATGGAGGTTCTACCAATGAAGTTAGATCCTTTTGTCAAAGGAATGGAAGTTATAGACTCGATTCCAGACATTTCCTATGAGGATGTAGGAGGTCTTGAAGAGCAATTACAAGAAGTGAGAGAAACAGTAGAACTCCCTTTAAAAAGACCAGATTTATTTAAAAAGGTCGGTATTGAACCACCTAAAGGAGTTTTATTATATGGATCTCCAGGTACTGGGAAAACTTTAGTTGCTAAAGCAGTAGCCCATGAAACCGAAGCAACATTCATTAGAATAATAGGTTCAGAATTAGTTCAGAAATTTATTGGAGAAGGTGCTCGACTTGTTCGAGAAATTTTTAATCTTGCTAAACAAAAAGCCCCTACCATCCTATTTATTGATGAATTAGATGCTATAGGATCTCAACGACTTAAAATTGCAACTTCTGGGGATAGAGAGGTTCAGAGAACATTAATGCAGCTCCTAAGTGAATTAGATGGTTTCGAATTAAGGGGAGATGTCAAAATAATTGGGGCTACAAACAGAGTTGATATTTTAGATCCTGCGTTATTACGACCAGGAAGATTTGATCGGATGATTGACTTTCCCATACCCGATGAGGTGGCTCGAAAAGCTATATTCCAAATTCATACAAGACCCTTGAATGTTGTCGAGGACTTGAATATTAAAAAGCTAGTTGATTTAACCGAAGGGTGCACGGGTGCAGATATTAAAGCGATCTGTACTGAGGCGGGAATGTTTGCTATTCGCAAAGAATCAGAAACAATCAATGAAAACGATTTTATAGATGCAGTTAATAAAGTCATGAGTAAAATAAGAGAAAAGGAAAGTGAATCAAGACTATATTCTTAGGGTTACCTTTTCTATATAATTTTAATTTACTTGTTAGATTATTCTCTATCAAAATCATCATTTCTTATGAATAATTCAAGTTATAATATTATTCGAATCATTAGGGCGATAATTGATTATCAATTTGGTTCTCCTATTTCGGCTGCACTTTTTGAAGAATCTATTATTTCAAACATTGAATATTCAAAGAATACTGGAAGGATCAAACATGTGTATGTCGATGGAGATTTATATTTGAATTATCGTCCAAATATAGGATTATTCACGTTAAGTTTAAAGGCAGCAAAAAGAATTATAGAAAAAATTGATCCTCCCACATTAAGAGTTATTGTTTTAAATGAAATAAGCGAATTTATTAAAGAAGGAAGGAATGTTTTTAATAAACATGTGATTGAGATAGATAGTAGACTAAGACCCTTAGATGAGGTGATTGTAGTTAATCAGTTGGATGAATTACTTGGAATCGGAAGAGTGAAATTACCAGTTCCTTATGTAAAATCATTTAATAACGGAATAGCTGTCATTGTTCGAAAGGGAATTAATAAATCAAAAATATAAATCTCGATTAATTTAGAATTATAAGGACAGAATAATAAAATTGTGAGAAAGATGGTTAAGTTACCTAAGGACATGCAAAAAAAAGAAAAAAACAAACCTAAAAGACCTCAACCGATTAAAAAAAGAGAAGGTTCACAAGTTGGTTCTCGGCAAATGCGCAGACGAATGCAACAACAAGGAATTGATATGGATCAAATAGATGCTACACGAGTTATCATAGAACGCACAGACGGTTCACTAATCATTGAACAACCAGAAGTAATCCTTATGAAGCAAATGGGGCAAGAGATCTATCAAATAATAGGAGAAGCCCATGAAGCTTCTATTGGGGAATTTTCAATTGAGAAGAGTGAAAATATTCAAGAGAATATTGAAGATAACGAATTAAAGCCATCTATAACTGAAAACGACGTAATGTTAGTAGCATCGCAAGCTAATGTCGACAAGGAGGAAGCTAAAGTTGTTTTGATTGAATGTGAGGGAGATATTGCAAAAGCAATACTATATTTGAAGAATCGTCTATGATCTTAAAGACATTAAAAAAAAAAGAATTAAGAATTATCAATAATTTAATGAAATATCATTATAAAGGTTGAATTATAGTGTCTAAAGTAAAGAAAAAAGAAAGATCTATTGGTACACAATTTAAAGAAGATGTGATCTTTGAGAAGATTATAGGATTCACTGGGTGGACCTTTCTTCTCGTATTATTGATCTTTTTAGGGATTTGGTTGATTTTTGATTATTTCATTGATTTCATTAATTTCGAAATGGGAGCACAAGCATTTTCTTTTATTTTGTTTATGGGAACAAACTCAGGTTTATGTTTCGGACTTGTAGCAATAATTAAAAATAATAGAGACCAGAAGAAAAAATACTTTTTAGACTGGTTGTTTGGAGAATTTTTACTAAGCATATTTGCAATTTTTTCGATTGCAGCATATCAATGGTAATTCTTATTTCTATAATTCTTATTTATAGTCTTCTCTAGATGGATTAAAAATGTCAATGAGTTCAGAATCTTCAAGAAGAATCGCACCGTGTTTTTCGTTTGAGCTGAATAAGTAGCTTTCCCCTGCAGTTGCAATGAATTCCTCTGAGTCTGTCTTGAATTTAATCTTTCCTTTTATGACATAACCTATTTGGTGTTCTTTATGAGTATGCATTGGAACTTCAGCACCTTTTTCTAAGAAAAAATGACATAGCATTAAATTCTCATCGTAGATGAGTGTTCGCCTGAAAATTCCCTTTAGAGCTTCAACTTTTGGAATCATATTCTTATTAATATGGTTATTAGTCATTTGATCCAATCCTAATTTTTTTCAATATGAGGTAGCAATTAATAGTATTTAAAAAATTAAAAAATCTGGGCTACCGACATTTTTATTTAGCAAAGTAATTTAATTAGAGATTAAAGCTTACGATTGATTTTAAAAAAAAGGGTAGCCTAATATTAGCGTCGAGGATTACCAAAAAATTAATCTAAGAAGAGAGGTTGATTAAATAACTTTATATTGAAAAAATGAATAATTTTTTATATCAAAAAAGGTAGGAGTATAACGATAATATTATTAGACTTGACTTAGTATATACATTACGACGGTCGACAAAAATTCCTTATGGATTTTATTATATTATCTCATTTTTTTATATAAGAATATATCAAATCAGAAAAGAAGATGAAATAAAATGATACCCATTCCAAATTCAGAAATTTTAGATACAGAAAGCGAAAACATAAAAGAAGGTTTATTAAAGAAATTATTGCCACGAGTTTTTAGAACTGAAGGAGATGTCGTCCCATTTGAACCCTTAAAAATCGAAAATAGCATAATATGCGAGACAGGGTTAGATCGCTCCTCAGCAAATAAAATTACTGAATTAGTAGTAAGACGTATCATTTCATCCGGTATAAAATTTCTTTCAGGTCCCCATATTCGAGAAATTGTCTGTTCTATATTATCTGAGCAGCATTTTGAGGAAGAGCGCAAGATTTATACTCGTATCGGAATGCCATTGATGGATTATGAAGCAATTTTAGAAAAAGGGATAAACGAGAATGCCAATCAAGATATGAATCCAGAAAGCATTCATCACTGGGCAGCAAATAGGATTTCAGATGAGTACGCTTTACTCAGAATTCTAGATTCAGAAGAAGCACATGCTCATCTCTTTGGAGATATACATATTCATATGCTTAGATATTTTGATCTTCGCCCATTTTGCCAATCATGGGATCCCAGGATGATTCTAGAGCACGGTCTACCTCCTGTTGATAGTTGGGCTCATTGCAATAAATCTGGTCCAGCTGGTAGTTTAAGAGTGGCTGTAACTCATTTAGCTAAGTGGTTAGGAATAATACAAGGTGAATTTTCAGGAGGACAAGGATATGATTATATAACCACATTTCTAGCACCTTTTGCAAGAGGATTATCTGATCGAGAAATTGAACAATCAATGCAATGTTTAATTTATGAAACGAATCAGATATTCGCAGCACGCGGTGGTCAAGTGCCATTCACTTCAATTTCTTGTACACCTACCATACCCGCTGGATTACTTAATATTCAAGCGATTGGTCCCCATGGTAAAATTGTTGGAAAATATAGTGACTATAAGGAAGAATGTTTAAAACTATTTGATGCTCTTACTGAAGTTTATATTCAAGGAGATCATAATGGTAAGTTATTTGCATTCCCGAAACATGAGATAAAGGTAAAGAAAGAATGGTTGGATGCATTTGAAGCCTCTTACCTTAGAGTTATGGAAGAGGTTGCAAAAATGGGCACCCCCTATTTTCTTAATATGTGCCCTGATTGGATGCCCGATGAGATCCATAGCCAGTGCTGTCGCAAGTTCTTAAGTGGTAATCAAATTATAAAACAATGTAAGCTGAGTTTAGAAGAACGAAAAGTTGAGAATATTTGGGAAAATTATGTTACTATAGGATCCCTTCAAAGTGTTAGCCTAAATTTACCTAGGTATGCTTATCTATCATCTGATGAGGAGGAGTACATCCATATGTTAGATGAAAAGATGGAACTTGCTAGCCGAATATTAAGAAAAAAGTGGAATTTAATTGAAAGACGATTAAAGACGGGTCATCTTCCACTATGTAGTGGTAAAATCAATGGAGAACCAATATTTAATTTAGAAGATCAAAATTTATCTATTGGGTTTACAGGTTTGAATGAGGCGGTGCAAAGTCTAACGGGATCAGAATTACATGAAAATAGTGATGCATATTCTTTAGGAAAGAAAATCCTTGCATATATGACAGCCAAATGCAATACAATGACAGAAAGAGATGGAAAGTCTTATTCATTATGGGAACAACCGAGTGAATCAAGTTCTGGCAGGTTTGCTCGATTAGATTTAAAGCATTTTCCTGAAAAAGCAATACCTCAATCAAGTGGAAGCTCTGCTTATTATACAAACTCCGATCATTTCCGATATGATGCAGATATTCCTTTATTCGAAAGAATAATTAAACAAGGAGATTACCATCCCATTGTGAACGGAGGAGTTATAACACATATTTGGCTTGGTGAGCAAAAGCCTGATATTCAAGGCTTATGGGAATTGACTAAGAACATTTGTCTCAATACAAACACAGCTTATTTTGCATATACAACTGACTTTACCTTTTGTCCACATTGCAGAAAAATGTTTCGAGGGGGAACTTTTTTATGTCCAAAATGTCAGTCAAGCGATGTAAATGTTTATTCAAGAATTACAGGATATTATGGTGAAGTTAATCGTTATAATCCCGGTAAACGAGCTGAATGGGAAGCACGAAAAAAGAATATCATTTATTAATAAAGTAAAATCTTTATATTTGGTTAACTTATTCTGAAGTATGATTCCTAAATTTAATTTCAGGGACTTCCAATCAGAAGTAGATAATTGGATAAAATCACACGGAGGATATTGGCCTCCTCTTTCCATGTTAAGTGCGTTAGTGGAGGAGGTGGGGGAAATAGCAAGAGCTATCAATATTGCGGAAGGATTTAAACCCCCAAAAGAAAATGAAAGACCTAAGTTAAGTGAAGAGGTCGCAGATACAATTTTTGCCATAATCTGTATTGCTAATTATTATAATATCGATTTAAGTAAAGAATTGGCTAATTCTTTATTAAAATATTCTAAAAGAGATGCTGATCGTTTCAAATTAAAAAAATAGTCATAAAATATCATTATCCCCGCAATTTAGAAAATAAGATTTATTCTTAACAATTTAGTAAAAAGTTTTATTCATAAAAATTCCATGAAATTTTATCGATTTAAGATTTATTTATGTAAGATTTTAATTTTCTCGCAGATTTAATTGATTATTGAATAGAGAAATCTATTAAAGAAGCATGAGAGAAAATGGTTTAGATAAAGAACAAATTCTCACAATTTTAGACACAAAGTTGAGGGAAGATTTTTCATATCAAGATGGCTCAATTCTAGGATCTATGTGCACAGAACCTCTTGATATCGCTAAAGAAGTATACATTAAATATATATCAAAAAATCTTGGAGATCCGGGATTATTTCCAGGAACTATGTTATTAGAAGCAGAAGTTATCTCTGAGATAGGTGATTTATTTAACGCTCAAGATTTGACTGGTTGTTTCACAACAGGTGGATCAGAAGCAAATATAATTGCAATGAGAATAGCAAAGAAATTGCGATCAGATATAAAACATCCCGAGGTTGTTCTATCGCGGGCGGCACATATCTCATTTGATAAAGCGGCTGATATACTTGGAATTAGACTTCGAAAAGTAGATTTGAATGAAGATTTTGAATTAAATTTAGATAAATTTGCAAAATCAATAAATAAGAATACCTGTGGAGTTGTTGGGGTAGCCGGATCTACTTCTTTGGGACTAGTAGATCCCATTGAAAAAATGGGGGAAATAATTGAAGGAAAGGACATTTTTTTTCATGTGGATGCGGCTTTTGGAGGATTTGTGTTACCTTTTCTAGAAAAATCAGACAATAAGATACCAAATTGGGATTTTTCAGTAAAGAATGTCAATTCCATCACTGCAGATCCCCATAAAATGGGTATGGGAGTAATACCTTCTGGTGGTTTTTTCCTGAGAGATAAATCAATAATTAAGAAAGTAGGATTTGAAATACCATATCTTGCGGGAGGCAATTTTAAGCATCTCCAGTTTGTTGGGACGAGATCAGGATCTAATGTAATTGCATTCTGGGCAATCATGAATTATCTAGGCAAAAATGGTTTTAAGAAAATAATTTCGGATTGTATGGAAAATACAAAATATCTTGGAAAAAGAGTCAGAGATATTGATGGAATTAGATTGGTAGTTGAACCTGTCATTAATGTCCTTGGCATTACGACGAATTCAGGCAAATCAATATGCCAAATCGATGAGAAGCTTAGAAAAAATAGATGGATGTTAGGAAAGTTTATAGATTTTAACCTTATTAGGGCAGTCATCATGCCCCATGTAAAAAAAGAGCACCTTGATTTATTTTGTGAAGATTTAGAAAAAATTGTAAAGCAATGTAACATTCATTAAAAAAACCTTAAGAAATATATTTATTTATTAGAAAGTAATTTTATTCGTAAGAAATCTTAAAATACCATTTTAATAATGTTATAAATAATGGCAAGAGATAAAAAGAAGTCTTTAGGTATAAAAACCAGTCGATATTACACTAAGACTTGTGTGAAATGCAAATTTGAGTATCCTAACTGGTTTACTAACTGTCCTAAATGTGGTTCCGCTTGGGATGAACCACAAGATGAAGAATTAAGTAATGCTTCTGTAAAAACCATTAAAATCGTCGTTAAAATTACTCAAGATGATTTTGATGAAAAATTAGAGCATGTTAATTTGATTTTTTCTGCAGATAATGGAGAATCATGGTATCAAATGAAAATGGAGGATATGAAAGATTATTTCATAATAGAGCTAGCAGATGTCCCCAACGGATCAATTATCATTTATTATATTGAAGTGTACTTAAAGAATGGAGAGAAAGTAATTGAAAATAATGAAGGTAAGTTTTATTATTATACTGTCGGTTCTTATAATAAAGAAAACGTAAATGCCAAAAGAGATTTAACAGAGTTAAAAAAAGATTCAATCGATGAGCCTTTTTATCAAAACGCTAAGCCTATAAAAGATCAATATTTTGATCTTCAAGTCCCAGAAAAAATTTCTTCACAAAAAAATTCAGATTATGCAAAAAATCCACACGACATAACTATTTTTTCAAAACCGATCACTGAGATTGACCCTGAATTAAAATTGTGTTCAAATTGCTCCTCAAAAATAAAGAAAATGTGGAGTATATGTCCTATCTGTGGGAAACCTACATAAGAAAACTTAAGATAATTTATTCCCACATTTATTACAGAATGCATAGTCAGATGATAAAGTCGCTCCACATTGATCACAGATCAAAAAATCTTTTGGTTTGGATTCTTGCTTTAATTCCTGATCCGGACTTTTTCTAATTACAGTGAATGAACTTGGTTCTGATTCTATATCGGCTACATTTGGAATAATTCGTAAAGAGGATGATCCTTCTTTCGTTTCTTGTTTATCTGCGGGAGAACTGAATGGCACAAAGGAATCTGATTGAGTTTGTGGAATCTGATCTGTCTTTTGAGTCAATGTCTGAAACAATGATGTTGATTCTGACGGAACGGTCTTTTCTTTTTTACTTTTGGTCATTTGATCTAGTAATTCTTTTTGTTTCGCTTTTTCTTCTATTGATTTTTTCTTCTTCTCTTTTTTCTTCTTCTCCTTTTCTAATTTCTTTCTTTCTTTCTTTGATAGGATGGTTTCAGGCATATAATCTGATAAATTATTTGATGGTATATTTTGACTTTCTACTTGAGTTTCGGTGTTCGGTTCGGAGGACATAATAACAGGTCTAGATTGTATCGGTTCTTCTTTTTTGGTCACTCTAAATGGCGTAATTGATTTTTCAGGCTCAGTTGATGTTTGCTTTTCAATAGATTTAAATCCTTCGGGGGCTGGAGCAGGAATAGGAGTATTTGAAGAGAAGGGTACTGCTTTGGGTATATAACTTTCTTCTTTGGATCGATCTAAAATGCTTGAGACATCATTTTTTATCTTCCCCTCATTTAGAATCTGATCAGGAGTTTTAAATTCAAATTCTGTGGGTTCTGGAACCGAAATTTTGGGTTCTTGTTCGGGTTCGAATGATGGTATCTTTTCTTTCTTCGTTTCAAGAGAGGGTTCAGGTACGGGGGGAGCCTCATAATTTATCTGAGGTTCTGGAACAGGGGGGGCAGAAAAATTATCTAAAGTAGTTTCATATGAATTGTTAATTTCTGGTACAGGTGGTGCTTCATATCCTTGAAGAGGGTCTACATTTGTAGTTGCGGGAATTTGAACAGAATTCGTATCTAAAGCGATTTCTCCAGGACTATAAACCGTTGCATTAGCAATAAGTTGTTCAGGTACTCCTTGTCCAATCATAAGGCAAGCAAGAATGTAAAAACAATCCCCTACACCTTCTCCAGTTTTAGCTGAAGTTTCCATATAATACAAGTTAAAGTCTCGGGTAAAATTATTAATCTCTTCAAGAGTGACTACTCTCTGATCAAGTAAATCACTTTTATTACCTACTAATAAAAGAGGTATTTCTGCTTGGATATTCGCTCTTACTTCTTCAATCCATTGAGTTAAATGTTCAAAACTACTAGAATTCGTTAGATCAAAAACTAAAACAGCTCCAAGTGAACCTCGATAGTACATGGGGCGGATTGAACTAAAGCGCTCTTGGCCTCCAGTATCCCATAATTGTAGTTTTGCCTTGATTGGTCCTTCATCCGTATCTATCGTGATTGTTTTTACATGGAAATCTACACCAATAGTCATCTTATAATCTTCTGTAAAAAAGTCTTTCGAGAATCGTAAGGTCAAAGCAGTCTTTCCTACTCCACCATCTCCCACGACAATCGATTTAAATAAATAGTCATATTCCTCGGACATATTAACTCAGTGATCCCCTTTTGAAAATAATAATATAATTTGATGTTTAATTACTATTATTAATATAAGTATGATTAATTATATTTTTACTTTTTTAAGTATGATAAGTATATCATTGTATTAATTCTTCAAAATCGATAAAGGATTAATTGATAATATCATCTCAGTATCCAAGTAATTAATCTACTTTTCTAACTTTTTTTTTAAAAGATTTGATTCTTTTTCGAGATCAACACTTTCAGCCCAATCAATAATTTTATTATAATCTTCTCCTTGGTATTCGTAAGAATGATTAAGATCGGGGTAAGAAGAGTCTTCAACTTCCTTTTTGTATAAATCTAAGGCATTTGTAATAGATTCACCTAATTTACCAAAATACTTTACAAATTTAGGTTTAATCTCTGTAAAAATTCCTAACATATCATGTAAAACTAAAATTTGACCATCACAGTGAGGACCAGCCCCGATCCCAATAGTGGGAATATCAACATTGTCTGTTATTAATTTAGCAATCTGCCATGGAACACTTTCTAAAACAATAGAAAATACGCCTTCATTCTGAAGATTTAATGCATCCAGTATTAATCTTTTTGCAGTTTCTAAAGTTTTTCCTTGCACTAAATAACCTCCAAAACGATAGATTTTTTGTGGAGTCAATCCAATATGTCCCATAACTTCAATATCAGCATCGATTAAAGCTTCGATTGTAGGACATATCTCTGTACCACCTTCAATTTTAACTGCTTCAGCACCACCTTCTTGAATGAATCTCCCAGCATTTTTTACAGCTTCGATTTTATCAACTTTATATGATAAAAATGGCATATCTCCGACAAGTAATGCATTAGATACGCCTCTACTGACAGCTTTAATATGATGTACCATCTCATCCATTGTTACTGACAAAGTATTTTGATATCCCAACATTACCACTGCTAGTGTATCCCCTACTAAAATTAGATCAAATCCACATTTGTCTACAATCTTTGCAAGTGAATAATCATAAGCGGTGATTGTTACGATTTTTTCTCCTTTTTTCTTTTTCTCTATAATACTTTTTGTTGTAATTTTAGATAAAGCCATAAGATAATCACTAAGATTTGATTTGAGATATGAAATTTTTTACTTATGTCTATCGATATTCGAGATAATTTAAAAAGATTAGAGATCTTGAAATCAATTAATAAGAGAGTCCAATAATTTTTGAAATTTTTCTATCTCAACTTTAATTTCATTTATCATATTATTATTCATACTAACTCCTACGTAGAACAAGATTTTACTTTGACTTAACAATAACGGAATCATTTTGACATATTCAACCTTTCCTTTAGTGATAGTGACCCGATCGTCAATTTTTAATTGATCGTTTTTTAATCGTTGAAAAAATTCAAGATCATCACTAATTTTACTACTAATTAGTTCTTCAAACTCTCTCGTATCCATTGTTTCTTTGTAATAGTCGGCAATAATAATACCAGATTCGGTATACAAAATTGCGTGATTACAATCAAAATTTTCAACTAAATCCTTGATTTCACAACTAATTTGTTCCAGATTCAAAATTTTGTTTAACGAAAATGAAACAGCTTTTGAGATCGAAGAAATATCGTAATATGATATATGGAAAAACTTAAATTTTATATCCTTATTTTTTATCAGGATTAGTTCCTCTAGCATTTTTGAGCGATCTTCAAAATTTTCATCATTTCGGAATTTAGGATCATGCTTGCTGAAACAAATTATAATTTCATTCGTATAATTCATATTCCGATATATATCTAATATATCTTGTAAATATGCGATTGAATCATTAAATTTTAATTCATCTTGAATGTCTATGAGAAAATAAAGATAATCTGTCTCCGCAAAATAAATGGGATTATCGATATAAATCTTGCGGAACTTTTCTTGCCCCCCAAGATCCCATAAGTTTATCTTGAATTTTGTCAGAAAGTCAAAAGAACTATATTCAACTCGAATAGTTGGCTTTAAATTTTTCACGCGTTCATAGAAATTATACTTTTGTCTTAAAGCAATAAGGGCACTAGTTTTTCCTGCATTATCTAATCCTGCAATAACCAGCTTATATTCCCCATAGTTTTCTTTATTATCTGCCATTTTAAGAATGAGTTAAGGTATGATAACATTACAAATTTAAATTATACATCTTACTTTTTCTATTTATTTTTAATGATTCGAATTCTTTTTTTCATCAAAAAGATTTTTTAAGAAACAAACCCTTAAATAATTCTGTAATAATGTTTTGGACGTGATAATAATAAACCCAAATGATATTGACTTTTATTCCTTAGGTTTCAATGTTATAGAAACCAAAACTATGTTTGTAGCTGATTTTAATGATGGTAAATGGAGTGAGGGAAAGTTAATCCCTTATGGAGATTTTAAAATTTCTCCTGCTGCTTGTATATTAAATTATGGACAAGGAATTTTTGAAGGAATGAAAGCTCTTAGGGCTAAAAATGGTGAGATTACTTTATTTCGCCCCAAGGAGAATGCAAGGAGATTTAACGATAGTGCCGATAGGTTATTAATGCCAAACTATGAGGAAAATAAATTTATTGATGCTATAAAGAAAGTTGTTTTAGCAAATGAAGATTATATACCCCCATATGATAGTGGAGGTGCTCTTTACATTCGCCCTCTAATGATAGGGAGCGGTCCTATATTGGGAGTAAAACCTGCTTTAGAATATAAATTAATAATATTCACTGTTCCCGTAGGACCTTATTTTCCCGAAGGTTTTAAAGGGATCGATCTCCAAATTTCGAAAAAGTACACGAGGGCTGCTCCTGGTGGTACTGGAGCTGCAAAAACGTGTTGTAACTATGCGGGATCAATGCTTCCTGCAAAAGAAGCTAAAGCTAAGGGTTTCTCACAAACAATATACTTAGATGCCGTAAAAAGAGAATTTATTGAAGAAGTGGGAGCAGCTAATTTTTTTGCTGTGATTAATGGGAATCTAATTACTCCCAAAACTGAAGGAACAATATTACCGGGAATTACGAGGAAGTCAATATTGGAATTAGCATCTGAAAAGTTAGGAATTCTTGTAGAAGAGAGAGACATCTCTTATAAGGAAGTGTTTGAGAATAGCTGTTCCGAAGCCTTTTGTTCAGGAACTGCCGCCGTAATTACTCCAATAAGATCTATTGCATTAGAGGATAAAAAGAGAGTGTTTAGTAAGGGAGAACCTGGTGAAATCACGAGAAAATTATATGAATTACTCACTGGGATCCAAAGGCTAGAGATTGATGACGAATTTGACTGGATCGTAAAAGTCTAAATAAGTTTGAAGTAATTCTACTATTTATAAAACTCAAAGGATTAACCAAAATTACTAAGAAAAGATTTAATCCTATATAGTCTAAACTTTTAAATTTGTAAGCATATCAATTAAGGAATGAAATACTTCTTTTATGTTATATCCCGTTTTTGATGATATCTTCATATATCGTAGAAGGTTGTTTGATTTTATTAAAGAAATTAGATATTGATCCAGATTTGATTCAAGTTTATTTTCAAGCAAATCATATTTTGTACCTAGAATCATAATTGGCATATTTGATAATTTCTTCAACCTTTCCAGCCAATTTACAACATTCTCTATTGTTGAGGCTCTTGTTAAGTCAAATAATAAAAAAGCAGCTATTGAACCGTCAACAAATCCATCTAGAAGGCTTTTAAATTGATCTTGACCAGCAAAATCCCACATTACGAAGTTTATGTCAGTCCCATTAATTTGAATGTTTTTTGAAAAAAAATCTATTCCTTTTGTCAGTTCACTCTTCATATCAAAATTATCATGCACCAATCTGTTAAGAAATGATGTCTTACCAACACCTCCATCTCCAGCAACTACGATCTTAACTGTTTTTTCTGCCATAACTTCTTTTAGGACGCTTTTGATTTAAATTTCTATAATTTAGGTTTATTTTTGTAATATGAGAACAAAAAAAAATTTTTCTAAAAAAAGCAAATAAATTAAAAAATTAGATAAAATATAAGGATGTATTTTATTCAAAGAGTTTAAATTATGGTTATTTCTGTAGCTATTGTTGGAGACACTCATGCGTTAAATTTTAACCAAATTCCTTTAAAATTAATTGAAATTGTAGAACAAGCAGATTGGATAATTCATACTGGAGATTTTATTAATCTTAATGTTCTAGATGGATTTTTGCAGATAAAGAATACAGAGTTCATTGGAGTTTGTGGGAATGCTGATACGTTAGACGTAGTAAACCAGTTAAATAAAGTCGAAATGATTACGATTCAAGGAACAAAAATAGGAATAACTCATCCTTTTAGAGGAGGTCCAGATCATCTTACAAAAAAATACGTTTTCAATATCTTTCGAGGAAAAAAGCTGGACATAATTATACATGGTCATACCCATGAGATATGTGTAGAAAAAATCGGAAATAAAATTATAATTAATCCTGGTAAAGCTTATATCGACGATTCTTCAGCTTGGTTGATATTATTATATTTAAACTATAAACCTAAAATTAAGATCTTTGAATTTAAGCCTTCTTAATTTTACTAAATGATTTTTTGTAATTTTGAGGCGTTCCACCTGATTGTAGATGATTAATGTATACTTTTAGACTTTTTAAGAATAGATCAGCAGCCATATCAAGAACATCTCTTTGTTCTTCTAATTTAAACTCTGTCCAAATAGTTACTTCCGATCTCTTTTCTTTTGGACTAAAGAGATATCCAATCTTTTCCATTGGACTTCCTTCCTGTTTAGATGTCATTCTCTCGTAAGGGATGTTTTCAATTTCGATATTCGTTACTTCTCCCACATTAGTGTTCAAGAAATATTTTTTAGGGCCTAACTGTTCAATTTTATTAACGACGATATTCCAAACTGGAAGGCTCATATAATCATTTAATATATCATATATTTTTTCAATTGGAGCGTCTAAAATAATTTTTTTTTCTAAACGGGGCATTCTTCATCATGTAAAGTTATTCTATTTAATAAAATTTTTGATTATCTTAAATGATCTCTCGCATTTTAAAAATTTTTCGTTTAATTTTTTTGATGCGAGGATCTGGTTCAGCATATATAATGTCATTTTCCATTATTTTAAGAGCTTTTTGATAATGATTAATGGCTTTGATAAAATCCTTATTTTTTTCGGCTAATTCTGCGGTTTCCACCGCAAATTCTAATTCTATATTACGTTGCTTCTTTTCTAAATTAAACAACTTTCGAGCAGATTTTTTATTTTCTTCGTTACAAGAAAATTCACGAGAAAGAATTTGCGCTTTCTCATATTCTTTTTGGGCATCTAGATAATCTAATGAACGTTCTGCGATTTTTCCTTTTTTGATTAAACCTTTTATGAGCTCTTTTTGTTTATTTTCGTCTAAGATCTCCATTTGAATTCTCAATTCAGAAATATCATCCTCACTAACTAACATTGCTGAAATTGGTTTAATTTTATCTGTTCTAATTTGAACTTTTTGATTTTTATCCTCCATATCATTCAATATGTTTTCTATTGGTTTTGAAATAATGACCTTTTTTTCGTAGAGTCGATAAATTTCAAATAAAAGGGTATTTGGGTCGATTTTTACGATTTTCTTCACCCGATTTAGGAGATTATTTATGTAAAAAAACGGTTTCCTACTCAACAATTCTAATGTTAGATCATATATTGCCTTTTGGATTGTATTCTCATTTATTTGATCCATTACTTCTGGGGGGATTGCATGAGCCAATGTCATAGGAAAGACTAAATCAATGTTGAAATTAGCAATAACGTGATCATGCATTCCTTTATTGTCAAATAATCCCGTTTCTCGAAGAGATTGGAATTTTTCTTCAAATTCTCCTTCAAATGATGCTATAAATTGTTCCATATTGTTTCTCATATACATTGAAGCCTTATGGTCCAGAATGATACATACTCTAACGTAATCTCCATCTCTTAAAAGGATATTAAAATTCTCATATTGAAATTCAAAAAAAGGTGTTTTTTCTGAGGGATCATTATTTCCAGAAACCTCGTTTGACTCTGAGAATGTTATATTCGCTTGAATGAAACCACTCAAAAGATCCACATCAATACTAGAAGCAGATACTGGAGAATTTAACAGGACTAATCCAGTTTCTTTTTCCATTATTATGACATGTTTGATGTTCAAAACATCTAAAAATTTTTGCCAAATAGCTTCCTTTTCAATTTCCACACGTTTTTCATCCGAGACTACTCTAAAAATTGTAAGATCTGACGTAGGTTCAAAACCTAAATTCTTTAAAATATTAATTAAGCATTTCTTACATGAAAGTGAATTATTTGGACAATTGTCTCTTTCATTTTGGCAATTAAAACCAAGACCATTAATAATAAAAAAACCCATAGAAAACCCTTAAACCCTTGGTAATAGTATAATAAAATTACTGATATATTAAATTAACATTTTAAAGCCTTCAATTAATAGAAAATCTAACAAAAAGAAAAGATGAGATTTAAATGCAATTTGAAACATAAATTCGAGTTTTTTAGAGGATTTTATATAAATTAGTTATAACAATCATATATAATTTTATTAAAATTCAGTAAATTCGTGGATATAATGGATGCTAAAAAGAGAAAATTTAAACTATATCTATTAAGTACTTCAACATTTTTAACGATATTGTTTCTTATTTTGTATGGTGTATTTTGGGCCCCCATAGAATATGCTTTATTTAATATACAGGACATTTGGTTATCAGTTATAGCAAGTGTTATTCGTATAGTAATATTAGCGATAATGAGTATTATCCTTTTTAATAAATGGTTTAAACAAGAAGCAATATTCACCTCTGATGCTTATTTCTTGTTTGCACTTTTTTTTATGGTATTAACTGTAGGTAAGGTTTATGATCTATTCTATAATTTGATCTTGATAAGCAATCTATTCGATGATATTGTTCTTCTGTTTCTGGTTAAAATTAGATTTTTAATTATCACGATCAATATTTTACCAGTACTTTATTTAGGATTACAAGCAACTATAACTCTTGGTAGTGTATACATCAAAGAATTAACAAAGGAGCAATTTAATAAAATTAGATTATGGATTGTAATTTTATTTTTACTGTTGATTTCGATTATTATCATTATCGCTCCTGAAATCACGTTTCTTATTCGAGTATTACCTTATCTAACTTTTGCTATTTTCATCGCTCTTGCGATCATGTTTTTATTCATGTATAAAAACAAACATTTATCTCAAGCTAATGGGTTAATTATCGGAATAGCCTTTTTTGCTTTTATTGGAAGTAATATCTTTCGATCAATTGTCTCAGTAGATGCTATGAATGAACCTTCTATTCTTTTAGTTATTGAGGGGTTGGATATAATTGTAAATACCATGATGTTCATTGGGTTTATTCGAAAGCCAAAATATGCGAGATGATTTAGGGAGGACTCATGATCGAATTGAAATATTGGCATGGTTTATCGTTTAAATTCTTAATTTTTGGAATGGTTCAATATATCATCTTAACCTCTATTGCAATGATCTTCTATTCTGGTGGAACACTTGCCGATCCCCTTAATCAGGGATATCACTTTTGGGGAAACTTATTTAGCGATTTGGGACGAATAATTGCAATTTCGGGCGAACCTAATACAATATCATTTATTCTCTTCACCATAACAGCACTAATTTTTGCATTCTCATTCATCCCATTCTTATTGGCATTACCTAAATTTTTCACAGGTGGAAACTTGCGATATAAATTAATCTTAATTGGAACTGGATTTGGATTGCTATCAATAGCATCTCTCTTAGGAACCATATTAACCCCTTGGGATCGTTTCCATAATCTCCATTTAATGTTCTCAAACTTGTTTAACATTATGGGTAGTTTAGTAGTATTATTTTATGCTGTGGCCATCCTTTATAATGAGGATTATCCTAATCTTTATGCCTATATTTATGTTATAATTTTGATTTTTGGCGTAGTTTATACTTTCACTTTGCTACTTCTACCAAAAGTGGTTTCAGTTGAAGTAATAACTGTACAAGCAACGATGCAGAAAATTTCTCAATATTCTTTTATTTCTTGCTTTATAATTCAAGGTTATGGTGCGTTGAGCCTTGAAAAAATTAAAAGCAAATATTAAGCTCTTAATAGTGGCATTTTAAAAATCATTATTTTTTATTTTTATTGGAATCTAACATGGAGTTTTTTCCTATATCTTCTAAAGAAGATCTAATAAAGCATTTGGACTTCATTAACAGTTTAGATCTGAAACCAAGCGAAAATGAGTATTTGAAACTATTTAAAGTGGTTGATTATCCAAAACACGACAATTTCAAAGATTTTTAAATTTTGATATTTTTGAATAGGTAATAATCTAGGAAAAAGATTATAGGTGTTATCGATTCAACTATTTTCTTGTATTGTTAGTATCAATATTTCACACATAGATATTATTCATCATCAAATTCCCCATTAATTGATTTATTCAAAAACATTATTAAGCTAATTCTCTATGATAAACTTGTACAAATCCAAAAAACATTAATATAAGGTAGGGTTTTTTGCTTGAAGAGGCATTATAGAAAGTGCTTAGTATTAACGGTAGCAATATTTAATTTCTTAGTTTTTCCATCTTGTTGCTTGTCTATTCCTCAAAAGGAGTTGGGACCAAATGATTGGTATCGAGTTTATTCCAGCCCTAAAATTGATCATTGCTCTGATATGATTTTGGATCCTGCAAATAATTTATATCTTACTGGTTATGCTTTCTTTCCTCGAAATCCTCTAGATTATGATCTTAATTAAGTATGATAATGATACCGATTCATTCATTTCTAATAACTGGAACTCAAGTAGTTATGATGTTGCTTGTGAAATGGCATTAGATTCTTTAAATAATATCTATTTAGCTGGAGTATCAGGTAATTTTAATAAGACTGTTTTTACTTTGGTAAAATTTGACAATAATCTAAATTATCGATGGAATACAACATTTGGTCCTTATGTAGATAATCGATGTTATTGTATTGCAATTGATTCTCAAGATAACATTTACTTAGGCGGTAATATTCAGAAAGAAGATGGAGATTTAGAAATCTGTTTAGTAAAGTATAATTCTTCTGGAATTCTCCAATGGTATAAATTATGGTCTAACTTTACACACAATTACTGCTTTGCCTTAACAATTGATTCCTCAGATAATGTCTATCTCACCGGACGAACACGTGATCTTCATTTTACAAGAGATGATCTCTGCCTGTTAAAATATAATAGTTCTGGTAATTTATTATGGTCGAGGTTACATGATGCTCCAACATATGAAATAGGTTTAGGAATTGCGATAGATTCTCAAGATGATGTATTTATCGTTGGTCAGACAAATTCTGATGAGCCATCGACGGGTATCGAGACTTTCCTAATTAAATATAGTAAGGATGGGGTTTTTGAATGGAGAGAAATTTTTAAAGGGGATTTTTATTGTTACTCTACTGATTTAGCAATAGATTCCAAGGATAATATCTATTTAGCTGGCGAAACTATACTTTCTACTAGTAACGGTCCAAGTATCTCCGTGATTAAATATGACAATAATGGATCCCTCCAATGGCATAGAGACTGGGGGGAACCCCATATCGAAGACTGTAGTGCTATAGCAATAGATTCAATGAATAATATTTTTATTGCTGGAGATATTTCAGCTTATGAGTATCACGTTGAAGGAATGTTTATCGTGAAAAATCCCCAAACCATTACGAATTCTGTTATCATAGATGCATATCCTGTTTATCTAATTTTAATGTTCATAATAATGGAAATTTTATCAATAATTTATACGATTTCCAAAAAAATACAACCATCTAATAAAAAGAAGTTCTAAAGCGAATTAAAATGGAAGAATTCCCTCAATATGTAAAAAAAATTTTCCATTCTTGTTTTCACCTCATCAATTTCGAATAATTAAATCATAATCATCCAATAGTTTTTGTAATGCATTGGTAATTCTCGAAAAAGAAAATTTGTTAATAAGAGTTGTTAAAGACCGAGATCAGATCTTTATAGATTTTCAATCATTGAGTAAAAAAGGCAAGCTTAATTGGTTTTCGATCGATATTGTCAAGCAAATGATAACGGGTAAAATAGAACCTTCTGCAGAAATGAATCCCAGAAACATTGAATTTTTAAAAAATAACCTTGATAAAATTAAACAAATTTTTTCTAAGGAAAATACATCAGAAACTATAAAGAAATTAAAAAAATTAGAAAGTGATCGCGCAAAACGATTATTTCCATAATCAATTTGATTTTTTAAAAAAATTAAAATAAAATTTTTATTAATTAATCTTTAACTAGTCTCTACTAAAGCTAATTGATTTGTTTCCATCATATTGGTTTCATTTTGGATTGGCGTAAGCATATTTTTTATATCTCCATCACAGGATTGAAACCTACTCTTAAGTTCTAGGAGTACTTCTCTCATTTGACATTTTCTATCATCATTCTCTTGGACTCTCACTTCACTTCTTATCCTCTTTATTGGTGAGACTTCAGTAGAGATAACTTGATTAACTCTTAATTCATTTAAAAGTTTCTTTAAAGTTTTTATTTCTATCTTTAAAAAATTAACTTCCTCTTCTAAATTAACATGATTTTCTTGATTCTTAATCTTATTATAACACGTGGGACCATATCCTAATTTGATACTTCTGGTGGCTTTCAAAACTCTCCCACATCTTTTACACAAAACTACCATTTTTACCTCACTTTTTTATTCAGAGGGTTTTTCTTTTTCCTATTTTAATCATAATGACAATTCACTAATTTAAAATTAAGGTATTTCTCAAAAAATTTAACTCCGAGGGTAATGATACTTCTCCTTATAATACCCGTTTTTTGAGCGTAAGGATTTTATAAAAAATTTATATGTCAATTTTCTCTTTTTGAATTATGGACGTTATAGGTATAGTGGGTTCTCCTCGAATAGGAGGTAATACTGATATTTTAGTGGATGAGGTGTTGGCTGGCGCTAAAGAAGCAGGTGCGTCGGTAGAAAAGGTGATTTTAAATAAGTTAGAGATAAAACCTTGTCAAGCGTGTAATAGTTGTTATAAAATGGGTTTTTGCATGCAAAAAGATGACATGGAAGATTTAATGAACAAGTTGTTAGAGAACGAGGTTTGGATATTAGGCACTCCTATCTATTGGTGGGGGCCAAGCGCTCAATTTAAAGTGTTTCTAGATCGATGGTATCAGCCAAAACATCAGGAGTTCAAGAATAAACGGGTAGTTATGGTTATTCCATTAGGAGGAGGCCATATTAGATATGCTCGCCATACAGTTGGATTACTTAAGGATATTTTTGATTATTTAAGCATGGAATTAGTTGATATGATTCTTGCTCCAGGATTTAATAAACGTGGTGAAGTACGTAATGATACAAGCCTCATAAATAAAGCACATGCGATTGGAAGGAGTATAATTTGATTTGATTACAACGTAATTCATTTGATGTTGTCTTCCCGGAAATGGATAAATTTTTAAATTTTTTATCTTAATAGATTTAATCATACGATTTTGCATCTAAAACCGTCATATTCGATGGAGTTTGCTATGTTTTTTTAAGGAATTCTAATATCGGATTAAAGAAGGTCGTATAAATTTCTACCAACTTTTCTAAGCTTATATTAAATGTTTTTGCAATAATCTCCTTATTAGGTAAGCTCCAAGTACTATTAGATTCCACTAAAATTTTATTGGTCATATCTTTAATATGAGCATGAATTATTACATGGTTATCCTCGTATGAACCAACCATCCCTTCTACCATGATATCAGTGCCAACGTAGACCGGTTTGAGATAATTTAGACTAAAATTTTGAGTCATTCCAAACTTCTTTGTATTTATCCATATCGTCCATGCGGAGATTTCATCAAGTAAAGTAGCAATAATTCCCCCATGCCCTAAACCTTCGAATCCACTATATTTTGGAGGAATAATATATGGTGAAAATACGATTCCATCAAGATTCCAAAACTGGAGTTTCAATCCAGTAGGATTTACGCAAGCGAAACAATTACCAGAATAATGATTTGGAATGGGAGGGTTATTGATGGTAAAATTCTTCAATTCTTCTGCTGTATGTGTCATAATAACTAAATAATTTTTATAGGAATAAGATAGTAATAATTTTATAAACTCTCTGTCTATAAATTCTCAATTTTTTTCAATTGATTGTTAAATATTGAAACGCAGCCGTCAAGATAGCTTCTTTTATGGTTATAACCACAATAATTAAATATTTGGCTTTTTGATATTGTTCATATATTTTTAAGAATTTAATCATTCTCTTATCAAATTTAATTAAGGGTTCGAATGAAAATGGGTAAAATGAACATTTACAAAGAAGATTTTCCAGCTAACCCTTTAAATAAACTAGGATATACTTTAGTCTTTAATGATGAATTTGAGGGACCTAATCTCGATCTTAATAAGTGGATCCCATATTATTTACCTCATTGGAGTTCAAGAGAACAATCAAAAGCAAGCTATGTTTTGAAGGATGGAAAGCTGGTGCTACAGATTACAAAAAATCAACAACCATGGTGCCCTGAGTTTGATAGAGAGGTGAGATGTTCCTCAATTCAAACCGGAGAATTTGCTGGAGACCTTGGAAGTCGATTAGGACAACATAGATTCAGTAATAATTTAATTGTTAGAGAAATTCAGGAAAATACTAGAAAATTTACGCCACAATACGGTTATTTTGAACTTAGAGCAAAAGGACTCAATACAAGCCCAAATCACGTTGCTTTATGGATGATAGGCTACGAAGATTCCCCTGAAAAATCGTCAGAGATCGCAATCTTTGAACTCGTTGGGTCTCACACAAGTTTAGAATCCTCGGGTGTTCGATATGGTGTACATCCTTGGGGGGATTCTAATATTCAAGATGAATTCTATGAGGATTTTTTCGACATCTACACTGCTCAGTACCATCTCTATGGATTAGAATGGACTCCAGATCATTTAGATTTTTATATCGATAATCAAAAGACTCGTACAATAAATCAATCACCTCAATACCCCATGCAATTTTTGCTTAGTATATTCGAGCATAGATTTGAAGGCGCGTGGACAGGTAAATATGATCCGAATGCTCCTTATCCAAAAACGTTCACATTAGATTACTTTCGAGCTTATCAACCTATTGAGGGTTATTAGAAGTAATAATATTGGTATAAGGTTATTTAAAGGTTTGTTAGTATAGCATAAATTTACGTACAAACATAATTAAACCGAATTAATTTCCATTTTTTAAATGCCATTTGATATTCAATTTCCATAATGCCACATGTATCTACTTGAAATTCCCATCGTCGATACACCGGAATCTCAAATATGTAACACATTAACAATCGAATTAGTCCATCATGGCTAACTATAATTAAATCCTCATTGGATAGTTGCTTATCCTTGAAAAATGACTCGATCCGTTTTCGGGCTTCTTCTCCACTCTCTCCTTCAGGAAATTGAAAATCACTATCCCTCTCTTGAAAAGCTCTCCAAACTTCAGGATAACGTTGCTGTAATGTTTTTTCTGACATTCCTTCAATTAACCCATTATCAATTTCGTTTAGACGACTATCAATAATAGGTGATAGCTCCATTTTTTCAGCGATATATTTTATTGTTTGTTCAGTTCGTATGTACTCACTGATATAAATTCGATCAATTGACTTATCTGAGAAGTATGAAAATAATTTCCGTGCTCTTAAAAGTCCTTTCTCACTTATTGGTGGATCTTGATGCTTTAACTTAGGGTTATAGAAGTCCCCTTCCTCTTTATCACTATGCCGAATGATGTACCATTTCATATTAAAACCTAATTTTTATTTATTCATCAAGTAATATCCAATAAATTCCTTAAATCTGTCAAAATATAATTAAACAATCGTTAAGTAATTTTCATGATGAATGATAATGACTTTCACATACATAGAAATTCACATTAAATAAAAAGAAGGAAAATATAGTTCTGAAGCGAATCTGGAACAAGGATTAAAATAAATAATTTCTGATAAAAAGGCTAAAATTATTGTAATTCTAAAATCCTCCCCCAGCAAGGGTACAACTCAGAAATCCGTAATTGATTGTTTTTAACATGAAATTCTTTCTCTCCTCCTTGTTCTAATAACTCTACAAATTTAAAACCGTCCAAATTTTGATTCCATAAGGGGATTATCTTCTCAGTTTGTTCTAGGTTAGTGCTTATTATGATTAATAATGTCTGCTTTGTAGAACGTCTTATAAATGCTAAGAGGTCATTATCAGCAAAGATAGGTGTGAGATCTCCGTAGATCAACGCATGATTATCTTTTCTCATCTGTATGAACTTTTGGATATTTCTAAAAAGATCACTACCCATTGAAGGCCACTCGCTAAAGGATTTTGGCATTGGTCCTCGTATTCCATCATCGGAATCCCCCGTTTTAGTTCCCTTGAGACCAATTTCATCGCCGTAATATACTTTAGGAATACCATTAGTGGTAAAGAGAAATAAAAAGGCAGGAAAGATATACTTATCATCTTTTAAAATGGACCGAATCCTCGTGCAATCATGATTCCCTAAAAAATTAATTAAGGTGATATTTTTATACAAACCCCATTCTGGATGAAATGATCTCTCTAAAATAGATTTTAGTTCGTACAGATTATTATTATTTATTGCACTCCAAATTGATTTATAAACTTGGTACCCAGTCCCAGCATCTAATAATTCTGGACCAATCCATTTATCATAAGGTCCATGAATCATTTCTCCAATTAAAAAACAATTAGGATTTGCCTTTTTACATACTTGCCTGAATTCTCGCCAGAAACTTGGATCAATAAGATATGCTACATCTAGACGCCAGCCATCTATACCAATTTCTTCTAACCAATATTTACTAATTGAAAAAAGATATTCCCTAACTTCCTGTTCATTTAAGTTTAATCTTACAAGATCATAATGCCCTTCCCAATTTTGATAGTCAAAGCCATCATTATAAGGATTATCTCTTGAAAAATCTACAAAATGCCAATGCTTTCGGCTGGATTTTTCTCTATAGGCTTTAATGTCTTTAAAAGAGGCAAATTCTCTGCTAACATGATTGAAAACACCATCAAGCAATATTCTGATATTCATATCGTGAAGCTCAGACACGATTTGTCTGAACAAATCGTTAGTTCCTAAACGATGATCTATTTTCATATAATCTATCGTATCATATCCATGAGAGACTGACTCAAATAAAGGACCAAATTGAATCACGTTTATTCCTAACTTTTTGAAGTGATCATAAAAATTTCTAATTTCTGCTAACCGATTAATCTCACCTTTTTCATCCTTACCACATTTAGGAGCTCCGAAAAAGCCTAAAGGATATACATGATATATAATAGAGGTCTTTGCCCAGTTAGGAATATAATTTACTCCTTCCATTTCTTAGTTAAATTGTCCTAATTAATCAATTTTAGCAAATTAGATAGTCGAATTTCTTCTTTTATTTATTCTTGAAATATAAAGCACTACATGAAAAAGCAAAAGCTTTGAAACTAACTCTTAGATAGAGTTGTCCAGGAAAAAAATTAATTCCTTCTTTTTTAGATTTCATTTAGTAAGTGTCGTACTCGGTTAATGCTTATTTCTCTCTCTTTCAAACTAGGTTTTTAAGTGCTTTCAATGGTTAAGTTTCCCGAATAATGTATCTCCTTTAATTTTTCAAAAATCGGTATAAATTTATTACAAATTTTTTTGAGTTTCTTTTCGTAGAGACTTATTGGAAAGCTTAATCCTATGCCAAGTTCTGCATAATCATACCCTAAAGATTTAAAAGTTCGTAATTTGGAGCTTATATTTTGATTAAAATTCAAAGAAGCCCCAATCTTTGAGTTCATATCTTTTAGAATTATTTTGATATATAAGAAGTTTTCTTAAAGGATTTTTTTTTAACTAGCCTTTTATGGAAAAATAATCTAAAATATTATATTCAAATCAACTTGTATTAGGTTATTTTTGAAAATAAGGAAGGAAATTACTTAGCTCAAGTTTTAAGTTTAAAAAAATACAAGAGGAAAGTTCTTGGAACATACTCCTTTTTAGTCTTTATCTAACTTTTTTCAAACCTCAGGACTATGACCCCTGAATCTTCTAATATTTTCTCAACATTAAAAAGTAAGATTTAGTCAGGTGTTAAATTTAATTTAAAATAGTGGATATCTGCATTTTTAATCTCTTTAAATGTAATCACTTGGGCAACATCCATAATACTTATATATCTCCTTGAGGGACAAATTACCATTCCAAGAAAGGGAAGAAATGTGAATTTCTTTTTTGGACCATATTTAGCCAGTTTATTTATCAAGGAGTCTAAATTTTTAGTTAATTGCTTAAAATTCATCTCGATCAATTTGTATAGTTCTATATAGGACTTTACACTAAGATGTACAGGTTCTTGACTTATATCTATACCGATTTTAAAATATTGAGTCTTTATATAATCCTGAATCCATTTATTTAACTTGGAAAAGATTACTGCTCTAAGATTTGCTCTTGAAAGGAGATCCATAATTAATTCAATCTGTTGCTTTGAAAATAATCCTAGATTCATTCCGAAATGGAATAATTGCTCATTTGGTATTTTTTTTTTAAATCGCTTAAAAAAGTTAAATATTGAAAATGCAAAAGTTAAATTCTTATGAGTTAGTCTATCTGCCATTGAAAATGTTGGAGCACCAGATTTGGGATGAGAATGGTACCAACCAACTAACTCATATTCTATATTCTTATGTCTAGATAATAAATTAATGAAATCTTCACTCGAAATTTGAGCCATCGTTGTTGAACCTTTACCAATGGGGAAATATTCATTGATTTCAATAATTGTTCCATCAGATTTTCGCTCACCTATTAAAATTCCAACACATTCTTTTTCTTCAGATTCTCTCACCGTTTCTGAGATTTTTGTGAGTGTAATTCTTCCAATATTTATTTCACCTCTACGAGTTACTTCAACTCTTTCTTTTTTATTGGTATAAATATCCATTATGGGAATGCTCTCTAAGTATGAGCAATCTCGTAAATATAAAAAATGTTTTAGAAGTAGATCCCTAAAACACCCAGAATAATTGATCAACTCATGAAAATTATCTGATCCACCATATTCAATACTTCCAAACCAGAGAGATAAATCTTGTATTAATGATTTTCTTGAAAATAACTGAATATTTTCATACAGCTTTTTTCCACAATAATTTTTTTTTAAAAAATCTTTAAACTTTTCATCTTGTCTCATATCGAGTTGCGATTCAATGACCATTCTCACAGAGTTTTTTATAATTGTTGGATCTAATTCAATCCATCCTGATTCTTCTAAAAAATGAAATTGTTTAATTTGTAATTGTAATTCGGGAGATTTATCTTGGAAATCATCATATTTAACTGGTAGATCGAAATTTAAAATGTCTGATTCGATATGTTGATAATCACTTAAATCTAACGACATGCTTCCAAATTCTTTCACCAAATTACATTCATGAACGACTTTATCTAAATGTAACGCACAATAATTCTCAGCACATTCAACGCAAAGAAATGTTTCACTTACTTCTCTACCACAATGATAACAGACAGGCAATGTTTTTCCACTTAATCATTTCTCTTTTTGATAACATTTTTTTACATCAGTCTTTTAAAACTTATAGATTTTAAAGAAAGATTAAGAATGAAAAAGTAAAGTTCTTGGAACATACTCCTTTTTAGTCTCTCTCGTCATCCAATTTATTTCAAACCTCAGTTATATAATTTGAAAAAATTGTAGGATTTTAAATAGTTCTTTTCTGAGAATAATCACGTTGTCGAAGAATTTCAAATCCAATTATAATTGCTGCCGAACTAAGCGGGAGAGATCCAGTAAAGTCTCGCTTATAGGGTATATTACACTGTAAATCTGCGGTCTCTAAAAAAGCATGATCAATTCCTCTTTTTTCACCCCCAATTACTACGAATATGGGGGGTTTCAGATTACTGTCAAATATTGATTTCCCTTTATCTTTAGTAGCACAAACAATTGTAAAATTATTAGATTTGAAAAAACTAGCAGTTGTTTTTAGATCTTCAACTAATGCTATCGACATTAATTCTGAGGTACCTGCGGAAGATTTAATAATTATTGGTTCCACATCAAGCCAATTTCTCTGTTTCATGACGATTCCATCTATTCCAGCAGTATATAATGATCGTATTGTGTAACCAAGATTATATGGGTCTTCAATTCCATCTAAAAAGAAAATAACACTGAGTTTCGATCTCGGTAATTCATGTATTTCTTGATAGGTTCTTTCACTAACAGTAGCAGCAATACCTCCATGGGTCTTCCCCTTTGCATTTTTTTCGAACCATTTGTGATCCACTGCTTCAACCTTGATTTCTTTAGAATTTGCTGATTCAAGTATTTTCTTGAGAAATTTTGCTTGTTTAATATCCCTTTTTCTCTTTAGTTTGGCAACATCATAAAATAAAGTCAGAACCTTGCGATGTTTTGAGTTTAAAACAGCATTTATAGCAATTTTTCCCTCAATTAGAATAGAAGCTGTCATTTTCTTGATTTCCTTAGTCTTAATAACAAAAAATGATTGTTCTACTACTATTTAGTTATTTATATTTTAGAGTGTTTTCCAATCTAAATTGAAATATTCTCAAATTTTATAAATTAAAAACTAAAAGTCTTGGAACATACTCCTTCACGTCTTTCTCGTCATCCAACTTCTTTCAAACCTCAACACTCTGAGCCTGAACCCTTGAATCCTCTTTCGTTTGCCACACGCTTGCGCGGTTGAGAATGGCGGGCTGAATGAGTCGCCCGAAGGCTCCCCACGTACACCCCCATCTCACCAACCCCGTCTTTTACGGGTGCGCTCGTCTCAATTCCACGGTTCGCGTCACCGCGCCCCGCTCTCGGCACTTAAGTCGGTTCACATTTCTTTCATGGCGTTTTTCGAGCAATCAAGCAATCGATCTCTCAATCGCCCTCCCACGGAAGGCATCCGGCTTTCACAGGTAGCCTTACCTCCCGCACCGAATTAAATACAAACACGCACTTCGTGCACGCTGCGAATCAAGATGGGATGACTATTTTCGGGACCGGCTTCGTGCTTAGATGCGTTCAGCACTTATCCGTTAGCGCGTAGCTGCCCGGCGATGCCTTGTCAGACAACCGGTACACCAGAGGCGCCGGCAAAATGTTCCTCTCGTACTGATTTTCCCTTTCCCTCAATCATCCAACATACCTGGTAGATAGAATCCGACCTGTCTCACGACGGTCTGAACCCAGCTCACGTTCCCTTTTAATGGGCGTACAGCCCCACCCTTGGAAGTTATGCACCGCGGCTGATCGCGTGTCGATATGAACTCGACGCTCCTCTGCCAAACCGCGAATGTGCGCTCCCAGGATAGGAAGAGCCGACATCGAGGAAGCAAGCCACGAGGTCGATAGGAACTC
>CAZWEM010000027.1:0-31610 GCA_964632315.1 uncultured archaeon
GAAAAGCCAGAGGGGGCTCCATTATAACCTGTTGAAAGTATGTGAGAATCTTTAACTAAAACAGCTCCAACTTTTCTTTTTATACACGTAGAACGCAAGGATACCACTTCTGCAATTTTCATGAAGTAATCGTCTTTAGAGATTCTCTCGTTCATATTTTTTCTAAGTAATCACTTTTTTTAAGGTGTAATAATTTTACGAATTTAGTTTGAAAAACTAAATTATTATTAATAAGTAGGAGATAGTATAATGGTACAAGTTTTTAAGTTTCCTTGGGCGGCGTGGAGAGAACCCGATTATTTAAAGGTGGAATTTCCAGAAAAATGGGAAGTCTCATTATGCAGAATAAACGCAGCAGATGTTAGAGAACTGTCGAATGAAGAAATCAAGCACGCCATTTTAAATCCCATCGGTAGACCTCGCTTAGCAGAACTTGCAAAGGCCAAAGAATCTGTGGTCATCGTAGTAGATGATATGACGAGAACAACTCAAGCATCAAAAATTTTACCACATATCTTTGATGAGTTAGCCATAGGGGGAATCGAAAAAGAAAATATTAAAATTTTACTGGCCGTGGGGGCCCATAGGCCAATGAATAAGCGAGATTGTGAATTGAAGTTAGGAAAAGAAATTGCCAATAACTATGTGGTTGAAAATCACCATCCATATGAAAATCTCGTAAATCTTGGTGAATCTAAGATAGGGACTCCAATTGAAGTTAATAAAACATATTACAAGGCAGATCTTAAGATTGCCGTGGGAGGCGTGATCCCTCATCCACTGGCAGGTTTTGGTGGAGGTGCTAAAATTGTGTTACCAGGAGTGTGCGGTATCAAGACTTTAGAAGCAAATCATTCGGCTGGAATGAGAGGTGTTGGAGCAGGGTTAGGAAGAATGACAGAAATAAGAGAAGACATCGAAAATATCGCAGACATTGTAGGGTTGGATTTTTCGGTTAATGTTATCATGAATGAATTAGGAGAAAGTATTCATCTATTTGCGGGAGATTATAGAGCAGCTCACAGAAAAACAATGGAAGTTGCAAAAGATGCCTATAACACGAAACTTTCAATGAATAATCAAATCTGCTTTTTTAATGCATTTCCTGAAGACTCTGAACTGAACCAAGCGTTAAAGTGCCTTAATCTTTTAATGGTCGCGCCCTCTGCGTTATTGGATCGGAAGGGGACAATTGTTTTTATGTCATCCGCTTACGAAGGTAAAGGGTATCATAGTCTTATAGCAGAAACGGGTGCAAAATTATTTTCAAATTTTGGAGATATGGTAATCTGGAAAGCATTTATAAAAAGAAGAAACGTATTTTTCTTCTCACCAAATGTTAGTGAACAAGATTTATATCATTTTTTCCCCAAATCTGTCAAGCTTGTGAAAAAATGGCAAGATTTAATAGTCGAACTAGAAAAAATTCATGGAAGCAATCCTAAAGCTTGCATTATTCCAACTAGTATTCAGCTATGTTAAGGAGTTACCTCATTTTTATTCTAATTTATCATAAAAACTCTAAAAAGTAATAATATGCTATATTAACCAGATGAAGAGAGTAGAATTATTAGCACCAGCTAAAAATCTTAAAGCAATCAAGGCGGCTTCTAAATATGCTGATTCCGTCTACTTTGGAATTGAAAAGTTTAACATGAGAATGCGCTCTGAAAATATTGCATTAGAAGATTTAGCGAATGTGGTACATTTTTGCCACGACAAAGGTTTGAAGGCATATCTAGCTACAAATATTCTAATTTATGATAATGAATTGAGTTATTTACGAGAAATTTTGGAAAAAGCTAAAGATGTCAATATGGATGCAGTTATTGTACATGATCTTGCGGCATTAGAAATAGCAAAACAACTTGGATTAAATTTTCACATTTCCACTCAATGCAATGTTTCAAACTCATTATCAGCAAAATTCTATGAAAATCTGGGTGCGGAAAGAATTATACTAGCAAGAGAGCTTTCTTTGGAGAAAATTAAAGAGATTAAACGAAATTTAGCTACTACAGAAGTTGAGACGTTTATTCATGGAGCAATGTGTACGTCTGTAAGTGGGCGTTGCTACTTTTCACAAGATATTTGTGGAACGGAAGAAAAATCAGCAAACAGGGGCAGTTGTATTCAACCTTGTCGGAGAAGGTGGTGGGTACGAGGAGAATCTGGAAATGAATATATATATGATGGAACTCGATTCATGAATTCGAGGGATTTATGCACGATAGCTTATATTCCAGATTTGATCGAGGCTAATATTGATGCGTTTAAAATAGAAGGAAGAATGAGACATCCCCACTATGTCGAGACTGTGTCAAGAGTATACCGAGAAGCTATTGAAGCTTATTATGATAATACATTCTCTGAAAAGAAGGCTGGGGGATGGGTAACTGAATTAAAAAAAGTCTATAATAGGGGATTCACCCCTGGATTTTACTTTAAAAGGATGACTGAAGAGGATCATCAGCATAATTCACCTTCAAATTTATCTCATTATCGTTATATTCGAGTTGGGAATATAATGTCATATAATCAAAATTCGGGGTTTGCTGAAGTGTCTCTAAACAATGGATACATTACCGCTAAGGATGATGTTATAATAATGGGTAAAAAGAATGATACATATGTCCATCAGATAGCGAATCTGCTAAGATATAAAGGAAAAGTAGTGGAAAAAACTCCACGAGGGACAAAAAAAGGAAATATTATTATTGAATTAAAACTTAAAGAACCAATCGTAGGAAATCCTACAGAAAGGGTGTACGTTTTTACAGACAAGACTTATTTTAAGAAAGAATACTCACTTTGAACTGAAAGAAATATTAATTTTGCAATCTTCTCATAGTTTAATATACTAAATTCAGAAAAGTTTTTTATATGGAAAAAAAAATTGTTGAGTCTGTACCAAATTTCAGTGAAGGAACAGACGGAGAAATAGTTGAAAAAATTGTGGCGCAAATCCGAAATACTCCTGAGACTAGAATTGTTGATGTACAATATGATTCTAATTATAATAGGGCAGTAGTCACCTTCGTTGGTACTCCTGAAGCAGTATTACATGCAAACGTTTCAGCAGCTAAAAAAGCTATAGAATTGATTGATATGAATAAACATAAGGGACAACATCCTCGTATAGGTGCAGTGGATGTGGTACCATTCGTTCCAGCTCAAAATATCTCCATAAATGAATGTGTAGAATTATCAATCAAATTTGCAGAAGAAATGGCTAAAGAAAATGTGCCCGTATACTTATACGAAGAGTCTGCTAAAAGTCTTGAAAGAAAAAATATCGATAATATTAGAATAGGAGAATTCGAGGAATTAAAAGAAACTATCAAAACTGATCCCAGTAGGAAACCCGATTATGGGCCCTCTGAATTTCATCCCACAGCAGGAGCCATTATCACAGGAGCAAGACAACCACTTATCAGTTTTAACATAAACTTAGGAACTAAGGACGTTCAAATCGCGAAAAAAGTTGCAAAAGCGATTCATTTGAAATCAGGAGGCTTAGTGAATGTTAAAGCAATGGGGACGGTATTAGAAGGGAAAGATTACGTTCAAGTGGGAATCAGCAACATAAATTATAAAAAAACCCCTCTATACCGACAAATCGAGCTAGTAAGAATTGAAGCTGCAAGGTTTGGAGTTACAATCATAGGAACTGAACTTATTGGAGTAATGCCATTAGGAGCAGTGTTGAATTCTGTAGAATATTATCTCCAACTTGCAAAACCTGAAAAACTCGAAAGGACTCACTTACTAGAAAGCTACTTTGATTTTTAATTGTCCACTATAATCTTTCCATTTTTTATTACTTTATTTATCAAGTTAACTCCAAATTGATACGCTAAGAAGTCATGATTTGGCACGTCAAAAATGATAATATCTGCTTTCTTTCCAACTTCTAAACTTCCAATCCGATCTTGGCGTTGGATGGCGCATGCAGCGTTAAGTGTAGCAGCAGTAAGGGCTTCTGCTGGTTTCATCTTCATATTATAGCATGATAAAGCTATTATCATTAACATTGACTCCGTCCAGCAATTGGGATTTAAATCAGTAGCTATTGCGACTGGAATCTCTAATCCAATCATCTTTCTTGCTGGAGCATAATCTTGTAACATCAAACAAAAAGGAGTGCCCGGTAACAACGTGGCAATTGTTTTGGCGTTGGCCATTTTTTTAAGACCATCATCATTTGATTTAAGCAAATGTCCAGTTTGTATCGCTCCAATCTCAACTGCGAGAGAAGCTCCGTTTGTATCATATATCTCATCTATATGAACCTGCGGTTTTAAACCCATCTCTTTAGCGGCTTGAATTATTTTCCTTGTTTGAAGAATGGAAAAAATCCCTTGTTCACAAAAAACATCGCAAAATTCCGCCAAATTTTCTCTTGATATTCTTGGGAGCATCTCGTTAATGATTAAATCCACATATCCATCTGGATTGTCTTTAAATTCGGGAGGAATAGCATGAGCACCTAAAAAAGTAGATATGATGTCAATTGGATGAATTTTATTCAATTCACGTGCAGCTTTTAGAGATTTTATCTCATCTTCTACAGTTAATCCATAACCAGACTTTGCTTCTACAGTGGTGGTTCCATATTGTATCATTTTGTCTAAAATTTTTTTTCCGTTCTGGATTAATTTCTCTAATGATGCTTTTCTCGTAGCTCGAACAGTTTTGAGAATTCCTCCTCCTGTTTCAAGAATTTCAAGGTAAGTTTTTCCAGCTAACTTCATCTCAAGTTCTTTTTCACGAGAACCGTCAAATATAATATGAGTATGAGGATCAACGAATCCCGGTGTTACTAATTTATTTTCAGCATCTATAATGCAAGGGATTTCTTTAATATCATAGATTTTAAGCATTTCTTCTGTTTTACCAACAAAAATAATATTGCCCTTTTGAACAGCTAGGGCACCATTTTTTATTATTGCTAAATTTGACATAGCTGAACCAGTACGAGGACTCCCGTATTTAGAGTCTAAAGTTGCAAGTTCACTTGCATTGATAATGACAAGATCAGGTTTAATATCTGACATATTTATTTGAGCTTATTGTAAATTTCTAATATTTTTTTTGACCTAATTATTTCAACACATTGGTTTATTAAAGGAGATAACTCAGTATCATCTAAAACGTGTGGGATTCTTTCACGTATATGCTTGTGAACTTCTTCAAGGATTTTACTAGAAGTAAGGGGACGTCGAAAATCGAATGCTTGAGCAGCACATAATAATTCTATCGCGAGAATCACTTCAAGATTGATTATTGCTTTGAGAGCTTTCCTTGCACTAATTGATCCCATGCTTACGTGATCTTCTTGACCCATAGAGGTCGGAATACTATCAGCACTCGCAGGAAAACACATTGATTTATTTTCGCTAACAAGGGCTGCAGAACAATATTGTGCGATCATGAAGCCAGAATTCAGCCCTGACTCCTTAATTAAATAAGGCGGTAAACCCCATTTACCCTCTAAAAGCAAATATGTACGTCTATCTGAAATATTTCCCAACTCTGAAGCAGCTAAGTTAACATAATCTAAGGGTAAAGCAAGAGGCTGACCATGGAAATTTCCTCCACTAATTGCCGTTTGATTGTCAAAAACAATGGGATTATCCGTAACAGAGTTTAATTCTCTTTCTAATATTTCAATAAAGTGAGAAAAAGCATCTCGTGAGGCACCGTGTACTTGTGGTATGCATCTTATTGAGTATGGGTCTTGAACTCTTTCACACGTAGCATGCGATTCTACGAATTTGGAATTTTCTAGGCACTTACTAACCCTCTTAGCCACAAACTTAGCACCGGGATGTGGCCTTAAATCAATCAACCTTTCTTTAAAGGGTTGTGGAGATGCTAAATAACCTTCTAAAGTCATCGCACCAATTATATCTGCATGTTCTAGACAATTTAAAAATCTATCAGCCACAAATACAGCATTTGCTGCGATGAACTGCGTTCCATTAATCAAGGCTAACCCTTCTTTTGCTTTTAATTGAAGAGGGGCTAAGTTAAATTGATCCAATAATCCTGCACTTTTTTTGTAATTTTTCCCATCTCCAGTTAGATAACCAAGTCCGATTAATGGTAAAAATAAATGAGCAAGAGGAGCTAAATCTCCTGAAGCACCTACCGAACCTTTTTCTGGTACTTTGGGTATGACATCATTCTGGATATGCCATAAAATCCTATCAACTACCTGTTCTGAAACGCCAGAAAATCCCATGCTTAAAGCTTGGAGTTTGAGGATTAACATTAGTTTTGCAATCTCAACTTTAACCGTATCTCCCACTCCCACGCTATGACTCTTCAGAAGATTTTCCTGTAACCGTCCAGTTTCTTCCTTTGAAATACGTGTAGTGCATAAAGAACCAAATCCCGTATTTATACTGTAGATTAATTTTTCTCCATTCGCCATTTCTTTTACGTTATTACAGCTATTCTTAATTCTTAATCGAACTTCATCATTTAGAATCCCTTTCAATTCTCCTTTAACAAGTTGGATCGCAAGTTCGACTGTTAAGTGATCTATTCCATATCTAAATTCTTTCATATTTCTTGACTAATTTATTTATTTAAGTACTTATCAATTACATCATTCAAAAACTCATCATTACTCAAAAATGGCAAGGTAATTTGGCCTCTATTTTCATTCTTTTTATTCCAAGCATAAGCAATTTCCATAGCGTTTTTATTTCTTGCCCAAGCCCTCCGAGATACTCCACAATTTACGTCCCATTCAATTCCAGATCTAATAATGCTATTAACACGCTCAGAACCATCAAGGACTAAACCAAAACCGCCATTAATAGCTTTACTTGTCCCAACGCCTCCACCATTTGATAATACGCACATTGTCATACCTCGGGCTATATTACCCGCCCAACAATGATGAGCCATATCAGACATGATATTACTCCCATCCTTGATATTAGATGTTTCTCGAAAAGGAGAATCTGTTCCTCCAGTATCATGATGATCCCTACCTAACATTATCGGTCCAACTTCCCCTTTCTGTACCAACTGATTGAATTTAAGGGCTATTTTAACACGAGTTTCCATATCAGCATATAAAATGCGTGCTTCAGAACCAACGACTAAGTTATTCTGTTCAGCAGTCTTAATCCAATACCAGTTGTCTCGATCTTGCGCCCTACGATTCGGATCTATGGCTTCTAAAGCAGATTGATCCGTTTTGATCAAGTCATCGTGCTTTAGACTTAAACACACCCATCTAAAAGGGCCATAACCATAATCAAAACATATGGGACCCATTATATCTTCCACATAACTCGGAAAGATAAATCCATTTTTTGGATCTTCCTCAATTGCTATGTCTTTTGCTCCTGCGTCAAAGACTGCTTTAAGAAAAGAATTTCCATAATCCCAAAATTTTGTCCCTCTTTGATTCATTGATTTAATAAGGTGATAGTGTTTGATTAAGGATGCATTTACTAAATCTTTGAATTTTTCTCTATCATTCTTCAGTAATTCTCTGCCCTCTTCAAAAGAAATTCCTGCTGGAGTATATCCACCTTCATAGACAGCATGACAAGAGGTTTGATCTGAAGCTAATTCAACGGGAATCTCATTATCCACAACATATTGCCATAAGTCAATAATATTTCCATGATAAGCTATGGAAATGGGTTCTTGACTTTTTCTATATCGATTAACGATATTAAAAACTTCTTCTAAGTTGTCAGATACCTTACTGACCCATCCTTGATCATATCGAGTCTTAATTCTAGAATAATCTACTTCTGCGATAACACCAATTCCTCCTGCGATTTCTACTGCCTTTGCTTGAGCACCGCTCATACCTCCTAAACCAGAACTAAGGTATAATTTTCCTTTTAACCCTTCCACAGCGGGAATATTCAAATACAACCTTCCAGCATTTAATAACGTTATGTATGTACCATGCACTATTCCTTGAGGTCCAATATACATCCACCCTCCAGCGGTCATCTGACCATAATTCGCTATTCCTAACGCAGTGGCACGGTGAAAATCTGAAGGCGTGTCATACATCCCAACCATTAACCCATTAGTCATGATGACTCGTGGGGCATCTCTCTTATTTGGATAGATTCCAAGAGGATGCCCAGATATGACAACCAATGTTTGGTCTTCATTTAACACTTCTAAATACTTTGTAATAAGCTGGTATTGCATCCAATTTTGACACACTTGCCCACTTTCTCCATATGTAACCAATTCGTATGGATACAATGCAACATCAAAATCTAAATTATTATCAATCATCAATTGTATTGCTCTAGCTTCTAATATCCCTTTATATTGACCTACCGGTCTTGCTTTTATTTCACCAGGTGGTCGATACCGATATCCATAAATTCTTCCTCTTGAAGCAAGTTCCTCCATGAATTCTGGTGCTAACTTTTCATGTAATTGACTTGGTATATACCTTAATGCGTTTTTTAAGGCAACTATGGTATCTTGATGATTTAAATCATATCCTCTATTAGGAGCCCTTCGGATACCTTCCTTAAATGAGGGATACTCAGGAAGCTCATCCGATAATTTAATTTTCATCGCAGATGAGACATTCATAATGTAAACTAACTCTAATTCGTATTTAAACTTTTAAGAAGTCAAATAAACTAAAGAAAAAGGGATTTATAAAATTAGATAAGATTAAAGTTGGTCTAATCCTAAGTTCGTAAGTTTTTCTTTATCTGGGTAACCCGAGTTGAGATCGAAATTTCTGTAGGCATAATAGGCATTTTTTAGTTTCTCAAAATCTGGAGATTTCCCTGCTGATCCACCTTCCTCTACCGGATCTAACACAATCTTGGGTAGTCTATCATCAGCAGCAGTCAGTCCCATCTTTAAATTAAACAATCGCTTCATCATATATATTTTCTCTCCCATCGTTTTAAATTGTTCCATGTTAAGTGAGAGACCAACTGAGTTATTAAGCATCGCTAATACCATTGATGGAGGAGGGTTAGCAAATATGCACATTATTAGAGAATTTGTTATAGCACGATAATCTTGAATTCGCGCACAAAACTCTGCCATTGGAGCATCATCTTGATACCAATCTACGTTATTTATTATCCCAAATTCATCAAAAGGAACCCCCAATAGTATAAAATATGCATCGCAAGAAGTATGACAAGGGCCTCTTGGAGTAGCTAAAGCGTAACCGGCTGCCATTCCATACATTCTTCGTAAGTCATGATAAGGAATTTCCATTCCATAAACCGTTGCAATATCATCTTGTGGAATATTAAAGGTTTTACCTACGAAATCTGAACCATTTGCTAAAATATCCCCTACACCTTCTCTTGACGCAATTTTCTTGATCATTTCAAATACCGGGCTAACTTTACCCCATTCTGGCTCCAAATCATCAATATCTTCTTTTTTAATTCTACCTTCATTGTACAAATAATAAATGAGTGCAATAGTACCACTCCCACTTATAGTATCAATGCCATAGTCATTGCATAAATAATTTGCGTGTTGAATAGATTCTAAATCATCATTTAAAATCATTGAACCAAAACCCGCAACGGTTTCATATTCTGCTGCTTCAATTTCTCCTTCAGTTTTAAATTGACCTGTCTCAATTTTAGCTTTTTTTGCACATCCGATAGGGCAAGCAAAACAAGGGTAACTCTTGGTAAAAACTTTTTCCGAGGCTGTTGCTCCCGATAAATTAAATGCCCCTTCCCATGTGCCTAATCTCCAATACTTAATTGGAAGTTCTCCAGTAGAGTTATACATATCTACTCCTCCAGAAGTTCCAAGGGAACCGAACATTTGCGATGCAAACGAAGAATTCACGTTTTCAATCGCATTCTTTACACTTTTCTTAAATTCTTCAGTATTTGCCGCTTCATAGGGACTCTTTTTAGCCTTTATCACGATAGCTTTCAGTTTTTTTGAACCCATAACCGCTCCCATTCCTGTCCTTCCAGCTGCTTTATCCTCAGACCCAATTGTTGCATATTTAACCATATTTTCTCCGGCTTGACCGATACACGCAACTCGTGCTAAATTTGATCCCATATCATTTTTGAGAAAATTAGTCGTCTCAAAAACTCCTTTTCCCCATAATTTAGATGCATCTTTAAGTTGGATCTTATCTTCATTTACTTCAAGATAAACTGGTTCTTTAGATTTTCCTGAAATAATAATTCCATCATAACCTGCTTTTTTTAATTCGGGTCCAAAATATCCACCACAATTTGATTCCCCCCATATTCCAGTTAGAGGAGATTTTGCACATACCACAAATCTACCACTAGTTGGAGCATTTGAGCCACATAAAGGACCAGTCATGAACATTAATACATTTTCCGATGAAAGAGGATCAGTGGTTTTAGCAATTTTTTCATAAAGATATCTTACACAATACCCAGCTCCGCCAAGAAAAGACGAAGCAATCTCCTCATCTAACGGTTCATCTTCAATTTTTCTAGAAGACAGATCAATTTTTAATAATTTCCCAGTAAATCCTTTCATTGTTTGACTCCTCTTGTTTGTTCAATTTATGTAATTATATCAATCTATTATTTTTTAATATAATAGTTTTATAAAATTTCACTATCAGATACATAAAAGTAATTTCTTTGGTGTTATAGGATTTATCTAAAAATTTTTGCACCCCTTTGTTCCAAATCCTCCAGAAAAAGAGGGTAGTCTTTAAAATTGTTTTTCTCAATATTTAAATATTTAAGAAGGGGTAAATTAGCTATTGAATCAGGTAAAGAGCTAAGTAAATTTGTCCTTAAAAATAAATATTCTAAATTCTTGAGCTTTCCTGTTGTATCAGGGAGTTCTTTTAATTTGTTATTTCCTAAATAAAGATTGGATAATGATTGGAGTGACCCTACACACTCGGGAATGAATTCAATTTCATTATAATAAAGATAAAGATGCTTCAATTGTTTCAAATTTCCTATTGTCTCTGGTATCTCAAGTATTGAGTTTTTACCTAAATCTAAAGTCTCTAAGTTTTCTAAATCTCCTATTGAATCAGGGATATTGGTTAATCTGTTGAAGCCAAGAATTAGATTTTTGAGTTGATGCAAATTGCCAATAGAATCATTTAATTTTATGAGTTTATTCGTTGATATGTCTAATTCGGTTAGACTTTTTAGGTAACTAAAAGAATCCGGTAATTCTTCTAAACTATTTTTGCTTAAATCAATAATTTCCAAATCTATTAATCTACCAATCGAATCTGGGAGACATTTTAGCCTATTATCATATAAATCGAATTCTTTGAGATTTTGTAGATTGCCAATAGACTCCGGAAGCTTCTCCAATTCGTTTCGATCTACTTTTAAAATCTCAAGATTGATTAAATTACCAATTGATGGTGTCAATTCCTTTAAATTATTTCGATCTAGTTTTAAAACCCTTAAATTGGACATCTTTCCAATGTCAGGTAGTGTTTGCAGCTTGTTATTAGAAACCTCCAGCTTAATTAGACATCTTAATGAATGAACTGACGAAGGAATTTTTGTTAAATTATTTGAAGTTAAATTAAGATTTTCTAGAGAATTCAACGATCCTATGGAGTCTGGTAACCTTGAGAGCTTATTAGACCATAATCCAAGATAAACCAAATTCTCTAACTTACCAATTGAGCTGGGAAGATTTACTAATTGGTTTGACTTAAGAAAAAGTGAAGTTAGAGAGCTTAAATTTCCTATTGTATCATTAAGTTGAGTTAACTGGTTGTTCCTAAGATTTAACCTCTTTAAGTTTTTTAGGTTTCCAATTCCATTGGGTAATTCTTTCAAATTATTATTCCCTAAATACAACAATTCTAAGGAACTAAGTTCTCCAATTGCAGCTGGAATTGACTCCAATTGATTATTACTCAAGTCTAATGAAACTAACTCTTTTAAAGTTCCTATATTATTTGGAATTGATCTTAACTTGTTTCCGCTTAGATCTAAAATCTCGATGGAAGAAAGATATTTAATTTCATTGGGTAATTCTGAAATATGATTAGATTCAAGATATAATTGTATTAATGAGGCGCAAGAGAGTAGTACTTTTGGAAACTTAATTAAATTATTTTCACTAAGATCTAAAACCTTTAATGATGACAAAAAACTGATAGCTTCAGGGATCAAACGAAGTGTATTTCCTCTTAGCATGAACTTTTCTAATGCGTGGAGAGCGTTGATTTTTCCGGGAATTTCTGTTAATCTACAAGAAAATAAGGAGATCCCATTGATTCGATCATTTTTAACAGTATATCCAAAAGAATAACTATGCAAATCTGGAACTTGTGGTATCGGTTCTCCGATCAAGGATTCAAGATCTTGAAGGAATCTCCTTTCTTCCAATGGAATTGACATTTGTTTCAGTCAGAATTTATTAATTACATATCACAAAAAATTAGATATTTATATTTTTAACATTTTGATAAAATGATTCAGTAATAACGATAAAAATATTTAAAAAAAAAATTTGTGAATTAGAAATCTATATCCTTTCCATCATAAGCATAGACATAGATTTTTTTAAATTCATCAGGACTGGGAGAGCGTGGTGTTAGTACTGCACTAGCATCTTGATAACATAAATTCAATAGGGTATCTAAATCTTCCTCAAGTTGTTGCTTTGAAACCTTATCCTTCACCGTTTCTTTCAAATTCAGTGAGAAGTTAACTTTTTTTGCCAACTCTTCGATTTTTGTGATGACCATTCGCGCCGCTTTTTCTTCATTTTCATCCCAATTCACCCATCCCATCTGCTTAGATAACTTTGCATAAATTTTTATGACCTCTTGGTTTTCTGGTCCATTCATAATAAATTGAGTCACATACTTCAAAATGGCACCTACAGAGCGTCCATGCGGTACGTGATATAGCGCACCCCAACTGTGCCCCATTGTATGTCCTATATGAACATTACCATTACCAAAAGCTAATCCTGCTATTGTTGCCGCTTGGGCCATAAAATCTCTTGCTTCCTCATTTGTTCCATCCTCATAAGCAATTGGTAAATATTTAAAAATCAATTCAATCGCTTTCAATGCTAAAGCATTGCTAAATTCATTTCTCCATAATGTTCCCAATCCTTCGATGGAGTGCGCTAAAGCATCAAAAGCAGTATCCGCAGTTAATTGTGGAGGCATGCCTTTTGGAAAAATTGGGTCTACAATTGCATAAGTAGGTATTAAACCTCGATGGAGATACAAGTATTTCTTCCAAATTTCTTCTTCATATCGAGAAATAACGGTTACATAGGTAGTTTCAGCACCGGTACCTGAAGTGGTAGGAATGGCAACCAACTTCGCTCTTTTTCCCATTTCGTATAGATCCGATCGAAATGCATGGATATCATCTAATTGTAACTCTGGAAATTCATAAAGAGCCCATACGGTCTTTGCGGTGTCCATTACAGAACCACCACCCAAAGCGATGATGATCTCAGGCTTGTAGTTCAGGCACATTTCTCTGGCTTTTAATACTCCTTCTTCTCTAGGATCAGGAAGTACTTCATTAAAAACTTCATAGCTTTTCTCGAACTTATCCAATTTTTCAGTTAGTATTTTTAAATATCCTAAGTCAGTCAGTATCTTATCTGTTATAATAAAACATTTCTTTCCTGAAATATTTTCAAAAAAATCCAAAGCATCAGGTCCATATATAATATTTGGGCTAAAAAAGAACCACATTTTTAATTCACCTTCGAAAAGTACTACTTTACTCTTTGTAAAGTAATATTTATATTTTTTTTAAAGTTAATTAAATAATTAACAGCATTGTTTTTGAAGTTTGATTAGGAAATTTAACTTTTATTATTAAATTATAAGGTAGACGAAAATGGAGGAATCGGAAAAAGAGAATTTATTCATAACATTCAAGGGTGTTATTGAGAGCATCATAGAAGATAAACGAAAAAATCAGAAAAATCTTGATATGATTGATAATTTTGAGGGTAGAATTAATTTGGGTCTTCACGTAGAAGAAGATTTCATATTTTGGTTAAATTTGGTTGCAAAAGACGGGATTTACTCCTTGAAACGGGGGAAAATAGATGAATATGATTTGGAGATCGTTTCTGCTCCCGAAGACATGATGTATTTTTCAAACGGAGAGTACTCAACTCTTCACATGATGCTTACAAAGAATCGATTTGGAAAAAGAAAACTTCAATTCAGCAAGGGAAGTAATGGGAAAAGAAATTTAGGATTGTTATTGAAGTTACCAAAAATATTAGTTTTAGATAAAGTAAAGTATTGAAGCTTTTTTTTCTTAAATTCTTTTAATTATTTTTCCATCATAACTAAAGTAGTCTTTTGTTTCAGAGATTTTATTTTCTCTCATATTCAATCGATAAAGAATGGTATTAATCTGACCTGTATCCACTTTTATATTTATTACTATAAACGAGGGAATTTGACTTGCAATGAATGACCACGCTCCAGTGACACTTCCCGGATTGAGTAATAAAATCCCATTTTTCGTAAGTGTTATTTCCTCTTGATGAGTATGGCCCGAAATAAGGATATTGTAATTTTTCTCCATAGCTATTAACTCCAGTTGATCATGATCTCCTCTTGGACTTATCTGAGCGCCGTGTGTCATACCTATTAAGAGTTGATTAGAAAGCTTTAATCGTTGAAATTTAGGAGCATCGCGATTCCCTCCATAATAATCCATATTTCCAAGAACTCTAAAAAAATCTCGTTTTGTTCTAAGTTTTAAGAACTCAATAAATTCAGGAGCATCTATTACATCTCCTGTAAAAAAGGTATAGTCGAATAGGGTTTCTTCTGCTAATATTCCGAGTTTTTCGTATATTTTAGGCGGAATTTCCCTAGCTCTACGAGGGATATGAGCATCTCCAATTGCTAATAAATTTATCATGGGTTCCTTCTTTAACTTTTAAGCGATTGAATAAGGCTATTTATCATATTCTTTTTTATATGCTTCCATTACATATTTATGTAATTCTCTTGTCTTAGGATCTTCATTAATATGTGTTTGAATTGGTTCAAGCAGTTTAATTAAATATTTTGAGACGGCAGGTTTTAGATCGGGGGGATTTAATTTTCCATTTTTATAATCTTTTTCCAATTCATCAAAGCTATTATAAGTGACATCTCCTCCATATTTTTCTGGCCTATTAATTTGGAACTCGTCAAGTAATTCGAATATGATATATTTACAATATTCCATAACAGGATTTTCATCAATGTCGTTTGGTGGACAATAAGCTTTGTTAATTTTTCGTTTGATTTCTTTTGGAGAGTCTAACATGAAGATTGCCGAATCTGGATCTGATTTTGACATTTTCAGTTTCACAGCTCGATCTATTCCAGTCAATTCGGTGTCTGGGGGTTTCCCCAGACCCATTAGCATGTGGTGACTTAAAGAAATTGGTTTGGGCTTATCCAATTTACTAGCAACTTCTCTTGCGAGCATATTTACTTTTCTTTGATCTAATCCTAATTGACATACATCAGCAGGAAGATAAAAGATATCTGCACATTGCATTAGTGGATATAATATCTGAGAAGCTGTTAAAGCATCTGTATCTTCTCTTCCCATTATCTGAGTGCATCTTTTCACACGATTTAGAGTACTATTAATGGCAATTTTCAAAACAAGCTCCCAATAATCCGAATTCTTTACCAAGTCCGAAGCATAAACGAATTCAACTTTTGTCAGATCCATGTTGCAAGCCTTCCATACTGCAATGAAATAATCTCCCACTTTCTTAATTATATCTAAATCTCCACCGAATTTATGATTTGCAGCAGCATGCCAATCTGCTACGAGAAATTTAAATCTTATTCCAGCTTTGGTTATTTTATTTACATTAATAGCTCTTAATAACCCCTGAGCAATATGAATATTACCTGAAGGCTCGAATCCATCATAGGCATAAATTTGTTGATTATGCTCGGTTTTCCATTTAATTAGCTCTCTTAGTTCTTGTTCGTCGATGATTTCTTCACCGACTTCTTTAAGTAATACCATTTTTTCATCTAAACTTAGCTTCATTATCTAACCTCATTCAATCCACTAGATGATTTAAATTATGGATCTTGATATATTCTTTATGGAATGGTTATATTATTTAATTTTGAAGGTGTTTTATATCATTTGTATAGCGATATCTTAAAATTTCAGTAATAAACAAAAATCTTATATCAATATACGAGTTCACTTCTAAATTCAAAATGGACTCGCTTTCAGTAAACAGATATTGAAAGATAAGTAATTTATAAAAATATGTATAAAAAATTATTTTTTATTCTTTTTTTCTTCAATCGCTGCTTGAGCAGCTGCAATTCGCGCAACAGGTATTCTATATGGCGAACAAGACACATAGTCAAGACCGATTGAATGAGCAAATTTGATTGATCGCGGTTCTCCTCCATGTTCACCACATATACCACATTTTAAGTCAGGACGCGTCTTTCTTCCAGCTTCTACAGCCATTTTCATCAACTTTCCAACCCCAACTTGGTCTAAAATCTCAAACGGATTTTCTGAAAGGATTTCTTTATTCAAATAGATCGGTATAAACTTACTTTCAGCATCATCCCTGCTAAATCCATAAGTCATTTGGGTTAAATCATTCGTTCCGAATGAAAAGAACTCTGCCTCTGTAGCAATTTCATCAGCAGTAAGAGCTGCTCTAGGGATCTCGATCATCGTACCAAATTTATAATCAAGTTTTACACCATAGCTATCGATCGTTTCGTTTGCCACTTTTACTAATTGATTTTTTACTTGTATCAGTTCAGATATCATTCCTATGAGGGGAATCATTACTTCTGGAACTACTTTAATTCCTTCAAGCTTTAATTCACAAGCGGCTTGAAAAATTGCTTTTACTTGCATTTCGTTAATCTCTGGCCAGGTCAAGCCAAGGCGTACACCTCTTAGGCCCATCATTGGGTTTTCTTCCGAAAGTGAACGAATTAATGAAATAACTTTATTCTTCTTTTTGATCTCTTTATCAAGAGAACTGATATCTAAAAGCGCTTTGGTAAGATTATTAGTCATTTTTAATTCTTGCGCTTCTAGTACAACCGTCATGAGTTCGGGGAGAAATTCGTGCAAGGGTGGATCCAATAATCGAATAGTTACTGGTTTTCCTTCCATAATTTTAAAAATCTCATAGAAATCTCCTTTCTGCATAGGTAAGATTTTATTTAAAGCATCCATTCGATCTTCATGCGTGCGTGCCATTATCATTGATTGAACCACCGGTAATCTATCTTGTGCCATAAACATGTGCTCCGTTCTAGTTAGACCAATACCTTCCGCTCCGAATTCAATCGCAGTTTGGGCATCTATGGGTGTATCCGCATTTGCTCTAACGCCCAATACCTTTAATTCATCTGCTATCGCAAGTAACTCGGAAAATTCTCCCTTTATTTCAGGTTCAACTAAAGGAACCTTTCCTTCAATAACTCGCCCAGTAGTTCCATCTATAGTAATATATTCTCCTTCTTCGATAATAGTATCAGCAACTTTGAAGTTTTTTCCTTCTTCATCAATTTCAATATCCTGAGCTCCAACAATAGCTGGCTTACCCATCCCTCGAGCAACGACAGCAGCGTGTGAAGTTTTTCCACCAAACTGGGTTAAAACTCCGCTAGAAGCATATAGACCATGTACATCATCTGGTTTTGTTTGAGGTCTCACTAAAATAAGTTCCGTTTCACCTTGATTAGCAAGTTGCTCGGCGGTATCTGGATCAAATATTGCTTTTCCCGACACTGCACCCGGAGAAGCATTAATTCCAGTTGCCAAAACGTGAATGATAGCATTTTCATCGATACTTTTAAATAATAGTTTTGAAATTTTATATGGATCAATGCTCATAATAGCTTCTTCCTTAGAAATAAGGCCTTCTTTCACCATATCTACTGCGATTTTAACTGCTGCTGAAGGAGTGCGCTTACCATTTCTGGTTTGAAGTAGGTATAATTTTCCGTTTTCTACGGTAAATTCGATATCTTGCATGTCTCTATAATGATTCTCAAGCTTTTCCATTGTATTTATTAATTCCTTATGAACTTTAGGAAATTCTTCTATCATATCATCTAATTTCTTTGGAGTTCGAATCCCAGCGACGACGTCTTCTCCTTGGGCGTTTGATAAATATTCTCCAAATTTAACATTTTCTCCCGTGGAGGGATCACGCGTGAATGCAACTCCAGTGGCAGAATTCCATCCTTTATTTCCAAAAACCATGGTTTGAATATTTACAGCAGTTCCAAAATTTGGAATGTTATTTATTTTTCTATAAGTTTTAGCGCGTTTATTATTCCAAGATTTAAATACTGCTTCTATAGCGATAAATAATTGCTTGTAAGGATCTTGTGGGAATGGTTCTCCAATCTCCTTTTCGTACAGTGCTTTATAATCTGCTATTATTTGTTGTAAATCGTGGACATCTAAATCAGTGTCTTGGGCATTTCTAGAAATTGATCGCTTATATTTATCAAGAATTCGCTCGAATTTTTCATCTCCAATGCCCATACACACATCACCAAACATTTGGATAAATCTTCTCCAAGAATCATAAGCAAAACGGGGATTTTCAGTTAATTCCGCCATACCTTTTACAGATTCATCATTCAAACCCAAATTTAATACTGTATCCATCATTCCAGGCATGCTCATTGGAGCACCAGATCTCACGGATACCAATAACGGATTCTTTTTATCACCAAATTTTTTTCCCGTGATTTCTTCGAGTCTTTTTAAACGTTCAATTATCACGGGTTCTAATTGTTTCATTATCTCTTTAGGTTTTTCAAAGTATAATAAACATGCTTCTGTGGTTATTGTAAATCCAGGAGGAATATTTAAACCCAAATTAGTCATTTCTGCTAGATTTGCACCTTTTCCACCAAGAAGGTTTTTCATTTCTTTTTTGCCTTCATTAAAGTCATAGACATATTTCTTTTTATCTGTGGCGGTCATTTTAATTAATCTCAGTCATAGTTTAACATTAAAAATTCAATTCAAAGATTAGAGAAACAAGTAAACATCTCTAAAATTTAAATGGTATAATCCCTCTTATGAAATAAAATTTTCGCATTTAAATCATAAAAATTATGCAATAATCGTAATTTTATTTTAAAGCTTCAAAAAACTCCCAGATTCCTTCAATCACGAAATCGGGTCGATATTCGGGATTTTGTTCGATCAATTCTAAAGAAATTTCTCCCGATAACACGCAACAAGTGGTTACTCCGGCACTTTTCCCCATCTTTATATCAGTATATAATCTATCCCCAAACATGACCGCATCTTTTGGAGAGATGTTTAAAGAATTGAGCTTAAATAAAAGCATTTCTTTATTTGGCTTTCCGAACACCCTTGGCATTCTTCCAGTTGCCTTTTCTAATAAACACGCGATTCCTCCCGCATCTGGAATATATCCGTTTTCAGTAGGACAACGATCATCTAAATGAGTTGCGATATATGGAATGTCATCTTGAAGAAAATATGAAGCTTTTACGAGATTTTCATATGTTAATTCCTTATCAAATGCAAGAACAAGAATATCAGGATTGATATCAGTTAACAAGAAACCATGCCGGGTAAATTCATTCTTCAGTGATTGAGTTCCAAGTAAAAAAATTTTCTCAAAATCATTTTTTATTAAATAGTCTAAGGTGGGATGCTGTGAGAGAATTAAGTTATCCGAAGTAATATTCAAGTTGAATTTATTTAATTTTTTTAAATAATCACGAGTAGATAAACTTGAATTGTTAGATAAAAAGTAAAATTTCTTATTTTTTTCCCGAAGGATCTGAACTAATTCTAAAACACCATCAAATAAATGATCACCTAAATAGATGGTCCCGTCTAAATCGAAAAAAAAGATCTTCTTTTCAACTAAAAGAGATAAATTTTGATCTGCTTGATTCATCAATACCACTGATTCTGAGATATCTTAAGAATATATTCTGAATCATGTTAAACCTTAAAAAAACTTTCGTAGTAAGATTCGAGAAAAAAATTTAAAAAAAAATAGAAAAATTAATTCTTAATTACCAATTTTCGTTCCGCACCATTTACAGTACTTATCTCCTGAAGCAAGCTCACTTCCACAATAAGAGCAAATCTTTGATTGTGGTGGAGTAACCACTCCAGTATCTCCTAGAGATCTGCCCTCAACTTTACCTCCACACTTAGGACAGAAATTACTGTCTGTTCTTAGTTTTGCACCGCAGCGGATGCAGGTTAGGCCTTCTTTTGAGCTTTCTTCTTCTTCTTTAGTTTCAGATTTAGGAAGTGCCTTAGAAGGTTCTTTTGTTTTCAGTTTTTTCTGTCCTCTCCTTGCTACAAAGGCAGCTACGATGATAATTCCTATTATAACTATGAAAATGATTAACATCGGTGTTATATCAAACCATCTATCATTAGCAGTAACTCCTGTGTCATAGGTTACATCAAAAGTGATCGAGGTTGTCTCGTCTGGAGAATACATTGGATCAAAGTAGACAAAGAAGTACCAAGTGCCACTATTAGGCACGGAGAATGTATCTTGCGGTACTTGATCAACAGCTTCAACATAAAAATCAGTCACACTGAAATCTACAATATTTGCTGCAGTATAACTTATCGTGTAATCTACTCCAACTGGAGATACCTCATCATTATACCATACGACATAGTAATCTTGCGCTACATTGATAGGCATCGATCCTGTTCCATTCAGAACATTTGGCGTATCCACGTAAAAAGCTGGTGATCCACCTTGATCCCACGTGTACAAGTCATTTCCATCACCGATAAAAAAGTCGATAGCACTCGAAGCATTGAAATCATATGACAGAGAAGAACCGGGACGTAGATAAATTTGATAATAACGGTATCCATTACTCACTACATTCTCATGCGTGAGAGGCTCTGAACCCGCAATTGTTGTTCGAGGAAGATTCTCGAATGGTTGATCCCATATTGCGAAAGTTATTAAGCTCGGACTGGATTGAATTGAATAGGTAATTTGATTTCCAGCCTCCCCAATATATTCGTGTTCATACCAATACTCATTGAAGTATAAGGTTTCTGTAGATCGATATGAAATATTACCCGAAGTATCGGCAGAACTAAATGGGAACCAAATTGCAACCCCTGCAATAGGTAAAACCACTAAAATAAGTAAAATAGCAATTAAGACACCGCCACCAATATAAGCTGGAGAATAATACCATGGACGATAATAATATCCGGACCACCATGGAGAATACCACCATCGCCAATACCACGGTCGATATCCCCAACCCCACCATCCGTATCTCCTATATCCATATCCATAATATCGTCTACGAGGATAATAGGATGAATGTCTATACGGTCCTGATGGTGCTCTTGAAACTATTCGAGTTGATCCTGTCCTTCCAAAGGGAGTTCCACTAATTCTGCCTCCAGATCTAAATGATCCTCCACCGCCTCTGAACCCTCCACCTCTAAATCCACCGCCACCAAATCCTCCACCTCTAAATCCTCCACCACGTGCACCACCACCACGAGGCAATTTTATTATTTCACCTCTGTGGTGGGAATACTTTTACTTCGAAAAACGTAATCACGATAGATAGCTCCAAGAAATAAAAGCATCGCTATAATCGACATTGTTAACCCCAGACTATCCACAGTAACATTAACTGCTGGAACAGCGCTACCAAAAGCAACGGCGTAAAGGATCCACTCAAGTATCATGAATAAGATTAAAAGAAATGGAATGATTTTCCGTACAATTAATCCCGTTCTAATGGCTCGAGCGTCAGAAAAACTGGCATAGATGAGTGAAAATAATCCGAGAATCCCTAAAATTAAAATCACAAAACCATTTATTATAAGAAAAACCCAGATTACTCCATTATTTGCTATCAAGCTAGCAAATGGAACTAAGAAGTCAATGCCACGGGCTTCAAAAAGTTCAAACTCTATAATTCCACCGCGTATCTCTGCAAATCCAAAAAAACTTAACAGATCGGCTTGATTTCCAAGGAAGAACCCATATGCCCCAATTAAAGGTAATAATATCCCTAACACGAATCCCAATATCGCGCAAGTACTTGCAAACCAGAATTCTGCAGTTCTGGTATTGGTGATAGGAATGAGTCCTACAGAATCTACAGTTTTATCGGGGATATAGCTCCAACAGTCCTGTATGGTACAAACACCAATTAGTTTATCTTTTTCCACGACGGGAACTACATTCACTTGCAGAGCTTGCATCCTTTCAAAAGCTTCTTGCACGGTGGTTTTAAGCCTTACAGGCTCGATCTTATACATCGCAGAAAGCACGTTCACTTTACCTGGATCAGATCCTTCAGCTACCACATTTTGAATAATATCGAAATCAGCAATAACTCCAAGCACTTTTTTTGACTCTGCATCTTCTACTACCAAATCTGGAACGCCTAATGATTTCATTTGTTTTGCAGCTTCTTGTATTGTCGCATTGGATTCAATTACACCGTATTCATCATCAATTACTAAATTTTCTACCAAATATTCTTTGCTATTTAGGTCCATTTTTTGCACATTTTTCATTAGATTTTTAGTAATAATACAAAGCAATCAAGTATTAAATTGTTTGCATAGTCCATTATTTATAGAATTAAGATGCCTATAAAAATAAAAAATAAGGAAAAATTCATTAAAAGAAAAAGATGAGGGTTAGTATTAATAAAATTCTGCTCCTTCAATCACAGTTGTACTATTCACCAATTCTTGAGCTGCTTTCGTTGCTCTCATTACTTTTGCCATGTTTCCAACTAGCTTAAATTTACCAGCCATCAATCCTTGGATAGGATCTAACTCTTTTTTCAATACTTTTACCCAATTAACATAAGGGCCTGAAAAGACAAATTCAACGGCAACTGGAGGACCATCAGCTAAAGGTTTTGGGGGAGAGCCAGGTTTTAATATTTCGTAATCCTCTCCTTCATCCAAAATTTTTCCGCCTGTACAATCTCCTTTGTACAATCCAAGGAATAATTTGATATCATGATCCAAATTACCACTCTTTTCTACGACAAATACAAAATCCCCTTCCCACCAAGATGCACTTGCCTTGTAATCAGCATTATTATTGATGGCATTTACATATTCTTCAACCCATTCTTGCGAAAATACTTTCATATCAGTTCACTCTTATTTTTTATGGTTGTTTGATTTTAATGTATTTTGTAATAATTATTTTTAGGATTATTTAATTTTTTCAAGTTGTTTTCTTAATGAAATATCGATAGTTTGATTTCGATTAAAAAATAATAAGTTAAGAGAAAAAATTAAAGTTAAACTAGATTCCGATACCTATTGTATTCCCGATACCAGCAACAATCACTTTTGCGCCTTTTGAAGTTCGCATGCGTATTCCCATTTTTATCTTCTCAACGATATCAGAAACAGATTGAGTAATGGGTCGTTTCATGGTTGTAATGGCATCTTCTAAGGATTCTCGGCAAATTACGGCATCGATTGGTATCGTTTTTTTTGTGGTTGAATCTTCAATATAATATTTTTCAACTCCAATTCCACCAATAGCCGCACCCACACCAATAGCAATAGAACCCGTTTTATCACCCGATAATTTTAAACCTGCATCGATCATGATTATTCTTTCAATGGAATCTCCATGTTCTTCAACCAATTGTTTTATGGCGGTACCTGGTTTCCCGACCGTACCTCCTGGTCCTTTTGCTCTAACGACATACACGATTCTATCTTCAAAATTAACTTCTTGAAGAATAGTGTCTTTGGCAATTTCTGAAGCTTCAACATCATCTCTTTGAGCTACATTTCGTACAAAGCTCCCAGCTACCATTGGTCCCAGAGCATCACCGATCGGACTTCCTTCGGAGAATGCCTTGGTTGCTCGATAATAACTTTTAGCCATCGCTAATAAAAGGCTCATTTGCATTGAGATTTGCATTAGTAAGATGTAAGATTTCGACTTCTTCCCTAAAATTAGGAAATGCTTGACTAACCTGTAGACAAAATCTACAGCCATAGCGGCTTCCATTAAATTCTCTAAATTCATTGCTTCTGGAGTACCAGAAGTTATATTTGGCGCAAGTGTCTTGACTTCCTCCTTAAATCTTTCGTCTCTGACATCTATGATATGATCAATTTTTGGAATTATATGCCTAGGATCAAGGGAGACTGGTTCAATGGTAACAAAAGTCATGAAATTTTCGAGCCTTAACATCAAATCTTTATCAGTTTCTTTTTTATCACTATATTTCTTGAAATCTTTTAATAAAATTTGCTTGCACTCATCATCCCACGTTTTCAGCTTGTCTAATCCAGTTTGAATTTCTCTTTGTGAGCGCCAAGCTTGAAGTTTCGTACCATAAAACATTGAAAAGAATATAAAGACAAAGAACAACAAGTTCATAATCAAATATAGCGGATCACTAGTACCTAAAGGATTCGCAAACATTACTAGCATGCCCATTTTTATCCTTCTTCTTTAATAATTAGTAAATTGATTTGTTTAAGCTACTTTAGTTTTCATAATGAAAAATTTAATTAATCTTTTATTCTTTTCTATTATAAAGAATAGAATATAACTTGTAAACTATAACTTCGAAAGATTCACATGATTGACGACGAGGACGATGAGGAAGTTTTAAAGAGCAAAATTTCTCTTAAGTCAGTTTTAAAAAATATCCTATTAGTTGTCTTGATAATAGTAGGTGCGCTTTTTATTTATTTAGGGGGAACAAATCAAGTAACCAATTTCTTTATTGGGTTTACTCTCATTTGTATCGGAAGCAGTTTGATTCAAATGCAAAAACAAGAAACTGAACCAACACGACAAACTCTTTCTATTTTGAAGTGTCAAAATTGCAATCTCACTAAAGTGAGAAATTATCAAGTTGGTGATTTTGTTTTTAGAGAAACTGAACCCTGCACCTCGTGCGAAGGGCTCACGCAAATTATACAAATTTACAGTGTTAAACTAACAAAGAAAGGCAAAAAGAAACAAGATAAAGAGATAAAGGAAAAGCAAGTTCTTGTTAAATCTTCATTGAATGAATGAAGAGGTAATCCAAATTCTAAATAAAGTAGGAATGGGGGGAACCTTTGATCATTTACACGAGGGACATAAATTATTAATTTCAACCGCTCTTTCTGTATCTAAAAAAGTCGTGATTGGTTTAACAAGTGAATCTTTATTAAAAAAAAAGAAATTCTTTTCTAAAATGCAGAGTTATGATGACCGCGAGGATGCGATTATTTCATATGTCTCAGAAACATCTGATCTGTCCCGAGTAGAGATTATAAAGTTAGAAGATCCTTACGGACCCCCCATACATGAGAAAGATTATGAGGGAATCATTGTAAGCGAAGAAACATATCAAAATGCTTTAACAATTAATAAGATGCGTGAGAGTAATGGATTTAAGCCCATGATTATCATTGTGATTCCCATTTTGAAAGATTCTAATAGTAACAAAATTAGTTCGACCGCGATAAGAGCTAAGATGGAGTAGTAAAATTTTTTAGATAGAATTTCTATTTTCTAATATATAAACTGAGATAGCTTGATTAATAGATGAAACAAATCTGGACTAGTAATTATTATCAACGGTATATTTGGCCAAATCAAGCTCAAAACTCATTTAAGTTCTTTAATTTGCCAAGGGAATTATAGATCTTAAATCAAATTCTCTTGGCTTTGGATAATTTTTTTGATTGAAATTTTATAACTCTCTAGATATTATTTTTATTTTAAAGAATTGCCCTAATCCGAGATGGAGCAATTTCAAGCAACAATATCCACGAAAGATTTAAATAAATTAAAGATTTAAAAAATATATAGCGTAAAGGATTAGTAAATGGATAGAACATCATGAAAATTAAACTTCGGAAACAAACAATAGAGATATTAAAAACCTTACAAGAGAAGGAAGAAGATGTAGTGGCTTCGGAACTTGCAGATGAATTAAAGATGGATTACATCGTGTTAATGTCAGCAATAAACGATTTAATTCCTTTAGGATTAGGTGGTTTTAGAGAAGAAGAAGTAAACCAAGTAGCTTTAAATGATGAAGGTCTTAATTACTTAAAGAATGGATTACCGGAACGTCAATTACTCCAACTGCTAAACAACAAAGGTGTAAAAGAAATTGAATTAGACGAATTCTTAAAGTTATCCAAACTAGATAAATCTCTATTTTACATTGGAATTTCAAATCTAAAAAAATTGAGATGGATTGCTCAAAGCAAGGCTTCGGGAACTACTAAAGTATTTCTGATAACTGATGAATTTCCTGAATCAGGTTTAGAGAAGTTCCTTAAAAAGTTCTCAAACAGTCAAGTCTTGAATTACTCTGAACTAAAACCTGCAGAAATTAATCTTTTAGACGTGTTAAATAAAAGAAAATTAATTAAAAAAATACAAAAAACCCAGCGGATGTTATATCTTACAGAAAAAGGAAAATCGTTAGATTTATCGCAAGTAGCCCTCTTGAAGCAAGAAAGTAAACTCACTAGTGAGATGCTTAGTACAGGATCGTGGAAAGATATTGAATTAAAACCATTTGACGTGACTAAACCGGGACCCCTATTGAAAGGAGGAAAAATCCATCCTATTGTAAACTTAATCAATGAAATTAGAGAGGTATTCCTTTCAATGGGTTTTACAGAAATTAGAGGACCAATTGTAGAAAGCGCTTTCTTCAACTTTGATGCATTATATCAACCACAAGACCATCCTGCTAGAGAACTTCAGGATACTTTTTATCTTAGTCGACCTAAATATGCTAAACTTCCTGAAAAAGATAGAGTTAAAGCGGTTAAGGAAACCCATGAAAAAGGAGGAGATTCTGGATCAACTGGATGGGGTTATAAATGGCGTGAAGAAATAGCAAAACAAACTGTCCTTAGAACTCATACCACCGCTACAACAGTTAGGAGATTGGCTCAATATTATCGAAATAATGATCAAGTACCCATTAAAGTATTTTCTATTGATAGAGTTTTCCGAAATGAAAGATTAGATAAGTCACATCTGGCAGAATTTACCCAAATTGAAGGAATTGTAATTGACGATAATGTGAATCTATGCGATTTGATAGGTTTACTTTCAGAGTTTTATCGACGATTGGGATTTACTAAAATAGTTACTCGCCCCGGATTCTTTCCTTATACCGAACCTAGCATGGAAGTGTCCGTATATTACGAAAAACTCGGAGAATGGCTTGAAATGGGCGGTTCAGGAATATTTCGACCCGAAGTAACCTATCCTTTTGGAATAAAAGAGCCTACTAGAGTATTAGCATGGGGGCAAGGCCTTGAACGTATTGCCATGCTTTATTATGGTCGTGAAGATATCAGGGATTTCTACGTGAATCCGATAAAATGGTTAAGACATGAATCATATCATAAGTGAGGAATAGAAAATGCCAACAATAGAATTAAAAATTGATCGATTAGAACGCTTGGTTGGAAAAAAACTCAATATAGAGGAGTTGGAATATGATCTTCAATGGATAAGTTTAGATCTGGAAGACATTAATAAAGAAGAACGGACGATTAAAGTGGAATATAATCCAAATCGCCCTGATTTCTCCTCACCAGAAGGAATTGCGAGAGCGTTGAAAGGTTATTATGAAATAGAATTAGGAATCCCTACGTTCGAATTAGGAGAGAGCAGCATTATAATGAATGTTGATCCTTCTGTGAAAAAAGTTAGACCATATATTGTTTGTGGTGTCGTTAGAAATATCGATCTTGATGATGATGAAGTAGCCACCCTAATGACGATTCAGGAGCATCTTCATTGGGCGGTAGGAAGAGATCGTAAAAAAGTAGCCATTGGAGTTCATGATTTAGATCAAGTTACACCTCCATATCGATATACAGCTGTAAAACCCGATTCAGTCAGTTTTACTCCACTTCACGGAGACGGATATCCAATGAATCTTGAAGAGATTTTATTACTCCATGAAAAAGGAATGGAATATGCACATATCCTGGAGGGGAAGTCGGTATATCCCATAATATTCGATAAGAATGACCAAGTCCTCTCCTTTCCTCCAATAATTAATGGTGAATTAACCACCGTCACCGAAAAAACAAAGAACCTGTTCTTAGATCTCACGGGAACCGATTTTGATGCAATTAACTTAGCCTTAAATATCCTTGCAACTACTCTTGCTGATATGGGAGCCAAACTTGAAACTGTCAAGGTAATATATGAAGATAAAGAGATTATTACTCCAAATTTAGAATCTAAAAAATGGGGAGTAAGTAAAAAGTATCTTAATGAAGTGGTTGGATTAAATTTGTCTGAAGAAGAAATCATTAAGTGCTTCAAAAAAGTTAGATTAGAAGCTAATAGTTCGAGGAGAAAAGGATATTTAGATGTATGGGTTCCCGCTTATAGGGGTGACATAATGCATCCAATCGATTTTACCGAGGAATTAGGAATAGGTTATGGCTATATTAATCTTCCCACTAACATACCCGAAGGAGGTTTCGGGACTTATCACCCTATATTAGAACTTTCAAATCAAATGCGTAAAATAATGATTGGTGCTGGTTATTTAGAGGTAATTAATTTCATCCTTTCCAATTCTGAAAAACAGTTTGATTTCATGAGACAGGAGAAGAAAAAAGCTGAACTGGTTGAAATTGCAAATCCAGTTTCAAAAGAATATGATACCACTCGAAAGTGGATTTTACCAGATTTAATGGACACATTACGCTTAAATCGTTCCGAAGAGAAACCCATTAGGTTATTTGAGGTAGGTGACGTGATAATTATTGACAATAAGGAAGAAACAGGAGCAAAAAGGAAAGTACACTTAGCAGGAGTTACTTATCATGAAGATGCGGGATTTACAGAAGTTAGATCAGCAGTTGACTTCATCATATCTTCATTAGGGCATCAAAAAGACTATGAAGTAAGACCAGGTAACAACCCAAGCTATATTGAAGGCAGGTACGGAGATATTTGCTTGAATGATGTTAAGATTGGTGAAATGGGAGAAATACATCCAAAAGTTCTATTGAATTTTAAATTAGAATTTCCTGTTTCGGCTTTTGAACTAGACTTACAAAAGCTTTTATAAAAATTCTATTTATCTAATATTTGAGTTTAAGAGGAAAATATCATGAATGATAATGAGAAATTTGAGAAAGATTTAGATGAATTCAGGGAAAAAATAAATGAAATTGATGATGAAATCATTAATCTTCTCAATGAAAGAGCAAATTTAGTACTTGAAATTGGAAACGTGAAAAAACATCTAAATATTGACGTGATCCAGCCCAAACGTGAAGCAGAAATTTTTCAAAGATTGAGAAGTAAATCAACTATCTTCACTGCTTCTAGTATTGAAGCAATATGGAAGGAAATAATAAGTGCAAGTAGAGTAATCCAAGATTCTGTAGCCAAGGTTGGATATTTAGGACCATTAGGAACTTTTACGCATCAAGCAGCATTAGAATTTTTTCCTAAGGCAGGGAGCGAATTTATTTCCCTCAACAATTCTTTTGAAATTTGTGAAGGTGTAGAAAAGGGTCTTATTGAATATGGAGTCCTTCCTATCGAAAATAGCCTTCAAGGTACCGTTAGAGAAACGATAGATTTGTTGATCGAAAAAGATTTAGTAATTTATGGAGAAATTGAAATAAGAATCACTCAAAATTTAATCTCGCTTGAAAAATTAGATATGTCTAAAATTAAAAACATTTTTTCTCATCCTCAAGCTTTTGCTCAAACACGAAATTGGATAAAAGTAAACATCCCGAATGCCAATTTGATAGAAGTGAGTTCTACAGCAGAAGCTGCCCGTAGGGTCAAAAAACTTAATGACTCAACTTACGCAGCCATAGGTACGCGTTTTGCGAGCGAGATTTATGATTTACACCTCTTGAAGGAGAAAATTGAAGATGAGAGCTCAAACTTTACCCGATTTTTGATTATTTCGAGTAAGGAAAACCCTCAAAAACAAGAAAAAATGAAAACCTCAATCGTTTTTGTTACCAAGCATGTGCCGGGTGCCTTATATTGGGTGTTAAAGATATTCACTGAATCAAAGATTAATCTTACAAAAATAGAATCACGACCTCGACGTAGAGTTAGGTGGGAATATATCTTTTTTGTCGATTTTGAAGGTGATAAAACCGACCCAAACGTACAAGAAGCCCTCAGTTTGATGCAGAATAATGTTATTTGGATGAAGATATTAGGGTCCTATCCGGCTAAGTGATAACTATATAGAACAATAATATGTTCATTTCTTTCTAAAACTATTTTAATAATAGAGATTTCACTTAATTACAGTTTATCAATTATTATTCTATATTTGATTTTAGACATTCACGGAAGACTTACCATGCAAGCAAATGCACGATTTGATGGAAGAAATTTTGACGAAATAAGAAAGACCACTATTGAAAGAAATTATTTAAAATATCCAGAAGGATCTGTTTTAATAACTCAAGGCAATACAAAGATAATAGTAGCTGCCTCGGTTTTAGAGTCAGTTCCACGGTTTTTAGCTGATACAGGAACGGGCTGGATTACAGCAGAGTATAGCATGCTCCCCAGGGCTACACAGGTTAGAAATAATAGAGAGCGTGAACGATATATTAAAGGTAGAACACAAGAAATTCAGAGACTCATTGGGAGAAGCATGAGAGCTGCATTTAATTATGAAAAAATTGGAGAACGCACGATTAAAATTGATTGTGATGTAATTCAAGCGGATGGAGGCACTCGTTGTGCTTCTATATCTGGAGCTTTCATTGCTGTATTTGATGCAATAAATTATTTATACAATGAACAAATGATTTACGATTTTCCCGATTACAACGTTACAGCGGCTATCTCTCTTGGCATTAAAGACGATAAGATACTTCTCGATCTTAACTATGAGGAAGACTCGAAAGTTGATGTCGATTTTAATCTAGTTCAAAATGAAAAAGGAGAAATTCTTGAAATCCAAGGAACCGCAGAAGGAGCTCCTTTTAATAGAGGACAAGTGAACCAAATATTAGAATTAGGGGAAAAAGGAATTCAAGAATTGATTAATCTTCAAAAAAGTGTGTTAAACTTATTATAGTTCAAGATCATTATCCCTTAATTTTACTACTACAATAAGGACAGTAATTGCTATTTAAATCTATTTCGGTATGACAATAGGGACACATTGAAGAGACTTCTGGTTCAACTTCTACTGGTGTTTTCTCTTTATAGATTTTTTTAATTATTTTTCTACGGTTTACTAATGTGATTATCGTTATCAGACTTGTAATTCCAATAAGACCCAAAAAAATCAATGGAAAAATCCAATCAAGATTGGGTGCTGGGCTTGAAGGTTCCGTAATGGAATTAGTTGAGATTGAAAAAGTGACGTTTTTTGATTTGATAAATTCTCCATTGCATAATATTGAATGTAATTCAATCGAATGAGTCCCATCCTCCGGAAGTTTCATAGTAGTGTTTCCATTGATTGTCACGTATGGTTTTGAATCTAAGGTATAACCCATCCAATTATGTGAGAAACTAGTTTTAAAACTCAATAATATTCCTTCATTCAAGTTGTCGCCTATTTCATAGTAAGGATCCCA
>CAZWEM010000027.1:31710-33513 GCA_964632315.1 uncultured archaeon
TCATAGTAAGGATCCCACGAATAACCAATTGCATCGAGATGCACGTAATATCCGGATGCGGGAGTATTGGTGGAAGCCCAGACTCGTTCGATATGAGCAGCTGAACTTGTAAAATCTTGATTTGTTAAGTACTGAATATTATCTATAGTAAGATTATATTGTCCGTTTCCCCCAAGACTGCAATCAAAATCAATCCGTAAATGATACCATATAGCCGAAGAGCATGGTATTAAGTTTATCCACGAATTGGTTTCATAACGGAAATAACCATAATTTATTTCCACTCCAACCGCCGTATTTCCAGCACTAACTAATAGGAAGTTTGTCCCTTTACTTGCATCTGAAATTCTCCACCACCACTCAATAGTACCCAATACTTGAGGGTCAAAATCATTATGCATATTAATTTCATGAGTATCTAAATCGTGCATCTCCACAACTCTCTTGTGATTATCCATCAAAGCGATAACCCTCGGATTCCCCCCAATTCCACCTTGAATCCACCCATTCGGGGTTTTTCCAATTAAATCATTTTCAAATCCATAACTTGCAGGGTAATATCCTATCATTTGGACATACGTTTTGTTTTCAGGAGAAGTTATCGGAACATCTTGACTAGCATTAATTGATGGTGTTTCAACTAATTTAGCCCTTTTTAATGTAAAGTATCCAAAATTAATTACAGAACAACTAAAAATTAGCCAACAAAAACACAAAAATTTTAATGTTCTTGAAATGACTATCACTTTTGTAATTTGGATATGATAATTATATTTAGTTCCTTTAAATATTTCTGTCTAGTCAGTGATATTCAAATTAAGGGAAAAAATCTTAATCTTTAATTTTAGAGGTTAGATAAACCAAGATTTACTTTAGAGCTAAAACTCGTCGGTTTAAAGGCTTTTTGTTCAATTTTTAATTATTTTTAATAATCTCTAAGGGATTGCCTTTCATATGGTCTGGCTTCTTAATATTATAAAGGCGAAGTATAGTTGGGACTATGTCAGTGTATGCCACAATCTTTTTATGATTGTTAGAAATGTTCTTTCCAAAAGCAATAAAAATACCTTTATCTGAATGATTATATGAATCGGATAAATTTTGAAGGAAATATGTCTCTTTTAAACTGAATAAATATCCATCATTGAGTTTAACAATTATATCTGGAAGAGATTTCAAATCATATAAATAAGTTTTTAGCACTTTTTTATTTTGGATTAAATTTTTATTAATATAGCTTTTTATCCTCCTATAACTTTTTGGGATATATATTCCTCCATAATTCGAATAAAAGTGAACTAATCTGAGATTTTTTGAAGTAGATAGGCTTTTCACGTTTTTTCTTTTGAAACCTTTTTCCATCATTTTTTTAAATTTATTATGAAAATAGGTAGTATCAAAGAAATTGGGATTAAAAACACCAAATAATTTCATTATAATACTCATGAATTTCGAGATTTTGTCCTTAGGCCTAATAAAAACATTTTTTTTTTCAAGGAATCTCACTATATTAAAATCGTGTTTATATTTCTTTAAGCCGTGGTCACTAATTAGGAAGATATTATCAATATCTCCTCTATTCATTAATTCCCCGATAAATTTATCAATTTTAATATAGGCATTTTTTATTTGTAGCTCTGTTGAGCTTATAGTAATATAAGGATGATGCGTAATACAATCAGGTAAACGAATTACATAGGTATAAAGTTGAAAATCTTCATCCAGTTTTCTCTTAAAGAGGCTCGATTTGATATCAAATGCTTTAAAAGTATTCGCGATGCTATCACCATCAATAATCCAGTC
>CAZWEM010000027.1:33613-55541 GCA_964632315.1 uncultured archaeon
GGAGGAACAGTTACTTTTAAATTAGAATAAAAACCTTTCTGAATCATTCTTGAGATATTTGGAAGTTTATTTTGTTTAATTAAAGGTAAAATTTGTTCAAAAGAACCTCCATCTATTCCTAATATGATATTTTTCAATATGATCCCCTTTAGATGCTAGATTTTAAAAAATAATAAAACTTGTAAATTATAAGATATTAATGTGCCTCAATACCTAATTGCTCAGTATGATCTTTAAAATATCGCACCCCTTCTTGAATGATATCTAAAATTGTTTTGGTAGGTCTCCAACCTATCTGGTTGACTATTTTATCATTTTTACCAATTAATAAGGGAACTTCACTTGGGCGCAATCGTTCTGGATCCACATAGACAGCAGTATCGAGATTATAAATTTTCTTAGCTAATTTAACATAATTAGCTACTGTAATCCCTTTACCCGAACATACATTGTATGGTTCTCCAAATTTCTTACTTTCACTAACTAAAATATAAGCATTTACGGTATCTTTAACATGAGTGAAATCTCTTATTGCATTTGGGTTTCCAACAACTATCTTATCCGATTTACCTAGTAAGACTTCTACTATTTGTCTATGGACAACACTTGTAACAAATTGAATTCCCCGCCTAGGACCCTCATGGTTAAACCCGCGTGTTATGATTGAGGGTACTCCATAAGAATTATGATATAGCCAAGCGATTTGCTCGGTAGAAACTTTAGTTATTCCATATATACTACGTGGACGGAAAGGATTTCTTTTCAATTCTTCCGAAATAGGTACTTCTGACGGGTCTACCAACCCATACTGTTCACTACTACAAGCCACTTGTATGCTCTCTAATTCACTTCCAAACTTCCGAGCAGCTTCAAATATTTTTATCGTGCCTACAATGTTATTAGTAATGACTCTTGCAGGTTCTCTAAATGAAGTAGGAACAAATGATTCGGCTGCTAGGTGAAATACTGCGTGAGGTTTAATATTTTCAAAAATTTCATTAATTCTTTCGGAACTGGTGATATCAGCTTCATGTAAGTGAATATGACCTCTAAGATGTTCAATGTTTTCGTGCATGGGAACGGCATGGCGCCGTATTGTTCCGTGAACTTCACATCCTAAGTCAATTAATTGTTCTGCTAGATGACTTCCGGCAAATCCACTAATCCCAGTTATTAAAACTCTTTTTTCTTCCCATTTTTTCTTATTTGGCATAACCGAATCCGTGCGTTTAAATTTCTCTAGATAAGAATCAATATTTTCTGGAGTGATTATATATCCAGATCTCTCCAACTCTTCAACTCTGGGATTTTCTTCCAAAACTTCTGCAATAGGAATTAGTTCTTTCATATTTGTATTTGATAAATCCTCAATCTGATTTTAATTTATTTATTAATAAAAGTCGCGGATTTTAATAAGTTTTGAATTGATGATTAAAGAGATTAAAATTAACACTATAAGAGAGATTCAAAATTATTATAAGCTAATTATGATTTTAACATATGGAATATGATTAAGATCCGTACTTTAATTGGACGTAAACTTAATTATGTCAATGGGATTCTAAGGAGACAAATCGAATTAGATCGTTATTTACATACACTTGAGGAGGTTCAACTCGAATATCTCTACTATGAAGCACCATTAAATCCTATCGATTTTATCTCAAAAAGATACGTTTTATTTCCATATTATAGTATCCGTAATATGAATGAAAAAAATGCAGTAAATCATATCACTTTTCAATATCTTGGAGATCTAGGGCATTTTCTGAATAGAAATAACACCATTGTCACGTGTCATGATATTTCTACTTTTTTGGAAAAATCTAGTTTTCGAAGTCCATTTTTCGTAAAAGCATATTCAAGAGAAGGGTTAAAAAAATGCAGATATATCATCGCTATATCAGAATTCACTAAACAAGAACTCATCTCAAAATTAGGAATTAGAGAGGAGAAAATCATAGTTATTAAAAATGGCATGAATCAAGGGATCTTTAAACCAATAAAAAATGAAGATCTTAAATCCATTACTCCCCTATACCCAGAATTCAAGAAGATTTTACATGTGGGTACCGAAATTGATCGGAAGAATTTCCTAACTTTATTAAAGGCATTTTATCTTCTTAAAAAAAAGGGTTACAAGATAAAACTTATACGAGTTGGAAAACCATCTTTTAAAGGTGTAATTAAGCAATTAGGGTTAGAAAAAGATGTACATTATCTCGCCAATATCAGCAATGAAAGATTAAATGAAATATATAATTTATGTGATCTTTTTGTATTTCCATCATTTTATGAAGGGTGGGGTGCTCCTGGCTTAGAAGCTGCCTCCGCAGGCACTCCAGTAATATGTAGCGATATTCCAATTTTCAGGGAAGTATTTCAAGATTTTCCAATATTTTTTCCCCCTAAAGACTATAAAGAATTAGTTAATATTATAAAAGACACGCTTAATGATGATTATACTATGAGCAAGATGAGAGAGAGGGGATTAAATGTTGTTAAAAAATATTCCTGGAAAGAATCTTCAATTAAATATCTCAAGTTAGTTCAAAAAGTGATTAATGATTAATTAACGGTTTATGAACGTGAAAATATATTTTGGTTCATAATTTTTAATAATTATTAATTCACGAAAAAATAGATGGAGATATTTTTTGAATATTGTTATAGGTATTGACGGGGGAAGTTTTAAGCATCTCAATATTGTGTTGCAAAGAGGATTAACACCTAATTTTAAGCGATTAATTGAAAATGGATTTTCTGCTAATCTTAGAGTGACCAATCCTCCAATTACTATCCCATCGTGGCCCTGCACATTCTCAGGATTAACTCCTGAAGATCTAGGGTTCTATTATTTTACTCATCCTGATAAAGGCTTATTTAATTCCTCATATTGGAGAAATAAGTCGATTTTTTCACTAATCAACGAAAAATCTTTTATAATGAATGTCCCAGGAACATTCCCCTCTTGGAAAGTTAACGGAGAAATGATAACTGGTATGCTTTCTCCATCCATTAGTTGTTTTCCTTCAGAACTTAAACTCTCAATTCAAAAAAATTGGATTATAGATGCTGACAATGTTCCAGAATCCTTTTTTGCATTTAAGCAAAAATCCTCACTATTTCTAGAGAAAATGAAGGAAGATTTCAAATTTTTAACGTATGTAATAAGAATTCCAGATAATTTAACTCACCGTTCACATGGGGGAAAAGAAAAAACTTTAAGCTTAATCTATCAAGTATATTTAAAAATTGACAAGTTTCTTGGTAAAATTCTTGAGAATGAACAAGTTGATAATATAATTATCGTTAGTGATCACGGTCTGAAACACTATTCTAAAGGATTTTATATCCGAAGATGGTTAGAGAAAAAAGGGATATTATTTATTAATACCCCAAAACCTAATAAACTGTTAAATGTACTACTAAAATCGTTTGACTTCATCAGGTTGTTTGTTAATAGCAGTTATTTAAAAAAATATTTTAACAAATTTTTACATCTGAAGATTATAAAGTCTAAAATAAAGATTCCCCAACATTCTATAATGAAGATTGATCGAAATATAACACGTGTTAAAAATTTTTGTTCTAATATTGGAGGAATTATCTTGATTGGAAAGGATAAACAAAAAAATGGAATTTTATACAAGGAATTACTAAAGTCTCACTATGTAGATAACGTGATCAGGTCAACCTCTGAAGATTTTCCTGATTTCATTGTTTCTCTTAAGAAAGATTATTATTTCTGTGAGGAATCTTCCCTATATATAAAGAGAAGGAGAGATATCATTGATCATAGCAATAAAGGACTATTTATTGCATATGGAAAAAATATTAAATCCGGGAAAGAGGATTTCGTTTCTTATCAAAATGTAGCTCCAACTTTATTAAAATTGTTAAACATCGCCAAACCAGACTACATGAAAGGAGAAGCTTTGGATATCATTAATTAGTCAGTAATTGAAAAGACTCAGAGGTTTTTTCTTTTTCTAAGTTTTTCTCCTCTGAAAATTAATAATTCAAAAGCTATGTAGAGGTGAACAAAAGCTTCTACATAGATATAAAACAGTATCTTGACAAAAAATAAGATATTCACTGATATTTGAAACTCCTTTTCCACGGCCTTATTAAAAAAAATTAACCTTCTAATTTTAAGGAGGAAAGAACTAATAAAAATAACAATACCTAAAGAGACAAACCCAAAATTTACAAATATTAGGAAGGGATAAATCAATAAATATGCTCCTAAAATTGTTACGATAATTACCTTTAAGATCGTTTTTTTAAGATTAGTTTCAAATGAGTAAATTCGTGCATTTTCATTCCATCGGATTTTTTGCTTTACCCAAGATCTAATAGTATCTGGTATAACACTGTAAATACCCGCTCGATAATTAGGTAATCTAAAAATTTTAAATCCTTTTGAAATGATATCATGCCCCCGTGAGCTATCCTCTGCCCAATTTCTATTTGTATTAAATTGACCAACTGCTTTTATCACTTTATATGATACTACAGTACTAGATCCTCCTATTGATTTTCCTTTGTATAGACTATATTTATTTCTAAAAAAATAGTAACGATTAAATTTGTGATATTTAATAAGATCTTTATCTTTTTGATAATCTAACGGCCTGTGACCCGCTACGACGACATCTTCTCCATTATTGACAATAGGGTAAATCATTCTTAATAATATTTCATCAGTGAAAAGAACGTCAGCATCAACCATAAACACTAACCCTTCAGTGAGGTAACCTAAGCAATCATTTAATGCAGCTATCTTTCCTCGTCCAGTCTTTTGAATCAAAATCAGAAATACTTTGCTTTCTTTAAACTTGTTAGCTATTCGGATAGTCTCCTCGCTACCACCCGCATTCACAATAACTCTAAGCTTAGGATAATTAAGTTCTGAGCAAGAGATTAAGGATTTCTCGAAATGTTCTCCTTCGTTCCAAGCGGGAATAAGAATATTAACTAAAGGGAGATCTTTTAAATCTTGTAGTCTTATTGTTTTAGGTCCCTGATATTGCTTCAAAGGTTTTAAATATCTTCTGTCTCTTAAGAAAATTAGCACTATATGGATAATTATAATACTAGGAATCATAATGATTAAAAATTCAATTGAATTTAGAAACTTCCAGATCTCGTTAACCCAAAAATATAATGAATCAACAATTTCCATATCAACACTCATGTTAAATAATAATCTAATAATATAAAACTTTTTTATTTTAAAGCTTCGAGATAGAGAAGAAATCGCTAATAGAAAATCAATTATTTAGTAAAATGAGTATATATGAAATTTTTTATCATACGCAACCTTTTAAAATATCATACAATATCATCATTTTATCTTCAAATAACTAAATGAAACCTAGAAATGTTATCTTAGGGATCGATGGCATTCCTTATGAATTGATGAAAAATCTCTCTGATAAGGATATTATGCCGAATTTTAAAGAGTTGTGTAAAAATTACATATTTCTTCGATTAAAATCTTCAATTCCTCATATCTCATCCGTGTCTTGGAGTTCAATTATCACTGGCAAGAATCCAGGTGAGCATGGTATTTTTGGGTTCACAGACATTATCAGAAACACTTACTCACTGAGTTTTCCAAATTTCAACACCTTAAAATGCAAGCCCTTTTGGCATAATAAGCCATCTCAAAGACACATAATCTTAAACGTTCCTTCTACATATCCAGCAAAAGAACTGAACGGCATTCATATTGCAGGTTTTGTCGCCTTGGATTTAAAAAAAGCAACTTATCCCATGGAATATGTTGAATTTTTGAAAAACTTAAAATATGAAATTGATATTGATACCAGTTTAGCTCATGAACAATCTCAAGAATTATTATTTAACGAATTAAGTCGTGTGTTATCTATTAGAAAAAAAACATATCAAAGCTTATGGAATGAATTTAAATGGGATAATTTTATGGTCGTCATTACTAGTACCGACAGGTTTGGCCATTTCTTATGGAATACATACGAGAATGAAAATCATGAAAATCATGATAGATGTTTATCTTTTTTTAGAGAAGTAGACGATTTTATCGGAGATATTTACAGTAAATTAGGTGAAAATGATACTTTTATAATTTTATCAGATCATGGCATGGAAAGTGTTAATGTAAATTTTAACCTAAACACCTTTTTAGAACAAGAAGGATATCTAAAATTAGGTTCAGAGGGCAAAAATTACAATCGAATATTGAAAGAAACAAAAGCTTTTGTGTTAGATCCGGGTAGGGTTTACTTAAACCGAAGTAAAAGATATCCAAATGGAAGTGTTAGTGAGTCGGAAGGAAAATCAATTCTTGATGGTTTAAAGAATTCCTTGCTTGACTTGAAATATGAAGGAAAAAAGGTTATAAAGAAGATTTATGAAAAAGAAAAGATATACCATGGTCCTTATGTAAATCTTGCTCCCGATTTAGTAATTCATGAAGAATCTGGTTATCAACCAAAAGGTAATATTGGAAAGATAAATTTATTTGAAAAGGATAATTTTAGTGGCATGCATAATGCTAATGCATTTATTCTAATAAATAAGGATATTGATATTGAATATCCTTCTGTAGAAAATATAATTGAGTTTATGGTTTGACTTTTATGAAGAAATTACACAATGCAAATAAGACATGTTGGAATTGTCCAGCAGCAAAATTAATGGGAAATATTGACTTCAGGGCATGTGGACAAGCAGGAAAATTAAATCTAGATGCTGATGAAGATCAAGAGATCGTGATCGAGTGTAGAAGACGCCCAGAATTAGGTTACTTCGAGCCTAACATCACCTTTGAACAGTGCCCCGAATGGGAAGCAACTGATTTTGGATACATCCTTAAAAACATGAAAGTAATGATACTTGGAATTGATGGGTATCTGGGATGGACTTTAGCCCTGAAACTGGGAAAATTAGGATTTCAAGTTAGTGGTCTTGATAATTACACCCGAAGAGATTGCGTGATGGAAAAAGGAGCCCATACAGTCATCCCAATACCTAGGATGACCGAAAGGTTAAAGGCAGCTAATGATCTCTTGGGAATAAATATTTATTTCAGAAAGATTGATCTTAATGATGAGGCAAAAGTCCGTGAGTTTGTTGATGAGGTGAAACCAGAATCAATCGTTCATTATGGAGAGATTCCAAGCGCACCCTATAGCATGGCAGATTTAAACCATGCGGTAAAAGTGCAAAATAATAATGTTTTAGCCACCTTGAAACTTTTATGGATCATGAAAGATATTGTCCCAGAATCTACCTTAATCAAATTAGGTACAATGGGAGAATATGGAACACCATTAACCGGAAGACCTCTCTTTGAAGGGTTGTTTCCTGCAGATGCAATGATTAAATGGGACGATCGAGAGTGGAGTTTGGGAGGAGAAACGACTCCTAGGGATCCGGCAAGTTATTACCACGTGAGCAAGGTTCAAGATACCTTTAATATACTAGAGGCCTGTAAATATTGGTGGCTAAGATCTTATGATGTCATGCAAGGCGTCATTTATGGAGTATATACTGAGGAAATTGCATCAGATAAACGTTTGAGAACTCGATTTGATATTGATGAATGGTTTGGAACAGTGATTAATCGATTTGTTTCACAAGCTGTCTCAGACATCCCATTAACAATATATGGTAAAGGAGAGCAAATTAGAGGTTTTATTGCGCTCAATGATGCAATGCAATGCATGGTTCGTTTAATAATATCTCCTCCAGAGCCAGGTCAATATGATGTGGTAAACCAAGTTTCTGGTTTGTATAAAGTGAACGATTTAGCTGAAACGGTTGCGAGAGTTGGTATTAATAAATTCAACCTAGATGTTAAAATTCAACGATTAGAAAATCCAAGAGTGGAAGCTGACACCCATCCATTTGAAGTAGTCTCCAAAAAATTACCGAGAGTATTTGGCTTCAATCCACAAATATCCTTAGATGAAGAAATTGAACGAATGATGAGGGTGTTAAGAGAAGATGAAATTAAATCTCGAATTGATCAAAAACGACAAACTATCATGCCTGTAACTACGTGGCAAGGCGAAAAACGGAAAATGAAGGAACTCGAGCAATATAATCCAGGAACTAAAAAAGCTGAGGGATATAATCCTATTTTTGACACGTAATTTTCTTCAATCCCCCCAGAACCCTTAATTTGTTCTTAGATTAGAAAATAAAAAACTCTAAAATTTAGTATCAATTAAATTTAATAACTCATGGAAGTGACTGATAAAACCTTTGAAAAGGAGATCCTTCTTTCTAAGAAACCAGTTCTTATTGAATATTGGGCTTCATGGTGTGTACCATGTCAGATGATGGATTACGTTTTAAAAGAATTAGAAGTAGATTATGGAGATAAGCTCAAAATCGCCAAACTAAATATCGACCGAAATCGTAAAACACCAAGAAAATTCGAACTTACCGGTGTTCCGACGGTCATGACGTTTAAAGGTGGTCATGTCATTGAAACCAGAGTTGGAGCACAATCTAAAAAGAATCTTATTCAAATGATCGAAAGGGTATTATAATGATGAAAGTATTGATAACTGGTGGATGTGGATTTATCGGATCTAACTTAACAGAATTTCTATTAAATCAAACTGACTGGGAAATTAACATTTTGGATGATCTTTCTAATGGGAGTTTAGAAAATATTCAATCGCTTGAAAACTACAAAGGAAGAGTACAATTTTTTAAAGGCTCGATTTTAAATGATAAAGATATTGCTTTAGCGATTAATGAGTGTGATTATGTAATAAACCTAGCCGCTCAAACGAGTGTTTTGAATTCCATTAAGAATCCTTTAGAAGACTTGCGTCATAACGTTTTTGGATTATTACAATTACTACTGAAATCTAAAGATTCAGGTGTCAAGAAATTAATTCAAGCATCCTCAGGAGCAGCTCTAGGAGATCAGGCAATGCCAATTCATGAATTGAAAATTCCACAACCAATTTCACCCTACGGAGCGAGTAAATTGGCCGGAGAAGGTTACTGCTCTGTATTTTCTGAAACATATGACCTTAAATGCGTGGTGTTACGATTTTCAAATGTTTATGGCCCAAGATCTCAATATAAGAGCTCAGTAATTGCAAAATTTATAAAAAAATTTCTAAATCATGAATTACTTGAGATTTATGGGGATGGCAATCAAACAAGAGATTTCATTCATGTAAGGGATATATGCAGAGGAATCTATGAATCACTGGTTCAAGATACAGGAAAATATAATTTGTTTCAATTGGGTTCCGGAAAAGAAACAATTTTAAATGATATGCTCCACATTTTAGTTGAAATAGCCAGAAAAAATGACATTGAAATCCCTGAAATCAAAAATGTTGATCCTAAACCAGGAGAAATCCTTCGAAACTATGCTGATATTAGTAAAGCTTCAAAAAAATTAGGTTTTTCATGTGAAATAGATTTAAAACAAGGATTGAAAGAAACTCTTAAATGGTTCATTGCTTAGATTCTTTTTAATAGCCAAGATTAAATTTGGATATCGTTTTTGAATAAAAACTAAAATTATGTTAATTTTAAAAAAGTTAAAAAGCTTTTTACGCAAATTTAAGATACTTTTGAATGTGATTATGAAATAATCCTTATATAAATCACCTTTTGAGAAATTAGGTAAATCAGTATTTAGTCTTCTCCAGTAAGTTTTATGTTTTGCAATATAGTGATAGAAAAATGCTTCTGGTTGATTTTCAAATTGTGAAATTCCACTCTGATGCCTTCTATAGTAATACAAAGGCTGATCGATGAATTTGAAATCTGTAACTTCTTCTAACTTGTAAATTATATCTTTATCCACACTACGTTTCTGAGAAATTTCAAACCCAACAGTATTTTCATATATTTCCCTTCTAAATGACTTTAAATGGAAAACTCTATGATTGAAAACAGTGGTTTTTTTAGAATCGATTGGTCCAGCGGTTTCTGAAGGTTTACAATCTTCAAGATTAGAGTCACAAATCCACATGTTGCTATAAATAAACCCAAATCCAGAAAATTCAGAATATGCATCTGCTAAGACTTCTAAAGCTTTTTCGTGTAGTTTATCATCAGCATCAACGATACATAATATATCTTTTGTAGCATTCATTGATGCCGTTTTTAAAGTACCCCCATAACCTAAATTTTTTTCGTGCTTTATTAGCTTAATATTTTCTCTATCAAGATATTTTTTAATGATCTCTAAAGAATTGTCTGATGAATTATCATCAACAATTACTAATTCCCAAAATTGATAACTTTGTTTTAGAACACTTTCTATCGCAACTTCAATGTATTCAGAATTATTGTAATTTGCCATCAAAATTGAAAAATAAAGTTCTTTCTCATTCATACTTCAATTTTTTTTTAATCGTTTTATTCTTTTAAAGTGATTGAAATAAATTATAATAAACTATGATTTTTGAAAAACTAAAAGAATCATATGACCACTTAATGTCTTCAATTTATGGTCTAAAAAATTTCTTAACTTTTTAATATAGTTTGATTTAGTTTTGGAGAGCAAAACTAAGAATTTTTTAATGAAAAATTTAAACATAAAAACTTCATCTTTAAAACCCTTTATTCCACCAAAAGGGGAGATATATTTCAGCTTGAAATTTAACTTTTCAAATGTTTTTATCACGTATTCTTCATCGTTGGTAAATTGATAAAAGTGTTCTAATTTAACTTTTAGGAAATATGCGTTTAAAAATATCCATTATTTTTTGAATAAAGCGATTATTTGAATTTAAAATTGGTGTGATTTTTGCCAGTTGGTCGATTTCATCTCGGGTTAGTATTTTTGTGAAATAAATTGTAATATAAATTATTATGGCAAATATCAAGAACCTAAATGCATCGTTAAATAGCATATCTATCAATGTAATACCAAAAAATCTAAAGTTAATGAAAAAAGTTGATAAAAAAGTTATTGAGATAGCCACTATAAATATCCCTACTGGAATCAATAAGTTTTTAAGATTAATCCTAAAATCTGTATTTTTATTAACTAATATTATTGAATAAATTATAGAAATGTAAGCGATAATTACATAGAACAGAATTAGGAAAAAGAAATCAAAAAATATCAGAGCAATATAAGTAAATACAATCCTTAGAGCCATTTCAAATAAGTTGGATTTTAAATTAATTATGGTATGATTCGTCGAGTTTGCTATTAACATAAGACCTCTTAACATTATTCGTGAGAAAGCAGTAAAAATAAATATAAGAATTGCGGTTAAAATCCCTAAATAGATTTTGGAGTAGATCAATAATACGTATACATCAGTAAAAAAGAAGACGGCTGCTGTGATTATCCCAAGTAAGATCGCTAATAATTTAAACATCTGATAAAAAATTCTTTCAAATCGTGATTTATCTTCTTTATCGTGTACATCTGAGAAAATCGTAAGGAATTTTGACTTATCTGATCCAGAAAATTTGAGAATTATATTTACTACACTATTACAAATTGCCAAATATGTAATATATTCAACTAAACCAAAGTTTAAAAATAAGAAATTCATAAATAAAGTTGCTATTTGACCAACAAAAGTAGCTAAGACCAAATTTAAACCGTATTTCGTTTGTGACTTGAATATGTATTCTCCACTTTCACTCTTAGGAATTGGAGAATTGCTCTTAGGAATGAGTGGAATAATCATTATTGATGCAACAATAAAAGGGATCAATCCTGAAAATACGTGTGTAAGTGAAACTAAAAAAATCGCTGGCTTTTGTTGGAAAATAAAAACAAACGTGAGCAGTATGGTCATAGTAACTGAATTTATTAAACTGATTATAAATCTTGATTTAAACTTCTGAAAACCAATTAGGATTGCGTTATTAATGCTATTTATTACTTGGAAAAAAATCAAGGGAGATAAAGTAAAAACTATTAACAATAATAATGAGTTTAAATTTGAAAATGAAAATATCAAAATATATACAATAAACGCAATTATAACGCTTATTAACTTTATTTTGTAGACATGAATTATGTATTTTCTTAAATGAGATTTTTGTTCATCCGTGTTGGATAGTCTTGGGATGTAATATTGTAACGTTGATTCTATTCCAGGGGGAAAAAAGTTGCATAGCAAGGCAGTAAAATTTATAAATGACATCGCTAAGATAAGCTGACCCCATATCTCAGGTGATAATAAGCGTGCAATATAAAAAGTATAGATTAAAGTAAAAAAGAAACTTGAATATACATCTAAAAAACCAAAAGCACTGCTTTCAACAATCTTTTTATGAAATTTTGACATCTTCTCGTACAGATAAATCAATTCGATAATTAATAAATATTTTTTTGAAAGATTTTACTTGAGCTATCATATTTTAACATTATTAGAACTCCTTATTTATGTGGTTAATTTGGCTTAAATTCATGACTATTTACAACATGTAAATCTTATCAAATGAATGATAACTTAATTATAATTTGAATCTTAAATCATAACACTATAGAGTTTACATTAAATTCAATTTATAATTAGATTAAATTACATAAAATCCCGATAAAATTATTATGTGATATATTGAGTTACTGAATAAGAATAGGATAAAGAATATTATATCTATTCTAATCTTTTACAGCAGGATCTTAATGAAAACTTATCTTTACATAGTGAGATAAAAAAATTCTCATTCTGATTTTTTCTCAACATGAGCCCAAATTTCACCAAATTGAATAGAATGGGAAATAATTTTCAATCCTACCTGATTCATCTCCTTTTCAAAAGTTTCATAAGTATATTCAACACAATGTGAATTATCTAAGCGATATTCTATATTTAATTCTTTTTCATATAAAACAATCCATGATCGATTGATCATTGGGACTCTAATCAATATTGTGCTGGCTAAATTCTTGATATTTAGTAAAAATTCAATTCTATTCTTAACATGTTCTAAAACATTTGACAAAATAATGTAATCAAAATGTTCCTGAAATTGATACTTTGTAGCATCTCCAACGATATATTTAATATTATCTTTTTGAAAATGAGCTTGAGCCATTCTTATTGAATTCTGATTTATATCAATGCCAATAATTGTTTTTGCTTTATTAGCTAATTGATAGTCTAGTTCCCCATGACCACATCCAATATCTAAAACTTTAGACCCCTCACTGATTAACCTTAGAAAATATTCATAATACGCTAATATCCTGTGCTTTGGGTGAACTCCACCATTGATTTTTCTTGCTAAGAAACTTATTCTTTTATAAAGATAATTATATAGCTTTAGCAAAAACTTAATTTGAATTAAATCGAATGATCTCATTGTCTAAAATAACTTTTTATCGCTCTTATTTCTATTAATTTAAACTGTTTTAAATATTATTTATACTTTTTAAATTACACGTCAATAGTTTTTTAGGAAGCATTAATTGTAAATTTATTAAACATTTTTAGCATCCATATTTTAGGATGCAAATGATAATTTAATTAAAGATAACTAAGAGAATTAAACTTGAAGGTTCTTTTACTTTTTACTTACAACAGATCTCTCGATTTGTGGAATAAAATCGGAATTTTAAATAGGGAAGTTGCACTATATAAACGATTGCTAAAACAAAATATAAATATTACATTTTTAACTTATGGTGGTAAATCAGACTTACAATTTGGCTCATTAATGAATAATATTAGGGTATTACCAATAAAAGATTTAATAAAATCTCGGAATCGATGGATTAAGGTCCTTAAGTCTTTACTTTTAGCATTCAAATTAAAGAAAGAAATGAAGGAAATGGATATTATTAAAACTAACCAATTAGAAGGTAGTTGGGTGGGTTGGATACTTAAAATCCTATATCGTAAAAAACTAATCGTGAGAGGGGGCTTCGAATGGTTGAAATTCTATCTTCTTAATAAGGAGGATGAAAAAAAACCTTTAATTAAATTTTGGTTAGGATATTTTTGGAGATTTTTTATTGAGTTTATATCCTATAGATTAGCAGATGAGATTTTCATTACAAATCCGGTTGATATTGAATTTATCATAAAAAAATTCAAATTAAAGAATAAGAAAGATAAAATCCATTTAATATACAACTTCATTGACACTGATCTCTTTAAACCACTCAATTTTGATAAATATAATAAACGAATATTATTTATTGGAAGATTAAATCCCCAGAAAAACCTAATTAATCTGATCGACGCTTTTAAATATTTAGAAGGTTATTCCTTAGATATTATAGGAGAAGGATCGCTTAAATACACTTTAAGTGAAAGAGCAAGAAAAAATGGGATAAATATTGAATTTTTAGGCGAATTTCCAAATAAACTTCTTCCTGAACTGATAAATAAATACCAGATTTTTATTTTACCCTCATATTATGAGGGAAACCCTAAAGTATTATTAGAAACCATGAGTTGTGGCATAGCTTGCATCGGTTCGGATGTTTGGGGAATAAATAATATTATTGAGCATCAATTTAACGGATATTTATGTAAAACCACTCCAGAATCAATCGCAAATGCAATTGAATCCGTATACAATGATAAAGCCATGAGGAAAAAAATAGGAAAAAATGCTAGGCAATTTGTTATTACAAATTGTTCTTTAGAATCGATATCTAATAAAGAATATTCAATCTATGACAAGCTTTTGAGTAAATTTTAAAATTTTTATACTTGTACAGCATACAATATATTATCAACGTTAAACGTGAAGTTATATTAATTTTGAGATTAAATTAAATCGAAAATATAAGATTTTAATAATAATATTGGTAAGTGTTATTTTTGCTTTTATCTACTTTACCTTTTTAATTCAAAGCTATATCATTCCTAACGCTTATAATATTCCAATTGTAGTGTTTATTGGATATTCAATAATAATAGGTCTTTATTTTTTTTTCTTTATTCTCAAAGAACGTGATTTATCAAAGAGTTACCAAATCAAGTTTGTCAGTGAGGATTTGTTTAAGATTACCCTTATTATACTTATGGTAATAACATACTTCATTCCTCCAATATCTTTCTCAGATGTTATAGTCGATTGGGGTGAAGTTGGATTTTTAAATTACATTAGAAGCATAACTTTGCTTCTCGGATGCTTATACATTCCTGGTTCAAGTCTCTATAATTTATTCCTTAGTAAAATTGACATTCCAAGCAAATTGAATGTTGAGCCATTTTTAATTAAAATAACCTTTTACCCTCTTTTGTCTCTTTCCTTAATAGGGACTTCTACTCTTATTTTTGAAAAATTAGGATTACAGAGAGATTATTTCACTTATCCTCTTTTCTCTATTATTTTAATCCTATATTTTATAGAGTACTTTTTAAGAAAAAGATCCTCTGTTTCCACTAAGTTTAAAAAAATATTAAATTTGAATATATCAAAATCTACAATAGTTGTTCTCTTTCTCTGTCTTTCAGTTATCATTATTGGATTGGGCTTTTTTATAGTCGCCCCATATGGACTCCGAGAAGATCCACATAGAGGTATAATGTATGCTCAACTTGTAGGTTTAAAGGATACGCCTTCATATGGTGTGTATTGTATCTTCTGGGGTTATATTTCTTTTGGTTTAAGCGAATTAAGTGGATTACCAGCTATTAATGTCAATGCAATACTTTTTCCTTTATTATATCTCTTCATTTCAAGTCTTTATATCTTTTACAAAGCCTTAATGAATAAAAATATACATACACGAACTGCTATTTTTGCATTACTATTGTTTGTAACTTTTTCTGAATTTTCTAATTTTATTGATAGCGAAACCGAATTAATTAATATTACTTACTTGTTTATCGATACCTTATTTATGCTCACGTTTAAAGGAATAGCGTTCTTTTCATTTTCCGTCTCAATCACATTATTTACTCTCCTTTTTAAGACACAAGAGGAAAGAGATTCTAAATTCAATCCAAAACAAATTGATTCAATTCATTCAAAAAACGAAAGAAATGCAGAAATTATATTGATATTCGCGGGAAGCTGGTTTCTAATACAAAGTTTCTTATTATACATTTTTCCTGTTTTAATAGCTTTTATTTTCATGATAATTTATTCGATTTTTTCTAGTAAAAAGGAAAAGAACTTCAATTTTACATCTTATAGCGTTGTTAGTTTTATATTAATATTCACATTATTCGATATCCTATCGAATTTCTTCTATAGCAATACAATACAAGGGATTTTGGCAACCTTTTTTGGAAATTTATATCCATTTACTTATTCAGATAATATTAAAACCATATTTTTTTATTCATTCTTATTGATTTTGGTAATCATATGGTTAGGTACATCAAAGCTATATGTGAAGATTTCGAAACATCTCTTTAGAGTTTCCGAAAAAAAGAGGGATTATCGTTTCATCATTATAGTATTGATGATTATTTTTATAGGCTTTTTTATTTTAGAAATAATTTTGAACCTGATGTTCACCAAAAGAAGACTATACTTGTTTACTTATTCATTGCATTTAATATTTGTAAATCTTGGGTTTTTAGGGATTATGGTCTTTCTTTTTATGCCATTGATTTTTAAACATGAAGAGAAGCTCTTTTCAATCCTATTTTCTTGGTTTATCATTATTTTTCTCATTTCTTCAGTATTGCTAGTTAAATGGATAGTAAGGCCTTATCCATATCTTACTATGTTTTCGGATTTTTTTATTATAGAATACTGGTTTAGTCGTTATAGCTTTTATAGTATTATCCCACTATCTATTCTAGGGGCTATATTAATCGTAAATTTACAAAAGATTAAATTTAGAATAAAGATGTCTAAAAAAGTCAAAAATATTTTCCAATACCTCATAATTTCAACGTTAATTATTTTTTTAGTTTCAAATAATATTCAATCAGCTATAGACAAATATAATACGAAACAATTAAATGATAATGAAGCTAAGATGATAGGATGGATTTCTGATAATATTCCCTTTAAAGAATCGATATTGGTTGATAATAGCATTTATTACACGTATGTTCGAGATTTCTTGTTCAATAAAAGAGCAAGATTAGACTTAGAAGTAGATAATATCCTAAACAATTATGAATTTCTTACAGTAATGAATGAAAAAGATCATAATTGTTCAATAATGCTATACGAAAAATTAGGGGAAAATGTGAATGTCTTGGAATTTCAAGATAATAACAATAGCGGAAAAGTTTCGAGCTCTGTTGCTTTTGAACAATCTTACCAATCAGGGTGGATAAGTTTTGATTATATGACTTCCAATAGCACAAAAAATTTTAATATTAATTTATATGCAGCTTTATATGCTCAAGTTGCAATTCAGTTATCTATTTCATCGAAAGAATTACGTTATTTTAATGGAACGAATTATCAAAAAATTGCAAATATTGATAAGAATAAATGGTATTCATTCAAAATTTTTTTTGAAACATCAGATTTAAATAACTATAATCTAACAAAATATCAATGGAAGGTTTTAATCAATGGTACTGATTATGGAGTTTATCCTTTTCTAAATAGTATTCCTAATATTTTTTTGTTTCAAATTAGTACTTCTAACAGTGACTATAATTGGTCCAATTTTCTCACTAATTTTCATTTCTCTTGGAATGTTCCAAGCATTTTTGAATATAATATCATTAAATACCCATTGATAATAAAAGAGTTACGAAAAATGAATATCAATTATTTCATTTTATCAGAAAAAGACTCTCTAATTAAACAGAGAATAAAGGAAGACATTGATATTCAAAATGAATTAATCCCTCATTTTTATAATCGAAGCATTTTTCACCAAAATGGAATAACTATATATTCTACTTCATAAAAGTCCAGTTTTAAAAAGAAATTTTATAATTTTGTTTTAATTACACTTATAATTAAAGAAATTATAAAAGTAAAATGGAATCAGTTCTAATAACAGGGGCAGATGGATTCATTGGATCTCATCTTACGGATGAATACCTCAATCATAACTACAATGTAATTGCATTAAAAAGGCCTAAAGTACCTATAAAGAATTTAAATCATTTAATAAAAAATTCAACAAGTATAAAAGAAATAATTCAAGCTAGAAGATTTAAAGGAATTCCATCTATAAATCCGGATCTTACTCTTCTAGAATGTGATTTAAATGATAAAAATTACCTTGAAAGTATCATATCACACTTTAAACCACAAATATTACTCCATTTTGGAGCGCAGTCTTTAGTGCTACGATCATGGGAAGCGCCTCATGAGACTTTTCGAACAAATGTGATTGGGACTATAAACATTTTTGAAGCGGTTAAAAAACATAATCTTCAATCTAGAATTATAGTCGCTTGTTCTAGTGCAGAATATGGGACGACAACAAAACTGAATCGACCTTTGAAAGAAGAAGATCCTTTATTGGCCATACATCCTTATGGAATAAGTAAAGTTGCAGTAGAGTTGTTATCCCGTCAATATTACATTAACTTTGGTATTGATTCAATAAACCTTCGACTTTTTAATCAGACTGGACCCCGAAAAACAGACGATGCATGTTCAGATTTTGTTCGAGAAATCGTGAAAATAGAATTAGGATTAAAAAAACCAGAAATTCAAGTGGGAAATTTAAATACGTATCGAGATATCACAGGCATTCAAGATACAATTCAAGCAATTTCTTTAGCGGTTAGCAAGGGTACATCTGGTGAGACATACAATGTATGCTCAGGTCGTAAAATTAAGATAAGGGATGTTTTAAATATAGTTTTAAGTTTTAGTAGTAAAAAGATAAAAATCAAAGAACAATTCAAAGAAAAACTGAGAAAAACTGATGAAGATATTATCATTGGGGATAATGCTAAAATCAAAACAGAATTGGGGTGGAAGATTTCAATCCCTTTAGAAACAGTATTAAAACAGATGTATGACTATTGGATGGAAACCTATAAAAATTCATAACTTTCAAAATCATTCTAAAAGGAATATTTTTTAATGATATTTAATTATATTTAATTAAAATTTATTTTAACGTGAATATTTATGTCAGAAGAAGAACATAAAGTTGAATATACCACGGTTTCTATACCAAAACCACTAGCAGATAAGGTAAAAGAACGAATGAAGGGTACTGGCTTTTCTTCAGTTTCAAGTTATGTTACTTACGTATTAAGGCAAGTACTTTCTTCAATTGAATCCGAGGAAAAAGAAAGAGAAGCTTTTACTGAAGAAGAAGAAGAGAAAGTAAAACAAAGACTTCGAGATCTTGGCTATATCGATTAACTTTGAAAAATAACAATAGTTAAAAGAGTGAGAGTTTTAACATGATTCAACCACATGGTGGAAGATTAGTCAATAAAGAATTACCTAAAATGGAAAAAGAAAGGATTTTAGGTGAATCAGATGAGTTTTATAAAAAAACTGTTAATCCCCAGACGTTAAAGGTAATAAAGAACATTGCTTATGGGGTTTTTAGCCCATTAGAAGGATTCATGAATGAAAATGATTTTCATTACGTCCTTGACGAAATGTATCTTCAAAATAATTTAGCGTGGCCAATACCGATTGTACTTGATGCTGATAGAGAAGAAACCCAACAATATCAAGTGGATGATCGGATCATTTTAACCAATCAATCTGGAATTCCCCTTGCTATCATGTCAATAGAGGATATATATAGTTATGAAAAGCAAGAATTCGCAGAAAAAGTATATGGAACGTTAGATCAGAATCATCCTGGAGTACAAAGTGTTTACGATCTTAAAGAAATACTAATTGGGGGAGAAATATTTTTATTAAATGAACCTAAAGCTGTTTTTCCAAGTTTAGATCTAAAGCCTTTAGAAACACGAGTGCTATTCAAACAAAAAAAATGGGATAAAGTGGTCGCATTTCAAACTCGGAATCCACCTCATTTAGGACATGAATACGTCCAAAAAGCTGGCCTTACTTATGTCGATGGTTTATTCATTAACCCTGTAATCGGAAAGAAAAAAAGCGGGGATTTCAAGGATGAAGTTATAATAGAATCATATCAAGCATTAATTAAAGAATATTATCCTCAAGATAGGGTAGTATTAAGCACTTTTGAAACAGAAATGCGATATGCTGGACCAAAGGAAGCAATATTTCATGCAATAGCTCGAAAAAATTTTGGATGTGATCATATCATTATCGGTCGAGATCACGCCGGAGTAGGAAATTATTATGGACCATATGATGCGCATTACATCTTTGATAAATTTCCTGACCTTGGAATTGAGCCAATTAAATTTCGATCTTTTTCAAAATGTAGCAAGTGTAACGCGGTTGTTAATGATAAAATTTGCCCACACCCACCTGAAATGCAAAACTATTTTGCTGGGAGGGATATTCGAGCCGCTCTTAGTGCAGGAAAACCACCCGACACAGAAGTAATGCGTCCTGAAGTAGCAGAAGTCATTTTAAAGTATAAAAATCCTTTTGTTGATTAAAACAAGATAATAGGTTTGAGGATGTTTAATTGAGTAATAATAAAAAAGTCTTACTTATTGGGTTAGATTGTGCTACACCACGCACCCTTTTTCAAGATTTCATAGAAGAATGTCCAAATATAAAAAAGTTGATGGAAAACGGTGTTCATGGAAAACTAAGAAGTAGTGATCCTCCCATTACTGTTCCCGCTTGGATGGTAATGGCAACAGGCAAAAAACCAGGCACGTTAGGAGTATATGGATTTCGCCATAGAAAAGGTAATTCTTATAATGATTTTTGGGTGGCTAATTCTCAGACAATTAAAGAAGAAAAAGTCTGGGACATTATTAGCAAGGAGGGTTTGAAATCAATTCTTTTAGGAATTCCTCCGACTTTTCCGCCTCAACCGATAAATGGAAATTTAATTACAGGATTTATTACTCCCGATGCACGATCAAATTTCACCTATCCTCCAGAATTGAAGGAGGAGATTATGAATAACGTGACGGATGATTACACTTTCGATGTTTTATTCAGAACCGAAAAGAAAGAAGATTTACTCGTAAATCTATATAAGATGACTAAATTACATTTTGCTACCGTTAAATATTTAATACAGAATAAGGAATGGAATTATTGTCAATTTGTTATCATTGGTTTGGACAGAATACATCATGGTTTTTGGAAATATTATGATAAATTTCACCATAAACATGAACCAGGAAACATGTTCGAAAGTGTGATTAAAAATTTTTATAAATTTCTTGATAAGCAAATTGGTGAACTTTTAGAACTAATTGATGATAACACTACAGTCATAATCGCTTCTGATCACGGTGCTAAGGCAATGAAGGGATGTTTATGCGTGAATATGGCTTTACAAGAATTAGGTTTACTTAAATTCAAAGAAAAAGCTAAATCAGGAACTCGTTTAGAAGATGCTAAAATTGATTGGAATAAAACCTATGCTTGGGGGTGGGGGGGATATTATGCTCGCATCTTTCTCAACTTGAAAGGTCGTGAGGATCTTGGAATAATCGAACCAGAAGAATATGAATCATGGAGATCTAAAGTACAAGAGTTATTGAAAAGCGTTCCTGATGATAAGGGAAAGCCAATGAACACAATCATTCATAAACCAGAAGATTTGTTCCAAAATGTTCGGGGTGATGCACCTGATTTGATGGTTTATTTTGATGATTTGAATTGGAGGTCGGCGGGTACAGTTGGATATAAATCAATGTATTTAGATGAAAATGATACTGGTCCAGATGATGCTGTTCACGATTATCATGGGATTTTTATCATATCAGATCCGAAAAAGAAGATAGGTAAGAATCTTGGGACTAAGAATATATTAGATATCGCCCCAACCATTTTGAATATTTTTGGAGTCGAAATTCCCGCCGATATGGAAGGTAAATTAATAGAATTTTGAAAATATAATCAATAAGAAATCAAAAGAATAAAAATGGAGCATAAAGGATTTACATTATGGTTTACTGGATTAGCTTGTTCTGGTAAAACAGTATTAGCTAATGCT
>CAZWEM010000028.1:0-55503 GCA_964632315.1 uncultured archaeon
AGGAAAATTCATAATTACTAGATTATTGGGCAAATACATCCAAGCAATTGAATGTTCTGAATTTAAAACTGAATTAGAAAATGCATTACCAGATGAGTCCGTGATTATTGCAATTTCTCAATCGGGGGAAACTGTTGATACAATTGAAGCTGTGAGATGGGCAAAGCAAAATTCAAGAAAAAAGGTTAAAATACTTTCAATAACGAATGTAGTAGGTTCTTCAATTACTAGATATTCTGATCACGTAATAGTAACCCAAGCAGGCCCTGAGATTGGAGTAGCTGCAACAAAAACTTATTGTACACAAGTACTTACGCTTGCTTTAGTCGGTATTGAAATTGCTCGGTTAAGGAAAGCATTGACGGTACAAGAAATTAATAGATATGAGGAAGCTTTATACGCCACACCAGACATAGTTGAAAACTTTCTAAATAATAATACGATATTAATTAAATCAATTGTAGAAAGTTTAGAAAAGAGTCATAATTTTTTCTATTTAGCTCGAGGGATATCCATAGCTACGGCTAAAGAAGGAGGTTTGAAGTTAAAGGAAGTGGCATGCCGATTCATCGAGGGATATTCTGCAGCCCACGCTAAACATGGTCCTATTTCATTAGTGAGAGAGGGATTTCCGATAATATTTATCGCTCCACCCGATGAAACTTACCAGAGATTGATTGGAAATGTAATGGAATTTAAAGCTAGGGGTGGTAAAATTATATCTGTGGTAGTTGGAGAGGATAAGCAGATAACTGATTTAAGTGATATTACTATTCGCATACCCCAGCCTGCAAGTAAATATTATAATCTCTTCAGTCCCATTACTTTTACGCCAGCACTGCAATTGCTGTCTTATTATGCGGCCTTATATCATGGTTTAGATCCTGACAAGCCACAAAATTTATCTAAAACGGTAACGGTACATTAAACTTCATTTTACTTCAATAATATCGAAAATGTGTGATTTCCAAGGATTCAATTCCACATAAAGACCGTTTAAAGAAAGATTTTTTCCAGAATATCTGTATTCCTTATCGTGCAAGAGATCTTTGAAAAGCCAATCAGATGTTTTATAATCGAAATTTGGAACTTTAACATGGGCTTTAACGTGTTTTAAACCATAATTAACCACAATTAGTTTTATTTGTTCGTGTAAAATCCAAACATAAGCAATCGCTTCATTATAAGAATTATCATCTACGGGATCTAATCCGCACATCATCCATTTTGCTTTATTTAGATCTTTACCTGGGAAAATGTCTAATAATTTTCTATAAAATTGAAGAATTTCAGTATTCTCTTTTTCGATAGGTTTTCTCCCTAATTGGATTGGTAATTTTATTTCATTTCCTTCCATTTGACCCTCATGAATCAAACATGCACCTGGTAATGTAACTATGATAACTGCTGCTGCTTTTGAAGGTTCTTCTCCTAGTATATTTACAACTCTATCTTCATCATGATTTTCAATGTATCTCAATAACTTACATTGAAAATTCCAATCCGCTTGAAGGTGTTCCTTAATTTTTTGCGCATCTTCATTTAATAACCGTTCATATAGTCTTTTATCATAAGTGTAATCAAAACCTTGTCGTTGTAATTCCCATCCTAAATCCCAATAAACTTCTGCTACGAATTTGAACTCAGGAAATTGCTCCTTCACTTTAGGAATAATATATTCCCAATAGTCAACATCAGGAGGATCTCCTACTTTGAAACCCCAAGTTTTGCTGAATATTTTATTTAAAAGAAGCATTGCCATATCGCAACGAACGCCATCACACATATCAGCAATTGAGAGCAAAGTTTTAACTGCTTTTTGTCGAGCTTCTTGTGAGAAGGCATTGATCTGGACAGTATCGGTCCAAGGACTAAAATAAGGATCTTTTCCATGAGCATATACCATTTTACCGATAGAAAAATATTCATATGGTTTTGTCATCAAATCGTCAATAGTGCCTTGTATAAACATATCTGATTTTTCTAAGATCCATAGATGATCAACTGCAACATGGTTTGGAACAAAATCAAGGATTAATTTAATCCCCCGTTTAGACAAGTCTTCTCGAAATGAAGAAAGTCCTTCCTGGCCTCCTAAATGAGAATCGACGTGATAATAATATACTGCATAAGGTGAACCTACGACATCATCCGTATTGAAATACCTTAAAGCTTTATGATATTCATTTTGTAAGTCTTGATTTTGGATAGCATCTTCTCTTGCTTTAGGACTTCGCTCCCATACCCCCATAGTCCATATTACATCAAACTTTCTTAAGCGGTTATCAAGTAAATCCACAGGTATACTTCTTAAGGTAATTTTATGGCCGTATTTCTCTGATAATTCAAAAAGCCAGGGCCAGGTATTGATTTCATAAATTTTAGGATGTTTAGTCCATATTGAATTATTTTTATTCATAGTTTTATATGAAGTTTCTTAATTATTATGATTTTTAAAACTCACTTTCCTATTTGAATTTATTCTACTTTAAACTTGTTAGTTATTTTTTATTAGCCTAGAATGAAATTCAATGCCTTAATAAACAAAAAGATATAAATTCCAAAATAATCATAAATATAGTAATAAAATTAACAAACTATTCAAAAATGAGTTCCGAAGAAGAAAAAGAAGCGTTTAGAAAATTAATAATGCTTATTTCAGATTTAAGAGCAAAGGATGAGGAAAGATATGAAGCACATGTAAATTTTATGAACGAAACGATTAAAATGATAAGTGCTATCGAGTCTCAAATGAATAAGCACTGGTCCACGGTACTTGATTCACTCAAAGAATTAAATGAAAATATAAGCAATAATTTAGATTCACTTTTAACTGGAATTAACCCAAAAGGACTCCGTGAGACATCTAAATCCCTTCAAGAGATAATGGATACAATGAATAAGAGCGTACAAACTCTAAATTTAGAAAAAGTATTATCTGAGTTAAAGGATTTAAAGGCAGGAAAGTATAATAGGGAAGAGGTAGCAGTTCCTCAAACCGTATCTGTTGGACAGCAAGCCGAAGAGATCAGTCCTGGAATCAATTTAAATCCTCCAACTTCTGATGTAAACACTACTCCACAGGAAAAGGATGTTTATGGATTTGTTCCAGGGAAGAAGAAAAAGGATGATGAAGATGAACCCCATTTAATGAAACCTTCAGATTTATTCAAATAAAATTCTAATTGATCAAAATTGTTTAATAAAATGGTCCAAACTATCTTTAACTTCTATTATGTTTTCACCAATTTTTTTAAATTTTATCACAGTCGCTGGTATTTCAATTTCTTCATTAATCGCTTCACGAATTGAGCTATAGAGATTTGAAATAGAAGAACATCCAAACACTTGATTAAAAATTATTCCATCGACTTTTAATTCTTTAGCTTTTTCAACATATGATCGAGTTAGATTTTCTTTATCACACCCCAAACCTTTATTAGATGCATTTAATAAGAATTTAGCATAATTTTCAAGAGGATCTGATCTATTTGATACTGGTATTTCTTCTAAAAGTCCGAAAATATCCCAATCAGCATAAATTATGCGTCCATTTAATTCATAGATGATTTCATGGACTTTAGGATCCCATCCTGAAAACATCGGGGTAAATAATAGTTTTGGCATTCCAGATACGTCCATTCCAACACCTTTTTTGACTCTTTGCCTTATTTCTTTTACTAATTGGCTGATATTTTCTAGATATCTTTGAGCATTTGAATTATAATCTTGGAAGGTAATCGTTAACAAAGCAAGTATTTCAGCAAAAGTAGCTGGATTACAAGGGAAAAAATCTGAACTACTAAAATCGTGCAAGATTGTTTTGTAATAGCGCTTGATTTGATTTCCGATGCGGAATTGCTTTTTCAAACTTTCATCTGAAACTATATTTCCTGTTAAGTTTTCTAATCGATCAATAGCATTTTTTAAATTATTAACCATTATATCGACTGCTTGTTCTCTGTTCTCCAAATCTTTTGGAGGAATATCAACCCAAATTTGATCTTCTGTGTTTATAGATTCTGAAAAATAATTCCATTCCCCACAACGAAGAGCAAAGTTTAGATCAGCGTCAAGGTTTTTACCTTGAGTCGCATGCATACCATATAATGCATTAATTCCAAAACACAGTTCTTTTAATCCTTCATTCTTTACTCCAATTTCATACATTTGGTTATATTTATCATTAATTGTATTGATAACTTCGTCGAGTATCTTGTCCACTAATTTTAAAACATCAAATTGACGTGCTAAATCTAAGACTTTTGAGGTTAAATTCCAACCTAACACGCTTTTTGCTGAACCTAATGCCAATAGAGCCGGTAATTTAAATTTTTCTAATCTTATTGGGAAAACAGGGACGCCGCCTACGGCATATACTAAATCTGGAAACCCCAATGCTACTGATATTAATTTTTTTCGTTCTCTTGTTTTTTTTCTTTTTAGATAATCTCGTCCCATTAAAAAATTATATGACATTTTCAAAACAGAAGGAAAGCTAATGACGTCATCCGCATATATGCTCATTTATCATAGGCTCCGAGATTATTTGAGTTATCGATTATCGATCTATAATTTTTTTAGGTAAAATTAAATATTAAAATTTGCTAAAAATAATATTAATTCGTTAAAAGATAAAATTAGTAAAATACATTGTAAATAAAATAAGAATTTGTTGAATAAGATACAACAAAAGGGTTAAATTAATAGGGTTCGGTAATTTGAAAGAAAATCTTAAATTTTATCTAATATTTAACTAAATGAAAAGTAATTTTAAATTCAATATTGAGTAATATTATTTTCATTAATTTATAGTAAATTAATGGAGTCAGTTTTAAAAATAAGTTTCAAATCTAATTAAGTGATCAATTTGAATGAAAAGATATATCGGATTGCATATTTTTCAATTATAATCGTTTTAATTTTGTTTATGATATTTAATATCATATTTGATCTTTTTATACTTGATTTCTCTTTGCTGGTATTCTTCTGGGCTGTGAAATTTTTATCTGGATTTGGGATAATGTTTAGCATCGCAAATGGGTTTTTAATTATTTTAAAAAAGTTTGGAGATAAATTCGAAGAAAAGCACCTTAACATCTTTAATATAGTGCAAATTATAACACCCTTGATTATCATTGGCTATGCGATATATCAGGTTATATCTAGCTATTTTGCAAAATCGATCTTTTCCCAAACAGGAGTTTGGCTACTTTTAGATCTATTGATATACTTCTATGGAATTATTTCTCTATTACTTAATCTATATGTATTACCAATTATTAGAGATCAAATTGAAGAGGCCGTAGAACTTGGTAAATTCAATTGGTGGAAAAAGGGAGCCAAAAAAGTAGCTAGGGGAATTAAGAAGAAATATTTTGAATTGAGAAAAGAGTATGCTAGTGCTCAAGTTCAAGACCAAATGACCACTAAAGAAATTTTAGACCTATGGAGAAAAAAATTTGCCCTCAACTTCTTATTGATAATTGGAATTGGTTCGATCCTATTTACTCCAATAACTTTCATTTGTGTTGTTTTCTGGTTGAGAATTTTTATTTTCTTTAGAAATAAGATAAAAACCTATGAAAAGATATCATTACTAGTAGCTTTGATATTTATTGGACTGATAAGTCTAATATTACCTTTTCTCAACTTGCCAATCTATGCAAGTATCGAGAGATTTTACTGGTCTGCACAAATCTTTTACTTAATTGGAGTAGTCATTGCTGCAATAATATTCGTAAAGAAATTATTAGAATTACAAGGCATTACAATAAGTGGTCAGAAAATTAAAAGAAGAGAAAAACAAATCGAGACTCTACAGAAAGAAAAGCAAGAATTGGAGCAAAAACTTATGGAGAAAGAGGAATCAGAATGAGATCATTAAAATTAAATAGTTTCTCCAATATTATTATAGAGAAGACTTGATTATAACTTGAAACCATTAAAAATTGCTATTTTATAATGGTCAAAAGAATTTATTAAAATACTAAGTAGTTCTTGCCAGATCTTTCAAAAGGTTTTGCATAAATTACGTTTCAAGTGAGATTGTCGCGTTTAATTAATTTATTATAAAAATAGAAAAAAAAAGAGGTGATTTGATGACCGATAATCAAGATTTAATAGAAATAGCTAATAAGATCCTTACAGAGCAAAAAATCCCTTTAATTGATGGAAAGATATATGATAAGTTCAAAATTAAAAAGAATAACTCAGTATCATATATTGAGTTTGTTTATGAAAATGATGAGAGTATCATCCAAGGATTTCTTGGATTAGCCGATTTTTTTCACACAGTTGTCTTCAAGGAAAAGGATAAATTTTTCATTATAAATGGAAAACAAATTTATGTTTTAGAAAGTGCTTAAAATGAAAAATATTAAACAAATAATTAAAAAGATTAAAACCTCCTTAAAACTGAAGAGAACTAGTAAAAAGACAACAAATAGAAATATGAAAAAAGAATTAGGCGGGGAAACTTCTCTATCTTCAACCTTTTTAAATGAATATAATAGGAACATCTTAAAAAGATATAACCGACCTATCGCAAGAGAATTGCCAGAAAGAAAAAGAATTTTCACAGAAGTGAGAGACGTTTTAAATGATATTGAATCAAGATTAAGAAATGGTGAGATAGATGACTAGGTATTATTGCACTCAATGTCAAAGGTATCATTATCGGGGGAAGATCTATACAACACATTTACAATATAAAAATGATGAACCAAAGAAAAAGAGCCACATTCCTACTAAAAAAATTATAGATTTTGACATAGAAGAATTAAGACCTATTGCTCAACGCCAAGTTAAAACTTTATTAAAAAAAATGAGATTCACAAATAAACAGGACTTATACAAAAAGGAAATTAATAAGGTTATTATGTATGAAAATCAAAACAATTGAAAAAATTATCAATCTCAATGAGTTATTTGAGATTATAAAAGAAGTGATTCAACCAAAATTTAAGGTTGATGAGCGTAGCACTGTTGATGAAAATGGTTTAATATTAATTGCATCAGACAAAAATTCAAGAACGGTTCAGATATGTGCCTTTAAAGACTTAGAATTTAGTCGTACAATTATATCAATTTTGATATTAGAAGAGAACCAAAAGAATTCTAATTTCCAATTTAAACTCTATAATAAGCAGGATTTCTACAATATCATCACTTCTGAAAGTTCATTAGATTATTCGAAAAGGAAGAAGATTGAATACAGTGAACTTGAAGATAAACTATTAAAAAAATTGCTTAAAAAAGTTAAAACTAGATTTGGATATAAAGATAGGCTTTTGAATTATCATTTTTCTTTAACCCCTGATTTTGATTTTAATGGGGAGTATTTTGCAATATATAGCAAATATCTTGATATAATTGAAAGAAACCTTGTTAAATATGGAGTACATCATTCTCATATTTTTCGGTACTATGATTTTGCCAAAAATTCTGAGATTTATCAAAGATTAATTGATATGATTGTTATCTCAGATAAAATCGTGAAGGAGAGAGAAAATAATACACATTGGATGTTATTCATTTTTTCAAATAAAAGTCAAGATAAATTAAAGTTACTAGAACTAGTAAAATTATTTGGAGAAATTAAAAATTATTCGAAAGTGATACAAGACAAGCTATCTAAGAAGAATCAATTAATAAGACCAGCGTTGGTAATCTTATCAACAAAAGGATTTGAAGAAACCTTACCTAATTACTTAAGAAATCATCTATACGGTGAGTTCGAACACATTATTCCAATTTTCCTCATACCACCATCTAATGACGATATTTGGCACAACTTAAATAAAGATCGCTCTTTAACTGCTGATTTAAAACGTAAGCAAAAAGAAGTACAAATGAAAATTAAACGTCTTAGGATGATAACAAATCCTGCTCCTTACAGAAAAGATCAAATTGATTCAGAAACTAAAATTTTAACTGATATTAAAGATAAGATTCATACCATCGAAAAAAATTATAAGCTTATTGATGAATTTTCTGAAATCCTTTCTATTGAAAAATTCAAGCAAATATTCAATATAAAGGGAGAGAAATCGACTCTTAATCAGGAGAAATTAACAAAAAGTAACGAATTACTATTTATTTGATTTCCCTAAATTAAGTTTTAAAACTTTTCTTTTCTTAACTTATTTTCCAAGAATTCAGATTTAAAATTCTTAATTTACTAAATAAATAATTTTCTAATTTGAAAGAATATCAGATGTATTTGGTCAGGTAATGGGAATTTATATAAATTGAATCGCTTAAGTTTGCGAAAGTGACAAATATACTTCATAAGTTCTGCTCTCGAAACGTATTTAGCTATTTCACGGTTATTAGAGCCAGTTTGTTGAAGATTAGCTAATGGGGACAATTCTTACATTAGTATATCGCTCTTATAGGGATAGTCTATATAGAGTTCTTTCAAGTTTTTGAATCGATTAAGAAAGGACAGATCTGAGAATTGGCATTCATCAATCATAAATATTTCTATATTTTCGGGAATTTCAAGTTGTTCTAATAATAGACACACCTTACAAAAACCCACATTTAACTCTTTAGGTTTTTTTCACTAAGATGTGCTTGGATGCGTTAATGACCTCTAATTTTGGAAGCCCTTGTATCTTTTTAATTAAATTCACTTGATTCTTCACGGTAATCCAGTTGGAACTTGCCATGGCTGAAACTTCACTGATCGTATGAAATTTTCCATCTTCTAAAGCATTATATATACTCTCTATAATCTCCCAGGTTGTTTTTCTCGTGGATTGGGTTTCAGTGATCTCTCTTCACCATCAAATTTATTTCAAAAAAATCAAAAATAACATCTACTATCTAAGTATTATATATAAACCTATATAAATAGTTACTTTTAGTCATAATTGTATAACAAACAGCATTTTTTTTATAACAATAGATGAGTTTTATAACTCAAAATTATATTTAAAGGATCATTATATTTAAATAGGGATTTTTGCTATACTATAATAGTGTTTACCATGTTCTTAGGTATAAGTTTGTCAATAATGGCAAATACGCCTTATTTTAAAATAATTAGATCGACTTATTGCATTTCCCAAGTCGATCGTGTGAATAATTGAGAAATAAAAAACTCCCATAAGGAGGTAATTTCATGATTAAGAATGATAATAATGGCTTCAAAACCCTAAAAGGAAAGATCATATTGACAGCGAGTATTGGACAATGCGTTCATGTTGCGGGAGCATATAATTTCATGAATATTGCGAGCCAATTAGGGTTTAAATGCATCTTTTTAGGCCCCGCTACTCCAAATTCCATTATAATAGAAAAGATAAGAAGCATTAAGCCAAATATAGTGGGGTTTAGTTATAGGCTTACTCCGTCTACATTAAAACCTATTCTTAGGAAATTTAAAAAAAAATATATCAATGTAGATGAAAAACCTCAACGCTTATTTTTTGCGGGTACTCCTCAAAATGTAGAAATAGCGAAAGAATTTGATCTCTTTGATGAATATTTTGTAGGAGGGGAGTCAAAATATAAAATTATATCAATTTTAAGGCGTGAAAGGTCTGATTCAGAAAAAATAATTAAAATTCCAATAGAATTGATTCCACGGATTAAATGGAAAAAACCTTATCCTATCATAAGAGCTCATTTTGGTTTGGAAAATCTCGAGGAAACTTTAAACGGAATAAAGAAATTAGCGAACGCAGAAGTTTTAGATATCATCTCAATTGCACCAGATCAAAACACGCAAGCTAATTTTTTCCATCCAGAGGACCAAGATGATGGCCTTTCAGGGGCAGGAGGAGTTCCAATAAGATCCAGAGAAGATTTATTAAAGATTCATCAAGCAAGATTTACTGGAAATAATCCATTATTAAGAATTTATGCCGGAACTCGTGATTTTATAAAACTAGGAAAACTTTTTAGAGAGACAATCCAAAATGCTTGGGCGGCTATTCCGATATTTTGGTTTAATCAAATGGATGGTCGGGGCCCTTTAAGTTTAAAAGAGTCAATAAAACAGCATCTGGAAGCCATTAAATGGCATGCTGAGAACAAGATTCCTGTTGAGATCAATGATCCTCATCATTGGAGTTTAAGAAATGCTCCAGATGCTATTGCAGTGGCGGATATGTATTTAAGCGGAATAATTGCGAAAAAACTAGGAGTAAAACATTTTATTGCCCAATACATGTTTAATACGCCACCAGGAAGTTCGTTTGATATGGATTTAGCAAAAATTATGGCAAAAGATGAGTTGCTTCATACTCTGATCGATGATAAATTTTCAGTAATTCGGCAGGTTCGTGCGGGATTAGTTAGTTTTCCACTCAATCTCAATAGAGCTAAAGGACAATTAGCTGCTGCAACGATGGTTCAATTAGCGATAAAGCCAGATATTATTCATATTGTTAGTTTCAGCGAAGCAGATCATGCTGCTAACCCAGAAGATATCATAGAAAGTTGTAATATAGTTGAACAAGTTGTAAATAAGGTATATGAAAGTAATCTAAATGTCATTAATGACAAAATTAATGAAAGAAAAGAAGAATTGATAAAACAAGCTAAATGGATCATAGATTTGGTTCCACATTTAGCTAAAAATAGAGAGGAAAGAGAGAATCCTTGGAGAGATTATAACGTATTGCATAGACTAGTTAAATTTGGTATTTTTGATGCCCCTCATCTTAAAAATAACAAATATGCTCTCGGAAAAATTATAACAAAAGTGATTAACGGAGGATGTTATTCTTGGGATCTTATCCGTAATAAAAAATTGGATGAAATTGAAAGGATCAAGACGATAATAGATGAAAATGCCAGCTTTATGGATTTTGATATAAAAGCTAAAACAAGTCCAAAAGAGGTGAAAATAAAATGATTTTTTGCGTAATTGGTGCTGGAAATGGAGGAAGAGCCTTTGCAGCTTATCTCTCCTCAAAAGGATACACGGTTAAATTATATAACAGATCATACTCCAGAATAGCAGATATAATTAAAAAGGGTATGATTAAATCGTCTGGTTCCTTAAAAGGTAAATATCCCATCGATACGGTTACGCAAAATATTGAGGTTGCACTTAAAGATGTCGATGTAATTTTAGTAGTAACTCCTGCTTTTGCCCATAAAGCTATCGCAAAGTTAATCGCTCCATATTTAACGCAAGATCAAATAATTCTATTAAATCCGGGAAGGACTTTTGGGTCGATAGAGTTCAGAAACACAATTAAAGAAGAAATTGGAAATATACCAATATTTATCGGAGAGACACAAACACTTCTCTTTACTTCGAGAGAGTTAAAAAAGAATGGAGTACAGATATTAAAAATTAAAGATTTGGTTGATTTTTGCGGTTTTCCAGAGAAGGACACTTTTTTCATCTATGACACATTAAGAGAGGTATTTCCTCAACTCAATCCTATTGATGATTACTTGGAAGTATCATTAAGAAATATCGGGATGCTATTACACCCAGCATTAAGTTTGATGAACTCTGGATTCATGGATATTGGAAGAGAGTTCAAGTTTTATAAGGAGGGAGCGACATTCCACACATGTGAAGTGCTTGAACAAATACAGTTTGAAATAAATCTTATATTTGAAAAGTTAGGTATGCCACGTCTTAATTTTTGCGATTGGGCTAAAAAATCATATGGGGTAAGTTCGAAATGTATCCACGAAGCGATTCAGAATATAATTGCTTATAAGGATATAAATGCTCCCAGAGAATTAATCACGCGTTATTTTACTGAGGACGTGCCTACAGGATTAGTTCCAGTATCTTCAATAGCTCACTTCTTGGGCGTTAAAACCCCAACTATTGATTCAATTATTCAGTTATCGTCTATTCTTTGTGGAACGGCATTTAAAAAGACTGGTAGAAACATTCATAAACTAAACTTTGGAGATTATATAACGAAAAGAATTGAGATTCAAGATTTTATTATTGATGAAAAAAAATCAATAAAAGCAAGGATTTAATGTTTTCTTGCTCTTAATTTAGCCAATTCTTCTTTTTCAATTCTAGATTTTATTATAGCAATGTCATCTTCCATTGTTGATATTAAATTATCTTGATCGAGATTTAACTCGACTAAAATATCACGGACTTCTTGAAACAATTTTAATAGCTTAGAATTTGGGATTTTCCTTAAAGTAGTAACTGGAATATGAATGAATCTGGATGCAAATACATATAAAGATGTAATAAGTATCCAGATAAGAATTAAGATAGTTAGTGTCCATTCTATTATTGGAATAAAGGTAGTTAAAAGTACAATCAAAACAATAACTATAATAAAACCCAAGATGGGATGAAATTTTCGAAAATTTAGTCTAGGATAAGTTGATTTTCGTGATCCTAAAAACATTAAAAGACTAAATAAACCTATATAAATCGCAGAACCGATAAAACTGAAAAATGCTACGATATCATGAAAAACTAAAAAAATTTGAATGTACGTTTCATCGGGAATGATTCCAACTAAAGCAATGCAGACACAAGTTACTAATGACATCCCCGTAGCTAATCTTCGAACACTTTCATTGATATTTGATAGTTCTCTTTCAAGATATATATAGAAAGGTATCTCCAGGGATCCCCCAACGACAAATGCAATGCTGAATAATGACTTTGCCGGACCATAGCCTAGACTACTGACTGTATTCTTAAATGGGCTATAACCAGGAGTTTGGATAGCTGCTAAAACTAAAAGAACAATTGCAATCGTGATACCAGCAAGGCCAAATATGGGTTCTAGTTTATATTTCAAACGAATCATAACACCATCACTTCAGCATAACTTATTTTTAAAGATTGGGTTGTATACCTATAAATTGTGTATATATAGATTCCATGATTATTAAACTTCTTTTAATCTTTTCTTCACATATCCCTATTTAGGTGATCTTTCCTTTATTTTGTGAATTTTTTATCCACCAAATTTATGAGATTTTGTATTTTTTTTAATTTGGGTCTTATTATACCCTCTGGTAATAAATTTTTGACTGATTAAGCTCCTATTATTCTCATACTTCGCCTTTTTTTAAAAAAAATGATTTAATTTAACAAATATTAGCCCGGCTTAGTCACATAAGTTTTAGGTATAGAAATTGATTGGAAATGTTTTTCTCTTTTTAAAATCAGAAGATTTAAATAAGTTATGCGATAGAGTATAGTGAGATTTTAGTTGAATCATTGGAAGGGCTATATATTACTATTTTATTCTTTTTAAGCCTTCGTGTTAGCTAAAATTAAAAAAAATTATTTTATTATTTAAAAGAGGTGATTAAGAAATTCCTGGGTCTCACGGTTCAATGACTAAAGCAGGAAAGGTTAGGCAACAAACTCCAAGGGTGGAATCAACAGGAGTTAATTCTGTTAAAAAAAGAATACCTAGAAAAAGATTTAGGCGATTGTATAAAAAAAGAATCGTGAATGAAAAATTTGGGGGACAACCTGATTCTATTGGGGCAAAAAAAGCAAGATATCGCTCCTAATTCAAGAATTGATATTCATTAATAAGAAATATGGAGGTGAAGTAAAAATTTACAGTAAAATATTGATAGCGATGGATGATTCAAATGATGCTTTCAAAGCAGCGAAACGAGTAATTGAAATGGTTAAAAATGGAAAGGGGGCAAATGAAGATGAAAATAGCAAAATTACCACCAAAGTAGTTGCTTTTCATTCAATTATGCATAATGCATTCTCACAAGGCCTAATAATTCCCATCCCTAGTCCGTTTGGTAGTTACTATATGATTCCATCGTTAGATTATCAAAAACTAGAGCAAGAATATCGAGAACACGGTAAACGTATATTAAGCAAAGTAAAAGAAATGTTTGATAAAGAAAATTTACCAATTGAAACTCGACTTATCGTTGATCACACACCTGCCGAATATATCTCAAAGGTTAAAAAAGAAGAAAATTTTGATTTAGTTGCTCTGGGATGTAAAGGAGAACATTCAAGAGTGGAAGAATTACTCATAGGAAATGTTGCATTTGAAATTCTAAACAACGTCGATACTGATTTATTGATTGTTCGATAATATAAATTCATACATTTAAGTCTCTATTAAAGAGATTAAATCTTTTTTGGTAATGATGAAAAGCAATTTTTTTTTTTAATTTTATCAAGAAAATCATAAAAATAAATAAAAGGTCTGTTTGATTATAGAGAATATACAAATCGAGATCTCATCAGATAGATAGAGAAAACTTCTTCATAATTTCGAGTGATTTTGAATCTTAACTGAACTATTTTCTATTATAAAATTCTGTCAAGATTTCCATATCTGATAATAAATAAAAAAATGAGGTGATTTTTTGTTCGAATTTTGTGAAAAATGCGGGAGTATCATGATGCATTCAAAGGAGGATGATAAAGAATTCCTCGAATGCACGTTATGTAAACATAAAATAGAGATAACAGAGGAAATTCACGATTCATATGTGTTTTAAAAATTTAAATTTATTAATATTTTTAATTCTATTTTTTTGAATTAGGCTTTTCTAGAAAGATTTAGGTTTTGGAAAGTATTTTAATTCATAAAGCAATTTCAAGATGAACTTAAACGGCATATTATGGTTTTTTTATTATTAATGATAAGTTCATCTAATTTTTTGATGATTTAGGAGAAATTTATAATGATTTTCTTCAAGGTGAGTGAATTCTCGATTATAAATATTGTAAGAATTATACCAATTGGGATCTTATCAATTATGTCGCTATTTGTGGTTATATTAGCGATATCCATCATTCGAAGCAAGCAATTTAAAGTTCAAGACAAATTTTTTCTTGGAAGTGGATTTTTATTTTATGCTCTGGGAGCTGTTATAAATATTACTTATTATATATTAGGAATCTTGGTTCAAGATGAGCGGCTAATCAAAATTATATATGCGATTGGTATATCTAGTTTATTTCTTGCATGTTTGTGCCAGATCATTTTCCAACATTCTAAACGAGATCCAAAATTCAAACCAAGAAGACAATATCTTGTCGCAGGCATTTTAAGTCTTATCATCGTTATTTCTACTATCATTATGACATTTATCTTTGTTACTTATAACGCTTCAACTAATTGGGCACCACTTTGGAGCGTGGAATATTCGCTTTATTATGATGCAATTTTATTAGGATTAATTCTGATTGAAGTAATTGAAGCAAATAAGATTTATAAACTGCTAGCAGGAAAGAGATCCGAAATCCAACGACAGGAAGGGGCTCATATTCGCTGGAAATATTTCAACATAGGGTTTATTGGGATTGCAAGTCTTATGTTACTTCCAAGTATCGCTAATTTATTTCTAAACTCATTAATTAGGGCAATTGCAGGTAGTTTAACAGCTTTTATGATGCTTTTTGGGTATATCATGTATAAAGGGCTTAATTTTCGAAGCTAAAAAAAGAAAAATAAAATTTCTAATTAAAATCGATTCATCAACCATTTACCATTTCCATAAACGCACCAAGACGGGTACTTACTTGCTCTACATTTTCACCAATCCGATTAAAGGTGTAATACATTGATGGAATCTCTAAATTTCTTCTAATTTTTTCCTTTAAAAGTCTATAACAATTAGAAATCGAATGACATCCAAATAATTGGTTAAAAACTAATCCGTCCGCACTTAACTTTTTCGCAACTCGCATATAAGAATCCGTCAACACGTTATTATCGCAGCCTATCCCATTCTCCGTAGCATTCATTATAAAATCAGCATATGCTTCAATTGGATCTGTTTTATTTGTAATGGGAATGTCATCCAACAGTCTTAAAACGTCCCAATCTGCATACAAGGCTCTCCCTCCTAATCTATAAATGATTTCGTGAGTCTTGGGCTCCCATCCTCCGAACATAGGTGTTACCAAGATTTTCTTATATTTAGAAACATCCATACCTAACCCTTTTCGTATGCGCTCTCGCATTTCGTTTATCATCTGGTGAATGTTTTCTGCATATCTTTTGGCATTTGAATTATAATCTTGAAAACTAATGCTAAGTAGTGCAAGAATTTCACTAAAAGTCGCTGGGTTGCAAGGATAAAAATCTGAAGCACCTATCTCATAAATTATATTCTTATAATCTCTACGTATTTGGTTAGTTAATTTAAAATGTTCTCGCAAGGCACTATCACTATAAGAATGGCCACTTAGCTTTTCAAGTTCATGGATCGCGCTTTTTATATTATCTTCCAATAATTCCATTGAATTTCCAATATTCCTAGGAGGTATATCTACCCAGATATCTTTAACATTACTATCAATACTTTTTAAAGACTCTGAATATTTATTCCAAGCGCTACATCGAATAGTATAATTCATTGTAGCACTCACGTTTTTCATTTTTGTTACATGCATACCTACTAAAGTTTTTAAGCCAAAACAAAAATCAGTAGAGATACCTCGCTCAACTCCAATATCATACATTTCGTTGTACTTCTGGTTTAAAGTCTCGATAACGTCATCAATAATTTCATCAATTATCTTACTAATCTCTTCGATACCTGCATTCTTGATAAACCCAAGAAATTTAGATACATTATCCCATCCAAAAAAACTAGAAGCAGAACCTAAATAGGAAAGATACTTGCTTATTTTGAAAATATGCATTCTAATTGGAAATACCGGAACTAGATTTGGAAATCCGAAGATTAAATCAGAGAAGGGAAGCGCAACTGAGATGAGATGCTTCTTTTCCCTTAATTTCATTCTTTTTAATTCATCTCTTCCAGCAATTAAATTATACGACATCTTTAATACGGAAGAAAAACGGATAATTTCATCAGCATATAAACTCATTAATTTATCATCTCCAAAAATGCCTCGATTCTCGTAGATAATTGCCCCCTATTGGCGCGAGAATAATCTCTTTCTAAATTTAAAACTTGAATCCCTTTTTTTTGTAATTTTTCCTTAAAGTACGTAGAATGCATTGAAAAATGATCACAAAATTTTATGATATGATTTATCACTCCAAGATCTTGATCTTCTCTCTCTTTATAAATTCTATTTATCTCTTCAATTCGAGTTACTTTATACTCTAGAAAGTTGGGAATAGAATGATCGCTTAATCTATTCCTTTTAAATCTCTCAACTAATAAATCGTAGGGATTTGATATCGAATTCAATGTTTCATTATCGAAGGTTTGAGAATAATATTGGTTACCTATCCATGTGTCAAAAAAAACGACATTCCCTCCGGCATCTTCAATCAATTCAATTATATTATCATTTAGAAAAATAGAACAACCAGTAAGAATCACATTTTTAATATGTTTTGATTTTTGCTGATTTTGTTTATTCTTTTCTATAAATTCAGAAATCATTTCAATAGAGTTTGGGCCATAAAGCATAGCAGTTTGGATAATTTGTAGTTTTTTCGATCCAATCAAATTTAATGAGTTTAACTCGAGTAGTTTAAGCTTGAAATTATTATATTTTTTAATGCTTTTTAATAAATCTTCATCAGCAATTTCTTTATCTATGATCTTTTCAATCTGCTCTTTAAAATCAATCAATTCTAATTTAAAATACTTCAAACTATTTTGATTCTTTGTATAGGGTAAGTAAAAATTCAATCTAGGAATATTAAAGTACTTCGTAATGATTTCTGATCCACATATATCAGAAACGCAATGATTTGAAACAATGAAGTAGTCAATCAGATCTAAAAACTGATATTGAGAAGGTTTCAATGAAAAAAGTCCTATCATTGATTGAGTAAAAGCACAGGTGGATGGGGGAAGATAATCGTGACTCATATTCATTAGCTCATCGTTCCCTCCAAACATCAATCTTAAGGGAAAAACACCAGCCGCATCTAACAATTCTTCAGGAATATTATCATGTGCTAAAAATGAAGCTACTTTACATCCTTCCTGCTTCTTTAGCTTTAAAAAAAGTGAAAATTCCATTAAAAGATTATTCAAATCCATTTCTGATTGCTCTTAAAACTGAAATATTAATCAAAAAAGTTTTAATTCTTTTTAAACGTTTACCGATCAGAAATATAACTAAAAATATTAAAATGCCTATTTTACAAGTTTCCGCTGTTTTCTTCTGCGATGAGTGCTGCTCCAATTGCCCCTGTCAACTGAGGAAGTTCGGGAGAGACAATCTCAAATCCTAATTCTTCTTCTAAGTACCTTTTTACTGCGGCATTTTTGGCCACACCTCCACAAAAAACCAATTTGGGTTCCACTCCAATTCTTTTTGCCATTCCAGCAACTCTACGAGCGATTGATTTATGAATACCACTCGCAATATCTTCTTTAGATGCTCCTCTAGCAAATAAACTTATCACTTCGCTTTCAGCAAATACAGTACAAGTGGAACTTATTGAGGAAGGTCTAGAAGATTTTAACGCCAATTCTCCAAAATTGTCAATAGGTACTTCCAAAGCATGAGCCATTACTTCAAGAAAGCGCCCTGTCCCCGCTGCACATTTATCATTCATTTGAAAGTCAATAACTTTACCTGTCTTCGATGAAATCAGGATTGCCTTACTATCTTGTCCTCCAATATCTATTACTGACCGAGCATCAGGAAAGAAATATTGAATCCCTTTTGCATGAGCTGTAATTTCAGTCACTCTATCGTCAGCTATGTCGATAGTATTTCTTCCATATCCAGTACTCATTACATAAACATCAGACCGTGATAAACTATGTCTAGACAAAATTTCATCAAATAAATCATGTCCGACTTTTTTGAAATTGTATGTGGAACGTTCTGTACGGTGATCGATTAACTTTTTCTCACTGATTAATGCAATTTTAGTTGCTAATGACCCAATATCAATACCTATAAAAGATTTCATTTTTTAGTCTCGAGTTTTAGGCGAACTTTTCTTAAAAAAGTATTTTAAAAAATATTAAAATTTTGGTTCTGAACGACTTATAAATTTTAGGCTTTAAAACGGCAATAATAAGAAGTGTTAGATAAGTAAAATTTATTACGCTCCTAAAATCAGAAAGGATATACCAATTGTCAGTGCAAATGCGAGTAGCATTTGAAGTATATTTTTAATGATTGATTCTTTGGATACTAAACCTAAAAATATTCCTAGTAAAATTATTGAGATTAAGATAATTATGAATGAAGTTAAGAATGTAACAAAGCCAGCTAAAGCTTGAAAGAAAAAAGGGATCAGGGAAATTAACCCTCCCAAGAAAGGAGAGAGTCCATTTACAAAAGCAACCACGATACTAGTAACAAATTCTGCGCGTTCTAATATGGTTTTACCTTTTTTTTTCAGTTTTTCATCATCCGAATCACGCTCTGTTTGCTTTCTTTTTTTATCTATTTTTATAAGCATTGCTTTTTCGATATCTTGAGTTGCAGACTTAGCTGTTAGATTTCCATCTTTAAGTTCATCAAGTATCATAGCCTTATTTAACTCATCCTTTAATTTGCGTCGTTCAGCCTTCTCTGAGAGATAAGAACCCGTTAATCCTGATAAGAACATTGAAATTGATGTTCCTAAGCCAGTAAAGATTACAAGTCTACTATCGACAGTGTGAGTTTCTGATTGAAAGATTATGATAAAGAATCCTAATAAAATACCTAGCACAGTGAGCATACCGTCATAAAAATTATTAACAAAATATCTACGTGCTATTGGCCAAAGATTTGTGATTTTCGCGTAAGTTCTGAATTTTTCAAGCATGATTATACTATTTTATTTAAAGCAAGTAGCATTATTAATTACTTCGTCTTTAAATTCCTAATAATGCAGATATTAGCAAAGTCACGACTCCTGCTGTAATTAGATGAATAGCATACTTTATACGACCTCCTCCAGAAATGTTTCCTAAAAATATTCCCAGGTATATTAGTAATCCTGCTAAGATAATATAAGAGAAGATAAAATGCAGTAAAGTTAAACTAGTGCCAAAAAAGAATGGAATTAATGGGAGTGAGGAGCCTAAAACTGGAGCAAGTCCATCAACTAAAGAAGCCACGATTGTTGCAAAGTTTTCAGCTTGTTGAATTATTGATTTCTCTTTTTTCTGATTTTTCTCAATTAAGATTAAGTGTTTTTTAGGTACTGATTTTTTATTCTCTCTCTTGAAGGGGATTAGCATTGCTTTTTTAATTTCTTCTTCTTCATCAATTATGTTGCTTTCTCTTAATATTGATTCCACTTTAGTTCTAGCGAGTCCATCTTCGTCTAGAATGACCATCTCCTTCTTAAGATCATCCATCTTTTTCTTTCTTTCTGCTTCTTCTGATAAAAAAGCACCCCATAAGCCGCTAATGCCAATTGCGAGAGCCGTCGAAAAACCATACACAATCACATTTGCGGGGGTGTTCGAAGCGGAACCATAAAGAAACACAAAAAATATTCCACTTACAATCCCAGCACAAGTTAAAGCTCCATCAAAACAATTATTGAAAAATTTCCGACGTGCGATAATGCCCAAATCGGACATTGCAGAGTATTTTCTCCATCTTTCCATTAAACTTTTTAATTCCATTTTTTTAGCGAAGCACCTTTTTTCCCTACAAGATTAGAATAATTCTTTTATGGAATTATTTTAATTCTTAATACTGATGATTTTTATTTATTTAATCATATAATATTCATAGATTATTAAAAATTTAGTGAATCTTAAAATGGCATCAAATAGAAAAATCAAGGAAGAGATTATCTCATTATTGATAGATCATTCTAGAATTATTTACAATATAATCAGTGATATGGGTGTTTATTTTAATTCTTGGTCAGAAGACAAATCGAAACTTGAAAAGAAAAGGAATAAAATGCAAATCATTGAGGAAGAAGCTGACGAGATAAAAGTGAGGATCATTCAAGATTACTCGGAATCTGGGGCAGGATTTGGGGATTTTATTGCATTGGTATTAAGAATGGACAATGTTATTAATTATCCGCTTGAATTTGTTGATATGCTACCTAAAATTCATTTGGATCAAAAACAGATACAATTTATAAGTAAACAATATCGCAAGTTAATAAATAAAATACTCAGCATGGCTGATGTTCTAAAGACTACGATAAAAAACCTAAGGGATAATCAGGAAAACGTGTTCAATAATACTACTGAAATTCATGAAATAGAAAATGAAATTGATTCAATTTATAGGCAATTTCTCGAAGGGTTATACTCAAATGAAGACATTCCTATTCGCATATTACTCCGTATAAGAGATAGTATCGTACTTTTAGAGCAAATGGCGGATCGGATTCATGATATAGCTGATTTAATAAGAATTCTGATATATCAATAATCTTATTCTACTCTCAAAATGAATTTGATAAGCGTTAATTGAACATAGGTTTTAAATCCACACTAAACTTATTAGATTTATTCCTTTTTCTCTTTAATATATGGTTTCTCCAGAAATTCGGTTAACTTTCAAATGTCTGAACCGTGCTTCCGTTTTCGCAATTTGCTCGCTGTTTTCTATTTTATCTACAACCTCTTGAGGAAATAGGTGTTTTACTAAATGAGTAATCATTTCTTTTGTTTCGATACAATTGAACAATTTTAAACTTTCGACAGAATAAAAGATTTCACTTACTAAATCATGGTTAGTTTCACTTGAGAAATTAATAAGTTCTAAATTTCTATAAATTCTATCGATAATTGGTTCTAAAAGATCATAGTCCTTCAAATTATCTAATGTATTTCTCATATAATTTAAAAAAATAACATAATATGTTGACTCTGAAGATACAAATCCATCTCTATGATGTTTAATTCCTTCTGGAGTGACTCTTTGCTCAATCTCTTCGATGAGTATCTTTAAAATCGAGGGTTCGATTTTATTCTGAATTTTAAGAACATAAAACATCTTAACAATAACTGCTAATTCAGAGGTCTCACAATCTTTAAGATAGTTAGAATTGAAAAAATTTTCATCCAGATGTATTAATGGTGTTAGTTTATCAAATGGAAGCCAAAAATTCATTATTTCTGTTGATTTAAAAAAATAATACAATTTTGTCGTCGATTCGGCTATAGGTGCGTCAAATTCATCAATAAATTCTTCATATAGATCATTTAAAAAATTGGTAATCTTTTCAGTTTTTAATTGAATATCAAACCGATTTGCTAAATATATTCCACAAAAATAGAGATCCGGATTTTTCAATGTTACGATCGGGAGAGAATACAGCCATTCATTTTGATTCTCTTCAATATAGTCTTTCAAATGCGTAAAATCAAAATATCGGATAAATTGGAAGAAATTAAGAATTCTATAAATCAAATATAACAATTGTAATTTATCTTGAACTTCACTTATATTCTCCAAAGTCTCTATTTTAGCTTTATTACTCCTAAATTTAGCAATTATTTCATCCTTCACCTTGATATATTTCCGGAGATTTTCTAATTTTTCAGGAGCTTCTGAATAAAGTTTTTTTAAATTACCGAGTTCTAAAATAAATTCTATTGGGAGGAATCCTTTAGATTTTAGGTTTAGGATTAACGACTCATCCTCCAAATCTGCGATATAGTATAAAATCACTTCTAAAAATATTTCATAAACAATAGGAGCGATTTTTTTTCTGTAGAGTTTTTCGATTGTTGTTAATTCCTCAAAGTCCCTTTTAGTAAGTTTCAAATCGGGACCAGAGAATTTATTATCAGTTTCAGTTTTATCAAAACCCAATTTTACTATTTCGCTTTTGAATTTTTTTACTATTTCGTCTGTGATTCTCAAGAGATCTTCATGTTCTCTCGTAAAACTTTTAAAATTGTGGTTTAATAGGTTCCGAAAATAGTTGTCAATATTTTCATAAAAAAAATCTTCTTGATCTGAATACAGTTCTATAATATTGTAAAGACCTTGAAGTATCATCCAAATCAGATATTAATGTAAATATTGCTCTTTAAGGTTATTAAAAGAAAACAAGCATTAATATTTTTTCATTGTTGTTTAAAATTATATTATATACCCGTTTATTTAATTAGATATACATTCAAATAGAAGCTGATTTTTCACTTTTTTGGCACAAAATTAATAGAAAATTTAATTCATATTAAATTAAGCAAAATTTCAAAATATAACATCTTTTTTTGATTAATCTTTTACAAAGATTTTGTAAAATTCAAATATTTTTTGGATTTTTTACCTAAAAATCGAATCCAAATATTTGTCTAGCATATTATTTTTAATTGATTCTATTTCAAAATAATCTTCATTTGGAATTGTATATCTTAACTTAATCAATTCATTGACGACCTGATTAACCTTCCATGTGTTAATAAATGAACCCTTTCTTATTTGTTCCTTTCCTTCTTTATAAAATAATAAGAAAAGTTTTATTAAACTCAAGAGTTTTTCTGGGGAAGTAAAAACATCAATTTCATCAAATGCATTTTGAATTAAAAACCCGTTTGTAATTATTTTGCTAATAACTATTTCTAATCTCTGCTCCGGAGGCATTCCTCCTTCTCCTAGCAGTTGTGTCATATTTTGGATATTACTCTCTTGGGATAAAATTTCATTCAGTTGATTGCGGCAACCATTCCAATCTAGTTTTATCTCTGGCCATTCAATGTCCTTTTTTTCCCACCACATTTTAATATATTCAGGATAATTTGAATAAGATTGCAACCAATTAATGGCTGGAAAGTTTTTTAAATAAGCAAGCTTTTGATCTAAAGCCCAAACACCTTGAACTACCCGTTTGGCGGCGGAGGTAACTGGTTCGCTAAAATCTCCTCCTGGTGGCGAAATTGTCCCGATAATAGTAATAGAACCAAATTTTTCATCGCCTTTCATACCTTTACCTAGTGTTTTTATAAGACCAGCTCTTTCAAAAAAACTAGATAATTTGGAAGGCAAATACCCAGGATATCCTTCTTCTGCGGGCATCTCTTCTAATAAACCAGATAATTCCCTTAAAGACTCCGCCCAACGAGAAATACTGTCAGTTAATACAACAACATCATATCCCATATCTCTATAATATTCTGCGATTGTAACGCCTGAAAATAAGCTTGCTTCACGTGAGGATCCCGGCATATTTGAAGTATTTACTACTAAAACAATTCGATCCATTATCGGTCTCCCACTTTTAGGATCAATTGTTTCGGTAAACTGCTTTAATACATTTGCTACCTCATTCCCAGGTTCACCACATCCGATATAAACAATTAAATCTGCATCACAATATTTTGCTAAACATTGTTGTATAACTGTTTTACCTGTTCCAAAGCCTCCAGGAATGGCCATTGTTCCTCCTTTCGCTATTGGAAATAGTAAATCAATGATTCTTATTCCTGTAATCAATGGAACATTAGGTCTTTTGAGCTCTGAACTTGGTCTTGTTTTTGTTATTTTCCACTTTTGCAGCATACTAAAGAATCTTTCAGTATCTTCATCTTTTAGTCTAAAGATTTCATCGATAATAGTATAATCTCCCTCATCTACGATAAAGGATATTGTACCTTTGGATCCCGGAGGTATCATTATTCTATGCTCAATTAAAGCAGTTTCTTGTACCGAGCCAATAACATCTCCCTCCTCAACGACATCACCAATTTTCTTACAAGGAACAAAGTGCCATTTCTTTTCTCTTGATAAGGGTTTAAATTCTATACCTCTTTCCAACTTTCCTTCTTTATTTTCTCTGAAAGTAATTTCTAATGGTCTTTGAATACCATCAAAAGTACTTCCTAACAAACCCGGACCAAGTTCCATTGATAAAGGTTCATTTAGACTAGTAACTTTTTGACCTAATTTTAAGTTTAAAGTACTTTCAAAACACTGTATTATCGTATAAGTCTTATAGATTTGAATTATTTCCCCTAAAAGATTATGTTTAGATATCTTTACTAAATCATGTAATCTTACACGATCCTCCAATCCTTTAACTTCAATTAAAGTTCCATTTATGCCCGTTATAGCACCTTCGATACAAGATATTTCTAAATTCATTGTCATTTTTTTCCCTCTAATATTAGATTCAAAAATTGTTTTATTCAAGAGATGCTCCACAATTAGGGCATTTCTTCACAAAATTAGGCACTATGGTTCCACAACTAAGACATTTTACTATCATCGATTTTTTATAGGTATACCCAAGATCGATTGGAGTTGGTATTTTTTTTTTATAAAATTCAAAGTCTTTTTTCTTTTTTTCTTCTAAACGTTTCTTATCAAATTTTTCTTTGATTCTTTTATTCTTGTCGGGGAATAACCGTTGATACATTCTTTTTGTTCTTTGATATTGAAAAATTGGTCCAATAAAAATCAGAAATGAGAAAACGATTAATAGTATTCCAACCAGTAAATTATGTTCAGTTATGATAAAGAATTGATAAATTAACAATAATAGAATAACATAGATTAACAAAAATACAATCCTAATTCCAACATGAGATTTTTTCTTGGGAGCTTTATTATCCGATTTTTCCATTTTTTAAGTCTCTTTAATGAATTTTGAAATAACTTCTGATCTTGCTTTGTCAAGATCTTTTTTATCTTGCGGATTAATCAATTTTTCTAGTTCTTCAGAGATCTTATCTTCTTTTTCCTTGACTTCAAAGAAGATTTTTGAATACTCTTCACTTATCATAAAGGATTTAAATTCGATTCCAGATCCTTGATAGAATTTAGAGAAAAATTCATAAAAATGTAACCTCAAATCATGGATAAATACTAATAATCCTTCTAATGCCATTACAGTAATATTACTTGCGATCAACGCAACTGTCACCGTTATTTGATAACCTCCAAAAAAGTATCCTAAAATGACACCTAAAATTGCACCCAAGAGAAGACCTAAGAATTTATAACGTCTAATTAGGATGAATCCAACAATTCCTACAATAAGACCACCTACAATCACCCCTAAAATCTGATCTGTTAATAATTCAGGTTTAGTTATCAATGCAATTAAATCAGTAAACGTCAGCATTAAACCAATATGAGCCATTTCCAAGGCTAATAACCTTGCATATGATGCAACATTGCTTAAAGAAGACAATACTAATTCGAACGCCTCCATGGTTCCTTCAGTCATTAAAGATTTGTATGATTCATGTTTTAAATACGAAACTCCTATCATCCGACCTATAGGTTTTGATATTAATAATGCAATAATCGGAATTCCTAAATACCAAATGATGGGATACGGAGGAGCTAACCATCCAAAAATATCAACACTAAACTCAAAAAATAAAATTCTAGTCAAGAAACCCGCACCAACTAAGATCCAGATTTTAAATAATGAATCGGTAACAGCAAGGTATTTTTTCCCTAGTTTCCAATAATTTATAAATTGAATAAACCATCCTAAACAAATTTGGATAATTCCTACAAAAAGTGCGAATATGAATATCAAGAAGATATTATCCAGTGGATTAAGCAGTAAAGGAGTTAAATGGAATCCAAAGATCTCATGTCCACCAAACCATTCACCATATGCTAATCCTGCTACAATGGCACCAATCCCACAATAAGCTATAATATAGCTGAAGTGATATCTGGTTTCCTTTTTGTTTTTATATAGTTTCGCACCAACTAAACCAACAATTAGTAAAGCTAATCCTTGACCAATATCGCCAAACATTATACCAAATAATATTGGGAAACTGATAGCTACAAAAATAGTAGGGTCAATTTCAGAATAGGTGGGGACCCCATATAATTTAGTAAGAAATTCAAAATGACCAACAAATTTACTCTTGTGCTTCATGATCGTGGGAGCTTTATTTTTTAAATCTTTTGTATCAACAAACCTCTCAGCAACATCAAGTTCTCTCTGATCAATTTCATGAACCTCCTCTGATTCTCTTTTTGATTCCTCCTCTATTCTAATAACTTTCTTTGTAATTTCTATAATATCCATTTTGATCTTATCTTGAAAAATCCTCGATAATTCTTCCCTAACTTGTTTGGTATAAGTGCTAGGAATGTAAAATGTGAGAAGTGAATTACTAGAAGAAGTTTTTAGAAATTGTCTTTCGCTCCAATTATAAATTTCAATGTTTTCCAGAGTCTCTTTAAAAGCAAAAAATTTCAATAAATTATTGTCTCTGATTGAATCTTTCTCACTTTGTAACCGTGAAATGTTTTTTGAAATTAAGTCTATTTCTTTTTCTAATCTTTTAAAATTGATACCTTGATTAGTTATATATTTTTTTAGTAATGAAATTTCATTTGTGTGTAGAATCTTAAATTCCTTAAAAATAGTTTCTTCTTGGTTTGCAGGGTAAATTAGGAAAAATACCACATTATCATCCCCTAAATCTTCTTTTTGATATATTGTAGGAAATGGTAGGGTATCTATTGTTAATTCTAAATTAGGGATATTTTTACTAAATGTAGTAAAAACTTTGAAATGAAAAAAATTAAAAATTTGCAATTTTTCACGATTAATTTCATATCTTTCAAGAAACTTATAACAGCCTCTTAAAATTTTTAGATTCTCTAACTCTATTTGAGCGTTTGTTTGATATTCATTTAATTCAGCTAATCTATTATCATAATATTTTACTTCGTCTGAAAGATATCCTATTAAATTGTATAAAGAAGTTACCCTAAATTCTACTTTTTTTTCCTGTTCTAAGTTGATTTCCTCAATTTCTAATTTATTAAATAACGAGATTAGGTTAGTTCGCAATGTTTTTATTTTTTCAATTGTTGAAATTTCTTCTTCTTTCCTTTCCTTTTTAATTTCCAATTCACGTATTTGAACATTCTTTATTGTTGCAAGATAATTCAATAGCGATTCTTTATACTTATCATTGATAAGTACTTCAAACAGACTTAATTGAGTGAGATCCGTCAATTATGTTCCCTTAATTCTTTTTTAATTAGTATTTATTAATTCTTTAATCCTTTTTAATCTTGAAAATGATTCTCTTTCATTTTCTTCTAAAACATCTTTAATTTTTTTTATATCTGTTTCAATCCCTGGAATAATTTTGCTTTCTAAAGCATTGATTCTTCTATTTAACTTTTTTAAATCTATTCCAAATTTCATCATTAAATCTTCAAGTTCTGCCAATCTCATGATGTTTTTGATAACATTTTTTAAAGTAAATATTAAATCATCTAAATGATGAGTAGTGTTCTCAAAAGCATACGAGGGGTATTTTTCATGTTCATCAAAAATATAATCTATTTTAGGAGTTATTAAACCTAAATTCTTAATTACTCTAATATTTATTTTGAAGTCATACTGAATTCTACTTAAGGTACTTATTAGATTAAAATATCTCTTACCCATACCTTTATAGGTCAAATTTAATTTTCTGTAAGAGTCAATCCATAAATCGTAAAACTGAGTTTTTAATGAAATATATTCATTCCAATAATTATCTATATAAAATAACAATTGTTCCCGTTTGATATTTAATAAATCCTTCCCTTTAATCGCAAATTTTAATTTTTTTTGTAAACTAATTAAATTCGATTTTGTAGGTTTAACTTCTCTAAAGCTAATTAAGTATCACCCAATATAATATTCTTTAACAAATTTATCATGAATTCTATAAAGATTTTCTTTTGGAATATTTGCTAGCACCTTCCAAGCAATATTTAAAGTCTCTTCAAAACTTCGGTTCTCTGTTTCTTCTTGATTTATGAAATTGGCTTCAAATTCTCGATTAAAATTCAATAATGATTTTTGATATTGATTTAAACTATCTTCTCCAACTATAGAGATTAATTCTTTTACATCTAGGGATTCAGAATAAGATGCTAGTAATTGTGATGCAACATCGGCATGATCTGCCCTTGTTGTTTCTGCCCCTATAGCATCCTTCATTAACCGTGATAATGAGGCTAATAATTCAATAGGAGGATAGATTCCGCTTTTATGCATACTTCTATTTAATACAATTTGACCTTCTGTGATGTAACCTGAAGTATCAGCAATCGGATGAGTTATATCATCATTTGGCATTGTAAGAATTGGAATTTGGGTTATTGATCCTTTTTTTCCCTTAATTTTACCCGTGCGTTCATATATAGAAGCTAAATCAGAATATAAATATCCTGGATACCCTTTTCTACTTGGAATTTCTTCTCGAGCAGAACTTAATTCTCTTAAAGCTTCCGCATAATTTGTCATATTAATCAAAATAATTAATACGTGCATATCTTTTTCGAAAGCAAAATATTCTGCAGTTGTGAGAGCAACTCTAGGAATTAAGAGTCGCTCCATAACGGGATCATCAATAAAATTGAAAAAAGAAATGATATTATTTATATTACCGCTTTCTTTAAATTTATCTAAAAAGAATACAGCTTCATCTTGTAGTAAACCAATCCCGCAAAAAATCACTAAAAATGGTTCATTAGTCAAAACTTTCGCTTGAGTTACTATTTGTGCAGCCAGATTATTATGAGATAACCCTTGTCCACTAAAAATAGGTAGTTTTTGTCCTCGAATCAGTGTATTTAATCCATCGATTACAGAGATCCCAGTTTGAATAATTTCTGTAGGATATTCTCGAGCAAATGGATTAATTGGGCTTCCATTAATTTCTCGTTCAACCCCTGAAATTATATCTGATTCTAATGCTTTTTTGGTGTATATATTAATTGGTTTTCCTAACGAGTTAAATGTGCCCCCCATCATATCTTTAGATAGCTTTACTTTAAATAAATCTCCTGTAAAAGCAATATCTGAGTTTTCTGAAGAGATACCTGTGGTATCTTGAAAAACCTCGAGAACTATTACTTCTTCATCCATCCTTATAATTTGTCCGTTTCTTTCTTCTCCATCATTAGTAATGATCTTAACAAATTCTCCAAACTGAACATCATGATTATTCTTTAAAAATAATAGAGACCCAATTATCTGATTAATTTTATTATATGTTACACTCATTGTCTACAAACCCTTATAACTAAATTTTAAATCTTCCATTTCTTTTATTAAAGTATCTTTTATTTCTACTATTTTATCAAAATCCTCATTAGGTATAGTAATACCAATTCTTAAGATTTTATTAATAACATCTAATTTTTTAATGTCCTCTAATAATACTCCAGATTGTAAAAGCTCACTTGCTTGTTTATAGAACAAAAGAATAATTTTAATCATTCCTAAGAGTTTTTTTGGTTCTGTAAATCGATCAATTTCATCAAAAGCATTCTGAATTAAAAATCCTTTTTTAATAAGGTTCGCTAAAAAAAGGCTAAGCTGTTGTTCTTCTGGTAAGTTTTCTTCCCCTATTAACTGGCTGATATTTTCTAAATTAGCTTCTTTTGCAAGAATTTCATCAATTCTTGTCCTACATTCTAACCAATCTACATCAATTTCTTTCCAATTAAAATTTTTTTCAAGCCACCAATCTGAAACATAATCCGTATATTTTGAATACGAATCTAACCAGTTAATTGCAGGGTAATGTTTCGAATACGCTAATTTTGCATCCAAAGCCCAAAATGCTTGCACAAAACGTTTTGTAGTAGCGGTAACGGGTTCACTAAAGTCTCCAGAAGGAGGTGACACAGATCCCACGAGAGTAATAGACCCATATTTCTCTTCAGAACCAACCAATTGAACAACACCAGATCGTTCATAAAAACTTGATAGTTTAGAAGATAGATAAGCAGGATATCCTTCTTCTGCGGGCATCTCTTCCATCAAGCCCGAGATCTCTCTTAAAGCTTCTGCCCATCTTGAAGTGCTATCTGCTAACACGGCAACATTATATCCCATATCCCGGTAATATTCAGCTATTGTGACGCCAGAAAAAATGCTAATTTCTCGAGCAGAGACAGGCATATTTGAAGTATTTGCGATGAGAACTACTCTTTCAATTAAGGGGCGATTTGTTTTGGGATCAATGATTTTCAAGAAATCTTTTAGAACATCCGCCATTTCATTTCCACGTTCCCCACATCCTACTAAAATAATTATATCTGCATTACTCCATTTTGCTAAGGACTGTTGTATTACCGTTTTTCCCGTTCCAAAACCACCAGGAACAGCAACGCAACCTCCCCTTGCAATAGGAAATAATAAATCAATTACGCGAATTCCTGTAACCAAAGGTTCATATGGAATCTTCTTTCTTTTAAACGGTCTAGCTCTTGTAACGGGCCATTTTTGTAACATTGGAAAGGAAATCTCATCATTTTCTCGCTTGATTGTATAAATATCCTCTAAAATGGTGTATTCCCCTTCTTGAACGATTTGAGTAATTATTCCCGAATAAGTGAAAGGAACCATGATTTTATGTTCTATTAAAGGCGTTTCCTGTACAATTCCTATGATATCACCTTCCCCTACTTTATCTCCGATCTTTTTAGAAGGTTGAAAATGCCATTTTTTTGTCCTTGATAAAGGTTCAACTTCAATACCACGTTCTAAAAATCCACCTTTTTGTTCATAAATGATCTTCAAGGGTCTTTGGATACCATCAAAAATACTTGAAATTAAACCTGGTGCTAATTCCATAGACAATGGTGAACCTAGATCAACTACATCCTCATGAATTCTTAATTTTTCTGTATTTTCAAAACATTGAGCAATTACATGATCGGGATAAATTTGCAAAACTTCTCCCAATATATTATGCCTTTCAACTTTCACAATATTATGTAGTTTTACTTGTCTCTCAATTCCCTTAATAGAGATTAATGATCCATGAATACTTGCGATCGAGCCTTTTTTAGAACTGATCATTCTATACCAATTCCTCTAGTTTTTCTAAATAAATATGAATCTTCTTTCTGATATCTTCTATACTTTTCTCAAACTTTTCATTTATACCATAGTAGGACTCTTCTAATAATGAAAGTTCCTCAGTTATCAATGATTCAAATGCATTTGTATGCATTTTTATTTGATTTTCAAGTATGTAATTTAGGTTAAATGATTCTTCTGGGATAATCAATATATAACCTCCTATAGTTTCTTTTTCAGATTTCTGTAATTCGTAATTATTAATCTGATTAGATTTTAATAATTCCTTATGATTACTAAGATAATTGAAATCATTAGAGTTTAGAATAAACGTCATTTTTTTATGAATTTTTAAGTCATCTACTTTTTCTTTCATTATCTTAAGCAAATATTTAATATATTTATCATAGTTTTTTGAGATTTTGAGCGCTATTGCTTCTTTAAAATCATTTTTAATGTTTGTAATAAGTTTATTTTTTAATTCTAATAATTGATTTTTAATATCCAATAAAATTGAAACTGTGGATTCATTTATTTGAGAATGATATTGGTCTTTAAATTGCTTTTTTTTCTTATTTAGAATTTGTTCAATTCTTTCATTCTTTCTTTTTTTTAAACTAGAATTTAATAGAACCTGTTTACGTTCAATTTCTTTAATTTCATTTTCCGCATTTTCAACCAAATATAATCCTAAATTTCCAAATTCTTTTTTTAAACTAGAATCATTCTCTTCCATTCATTTCCACCTCTATTCAATGCATAACCTTTCCAATATATTCTTGAATATTTTTCGTAATTGAATCAGTTTTTATATTTCTTGATTGAAAAATATCGGGTAATAAGAATATAAATGGTTTTGGGTTATTCAATTTAAAATTTAGATAAAAATCTAAATGTCCAGTTAAAGCTCTTTCGGAGATAAGGACCATTCCAATTGTCGGATTTTTTATTATTTCATTTAACTCTAATTCAAATTCATTAAAATTATTAACCACTTTCCCCTCAATACCTAATAATTCAAATAAAGTTACTGTCTCTTCATCCCCTAAGACCTTAATTCTATTGTAATTAGAAATAGCCATCAGAATGGTAACTCCAATACTTTGATTATTTGATTTATAAAATCTTCTTTATTCTTTTTATATTCCTGTTCAATTTCATGAAATAGTTGTGTATTTGTATTTTTGTATTCATTTATTTTGTCCTGTAATTCTATTGAAAGATTTTCAAGAGTATCATTTATGTACACATCTAATAAATTAGCACGCTTATCTATTACTTCATCGTATTTCTCTCTTAAAGAACGAACCTCTTCTGTATGCCTTTCTTTAGCCTCATTTAAGAGGTTTTCATACATTTTTTCTAATTCTTTCACATTATCAAATATATTCAATTTATCTAACCTGTTTACTTTTGTTTATAAAGTTTGATATTTGAGATTTATTATATTGACGACTAAAGGAATTAAAACATATTTGATCTCAGATTCCTTTTTAACTAATAACTCTAAGACTTTACTCGCCGTTAGTGCAGATAAACTTGAAATTTGCTTATGACATTCCTTAAAAAAATATTCATCATAAACACCTTTTAATATAGCGATGATATCTTCAGTACTTTTATTAAAAACATCTGGTGGAAAAAGTCTTGGTTTAGATTCCGTTAAAAAGGAGATTAATGATTGATTAAATCCTTCAACCGTTTCTTGATTCAGTAAAATATTTAATTTTTTTGAATTTAAGAATAAATAACTATTTATAATCAATTGCGATAATAAATTTTTTTCAATATTATTTTTAATCCCCCGATAAAGAATTTTGACATTATAGATTTCAACCACATAATTAATGTATATTCTCATTATCTCGAAATCCGATTTACTAAATCTAGATTTTATTCTACTTAAAATTTCATAGTATAATTTATCAAGGGAAACCGCCAAGAAAAAAATTTCTTGATTTCTCTTATAAAAATCCAATCCTTCCTTTATAACTTGATAATAGTTTGTCTTTTTCATAAATAACTGAATTTCGTTGATAGTGCGTTTATTTATGAGTTCCCGGATAAAATCCTCATTATCAAGTAATTCTTCAATTATAAAATTAGTATCATTTAATTTTTCTTTTTTAGTTCTATTAAGGATCGTTCCAAGTATTATATTCTTTATATTGTATATCTCGTACTTCATTAAAAAATATTTTAAAAATTGTCTTAATTCATCTGGTGAATTTACAAGAATTCTCCCAATTAATTTAAAAAAACTATGATACAGAGATTTTTCGATTTCCGAAATTGATAGCATTTTAAAAGAAGTATCAGGATAATATGGTTTTATGAATTCGATAAGTTCATCTATAGATTTGATGTTTTTTGCACTATTAATATCTGACTCAGTTAACACAATTTGTTTTAAAATAGCCAACTTTACATATAAATAACCATAATCTGGTACAATAACACCACTCATTAGAATTTCACCAGATAAAAAAATAGTTTATGCTATCTAGCTTGTTGGAATGGCTGGAATCTTTGTCCATAATAATATCCCGACAATTAGCCCGTAAATCGCAATAGCTTCACCTAATGCTACTACGATAAAGGCTTTACCGAATGATTCTTCTCTCTCTAACATCGCAGAAATTACTGCCGTTCCGACGGTTTTAATTGCTATTCCGCCACCTAAACCTGCTAAACCAATAGCTAACCCCGCTCCAACACCTAGAAGTCCCGCTGTTGCAGTATTATAATAATCATAGAGATCATGAGTGGTTGTCTGTGCGCTGACAAAAGTTACTAATCCATTTATTGAAAAAAATACAATCAATACTAAAAACACTTGAAAAAGTGCTAGTAATATGTAAAACTTACTTTTGGGCTTCAATTTTAAACCTTTTTTTTGTAATTAGTTTTAAACTATATCTATTTAATATAAATATTCATAATTATTAACTTTGGCTATTTTTAACCATATTACGATGTATACTTTTTTGAAATATGAAGCAGTTTCAGTATGAGACTAAATTTTGTTTTTTACAATTAGATTGTTCTTTTTCACTAAATCTTTTCATAAAGATTTAATATATGATATTTCAAAATTAACTTATTGAATTAGCTATATCATTTTATAAATTTTAATATAAAAGAGAAGATAATAGTTCTTATACCTCATTAAGGTTTAAACCATTCAAAAAAGTAATAACTTCTAGTTAATGGATTTGCAATTACGAACTTTTTTCTTACAGAAGTAGCTAATCTCCCCGCTCTAACCATATCGATGGCTGAGATTTTAGCATTATGATCTAAGACGTGAACTATGAAGGGAGAATGCTCTAAACCAGGTCCTTTTTTATAAACCACAAAATCAGCACCAAATTTAAGACCTGGCCGGGGAACATATCCCTTTTCCCTTAAATCTTCATAAATTATTAACTTCTCCTCAAATTTATGATGAATTTTTTTACAAATTTCAAAAAATTCTTTCTCATTCATAAAATCTTGATTTTTAACATCATAAATCGTTATTTTATTCTTTTTAAGTAAGTAAAATGCCTCGATAAGGGATAACTCACTAGGTTTTGAAAAATATTCTAAACGAGGTTTATTAATCCCTAATGGAGCACCAAAAAAATTATATTTAACGTATAAATATGACGCGTATAATGGATTGAATACCACAACTCTTGAGTTAATGAACTTAGTTGGGATTTTATCTGGGATCTGATCCTCGTGAATCTTATCCAAGTTTTTCGTGGTAGTATTTTCTTCACTCATCGAATTAGAAATATTTTCCATAATTTAATAAATCTTTCAAATTTATAAGACTTGAATCAAACTATAAAAACTTTAAAATCAAATTATTTATATACAATTATTAAAGATCTGAGGTGAATAATATGGTCCTTAGGAAAGCAGCTGTTGCTGGATCATTTTATCCTCGTTTTAAACCTGATTTAATCAGAATAATCGAAAGTTCATTTTTAGATAACGAATTTGGACCAGGGGCTCTCTTTGAGAATTCAAGGGAGGAAAGCAGGACTATTCTCGGAGGTATTTGTCCCCACGCGGGTTATACTTATTCTGGTTGTTGTGCTGCTCATACATACTTGAATATTTTTAAAGAAAAAACACCAGATACAGTTATCGTTTTAGGGACAGATCACGTGGGATTGGGAAAAATAGCCTTATTGAAAGAAGGTGAATGGGAGACTCCATTAGGTAATTTAGAAATTGATTCTGAAATTACAGAAATGATATTAAAAAAAACTAAAAACATCATTGCGGATGATTCAGCATTTATTGGGTATCCTTTTGGGAGAGAGCATAATATTGAAGTCCAATTACCATTTATTAAATACTGTTCTAAAAATAAGTTAGTAAAAATTGTCCCTATAAAAATTTCAAAATATGATTTTGAGTTACTTGAAAAAATCTCAGAACAACTCGCAAATGTCATTCAATCTTCTTCAAAAGATATTATAATGATCGCTTCTTCTGATATGACTCATAAACAACCAAAAAATATGATGAATCCTCAAAATGATATTCAAGAAATGAAAAATAGTGATTTAGAAGTTATAAACGCTTTCAAAGAATTTAATCCCCTGAAAACTTTTCAGAATGCTAAAAATACAACAGTTTGTGGTCCACAGACTATTACAACGTTAATGTTAACTTGTCAGAAACTAAACGCAAAAACATGTGAAGATTTAAAATATTATACTAGCTATGAAAAAGGAGGGGGAACAGGACCTTGCGAATATTCTGTAGGATATTTTTCTGGAATCATTCGAATTTAATTAAATAATACTTAAAGTGAAACTATATGCCAGCTGATAAAGATAAAATAGAAGATTTTGTTACATTGTGGAAAAATAAATCTCAGGAAAATAATCAGCCTTCAATTATTGGTGAAACAATCGATCAGTTAGACAAACTTAAGAAAGAGAATGATGAATTGAGAAAAAAAATAGGAGAGAATATTGAATTAATTTCAAAATCTGAAGAAGTCATAAAAAATTTATCAAATGACAGGGAACGATCAAGGATAGAGCATGAAGAGTCAATTATGGATCTTACAATGCGTGTAAATAATCTTGAGCGAGAAAATGTAGAATTAGGTAATAAAGTGAAAAGCATGGTTAAGGTACTGATGGAAAAAGATGAGGAAATAAATGAGCTTAAAAATAAAGTTAATTCAAGTGGGGGAATAGGGAATGAAAAGATGAAATCAGAACTTTCTGAAAAAAATGATACAATTGATCGTTTAAGTCAGCAAATCTTAGAAATTAAGGACGAAAATGAAAAAATAAATGCTCAACTATTAGAAAAAATTAAAAGTGTCCCCACTTTCGTAGTATCAGCAGAAAAGGATGAGAACAAAGCACTTAAACCCTTACCTCCTCGACCTTCTAACGAACCACTTGAATTATTATGCCAAGATCTTCAAGCGGATTTAAATAAATATAAGAAAATTATCACTCATTTAAATCAAGAAAAAGATCAATTAAAAAAAGCATTAGAAAAAGAAGGTATAACCTTTGATGTTGAGGAGCTAAACGCATTAAAAAATGAAAATGATGCTCTTAGAAATGATTTACAGCAACTAAGAAATAGTTTCTCGGAGAAAACTCCAATGCAATCAACTTCGGATGACCATACTTTAAAGGAACTTCAGGAGAAGTTATTAGAAAAAGATAATCTTATAGCAGAACTAAAATTATCTCAAGTAACGCAGAATTCTATCCCTAAAGGACCAATGGCAGATTTAGTTGAAGAATTACAAAATAATATTAATAAATTGAAACATGCAATTCAAGAAAGGGATCAGAAGATATCTGAATTAACAAACGCACAAAATCTTTAAATCACCCAAAATTAACTTATTTTCAAATTATTATAGATAAATTTTTTGAAGAATCGGCAATTAAATTAAGAGAATCGTGGATCAAAAGAAAAAAATTATAGAAATTCTCTTCATTGGACATTTAGCAATTGATAGTATTATTCGATTTAAAGCAGCTAAGAGCCCAACACTAGGAGGGAGTGTTTCCTATGGATCAATTGCATTGAGCTGTTACACGGATCGCGTTAAAATCGGCATAGTTTCAAATTTGGGATCTAAGAACTTTAATAATGAGTTATTAAATAAATTGAAAATGAAGAAAATTGACTTAGAGGGAATTAAGTGGTTTGATTCTTTAAATACTAATTTTGTTTTAGATTATCAAGATCATTCGAGAACTTTAATCTTGAAATCTAAAAGTCCTAATCTAGAATTTAAGGACTTTCCTGAATCTTATATTCACTTTCCTCCAAAAGTCATAGTTTTAGTACCACTTTGCAACGAAATCAGCTATGATTACGTAAAAAAAATAATAGAAACGTTTCCAAGAGCATATTTTGGGATAGATATACAAGGGTTTATACGGAACATAGATATGAATGGAAATGTATCCTATATTATTGATCAAGATCTGATCAAAAACCTAAAAAGTATCATTCATCTTGTTGGAGATAAATTGATTTTAAAAGGATCTGAGATTGAGATGAAATTAGTCTCTAGAGAAACTAATTTAATTAAAGTCATGGAATATTTTAAAAAATTTGACAACGAGGGAATATATATAATGACGTTAGGGGAATCTGGATCTTTGATTATGAAAAAAGGGCGTGATATTTTAAAAATTCCAGCATTTAAAAGTAAAGTTGTGACTGATGAAACTGGTGCTGGTGATGTATACTTAGCAATTTTTCTTTATGAACTCTTTAATTCTAATAGATCTTGGAGATCAATAGAAAAGGCAGGACTTCTTGCCTCCTCAGCAGCTTCTTTTCTCATTGAAAAAGATGGCCCTTCAGGATGCGAATCAAAAGAAGAAGTTATGAAGCGTGTTAAAGAAAAAAAACATATAAAAGATTAGAATGCATATAAATAGCCATTTTGCCATAGGTGTTTCGATTACTTCAATATTAAACAGTATATTTTCTTTTTCATTGTTGGACTATTCTATAATCGTCATCTCTTCTTTTATTTGTGATTTCGATGTTTTTTTTTCCAAGTATGCAATAGACCACAATCACAGGATGTTAATAAGTCACTCTTTAATCCCTAGTATTATTTTAATCCTTTTAGGCTTAATTTTTAATTGGTTTGTAATATTATTTAGTGGAATTGTTTACTCTATCCATATTATCATTGATACATTAGATTGGGGAACAAACATATTCTTTTTTCATAAAAAACCAGTTGGTTTGAAGCTGTTGATCACGAAAGAAGAACAAGAAAATCTTCCAAACTACTTAGCAGAATACAACAATAAGGAATCATTTTTTGATTCTAAATATTACAATAATAAGATTTGTATAATTATTGAAGTTTCCTTGTTTATAGTAATGATAATTAGTCTATTGGTTTTTACACCATATTACCTTCCCATTTCTATTTTTTACTTTTTAGGTTTATATTTTCACTTATCACGGCATTTTCACCTTAAAAAGGCAGAAAATAGGTAAAATATTATATATAGAACGAATTAAATATGTTTAAAAGAATTAACTCATATTAAAATTAGTCAAAAATAAAAAGTGGATCATAAAAATGTCAGAGGAAATTAAAAAGGTCAATGTAAATATCACATTAGAAGAGGAAATGATTTTTAAATGTGAGCTTGGCGATATAAAGGTGGAGGAGTGTTATATAGATGATACAAATAAAGATGAGGTCAACATGCTCGGTCCTAATCCTTCAAGATTGGTAGGTTTAGCCGTTTTAGGGTGTTTAAGTTCAAGTTTTATTTTTTGTCTAAAGAAACGTGATTTTACCTTAGATAACCTGAAAGCAGAAGCTGAAGTAATAATAGGAAGAAATGAAAAAGGATTTTGGAGAGTTAAGAAAATCAATGTTAATATAGATGTAAAAATTGACGATCCGGAAACTAGGAAAAGAGCAGATCAATGTAGGAAAATGTTTGAGCAATACTGTCTTGTCACTCAATCAATTAGAAAGGGTATCGATGTAGAACTAAAAATGAATTACTAAAATATTTTTAATTTAATCTCTTATGCCATCTTCAGTAATTGAAAAGATTGCCTCTTCTTCAGGTAGATTTGGAGCATCAACAATTTTAGCAACCCGTTGCTCACCTTTACCTTTACGTAAATATACTCTTATAGTAGCTCCATGAGCAACGATATTTCCTCCTGTGGCTCTTATTGGATTACCATAAAAAACATCTGGTTTTGCTGAAACTTGATTTGTGACTAAAACAGCCATATCCTCATATATTTCACTTATTCGTAATAAATCATGTATATGAGTATTAAGAATTTGTTGACGATTTGCTAGTGTTCCTCTACCAACATACTCGCTACGAAAATGACCAATAAGAGAATCAACAATAACGAGCTTTATATCTTTTTCTTCAATAATTTTTGAAGCCTCTTTGATTAAAATAATTTGATGATCACTGTTATAAGCCCGACCAACAACAATTTTTTGCAGAGCTTTCTTATAATCCATATCTTTAGCTTCTGCCATATGTATGATTCGTTCAGGGCGAAATGTACCTTCTGTATCTATATATAAAGCGCCTCCATCAAGACCTCCCTCTTCTTGCTTTAATTGCACATTAACGCATAACTGATGAGCAAGTTGGGTTTTGCCAGTCCGATATTCTCCAAATAATTCTGTCACGGCTCTTGTTTCAATACCTCCTCCAAAAAGATCATCCAAATTCTGACTTCCAGTACTAATTCGATGCATTAATTTACGTTTTTCCCAAACCAAATCAGCAGATTTAAAGCCCATTTGTTCAAAATCTTGAGCTTGTTTTATTAATTTCTGAGCAGTTTTTTCTCCGACACCAGCATCTTCCATTAAATTTTGAATAGGATACATTGCTAATGTTCGTACTGAAATTATCCCTGCGTCTTTTAACTTTTTCAGAGTAGCTTCTCCAACTCCAGGTATGTCATTTAGGGTATAAGTTGGTTGTTCTCCTTCAGATGATGCTATCTTTTTAGCCATAATTTTAAAATTTGAATATAATTCGTTCTCTTATAAATAAATCGTTATGAACATATAAAAATAATGACAAATCATTAATAAAGGAATAAAAAAGTTAAGATTTTTTTTGTTGTGGTTTAATTTGTTGAGCTTCTTTACCACTTCTAGTTATGAGCAGTAATACGATAAATAAGATAACACACATGAGGAATGTTAGGACTACCAGAGCAGAAGGCAACCAGATATAGCTTAAATATAAAAATGGAAGAATGAATAATGCAATTATAATGATAAACATTGGTAAAGGTACTTCTTCATCTTTTAGGTCTACTATTAACGGAATTATCACCAAAATGATTAATAGAGTCGCCGTTAATCGAAAACCGAGTAACATTATTGGATTCACCCAGGATTCTATTGCGAAGGTATCAGTATATATATCGGGTAGATAAAATACGCCCACCCAAACAGTTGTATTTGTACGAAAGACGGCATTTGTTACTGGCAATATTGCTGTCAAGATGAATTGCACGACAATAGCCAATACTAAATATAATACTATATCATTGATATTCTTCGTATTTGCTTTTACACCCCACAAATCACGTAATAGACAAATACACCAAAGAATAAATAGTACGAAATAAACTCCTAAAACATCGAAATTTAATGACCATAAGTAATTTACAGGTGCTAAAGCTACTAAATAAGCCAGATATGCATATTTCTCGTTTCTTTTAAACATATCAAATATAAGAAACACGGCAAAGATAATTAGAAGGGTAAATAGAATGATAATTGAATTAATATCGAATAATGCCAAAATTAGACCATCTTTTATTTTTTATTTGAATTAGTTTATAATAATATAATAATCTAATTTTTTAAATCTTTAATGTTATTTACGTGTGAATATTAGTAAAGCTGATAATTATTTAGTCAAATCCGAGATTAAGTGAGAGATGGTTTCGATCATTTCTTTTGATTTTTTCGGATCTTTTGCTTCTGATGAGAGAAGTATAGAATCTCGATTTAAGGCAACTTTTATCGTCATATTAGCATCTTCATCTAATATTTTCAATTCATTAATTATATCATGATATTTAAGATCGTGTGCTTCAGCGAATTTAATTAACTTATTATGGATGTTTTCAAGAACTTTTGATGGGACAGGTACGCTTTTATTTACTTTAATTCCTTTTGGGAAGCCTCTAATAAGAGCACTTAATAAATCGTTTTCTTTTGTCATTATTTCAAGCAGTTTTAACAAGATTAAATTGCCATCAGAAAATGGAGCATACTGAGGGAAATAAAATTTTAGTGTATCTGCAGCACCAAAACAAGCTCTATGTTCTCTCATTTGGCGAGATATTTCTCCAGGATAATTTTCATATTGTTTGACTGGATGCCCTGTATCTTCAATATACTTAATTACAATTGGGGAGATTGAGGGGGTTGTGATTATTGTATTGGAACTAGACTTCCTTATACGATCTTCGTAGGTAATAAAAAGCATCAATAAATCTTCAAAACTTATTTCCAATCCATTTTCATCTAAAATCAAAATACGCGAACCGTCAACATCAAAACAAACTCCAAGATGACTGTTTGAAGCTTTGACTATATCTGCCGTGTTTCTGATGGAATTAATACTTGGTACAGGAATTTCTGATCGCTCGCGATAATGAGTATTTAGTGCGATAAATTCTGTTCCAATATCGTTTAAGAGTAAAGGAGTAATTTTTCCAGTCGGTCCATAGGAACAATCAATTACGACTTTCAAATTTGCGTTCCTAATTGCTTTATTATCTACAAACTGCTGGAGTGATTTTACATAAACATCTTGAGTTTGAGGAATGGCAGTGATTTGTCCAATTCTACTTGGTTCCACGCGTCGTACTTCTGACGGATAAGAGTTATAAGAAGCGATAATTTTTTGTATTTCACTTTGCTCAAATTCAATCCCTCCAGCATCCACAAATCTTATGCCTACATCTTCACTATATAAATGGCCTCCAGAGAAATATACTCCTCCATTTGCTCCAAATCTACGTATAGTAAATTGTAATAGAGGATAAGTACAATCACTTAAATTAAGTATATCTACACCCGTACTCATCACTCCTGAAGTGTATCCCCTCTTCAACATTCTACTGTCATTATGATAATCTCGTCCAATTACAATCGTATCATCCTCATTAAAAAGACTGCCATGAATAGAACCTATAGAACTAGCGATCTCCGGCGTGAAGATATAATTAGCTCTACCGATAATACGACCCCTTTTATTAAGTTCATTAAGATTTTGGACCATTTCTATCGAACTGTAAGTTAATTTTCAACTTAGATTAATGTGATTAAGCAAGGATAGAACTTATATTTTTAGAGTTTTTATTATAGAAACATTACCTATATTAATTTAGTATTAAGCTTAAATAGAAAAAGACTATATATTAGGATGAATTTCTCATGAAAATCTCTAGAGATGCAAGAAAAAAGTATCAACTTAGTGAATTCAAGTATTCAGACGTTGGAAACATAATTTTTGATGGTGATATTTATACCGTTAGAAAATTCACTCAAAAAATAAATGAAAAAAAAGACTTGATTAACTATCCCGAATTAGCAGTAAAAACGGCATATTTTAATGCAATGGCTTTAATTTATGAGATTTATGATGCAATTATTGAAAAGTATAAAAAAGAAACTCAAAATGAAGATATTGAAACTGACTTATACGATCACTTAGAAGAAACTTTTGATTTAAAGGAGATTAAGGAATCAATTGAATTATTCTCTGAAGATTTTCCTCCAGAAAAGGTTTATGAGGATAAAATCGATCTGGATGAATATCTTGAACAAAAAACTAATGGGATTGAGAATGAAAAAAGGCTTTTGAATGAAGTTATAATATTGTGGTTGGGAAATACGAATCCCTCATTTCTCCCCTATATAGAATTCTTTGATGATGAAAAGCTTGAAAAGCAAACTGATTATCGAGAAATTATTGATGAAATATCAAAATTTTTTGAGAGTAAGCAAAAATTTGGTCCTAATAATCAAAATTTAATTGAAATGTTAAAAGCTCCATTTGAATTATATCCTCACTCTTTAAGGGAACAATTGGAATATATTTATAAGAATTGGAATGAATTGTTAGGGGATTTTGCTTACAAAATATTACGCGCTTTGGATTTAATAAGGGAGGAGGAACAATTTCGAGGTTTAGGGCCTGGAAAGTCCAGAGCATATGAATATGATCTCATGGAAGGTGAAAATTTCACTCCTGATAAAGATTGGATGCCGAAAGTTATCATGCTAGCGAAAAATGTCTATGTTTGGTTAAATCAACTTTCAAAAAAATATCAAAGATCTATTAGCAAATTGCATGAGATTCCTGATGAGGAATTACATGAAATTCGGAATTACGGATTCAATGCCCTCTGGCTTATAGGGGTTTGGGAGCGAAGCCAAGCTTCCAAAAAAATTAAAAGATGGTGTGGGAATCCAGAAGCTGAAGCAAGCGCATATTCACTTTGGGATTATGTAATTGCCTATGATTTAGGAGGGGAAAATTCATTTCAAAATTTAAAAAAGAGAGCTTCAGCAAACGGGATTAGACTTGCTAGTGATATGGTACCAAATCATACTGGAATCGTTTCTAAATGGACCCTGGAGCATCCCGATTGGTATGTTTCTTTGACTTATCCGCCATTTCCTTCATATCAATATTCAGGGGAAAATTTAACGGGTAAGGCTGATGTAGGGATTTATTTAGAAGATAAATATTTCAACAGGAGTGATGCTGCAGTTACATTTAAACATGTGGATTTCAGAAATGATATAACTAGATATATATATCATGGAAATGATGGTACTAGCTTTCCTTGGAATGATACTGCTCAATTGAATTATTTAGTTCCAGAAGTCCGAGAAGCGGTAATTAAAACAATACTTTATGTATCAAGATTATTCCCAATTATTAGATTTGATGCTGCTATGACATTGACAAAAAAACATTATCAGCGATTATGGTATCCTGTTCCGGGAACTGGAGGGGCAATTCCTTCAAGAGCCGAGCATGGAATTTCAAGGGCTGACTTTAATCGAGCAATGCCCAAAGAATTTTGGAGAGAAGTAGTTGAAAGAATAAATCAAGATAATCCCGATACCCTTCTTCTTGCTGAGGCTTTTTGGCTCCTTGAAGGATATTTTGTACGGACTCTGGGAATGCATAGAGTCTATAATTCTGCATTTATGAACATGCTTAGAGATGAGGAGAATTCAATGTATAGGTTAGTAATAAAAAATACGCTTGAGTTTGATCCCAAAATTCTCAAAAGATTTGTAAATTTCATGAATAACCCTGACGAAGAGACAGCAATAAAACAATTTGGTTCTGGAGGTAAATACTTCGGAGTATGCCTAATGATGGTAACAATGCCGGGATTGCCGATGTTTGGTCATGGTCAAATCGAAGGATACCATGAAAAATACGGAATGGAATACCGTAAAGCCTATTGGGATGAAGATATAGATTATGGATTATTAAATTATCACAAAATGGTGGTATTTCCAATCATGAGGAAAAGGTATTTATTTTCTGAGGTATCAAACTTTTTTCTTTATGATTTTTGGACTGGTAATGTAGTTAACGAAGATGTGTTTGCTTATTCTAATAATTTTAACAGTGAAAGATCATTGGTTATTTATCATAATAAGTACAACGAAACGAAGGGATTCATAAAAAATTCAGTTGGTTTTGCTGTAAATGAAGGAGAAAATAAAGTAATTAGACAAACAACCTTAGGCGAAGGATTAAACCTCCCCTCTGAAGATTATTGCATCTTTAAGGATTATGTAACTGGGCTTGAATATCTTAGAAGAAATAAAGATATTCACGAAAAAGGCTTGTATATCGAGCTTCAGGCGTATCAAGTTTTTGTCTTTTTAGATTTCCAAATTATAAAAGATAACCAATTCTTTCATTATGCCCAATTATTTGATTTTCTCTCAGGAAAAGGTGTTCCAAGTATAAATGATGCTTTAAATGATGTGATTTATCAACCTATACATGTTCCTTTTAGGAAATTAATTGAAGAGAAAATGTTAAATGAACTTTTGGATGAAGAAAAACGTGAAGACTCAATAGACTCTTTTGATTCAATTTTGGAAAGTTTATTAAAAGAAGTCGAAAATTACATGCAAGGGTTGGGTGATATTAAAGAAATTAGAAAAGAATTAATTAATAAACTTAAAATTGCTCTAAATTATAAAAACTATCTAGAGCTTTTTGATTCGAATGATGATTTAATTAATTTCATAAGAGACATCATTCCAAAAAATCCTCTTGAATGGGCTATTTTCATATCTTGGTTAATCTTACATCAATTAGGTCGTGTAAAAGAAGAAGAATCTTCTGAACTTAGAAGTAGAAGTTTGATGGATGAATGGCATCTTTCTAAATTTCTTAATAGCACATTTCAACAAATATCAGCTAATGAACCTTCAAGATCTATCATTAATGATATAAAAATTGTAAAAATTATGATTAGCCAGCAAAATTGGTATAATATACTCAAATCATCGAATTTCAATGCTGGCATTACATTAGAAAAAATATTTCATGATACTGAAGTCCAAGAGTACTTAAACTTTAATAGATATAAAGAGATTTTATGGTTTAGTAAAGAAAATTTTATGGAATTAGCGAGATGGCTAATGATAATTGCAAGTTCCAACTTTTTAGAGAATAATCTACCTGATCTAAAAGAAAAATTAAGAAACATTTCCAAAGTGTATGAATTATGGAAAAGTGCGGCAATAGAATCCAAGTTTAAAGTAAATAATTTCTTTATGCTATTAAAAAATGAAATTTAACATCTCTTAATTCAATTTATATTTTTACACAAATTCTCCAAGTTCTATAGTTCGATTCCGAATTTGTTTATTATCGCTTATTTTACAGTTAGGTCCAACTACAGCATTTTGCAAAACAACATTTTCTCCTATTTCAGTATCATTACAGATTATTGATTCATTTATTACTGCTCCAGCTCCAATATTAACATCATCCCAAATGACACTTTTTTCAATGATTGAATCTTCTCCAATTTTAACTCGATTTCCGATAGATGTCAATTCCAATATTTTTACCCTATTTGAAAGTTCAACGAATTCTCCAAAGCAAGATGGTTTTTCTATAGTTACATTTTGTCCAGAACTGATCAAACCCATTACAAAAACACCATCATATTCTTCCCCATTAGGGGTAATTGGCCATCCATATTTCCGTAATAAATCCCAATTAGCCCATATATACGTTAGAGGGTTTCCACAATCCAACCAATAATAATCTTTTACAAAACCATATAGATCATAATTATTTTCTAATAGATATGGAAAAACTTCACCCCCAAAGTCCATCAATCCCGTTTCATAAAGAATATCAGCGATTCGTTTTTTGAAACAATAGATGCCAGTATTAATAATATTTGTATGCAGGAAAAGATCAGTTTTTTGAGCCATACTACTCAGATACAATTCCATTGGTGCTGGTTTTTCTAAAAATAAATAGATTTTTCTTTTCTGATCTAATAGTACAACTCCATACTGACTCGTATGACTTTCACTCATTTTCATTGAAATTGTAGCAATTCCATTTTTTTCAGAATGAAAATCCATAAATTGTCTCATGGGAAGATTTGTTACTATATCTGCCATGCTCACAACGATATTCTCTGAATCGATTTTATCCGTTAACATCCTATATGCATCTGCCGTCCCTTTGCTTTCTTGGATAACACATTCTAATTCAACATCTCCCAGCTTATCAGGTGTCCAAGTACTCTCAATGTACTTTTTCATTTTCTTCCCCATGTATGCCAAAGCGAGTACTATATATTTGATATCAGCATATATTAAATGAGCTATCGAGTAATCCACCATAGGCTTATTTGTTACTTTTACAAGTGGTTTAGGCATTAATGAAGTTAATGGCATCAGTCTGGAACCTTTCCCACCAGCTAAAATAATCGAAGCCCAATCTCTCAACTTGAATCTCTCGAAAATATGCTCATAAAATATAAGTTTATAGCAGATTTAAATCTAATTTTCTTTAGAATTTAAAAATTTTCAATAATAACTATTAGATCAAATTGTATGATTATAATTCATATTTGATTATTCAGAGCTTTTCTAATTTCTGCAGCTGCTATATGGGGTAGAATTGTTCCAACTCGCATATCGTCTGCCATTTCAGCGCCTCCAATTATTTCATGAGGTATTATATCACCAAACAAATGAAAATTTGCGTCGTATCCATAAGGACAACAATTGAATATAATATTGCGATTTCTATCAATCTCGATTTGATCTAAAGCCTGAAATAATCGTTTAATCGATCTTGCTAAATCTTCTATTTGATTTATTTTTAATTGGGTAAATCGCCTAACGTGCTCGTTAGGGTGAAATCGGATGTGATAATTCCTAATGGGACTCCCAGTTGTATAGTAAGTCCAGAATTTGGTTTTTAAAACGATTCGATCGGTATCTCCGTGGGTAGTTTCACATAAATGACAATTGTCTCCCATATGTTTGAACGCTTGTAAATATCCCTCTAATCGGGAGCCATGACCGTCTCCATTAAGATCAATATAAACTTGGCTATGTATTCTAGGTTGAGAACCACCTACCATTGTCCCTATATTAAAAAAGGGATTTACTGGAATATCATAATAATCTCGTTCAATGGCTTCTATTATGGAGTAAAGTATGGCTTCTTTCATGGATAAAAAGATTGCAGTTAAAACATTTTCAGGAATCAACTCAAAATGCATCGCTGGATAAAATTCTCTCGATATAGTTACTAAATTAATACCTTTAGCCATTTTAAGATGAGAAGGTAAATTTTTAGTAATTAAATCCTCAATTTCTGGTTCAACTACACGAACCATTGATGGATACCTATTAATCAAAGTGAGGGCTTTACAAGCCTTGTCAAGATTCTTCAGTTCTTGAGGAGTAATTGAAAATGGATTAGACTTCTTCAATTCATCTTCAGTTATAACTATTGTATGTCCATCACCAATTAACCTATTCTTTTCATTATATACTGGTTTACCTTCTATGACAGCTTTAAAAACATCAACATAGTCCTTCCAATCTTTTTCTTTAAGTTTTTTCTTTTTTTCAACAGTTTTAAATCCTTTAGGACGCTTTCCCCTAATCGGAGATAAGTAAGAATAATGTCCGTGAAATCTTTTCTCTTTCCTATGGAGCCCAAATTCATTAGTCTCAATTATAACCGTTGATAAGGGATCCCAGCGTTTGATGGGTACCTTGTAAATGTCTTTAAAGTTTTTTTTATTGATGATACCCCATTCCATAAATTTTGGTTCGTAGGTTTGGTGACTTTCTTCTTTCATTTTATTCTATTTTAAAGGTAGATTTTCCCATTTAAATAATTATCTTTGAAGATTTTTTACTTTTTATTAAGATTAAGCATTAAATGTTCGCCAATAAACTAAGATATATATCAAAACAACTGGGATTCCTAATGCATATTCGATATTCGCTACAAGCGAAGTTACGTTTCATTTAAAACTATTAACCGTACCAATTCTTCAAACATCATTTCTATATTCTTACCTGTATTCACATTACATTCAAGATATCCATCTATCCCACTAACTTCCACTAATTTAATTGCTTCTTCACGTGGGACTTTTCGATTCTCTTTTTCTCCACTTGCAAGCCCTACCATAATAATTGGAAAATAGGAACTCTGTCTTAATCCCTTTCTAATTAATTGTAACCATTCATCAAAACATTGAAAGGAAGAATAGTCATTAACATCATATATGAAAAGCCCACCAAGAGAACCTCGGACATATGTAGGGACAAGATAATTCTTTTTTGCTTCTTGTTTACCTATAAAATCCCAAATTTGTATTTTATATGACACCCCTTCAATTAAAACATATTTGGTTTTAAAATTAACACCAATATTCATTTTTGCATCAGAAATGATTTTGTTTGAGTAAAAATTCCTCGATAACTTATTCCATTTCTGAACATCTGGTTCACCAAACACTACAATTTTAAACATACCATATTTCCCATCCAAAGCCTTCTTACTAAATTTTTTTCTAAGAATTTTTTCATTCTGTGGTTGCATAACCTTAAGTGAAGTAATTGGATGACAATCAATGGAATCATCGTTCACCATTCTTTTAAGAAGATCTGTAAAAGCATCATCAACATTGATCCCCTCTCTTGATGAGATTTCATGGGAAAATGAAATATTAAATTTTTCTTTCAAATATTCAATATCATCCTTAAAAATATGTCGATGACTTATTAAATCCACTTTATTTCCAAGTAGCAGGGTGGGAATCCTCATTTTTTCTTCACGAAGCTGGTCAACTATTTCAGGAATAATTCTCAAGCTTTTAGGTTCTGTAAGGTCATAAAAAAAAATTATGGCATTAGCACCTTTTAGGTACTCTTTTTTCATAACTTTATATTTTTCTTTATTAGGTAATTGCCAAATTTGCATTTTAAAAGACTTATCATTACAAGAGAATTCTTTTAAATAAAACTGAACACCAGGATTGAGAATTGACTCTCCAGAAGAAATTTTCTTAGTGAAATTGTTTAAGAGTGTTGAGAGCCCAGCTCCATCATCTCCTACAATTAGGACCTTAAAGAATATCCCATGTATCGCATTATATACATTGAGGTGATTAATTAGTATCACTTTTTAGATAGGGATCTTTTCATAATTTTTAGGACAATATTCGTTTAAATATTTTTTTCATCATTATCCCATCAAATTTTTATTATGGAATATGAAATGTGAGTTGATAAGATAAAAATACTAAAAAATAGTGAAACCATTGTATAGTATTTATTTGAACAATCTATATAAAATCGGGATAAAACTTAAACATTTTTTATATTTATAAATTTGGACAAAATAGTACGGTATACTCGTTAAAAAGCTGTTCTGATAAGGTTTTAAATTTAAAAAAAAATAAAAAAATCACTAAATTTCTTAATGATCTAATCGCTTCACTATTTTATAAGTTTTAAATGCGCGAACGGGTTCTGAATTTTCATTAATACTTTCTACAGGAACTCTTACAAAATTTTCATCATCAAAATCATCCAATTTCTTGACTTCTCCCACTTTAACCAATTCATTGGCGGATTTTAATTCTCTTATCAGAAAATCTCTTACTGCACATCTAATAAGCTCGGATCGTGAAGGATACAAACCGTTTTCCCCGATAAGTTTGTTTATAGCATCAATATAACTCTCGGGAACATTTACTGTCACAATTTTCATGTTATCACAATCCATCTATTACTGATTAAGCCATATTAACATTTGGGTGAAATCCTAAGGATTTCTGGTGGTTTAAACTGCCTTAACCTTAAATTTTTTTATATAATTAAGTATTGCAGACTCATATATAAACCTTTTTTTTTAACCGATTAATATGACTTAAAAAGTAAAATTTTACTCAAAATAAATTATCGTTAATCTAATATAAGATTTATTAATTTGGGAAAAATAGTTTCCTCCATTAAGATTTTTAAGAACGTTAAATTTTTTTTTTGATCATCTTTAAAAACTGACTCTTAATTGTTTTATGACTTTTAATGAAAGTTTAATAATTGTTCATATAATATAAAAAATTTTCAAAAATAATTTCATTTACCAGTATTTCATATGAATTATTAGATTTTATATTTGAGTAATTATGGTAGATTTTGCATTAATATTCTGACTTAAGATCGACAACATTAATAAAATCTTTTTCATTTCTTGATATTTTTTTTAAATTCTCAATTACTTCATTCCATCTTAATAAATCATCGAAGGGAGAATAACCTCTATGGGGAGAAAGGATAATGTTATCGAGTTCATGAAAAGGATAATTATAGGGATACTTGCGTCCTTTACTATCTTCAGAGGGTTTATAAATATACCAGACATCTATTGCGGCCCCAGTGATGACATTATTCTTAAGAGAATTGTAAAGTGCTTTTTCCTCAATAATGTTCCCACGAGCAACATTAACTACTAATCCCTTTTTATTTCCCTCACCTAATAATCGCAATTCCTCTTCACTTATCATATTTTCTGTTAGACTAGTGTGAGGAAGAGCTATTATTAGCGTATCTATTTCATTGCAAAATTCTCTAATTTGAGAAGGGTCATATCTCTTAAAAAAAGTGATATTATTATCTTTATATCCTTGCCAATTATTCTTCAATATATGAAACTCGACATTAAAACCTGAAAGCATCCGATGTACTTTTTGATTGATTGCTCCATATCCTAAAAGTCCAATTTTTCGAAATCTCAATGGAATAGAAGCAACTTCAGAATCTCCTGTCCTCCATCTCCCTTGCTTCATCCAGAGATGATGGGGAATAATTTTATTCATTAAGGCTAAAAGGAGTGCAACAGCATGCTGTGCGACAAAATAGGAATTTCCATGACCATTAATTAATACTACACGCTTGTTTTTTGTAATTTCTTGAAATAAATCAATAAGATGTTTAACTCCAGCACCAGGATTGATAAATATTTTTAAATTCTCAGCTTTCTCCAACAATTCCTTAGTTGGGCGCCACCCTATCAAAACATTCGCATCACGAACTAGTTCTAATAAAGCTTGATGGGAAAAATTAGAGGGATAGATGAAATTAATATTTCTATAATCAACCAAATTATCTGCTAAATAATCACGGACTCGTTTTGAGACCTCATTAATAAATAAAACGTTAATAGTATTACTTGACATGTTTTCAGTCAAATTAATTTTATATTGATTAATAATTAAAACAAGCTTAATGATTTATTGTCTATTGTTGGATAGTGAATATTCCATAAAGTTAAATAAATTTTTATAACCTCTACTCGTTGATATAATTATAAAGATAACTAAAATTTTATGTGAGATAATCTTTAATGTCTGAGTCAAAACTATTTAACATGTTTATATCAAATATTGAGTTCAACATTGAGGAGTTCCTAATAAAAGAACTTACAGATATGCAAAAAGAAATAATTGATGAAGCTAGTTTCATATTTAAAGATAATATTGTTGGAGATTTAACAACTTTTGGGGGCAATATTAAAAAGAACGAGGAAAAGTTTGATGAATTCAGTAAAAATGCAGAAGAAGAAATGGAAAAAGATCAATATAAGGAGATAAAAAAGGAACTCAAGGAATTTCTCAAAATGTTACCAGAAATGATCATAAAAACTTGTTATGCTATTATTCCAGTTAAAGAATTACCATGGGAAAACGTTATTTTTCGTACCAAACCTCAAATCATATTCGATGAGAAAATTAAATTGGTCGACAATGTGATTTCTTATTATGGATTAACGAACTGTTATTTAGGAAGAACTACCATTTATGGAAAAATAAATGGTCAAGAGCCATTATTCGCTCCATTTACTGGGAATTTAGATTTAGGAGGTTTGAGATTGGAAGAATTCAAGGAAGAATCTAACTCATTCATCTACGTGGATAATATTATTAATTCGTTAGATGCTGCCATTACGAAGAGTCAATTAGCGAAATATCACGAACAATTTTCAAGGCACGGTGATCCTGTAGCTGATTTTTTGATGAAAAGAGAAGAATTAATAGAAGTAATGTCTCGATTAACAACTTCTTTAGAGAGTGGAAGAGCTAAGTCTGATATTGCCCTAAGTTCTATTGCATTGCCTATACCCTCAAAAAATAAGACTCTGACTATAGTTATAGAAGAAAGCTCCGAAAATGATAAATATACAAAATGTTTTGAAGCATTTCTAAAGTTTTCAGCAGCATGTTGTGAAATTCCAAGTATATCTTCGGCGGGGAGTCAACAAGAAACTCAATCCGGTCAAATACGAACTCCAGGAGGGCAAGAACTAAAAGAGTGGACAGCGGAGGAATTAGCTCAAGAAGCTCAAAAAAGACTTTCGACTCGACCCGAAATGCCAGTTTGGACTGAAGAAGAGCTTTCAGAATTCGTTTCAGAAAGAGGGACGGGAATTCCTGAGGGAATGGAAGTGTGGACGGAAGAAGATTTGCAAGAACTTGCAAAAAAACGAAGTGGTGGAGGATTAAACATTCCAGAATGGGAAGATCAAGAATTTCCAGAATGTAAAAATTGCGGATACTCTTTAAGACCCGGATGGGAAAAATGTCCAATTTGTGAGACTCCAGTTGAAGAGGATGATAATGAAGCCTCCAATAGTCAAGAAAAATCAGAAGAACTTGAAGAAGAAACCTCAGAGGAAGAATCCACAAAAGAAAACTGAAAAGAGTTTCGATTATACGTTTCCTATTTTTTTATAGCTGACCGATACAAACTTTTTAATTAGTTTAATTATTTTACTAACCAAGTATAAACCATTGGAATTCCCTTTGTTATCAAACATTTTCTTGTTAATTGGTAAAAGCTTTTACGATTTAAAGGATGTAGATATATATAGTTATCCAGACGACATTAACAAAAAAAAAGATGCTGATTTCATACACAAGGTAATTTTTGGACACGATCACAACAGTGATCCCATATTTGATGATCAGAGTTCCTCTCAAACATTAAAGTTTGAGAATTATGAAATGGATTGTCCTGTGTCTCAAATAGTTGACGGTCAAAACGTCTATACAATATGTGTTAATTCAAAAATGATAATCGGATTGATCTTAGAACAAGATGATAATCCGTATGATTATAAAGAAATTTTTGAGGAACTGGCATTTGATTTATTGAATAATGAGAAATGTTGCGCATTTGAAGATGAAATCGAAATAGAGAATTTCCTAATCACTCTTTTTATCGATATTAGAAGATATGGAGATGAATTTATTAAAAAAACCCCTGAAATCTCATTCGCTGCAGGGATTTTTACAAAAATATTTCTATTTGGCATTGACGATGTAGGAAAATCATCACTTGTAAGGAGAATAAAAACTGGAAAATTCAATGATAATTATCTTACTCCAACTCGTAAATTTAATATTGAATATATTCAAGATAAAGAAGGGAAAGGAGGATTGGCAATCTGGGACCTTCCGGGTCAGCGAACGTTTAGAGAAAAATGGTTAACAGGAATTCAAGATTCAAATTTAATTATTTACATGATTGATGTAGCGAATCAATTGCGTTTTGAGGAAGCAAGAAGAGAATTTTGGAATTTAGTAAGGGAATATGATCTATCAGAAATTCCAATTATTATTTTGGGAAATAAAGTCGATTTAATTAATATTAAGGATAAAAATGGAGATCAGTTACACCGAAGAATGCAAGAGATGATTGATTTTCTCGAACTTGATAAACTTGATAATAATAATTGGAGATTTCTTTTCACTTCTGTTAAAACAAATTACAATATTAAAGAAGTCATGGAAACCGTTTTTAACATGATTTAAACCAAAAGCCAATGAGTTTAAAGAATAAATTTATAAATCTGAAAAGTTAAATTTCTATTATATTACAAAAAATTGAAAAGCATCCGCCATGTTTAAAAGATTAAAAAAAGATTTAACCATCAATATTGAAGAAAAAGAAGGGCAACTTTTTTTAGGAGATAAAAAGAAAAATTTACGTCTAGTCATGCTTAGACCGAATGAATTAATGGAATTTTGCGAGTTTACTGGTACAAATGCCGATGATATCCTAATCTGGGTTGGTAAAACTTTAGGTAAAAGTTTCATGGAACAATTTTTCTATAATAAAGATTGGAGTAGTGAATCGTTAGCTGTAAAAAAAGAGGTTTTATTGGGTGTTTTAGAAGCACTAATGCTCATGGGATATGGAGGCTTAACTGGAATGTTCAAGAAGGATCATGCT
>CAZWEM010000029.1:0-3170 GCA_964632315.1 uncultured archaeon
TAAAAAACTTGTTAAAGAATAATAGAAGCTAAAAATCCATAATTTTTCATCGAATTATATTGAAATTTAGATGGATAGAAAGTTCAAAATGCCTTCACCAAGCTTGAGATTCTTAATTAAAGAAGTAGAATAACATTATGAGGTTAATATTCACCAAAATTAGAACGAGAAATCCAATTTTTTAGAGATAATGAAATTTGCCTTTTTTTTTGAATACTTTGCATTAATTTGAAGGTGCTCTTGAATTATTTTTTCAAATTACTTTCTCTATTTTTTTATATTTTATGAAATGAATTTAAAAATAATAAATTAATGCGTAAAATGATCAAACAAAAAAGAATAAACAATAAACTCTAATTTGGAATATTAAGGGCTTTCTCTATATTATCAAACAATCTTTCTAATGAAAAGGGTTTATCTTTAAAACTTGTAGCTCCAGCCAATAAAGCTAACTCCTTTACTGTTTTATCAGCACTTGCGAAGATAATTTTAGGTTTATTTGGAATTGAATTTTCCAAAATTTCCTTTGTTGCTTCTATTCCATTCTTAATAGGCATGCGATGATCCATTATTATAACTTCAGGCTTTAGCTTAAATGACTTATACATTTCAATTGCTTCTGCACCATCTTTAGCTGCTCCAATTACATTGTATCCATTAAGACTCAATGCTTTCTCATATAAGAGTCGTAAAGAATGGTCATCTTCCACAATAAAAATGTCTACCAAAATTCTACCTCTTAACAAAAAAATAAAGCTATTGTATTTATGTTTAATTTATTACCTTTAACACATACAAAAATGTAAAAAATCCTCTATACCAACTTTTACAATTAAATATATAAGATGTATTTTTTTATAATTGTTTGCTGAATTTCTATCCTAAATTGTATAAAAAATCAAAACAATCATTTATATCAGATTTAAATTATTTTGATGATTCATAATAATTGTTTTCAATTTTGAGACAAATACACAATGAAAATAAGAATTACGACCCCTTGTCGAATCCATCTATCTCTAATTGATGAAAATGGTTATACTGGAAGGGTAGATGGAGGAATAGGACTAATGTTAGATCGTCCAAATGTAGTATTTGAAGCATCTAATAATGCTGAGGAATTTAAAATAGAAGCTCATAAATATTATCGTGAATCAATTGAAGTCATTAATGAAAAAGCATCTAAAATCTTTAAGATATTTAATATTAATAATAAAAATTTTCACTTCTTTTTGAGAAGATATTATCCTTCTCATGTAGGGCTTGGATCAAAGACTCAATTATCTTTAGCCATCGCTACAGCAATAACCAAATTAAAAAATATAACAAACGCATCAATCAGAGATTTAACTAAACTGGTTGAACGCGGGGGAACATCAGGAATAGGTTGGCGAGGTTTTGAGAGTGGAGGATTTATTTTAGATGCCGGACATGAATTTGGAAAGGGTAAGGAAAAGGAAACTTTTTTGCCCTCCTCAGCTTCTAAAACAGCCGATCCTGCTTTAACTATCCTTCGATATGCTATCCCTGAAAATTGGAGATTTGTTTTAGCAATTCCAAATGTAAAAAAAGGAGCTTATGGGGATGAAGAAGTAAGTATCTTCCAAACACATGCTCCAGTACCTAAAGAAGAGGTAAATGAAGTTTCTCATCAAATCCTTATGAAATTAATCCCAGGCCTAATAAAAAATAATTTAGATTGTTTTGGTCAGGGATTGAAGCGGATTCAAAAAATTGGATTTAAAAAAGTCGAAATAAGTCTACAACATGATATAGTGAAAGATCTCATTAATTTTTTTGAGGAATTTGGGCTAAAGGCTTATGGTATGTCCTCTTTTGGGCCTAGCGTAGTTGGAATCACTCAGAGTGAAGAAGAGGCAGCAAGACTTTTAAAGGAAACTCAGATGAAATTGAAAAATGTTGGTGGGCATATATATATTTGTAAACCTAATAATGAAGGAGCCAAAATTGAGTATTTAAATGATGACTAATGGATGAAGAAAATTATTTTTGTGAAGATCTTAGTGAAAGAGAAAGAGCTGCCTTCGAAATTGGTATAAAATTGGGGACTCTCTACCATACCTTAATTGGACTTCCAATTTCTTCAGATCCAAAGATAATAGAATCTATTGAAAATGGATTTGAAGCAGCTATATCTTGTCAGCCATATGTTAAGAATGTTAAAATTGAGATTTTGAAAGATAAAATTATAGGGAAGAAAAAACATGAATTCGATTATGATGAAATAGATGGTTCCGTTATCAATGCAGAGATCGTTCTTGAATATAAAAATACCAAAGTCTTCGCTAAAGTTGAGTGGATTGAAAAACTCCAATATCCATTGATGTTTATTCAAAAGATTGAAAAAATTTAATAATTCTCTAAAAAATTAGTGAATTTTTTCACGAGGTTTATTGTCTTTAAAATTTTATCATTACTGCTTAGTTTTTCAATTAGGTCGATGATAGTTTGGATTTTCTCACTAATTTTAGAATAAATGATTTCATTCTTGTTTTCTTTGGCAACCTTGATGCGAGTTGCAAGAATAATAACCTCCAATGCTAAATTCTCAGCTCTATTAAAGATTTTAAATGATTCTTTTAGTTTTATTTTTTCTAGAACTTTAAATTGAAATTCTGATGCGATTACCCTTCCTAAGGTATCCTTGCTATTAACTTCTCTTTCATTGTATAAATTGCAAAAAATCACTCCCCACGCATTTTTCAAATATGGAATTTCAATTGTTTTATCATCGCTACTTAATGTAAAATATAAGAATTGGTTATTAGGTATACCTTTCAATTCTATATTATTTTCACATTTTAATGAAGCTAATGCAAATTGGTATACATCTTCAATTAGATTAAAGGCTATTACCTTGTTCTTTTTAATATTCTTGTATGTTTGGGAATGTAAGTAAGACTTGACCTGAATTAAATCATCATTGATTATTCGAATCCCGATTGAAGCCGCATTAGGGATTTTCTTTTTGTCTCTATAAGAAATAGTCGTAGCAATAGTTTCATATAAATCCTTTTTATTCATCCCAAATTCTTTCAAAATCACAATATATATTATTTTCATCTTAAAAAAATGAAATCAATTATGTTAGATGAATAAGAAGTTAAAAGAGCAATTATTAAATCTAATAGAATAAATGAATAATTGTA
>CAZWEM010000029.1:3270-55439 GCA_964632315.1 uncultured archaeon
AATAAGAAGTTAAAAGAGCAATTATTAAATCTAATAGAATAAATGAATAATTGTACCAATTTTAAAGAGAGTATGAGGATATGAGTTCTTTAAGAGTTATTGGAGTTGACCCCGGATCTCTTAGTTGGGATTTTTTTGGAATGGATAATAATAATATAATATTGGATACATCAATTCCATCAAAAGATTTAATTGAAAGCCCAGAAAAAGCAATTTCTATAATTAAATCAGTACAAAATATTGATTTAATGGTTGCCCCTAGTGGTTTTGGACTTCCATTAAAAAATGTAAACGATTTGACAGAGGAAGATATTTTCTTTACTCTATTAAAATTCAACAAAAATAGTCAATCTCAATTAGTTGGTTTGGGTAATGTTCTTCGTTTGATTCAGAAAGAAAACATCCCAGGAGTAATTGTTCCGGGAGTGAAACATCTACCAACTATCCCGGTATTTAGAAAAGTGAATAAAATCGATATGGGTACAGCTGATAAATTGTGCACAGCTGTGTGTGGAATCAGGGATCAAATTGAAAAATTTGAAATAGCTCCTGAAAAAGCTAATTTTATAATGGTTGAAATCGGTTATGGATTCACAGCTGTTTTAGCTGTTGAAAATGGACAGATAATCGATGGAATTGGCGGTTCAAACATAATGGGGTTTCAAGCATGTGGGAGTCTTGATGGAGAACTTGCTTACTTAATCAAACATATTAAAAAAAAAAATATTTATAGAGGAGGAGTATCCTTTATTGCAGGTTATGAGGATTTGAGCTTACAAGAAATAACTTTATTATCGTATAGGGATGATAGAACAAAGATGGCACTTGATGCCTATTTTTCAAGTGTCCAAAAAGCAGTTTTTGGAATTTCATCTTCATTTTCTTCTAAAGATAAAATTAGGGAGATCCTTTTAGCTGGAAGAGGAGCTGAAATTAATTTAATTCAAAAAAAAATGGATGATATTCTGAACCAAATTGCTCCCGTCAGAATAATGAAATCATATAGCCATTTATCTAAGAGAGCAGCGCAAGGAGCAGCATTTATCGCTAATGGTTTAAGTGGTGGAGAATTCAAACCCATTATAGAGAATTTAAAAATAAAAGAGGCTTCTGGGTCAATATTGGATAATATTTTTATACCATTTGATAAAAACAGTTTTTTGAGTGATTCCTATTAAAATTCTCATTTTAACTGGTCAACAAAGCTATCAAATAATAATAGAAATTACAAAACCCATTATTAAACATCAAATTTCTGTTGAAAAGGTTCCGATATCCATATCTGCTTTTCTAACAGAAAAAATGACACGAGAAATTTTAAAAAAGAAAAGCCTTTCCGAATTCGAATTAGTTTTAATCCCAGGATTTGTTCAATGGGATTCTAGTAAACTAGAGAAGGAATTAAAAATTCCAATTAAAAAAGGACCTGAGTTTGCTTCAGAATTGCCCGATATTTTAAAATTTATAGATGAAATACAACTTTCAAATGTTTTACCTGCAAATAAATTACTGAAAACTACTGGAAAAAATGCCTATTTAAAATTTGTTAAAGAAAGATATGAGGAGGCTAAAAATCAATTAGGTACGCGCACTTTTTATTTGAATAAAAAGAAGTCAGATTTAATGATTGGGAGGAATTTACCTCCTCCTATAATAGCAGAAATCGTAAATTGCACTGAGAAATCAGATCAAGATATTCTTAGAAAATTGAAACATTATATAAATTCTGGTGCTGATATTATTGATATTGGGTGCGTTGCGAATAAACCTAACCCAAAAAGAGTTAAAGAGATCATCACCTTAATTCATAGAGAATCTAATATACTGATCAGTATAGATTCTATGGAATCAAGTGAAATATTTGCTGCTCTTAACAATGACATTGATTTAATTCTAAGTTTAGATTTAAGTAATTATGAAGAATTCTTAGGCATTGATCGAACAATTCCAATTGTGATTCTTCCTACTCTTATTAATGAAGGGTATTTTCCGAAAGAACCTGTAAAAAGAATTAATAATTTGTTTAAGTTGACCAAAATATTACAAGAAAATGGTTTCAGGAAATTAATTGCTGATCCATTATTGGAAACTCCAATTACTCCAGGTATATGTAATTCTTTAGAAGCATATTTTCTGTATAAAAAAGAAACTTCAAAACTAAAGAATCGGAATCTAGAATTACCAATGTTTTTTGGTATTTCTAATGTTGTAGAATTGATGGATGTCGATTCAGTAGGCATTAATGGTTTGCTTGCAAGTATTGCAATTGAGTTAGATATGGGAATTCTTTTTACAGTAGAACATAGCACAAAAATGATGAATGGCGTGGCAGAATTAAAAAGATGTACCAAATTAAACTATTTAGCTAAACAAAAAAGTACACCACCAATAAATCAAGGAATTCAAATATTCAAATCAAAGGGAAAAGTTAGCCAATCACTTCCAGAGATTGATTTTGAGAATGCGATTTACGTGAAAGATATGAATCAAAGTTATATCCTTGATGAAAATGGATATTTTAAACTTTATGTAAATCATTATAATAACGAAATTTATGTTTTATTTTATACAAATGCACATAGTTTAATACATACTTTTATTGGAAATGATGCTGAGGCATTATCAAAAAAAATTATCTCTCAAAATCTTACAAGAGACTTTGACCATCTTAATTATCTGGGAAGAGAGTTAAATAAAGCAGAATTTTGCTTGAAAACGGGTAAACCATACATTCAGGATGAGTAAAATAAAACATATTATAAAATCTCAAAACAAGTTTTAACATCCATGCCAGGTTCAAGCAAAGGTAATAATTTTGCCAAAGATTTAGGCAAATTCTTATTATGCACCTTCAATGCTTCTTTGTCTTGATATTTTTCATAAAATATGATGGTATTTTCCAGACCTTTTACAGTATGCGGAATGTATTCTAAACATCCCGGTTCTGAATCCTTGATTACTGGAACTGCTTCTTTTAATGCTTGTATTGCTTCATCCATTTTCCCTTCTTTTACTTTAATAGTAGCAATTAGACTTATCATACATCTCACTTGATTAAAATCTCGATTATAAAATAAAAAAAGCATCATCAATTAAAAATTTCGTGAAGTATCGATCCTTGAGCATTTTTTGGTTCTGGAATTTTAAGTAAATGGGCTAATGTAGGAGCAAGATCAATTAATTCTACCTTGTTCTTAATGGTACTTCCTTTCCTAATTCCTGGACCATTTATTATTAATGGTACACTTATAGAATAATCACCTAGCTTTGCTTCTGGTAAATAATAAGAATGTGCTCCGAAAAATATACGAGAAGAATCACAAATTGGACCTTTAAATGCCCTTTTCGTAATGCTGAAAGAATCTAAGGAACTTAGATCTCCATCAAATAATCCATATGATGGTTTTAGAAAATAAATCACGTCCCCAATTCTATCTCCATTTAACCCGTACTCACTCGCTTCTTCCCTCTTTAAAGCTGACTGTATGATACTTTCATTAGTTTCTGGATCTTTTATCTTGTATAATACATCAATTATCTTGTCTCTAATCTCTTCATATTCCTTTTCTTTTACTATTCCATGAGGATCTCGATTCTCTAGGTTTACCCAGACAAAAGGAGGGTCCATATATGGAAATGCAAGGGTATTTTTCCAGTCAATAATATATTTTTTTTCATTAGAACTCCAATTATATTGAATTAAACCTGCTTTACTGAACACTAATGGGATATTTATGATTTTCCATATAGGCATGGCGCCATGATCGGATACAAAAACTACAATGGTATGGTCATCAATGGATCCTTTTATTAAGTCTCCAACCATTTCATCTACTATTTTGTAAGCTAATTGTACATTTTGTAATGTTTTTTCAGCCTTCTCTTCATTATATAGGGGAGAATCTTCATAAAGAAATGCTAATGAACTATGATTGATGGTGTCTAAAGGATGATAATGGAAATAACAAATATCCCAATTTAGTTCTTTTTTGGTAAAAACCACGGAACGAGCTAAGGTCTTACTTTCTTCTCTAGCAGACTGCAAGAAATTTTTCATATTACCATAAATCATGAATTCAACTTCATGTTCTTCAGGTAAATCATATTCAAAAACGTTTTTAATTAAACTTTCAGCCAAATTTTCTGGATTTGTCCAACCTATTAAGTTATAAAGTGCTGAGCATTCGATCTCCATCTTTTTTTGGGATTTGTCGATTTTAAGAAACTTTAGTCTGAATATGCAAGGCAGAAGACCATCACTAGTGCTAATGTTAATTGAAATCCACTGACTCCACCCTTGAGCTTCAAAATCTAAATATTCTATTCGATTATCTAATTCAATAGCAATACGATCGTTTCCATTATTTTCATAATAATGAATTTTAATGACTTTTTCTTGTTTGCCTATTTCTTTTCTTAAACTGAGAATAGCGCTAAAAATAATTGGATTAGATTTGAATTTAGTTCTGGAAGGGATTTCTTCCCCTTCCAACTTTACTTTAAAGGACCGTTGTATCATTCTAGGTAACGATTCGGGAATAAACCAAGAATATAAACTCATGCCCCCTTTTTTAAATTCTCCTGGCCAGCCTGAAGGATAATTCATTATAAAAGGGGTTAATCCATTATTTTGTGCCACATTCCAAATGTATTCTGCTTTACAATTCCGAGATAATTGAGTTCTCGATCTATGCTTCATCCCATAATCAAGGGGTTCACCAGCTAAGTGCATATAAAAACTAGTGACTCCATGCACTGCAGTTTTTGCTCCTGTTGCAATTGTAGTCCAGTTGGTAGGAGTGTCACAGGGGGGGCATGGATAAGCTTCACCATAAACACCTGTGTCTATTAATTTCTTGATATTTGGAAGAACTCCTTCATCAATAAACTTGTTAATTAGATAGGGGATAGATTGATCTATTCCAATAAGGAGAATCTTTTTACCTTTCAATTTACATTCCTAATAACGTTTTATAATATTATATATAGTGTCTCTTTGAGCGGGTTTTTTACCAGCTAATCTTATGATTTCTATTATTTCTTTTGGACTTAGATATTCTCCAAATTCTGCTCCAGCACTTTTAGATATATTTTCTTCCATTAAAGTACCAGAAAAGTCATTTACACCAAAATTCAGTGAGATTTGAGCTAATTTCGGGCCGAGTTTAACCCAAGAACATTGGATATTGTCAATATAATTTTGGAAAAAAATGCGCGCTACGCAAAAAAGTTTTAGATCATCCATTCCATAACTCGCTCTCAAGGGAAAACCTTCTAACCTTGAAAGCAAGGGTTTTTCTTTCACGAATGGTAATGGAACAAATTCGGTAAAACCGTTTGTATCTTTTTGAATGTTACGTATAACTTCCAAATGATCCATTATATCCTCAAGACTTTCAATATGGCCATACATGATGGTTGAAGTTGTTGGAATCCCTAATTTATGTGCTTTTTTTATCACATTTATCCATTGATCTGTACTGAGCTTATTTGGACAGATAACTTTTCTTACTCTATCCACCAAGATTTCTGCGGCTGTTCCTGGCATTGAATCTAGCCCAGCCTTTTTTAGCTCGATTAAAGTATCTTCTAACGAAGCTTGATACAATTTCGACATATACCATACTTCTTGAGGTGAAAAAGCATGAATATGAATATCTCTACTCACAGCTTTTACTTTTTTAAGAATATCGAGATAATAATCAAAATTGATATTGGGATTAATACCTCCTTGCATGCAGACTTCTGTACATCCATTATTTTTAGCTTCTTTTACCTTCTCACTTACTCCATCTAAAGAAAGTAAAAATGCATCTTTCTGCTTTGAGGAAACGCTAAAAGAACAAAATTTACATGATTGGTAGCAGATATTCGTAAAATTAATATTTCGATTGACGACAAAAGTAACAATATTCTTTTTTATTTCATAACATAAATGGTCCGCTACCTTTTGTAATGAGAAAAATTCCTTGTTGGTGGTTTTTAGTAGTTCAATTGCCTCATCTTTATTGATTTCCTCAGAATCTAATGCCTTTTTTAATATTTTCCTTATTTTAGGGTTAATGTGATCCAGAGAATTAGTTTCAAGCATCTAAATAATATCATGTATTCTTTTTTTAATATTTTCTGAAATAAAACCCCGTTTCTCTATATATTTATCATAAACAGGTAACCTTTCCTTCAAGTGAAAACCATAGCGTTGACATATTTTGCTTAACTCTTCTATTTGAGGCCATGGATGTTCTGGATTTATGAAATCTTTTGAAAATGGTGAAATCCCACCAAAATCATCTATACCAGCTTCTAAAAATTCTTTTTCATAACCTCTAATCAAATTAGGAGGAACTTGAATCGGGATTTCATTATTAAAAATTATATTGGCAATTAACGTAATTTGTAATAGTTCCTTAACTGATGAGGGTTTTTTAGGTTTATATGGAATTCCCTCTTTGCATGTAAAGTTTTGTAAGATAACCTCTTGAATATGCCCGTACTCTTCATAAATATTATTAATAATTAACAAATCTTTAATTCGATCTTCGAATGATTCCCCTATACCAATTAATAAACCAGTTGTAAATGGAATTTTTAGTTTTCCTGCATTTCTAATATGATTCAGCCTTATAGAAGATGCTTTAGAAAGAGAAAATTGATGAGCCCCTCCCTCTTCTAATAATTTCAAGCTGGTACTTTCCAGCATTAACCCCATACTAGCATTATATGGCTTTAACTCATTTAATTCATCAAAAGATAGTAAACCTATATTTGTATGAGGTAAAAGATTACTCTCAAGTAGAGTGGAACTAATTTTTTTGATAAAATCTATGTAACCATTGAAATTTCTTTCTTTAAGCCTATTTCTAACGATCTCAAACTTTGCGGGATTTTCACCGGACATTAGTAAAGCTTCCTTACAATGATATTTTAATCCTTGTTCAATAAGATTATTGATTTCTTCACTCTCAATTAGAACATTATTTGCCTTTTTATCTGATTTTAAAACACGATGATTATAAAAACAATATCCGCATTGGTTTTGACAATAATTGGAAATTGAGAGCGTAAAATTTTTTGAAAAAGTGATTATTTTTCTCTCTGTCAGTGGTTTTTGATTTTGAATGTCATCGGATAGATCTCTTAATTTCCTAAGAGACAAGTTTTTTAATTTTAAGATTTTTTCCTCTTCTAACATGAACTCACTCTTTTATAGTTTAAAAGAACAAAGTTATCCCTCTTTTTGACTTTAACAAGAGAAAACTGAGTACTTTGTGACATTTTTGAAAATCCTTCCCCCTCAACTAAACTGACGGCATTTTTACCTCCAACGATCCACGGAGCAATGGTGAGCCTTATTTCATCAACTAGATTATGCTTTAAAAAAGACCAATTTAAAGTTCCCCCTCCTTCTAATAAGAGAGATTTGACCCCTAAATCACTAATTTTTGGCATTAATTTAAGAATATCGACCCTTTCTTGTGTCCCTGATCTTAAAATTTTAACCCCTTTATCTTCATATGATTTTTCTCTCTCTTTAGTTACATTTTCAGTTGTACATATCACAGTTGGGTACAAATTCGGCTTAAAATTGATAGCATTTGATTCAATGGGTATACTTAATTTACTATCAATTATAATCCTATAATATCCTTCATGATCAAAATACTTGATATGGAGTTTGGGGTCGTCTTTTATAATCGTGCCTTTTCCAACCAATATCGCATCAACTTCTGTTCTTAATTTATGAACTGCTTTCCAATCTTCTTCGTCTGAAAGTTCTGGATCCCCATTCTTAGAAGCAATCTTTCCATCGATTGTCATAGCAGCACTTAATATAATATATGGTTTTTTAGTTTCGTTTATGAATCCGAACACCTCTGATATAAACTTTTTTAATATTGCTTGGATTTACTCTCTGCATTAAGAGAGGAAAAATCCCATCCTTTTCTAAACTTGGGACAAATAGGTTAGAGTCATTTAAATCTACCATGAAAAAATTAGCTAGCTTTCCTTGTTCAATTGAACCCATTTTCTCTTCAACTTCAAAATTTTTAGCCGCATTGATGGTAATCATTTTAATCAGAGTTTTAGCTTCAATCTTTATATTTTTGTTAAAAATTCTAATGACACGATAAAGATACCTTAATTCTTCAAATAAATCAGGACTATTTGCCATGAAATTATCTGTTCCTATTGAAATATCGAATCTTTTCTTTAAAATATCTATAATAGGTGGAAATCCAACTCCAAAATATCCGTTACAGCGAGGACATATAACTAATTTCATATTTTTATTGCTGATTTTTGCTAAATCTTTCTCAGCAAGATGCGTGCCATGAATAATTACATCTACTATTTGTTCTTCAACCATTCGATTAATTAATTTAGCGTTTCTCTCTTCTTCTGCTGAATGACATGCTATTACCTTTTTTTTATTAAGCTTACTATGCTTAAGTTCTTTTAGAACTCTCTCATTGACTACATCATATGAAACTAAGCCAATTCCATCTGCTTCTAAATATACAGATGTAAGATCTTCAGTATTTTCAAAACGTCCCAATATCATACCATATATTGGGCTTTCCTCTAATGCCTTTTTAAGCAAGGCTATTCCCTCTAAGCCTCTCTCTCGAAAATCAACAAAATATGTTATACCATTATGGATCATTTCTTCTAATCCTTTCTTTATTCCAATTGATTTTATTTCTGAAGGGGTTTCTTCAAACAATTTATGTTTAATTCCAAATGGTGGAGCGACTACCTCTCTTAAGTTTCTATTAAATCCTTTTTCTTTTGCAAAATTATCACCAATGTGCACGTGTGAGTTAATCAATCCAGGTATGATCATCATTTTTGTTGATATGTTCATTACATCTAAAGGATATTCAATGGAATCGCATGTTATTTCAGAGATTTCTCCTCTCTTATTGACCTTAATTCTTATATTTTTCTTAAATTCGAGATCTTCACCAATTAGCCCAAAATCACTAAATATAATATTTTCAACCATATTTACTTAGGAACTTCTATTAAAACGTTCTAAAATGTAATTAATATTCAATAAACCAAACTTATTATAAATTTTACGGATTATTTAAAGTAGTTTTTAATTGTATCAAGCTTTTTTTTAAATTAAAGCACGTTAAAGCGCTATTAAATAATAAAATGATGTTTTAGATCTCATTTTTATTGGAAATTCTCAAGAGAAATTAAAATAAATTACTCATTTTACTGAAAAAAAATTATTCCTCTAAAATCAGTTTTCTAAGTTCAGAATATTTTAATTTTAACTCACAATAAACATTATACGGATGAATGGATTCGAGACTCTCTACTTGGAAGATAATTTCACCTTCCCCCAAATCGGGAAAATCTTTCGCAATAAAATTTCTCGCCATTCCTCTCACGATATCTTCTGCAAATAATGGATTAAGGTGTGCTGTCCTTACTAATTGGGCCTCATCAGGACGCTTCAAGATACTCTGAATTCTCCCGCTCATTGATTCTTCAATTACATCAATTAGTTCAAGAACATCAATTTGTTGTTTGTTAATATCTTTAACTTGCACATTAATAGAACCAATAGACCTTTGATTGTGAGATGCAAAGGGTAAAATATTCAGTAGAGTCTTCATATCTTCAGAGGAAATATTAATATCATCCCTATTTTTTAATACTGATTCGGCATACTCTTTACTGAGATCGATAGCACAAGGACAGCACGACATTCCCATTGCTTTAGCTCCTATATAATATTCAAATTCTTGTACACCTGATTCATTCTTTCTACCATATACTATTGAACTAACATCATAAGATTTCTGGATAACCCTATGTTGATTTTCCTTCAATTGTATTATCATCTTTCCTTCCAATTTTACTTCAATCTTAGATGTATAGGGATGTTCTTTAAACAATTTCCTAGCAATCCTGTCAGAAACAGCTTCAATTGTAGTTGCTGGTTTATAAACACTTTCATTAATAACTTCCTCGATTGTTTCACTACTCCGACTCATATGTATGCCTCTCTGATTCGGTGGAAGCGAAATTAAAGCTGAAATTCTAGGATAAAAGGAATATTTCTTGTTTTCTTGGACAATTTCAACCTTTTTATCAACACCAATAATTCCAACTTTATCTATACCTAAAGAGATAAAAGAATCGGAATTTTGTAAATCCTTTTTGAACTTTGGGATGAAAATCACATTTTTATTGTATAATTCCTAAATTGAAAAATTCTCGATTGCATATAAAATATTTTTAGAAAACTTATAGGAAGCGAGCAATAAATAAAATTTTTAGCGTTTCTTTAGAAAATGTCTATAAATAAGCATGTAATTTTTTACGCTAATTATTTTAGGGTTTCGTCTATAACTGGAGGAGATAGGTGCACTACAGCGAGAACATAAATTAGAGGTGTGCATCCAATCTTTAAATTCATCTGCGTGAGCTGGATGTTTACAATTTGGACATAAAACTACCCCCCTATTCTTATCTTCGGGAAGTTTTGGTAATTTAAAGCAAAAAATACATTTGAAATCTTCTTCTGAAATCATAGAACCTTTAGGTCTATATTTATTCAAATCTCGGACTTTAGCTAGACTTTGTGAACTTTTAGTTTTTTTTGTAGTTTTAGTCCTTTGAACACGAGCATGGGTAGGTCTAATTCTGGAGTTTTGAGTTCTATTAGAGGTTGTACGCGCGCTTCTGTTGGAGGAGGGACTTTGAATATTCGATCTGACTCTACGAGTCGTCTGGCTTCTAGGAGTTGCCAAATCATTTATTCTTCTCGTTCTTCGTGCTATATACTCTCTTGTCAATTCGGGCATACTAGATTTTTTTCCAAGAAAGCCAAAAATGAATAAATTGAAAATGGATATGATAAGCAGTAGTAAAAGATTAAGATCTAAAGAAAAACGGAGTGGTGTAAGAGCAGAATTAAACACCTCACTTACATTATAAAAAACAACCCAGTATAAAATGATAAAAATAATTAGTGAAAATGCTAAAATAAACCCTAGTGCTCTCGCGTTCATCGACTTAGTTCTAAAATAGATTACTCTGTATTTTTTAAAACATCTATAAAGTGAATGTGACCCATAGATCACGAAAGGGAGGCCAAATATAAGACTCCAAAAGCTAAAATAAAGATTAGAGCCAGAAATTAAGTTTTCACCCAAGATTCCAGTAAATGACCCCCAGATGGAATAAAAAACTCCAATTAACAAGGGTACAATCACAAAAAAAGCAGTATTATAGGGCGAATTAAACTCCCTATGCCGCTTGATATTTTCAAAGAGTTTAATCGTAAAAACTAACCAGAATCCAATTAAAATCCACGTTATGAGATTATTCAATGAAGCCGAAATTAGACCATGAATCACTCCAATTAAAAAAAAAATAGTTAGGATTATTAGAATAGCTTTTCTTTTTACCATGAACTAATTTCACCAGACTATCATTATTCATCATATTCTAAATAAGCAGGTTTTCCTTCGATTATGGGATTCATGAAATCCAAAATCTCAGGTAACATTCCGATATCTAAGTTACCTTTTATATCGAAGGGAACAGAGAACCACTTCTTTTTATTTAAATTAGCACGATAAATTTCAAAACCTAGAGATTTTCCATTTATCTTATATGGATCGATGACTAAAGCAATCGCTTTTTCCCATAACTTTTGATACCTTGCTTGAGTTCCCAAGTCTTCTCTTGACATAAAACATCCATATGATGGGTGGGAATGATACCATCCACAGATGAATAATTTATTCTTTTTAATATCCTTAAATGCCCTTACATAATTTTTATAATCCTTGATTTCAGCATACACTGCAGTACCGTGTCCCATTGGATAGGCATCTTCGATATGTAGAATATCGGAATTATTATCATACTTTCCAGCTAATAGTCCGATAACCTCTACCCAATCTTCCCTTCTAATGCTAGAGTGAGCATATTTTAATGCGTGGCTTGTTATTTTAAGGATTGCCTTTACAGTTATTTGGATGTTTGCAGTTGGTTTTTCATAACTTGCAACAGTTTTTATAGGTTCCATTGGGATGGGTTCAAGATTATCCTTAACTTCAACATCTATATGATTCAATGGTTGGATATCAATTAGCTCTGATGTTAACTCTTCTTGAAGTTCTTCTTCTATTTGTAATTCTGTATAAATCTCTTCTAGCAATTCTTGTTTTATTTTCTCCTTAATTTTTTGTTTAATTGCTTCTTTGATAGCAGCGCTATTTTTATCGGTATTCATGGTATACTCACCATTTATCCTTTGCATACTTCTTGACTAAATTTTTTACCTTTTTCTCAAACATTTTTTGATTTTTCATCATTTCCAAGGCTGCCTTCTTATTAAAAACATCCGTTGGATTAACGTATTTTCCGCGAGTATTTAGCATTGCAATTATGGCTTGAACGACGGTAACAGCTGTTTTTGAAGGGCTCCATCCCCCTTTTTTTCCGACTAAAGAAGGATCGACTAGAGCTAGACAGATATTCCTCTGTCCTTTATATTCACTCGGTTTTGGCCAAAAGTTTGGATGCCAAATGGGTGTGTGTAATCTCACAAAAGGAGGTTGCTTTGGATATTGAGCTGGAAATTTCATTTCTAATTTAAATAATCCTCCTGCGTATGCTGTTCCTTTAGGGCCTTTAATTGTTATAGCAACATGATCGATACTTTTTCTTTTCGGATCAAAGGGTTTTAGTTGAACAATTGTCCCTTCTTTCAACATTTTTTTAAGTCCAGCAAAATCTCGCGAAACTCGACTACTTCTTATACTCATATTTTTAACCCCGTATTTTATTTAATTTTGTTTAATTTATTTAGATTTTTATTAATTTTTTATTTTAACTTAAGCGTAACCATAATTTCTCCCCCTTTAAAACCCGCTATCGTCAAAAATTCATAATTTCTCAAATTATTTTCGATAACTGTCTTTTCTAAATCCAATATGATTATATCGTTAAAATCTTGTAAAGTCATTAATGGTTCGAGGTCGGGATCCAATTGAAAACCATTCTTCTTCAAAATTTTTATAATATTAATACAAGGAGATCGTTTGCTCATTTTTATAACTACTCTTCTTACACCTTTCCCACATTGAATGCATTCAGGATTTCGTTTTTTCTCAATGTGATAAAATTTCATAGTCATCGCATTAAATATGACGTAATCTGATTCAGGTTTTCCTAAACCTTTATGTCCTTTTTCCCAATGAATGATTTTCACGGCTTCATGGGATTGGAGGGCAGAAATAACCGCATTAATCGTGATTATTCCTGGATCGTGTCGATCAATTAATTTGACTATGTCATCTTGAGTATATTCGGGCAAGAAATTATATTTGTTTACTAATTCATTTGCAGTTTTTTGAATGAATTTAATATCATTTAAATTTTTAGGATTCGGTTCTCTTTCAAATTTTTCCTTAAAAGCCATATCCCCTTTAAATACACAATGAATTCTTTTCCTAGGAATTCCCACCACGGTGCAAGCAGCCATTTCATCGTTTTCTACCACCGGCAAGGGATTACATTCATAGCAAGCATTCTTATAAGGAAATATCGTGTAGATATGTCCATGATAACCAGAAACTCCTCCATCAACTAAAGGTTTTCTAAACCGGATACATTGTGCATTTAAGTTCAATCTGGCGTTCATAGAATCAAGTCCTCCAATAATAACATCAGCATTATAGTACAAGGAAGGATCTAACCTTTCTAAAGAGGTATGGTATCCTATGACGGTGATATTTGGATTAATTTCTCTCAATTTTTTTGCGGCTACAATAGCTTTAGGCTCACCTAGTCTAGCATCTGTAAAAAGAATTTGTCTGTTTAAATTTGAATGTTCAATAATGTCTAAATCGACGAGATCCAAATGACCCACTCCTAACATAGCTAGGTTTTTAGCAATTTCACATCCTAATCCACCTACTCCAATAATTAAGACTCTCGCATTTTTAACTAATTTCTGAGACCATCCTTCTAAACGGAATTGCCTGTCATATAAATCTCGTTCTTCCATTGACATTCCTTTTGCAAAAAAATCTGATTCTTTAACCAACCACATCACCAATAATATTAATCAAAAAAATAAAAAAATTGAAGGGCTAAATGCCCTTTCATTATATTATACTCTATGAAGAGAAAGATTTAAACGTATCCAGCAGTACTCGCAGGTATTAAAAGAATATCGTCACCATCATTAACGTTATAGTCTTTTAATTGATTGCTTTCGTCCATCGTAACACCACCAGATGAGAGATGGAACTCATCTGGGTCAAGTCCAAATAAATTTCCTAAAGTATGTTTAATATCGCTTACCTGATTAGCATCATTCACGACCAATTTCTCTTTCTTTTCACCAGGACCAATAGTTGACATAAAATACAATGTCACTTTTCGACCTGTAGAGGGGACCTTACTTGATGGGGTTTTAGATTTAACTGGTTCTAATTCCTCATCAAAATCGTCATCAAAACTCATTCAAATCACTTTTTTTAAGGTTTTTTTTAGTTTTTATTCTGAAAACTTAATAATAACATCTAAAAATACTATTATAAAACCAATTGGAATGATTATGAAGTTTTAAAAAATATCAAATTTCGTGAGTTTATAACCATAGTATATTATATCTATATATTTAATGGCAATCTATTAATGCATACTCAATAAAGTTTAACACTTAAAGAGAAGAAATATTAATAATAACCTAAATTCTGAATATCACGCATTTTAAACCAATGAGCACTCCAGATGAGGTTGAGCCACTTGTTCTCGGCTTAATTAAAGAATATTTACAAAAAAAGCCATTCTTTTCAATTGAAGACATAGTTACCTATATAAATAACAGAACTAGAGCAAAACCTTATGTAAATAAAAATAAAATTGAAAAAATTATTAAAAGACTCATTAAAAAGCGTAGAATTATACCTGGGACTAAATTAATGAAAAATAACATTATTGAGCATCCTATTAGAAACGAAATATTTAATTTCGTGAAGAAAAATCCCTCTAATATCAATGAAATTATGAGAGCTTTAAACATCGGCAGTAATCAAACCCTATGGCACTTATCTTGTTTGGAAAAATTTCAATTCACGCGTTCAAGAGATATTGAAAATCAAAGAATAATTTTCCTCTATGAATCCGATCCGGAATTAGATGAAATTTATTTCTACTTAAACCAAGATATTGTTCAAGAAATACTTGACCTGATGATACAAGAAAAGGAATCTCTAAAAGTATCTGATATTTCAAATCAGTTAAAAAAGAATTATAATACTATAAAAAAGTATTTACAAATCTTAAGAAAGTTAAGAATAATTTCAATTGAGAAAGATAAGAAAAGAACCCTTTTTAAATTAAATTACAAGGAATATGATAAATTTCAAGATTTAATCATTGGAGGAAAAAAATGAATACTTCACAATTATTCCAATGGATTTTATATGGTGAATCATCTATTAAAAATTTAGAAAATAATCTATCCTAAAAATTATGAAGAAAAATTCTCGCATTTATTGGACATTAGCTTTGTATCTTATTTTTACAGTATTATACCTACTTTTCTTCATTTTAAAGATAGATAATTTTCCCTTATTTATCATTTTGACAATCTCTAGCGCTATGGTACTTTCCAGTAGCACTATTTATACTATTTCCCGATCTACAATCACTCATAAAAGCCCCACCCCCAAAATTAAACTTTCTCCAACAAAGAAAACATTGGGTAAATTTACTTCAGAATTAATTGAAGATTATTTTGAAGCAATGCCAATAATCGACCAGTACGCCGATTCAGACGCCCCTTATGAGGAAATTTCCCGAATAGACGAATATGTTTTTACAGAATTTAATAACGAGGATCTAATGAAAATTGATAGCTTAAAATTATCAAAAATGGACAAGATTTTTTTTCTGAGGGAAATGCTTTACTTTGAACCTAATGAAAGGAGATATTTAATCAATGAGATGCTTAAATATCAAGAAGACCCAAATATACCCGTTTCATATACTCCATTAATAACCCCTTTTGGTATTGAAGATAAATTACGAATCTATTCTCGGTCATTGATAGAACCAGGAGAAAAAACAAAGATAATTATTATTGAAAAATCAGATTTTATTAGCGAAGTGAAACTTAAAATTGGGACTTTATTCGATTATGATTTGGATGATTTTGTTTTATCGTCTGGAGGGATTATATTAGATGAAAAATTGCAAATTAATCATTATAATATCGAAGATGATGATGAAATTGCTATTATACCCTCAAGAAAAGAAAGAAAATAAATTAAATGTTTATTTTACCAGCTGTACTAGCTGGAATTAATAATATATCATCTCCATCACTCACATGATAATCACTCAAATGAGTTCTTTCATCCATAGTGATACCTCCAGAAGATAAATGAAAATCGACTGGATCCAGTCCAAAAATATTAGCGACGGTTTCTTTAATTGCACCAACAAGATTTCCTGTATTTACTAATAATTTTTGCTTTTTTTCCCCTGGACCAATAGTAGACATAAAAAAGACGGATATTTTGTCACCTTCAACGGATACCTCTGGTGTCTTAGTTGAAGGTTCTAAATCTGGAGACTTTGAAGGCGGTCCCTCAAGCGATTCTTCTGAATCATCTCCTAAATCTTCATCTAGATCTTCATCAAATTCTTCATCGAATTCATCATCAAACTCTTCGTCAAAATCCATTTTTAGCACACCAAATATATCTAAGTAATTAATAGAATTTATAGTATATAAAAATATGAGAAAACTTAAGAAAGCAAACACTTTAGAAGCTGTCTTGATATAAATATAATATAGAAAATTATTGAGTGTTCTAAAGATGGATGAAAAACCTATTCCCAAGCAACAGATTCGAGAAAAACTTCCTAAAGAGGAATTAGATGCAGATTTTGATTCTGACTTGTTGAGAAAAATAAGGAAGGAAAGATTTAAATTGAGCAAGGAAAAAGAGGAATGGGAAAAAATATTGAACAAAATCCAAGAATATGATGAAAGTATCGAAGATCTAGAAAAGAAAAGAAAACAAAAAGAAATCGAACTTAGAAATCTAGTAAATCAGAATGAAAAACTTAAAAATGAGTTAGAAAAAAATAATAATGAAATTAAACAAGCAAATAGCATTCTAAAATCGAGAGAGAAAGAATTAAATCAAAAAATTGATGATTTAAATAAATATAAACAGAAATTGGATAAGATTAGAGATGATATTGAAGAAGAAAGAAAAAAATTAAAACAAGAGAAAGATAAAGCTGAAGAACGCATAGAAAAAATTAAAACCAAAATTCCAGGCATGGAAAGAAGAGAGAATGCGTTAGAACGAACAGTCAATGATTTTGAAGATAAACTTCAAAATCTAAGGAATGAACTGAGAGAATTAACTAACAAAAGAAACTCTCTTAACAAGGAATTAAGTGATTTAAAGAGACAAATGGTGGATGAAAAAAATAGAATAGATGAAGAGAAAAAAAAATTAAAAGAAGAAAGAGATAAAAACCGAATAAAAAAGAATGAATTAAAATCATTAAATCGAGATATAGAAAATAAACAAGACAAACTAGAAAAGGAACAAGATAAAAGAGAAAGAGAAATCAAGTCGTTGGAACGGAAAAAATCGAATCTGGAATCAAGATTAAAGGAATTAGAAAAAAAAATTCCAAAATATGAGAACCAGTATTATTCTAATCAAGATAAAATAAAAGATTCTGAAGAAAAGATTAAAAAATTAAATTCTGACGTAAAAAAGTTGGAAAATGAAAAAGCAAAGCTCGCTTCTGAAATCAGAAATAAAGAAAAAGCGATAATGAAAGAAGATTCAAGAATAAGAGAAGAAAAAAATGCTATCAAAAAAGAAAGAGAAAAACTCGAAAAAGATAAAGCTCGTTTTATTAGGGAAAAAAGAGATTTTGAAAAATCATTAATAAAAGCAAAGAGTATACCAAAAACAAAAATTAAGTCAAAAACTCCTTCTAAATATTAGAAAACGTCTTTTCAACAGGTATAAAAAGAGTAAATTATGAAAATCCCAAAAGGAATTGAAGGTGATTATATCGAAACTAAGACTCCATCACTTTTTTTTGATGTTAAAGGCATACTTCATCCTAGTGATAGAAAGATTTGCTACTTGAGATTCGTACCAGATGAAAATGGTGATCGTGTTAAAGATGGGCTTAAATACAAAAAAGTTTATGATTTAGAGGAGAGAGAACTTTTAATCCAAAAGAAATATCCACAATATCATTTTTATTTTCCAGAATATGATATGAATCTTCAAAGTGTGAAAAATGAGGAAATAAAGAGGATATATTCTCCACGCCGATACCTCAATTTGTTAAGAAATAAAGATAACCTAACCAAATTTGAAAAAAGGAGTCTTGATCTATGTGATCTTTTAAATTCTGAAGGAAGTATACCAGAAGGCCAAATTGGTATAACTGGATCACCTATGATTGGATTAAATTTAAAAAAGTCTGACATTGATCTGATAATATATGGTACAAAAGTTTGCCGAGACTTACAGCCCCATCTGGAGTCACTTTTTAAAAAGACTAATTTTTTTAGACACTATACTCTTAAAGAGTATGAAAAGCATTATAAGTGGAGGGTTGGTGGATCTGATATAAGTTTCGACCAATTTATGAGAACAGAAAAACGTAAGCTCCATCAGGGAAAATTTTATGGCGTTGATTTTTTTATTCGTTATATTAAGAGTCCTTATGATTGGAAAGGTACATTTTATCAATATAAATTTAAAAATCTTGGAAGAATATCTTTGATCGGTAAAATATTAGACATTGATGATGGACTATTTACCCCTTGTTCTTATAAAGTAAACTGCGAAAAAATAATTACTAGTGATTTTGGGTCATATAAAAATTATTCGAATTTAAATGAAGTATTCTCATATAGAGGTAGGTTTTGTGAGCAAGCTAGAGTGGGAGAGAGATTCTTAATTAATGGAAAACTTGAGGAAGTTCATCATGAAGGTGTTACTCATTATAGAGTTATATTAACCCATCAAAAACTTGATAAAATGATTCTAATGACGTAATCATTCAATTTCTCTTATATCAATAAAAAATAATAGTTAAATTTCATTAAATGAATGTAGATGATTGAACAATTAAAAAAAACTGTTGAATTAGATCCAAGCGATTTAGATGGTTGGATAAATTTAGGAGACGCTTATTACGATTCAGATAATTTTGATAATGCAATAGGAGCATATAGAGAAGCGTTAAAAATTAATCCTGACTTCTCGGAGGTTTGGAATAACCTCGGACTCGCCTATTCAATGAAGGGCGAGTATGATAAGGCAATTGAATGCTATGAGAAGGTTTTAGAAATAGAACCAGATGATGCTATAACTTATTATAATATGGCTTTTGCTTATGAAGATAAAAATGAACTAGAGCTTGCCCTCAAATATTATAAAAAAGCTTTAGAAATTGATCCGAGCTATACTGATGCTTTTAACAATATCGCGTTAATTTATCGGGATTTACAAAAGTATGAGAAAGCAATTGATTCATATGAAAAAGCAATCAATATTAATCCTGATGAGGTAACACTTTATACAAATTTAGCAACTGTCTATTATGACAAAAAAGACCTTAATAACGCAATAGCCTATTATCAAAAAGCTTTAGAAATTGAACCAGAAAATGTTGAAATTTGGTTAGAATTAGGAGATCTTGGATATGAAAAATCTGATTTTGATCTTGCCATGAAATGTTATAAGAAAGCATTAAAAAATGATCCAAGTAGTATCGAAGCATGGAATAACCTCGGCTTAGTTTATACAATTCAAGAAGAATATGAAAAATCTATCAATTGTTATAAAAAAGCTTTAAAAATCGATCCAAATGACTCAATATTAAATGATAACCTTGGATTTAGTTATTATGCAATAAATGATTACGAAAAAGCAATCAAATATTATAAGAAATCTCTCAATATTAATCCTAACAATATTCCTTCATTAAAGAAATTAGGAACTCTGTATTTCGATGTGAAGAAAGATTACCAAAAAGCAATCTCCCTCTTTAAAAGAGTAATTGAACTTGATCCTAATGATGATGATACAAAGACAATACTCGAAGCATATTCTGATAAACCTAAATGACCAAAAACTTGTTTCTTAATGTATATATGATTAACCTTATTATTTAAGTACATTTTTCCTTATTTAATGAAATTTTATAATGCTGATTTACATATCCACTCCCCACATTCGATTGCAGTCTCTAAAGCTTTGAATTTGGATACAATGATTGTAACAAGCAGAAAGAAAGGGTTAAATATTTTAGGAACAGGCGACGTGCTTCAACCTGATTGGTTTAATTACATGAAACAGAATCTCCAAAAAGATAGAGATGGTTCATTTTCTTACAAAGGGACGTACTTCATTTTACAATCAGAAATTGAAGATGAAGAGAGCATTCATCACGTAGTGCTTTTTCCCGATTTTAATATTGTACTCGAAATTCAAAAAAAATTAGCACCACATTCTAAAAATATAAAAAATGAATGGGGTGGAAGACCAAGAGTAAATTTACCTCCTGGAAGACTTGTTGATATAATTACTGATTACGGTGCAATTATTGGACCTGCTCATGCATTTACTCCATTCAAGGCTATATTTCGACAAAATAAATATAAATCTTTAGAAGATTGTTATGGAGGATCAACAAAAAAAGTTTCTTTTTTAGAATTAGGATTATCTGCCAATACTCAACTTGCTGACAGGCTGAACTTTCTTAAAGATGTTTCTTTTTTAAGTAACAGCGACGCACATTCAGAAAGCCCCCGTTCTTTAGGGCGTGAGTTTAATCAGTTTGAAATTGAATCTCCCTCTTTTGAGGAAATTCTACTCGCAATTAGACGTAGAGATGGAAGGAAAATTGTATTAAATGTTGGATTGCATCCAAAACTCGGAAAGTATTATAATATGTTCTGTAGCAAATGTAGGAGGAGAGTGATTTTTAAAAAATCTAATGATCAACCAGATATGATTTTAAAAAGATATCGAATTACAGATGATTTTATAATTATCTATAGTAATAACCCCAAAACTAATAAACACAATTACATTGAGAAGGTCTCAAAGAATAAAGTGATTTGTCCCGCTTGTAAACAATACGAAGATAAAAATTACAAAATTAAACTTGGTGTGAGTGAAAGAATTGATGTGATCTCTACATATAAGACACCCATTCATCCTAGTCATCGTCCTAAATATGTCAACGCAATTCCTCTTTTTGATATTATTCGTTCTATAAAAGGAATCAAAAGTGTGAGTAGCAAGACAGTTTTTAATGAGTATGAACAAATAATAGAGAAACTAGGAACTGAATTTAACATCTTAATTGATCTCTCATTAGAGACGATTGAAAAATTCGATTCTAATATTGCATCAGTAATAAAAGCAATGAGAAACAACGAGATAAATTATTCTCCCGGAGGAGGGGGAACATATGGACAAATAAAACTTGATATTTGATATGAGACAATATCTAAATATTAAATTCAAGAGTGAGGTTTAGTAATTCTCCACACTTATTACAACATAACCAATCAAATATTTTCAATGTAACTACCATTAATTCTAACTCATTTCGGGGAAATTGATTTCTGAACTTTTTAACATATTCGCAGGTGGGACAACTAATAATTGCTCTTACTTTAATTATGTCATCTCTATTTTCCGATGGCAGAAGAGCTTGTTCACTGTCCTTATTTGATTCAATTTCCACGATTCAGAATACCTCGTGAAGAAATAATAATAATTCAATCTTATAAATTTATTTCTCTTGCTTATTGTCTTATTATTCCTACGAATAAGTTGAAGTAAGACAAGATCATATTAAGAAGATGATACATCAATATTACTTCCTTATATTATTCTGATATAATACTCATATTATATGTTAACTTCTTCCAAATGCAGGTTATTCTTATGAATGATGAAAATTACGACCTCTCAGAACTAGCCAAATCAAGAATGTCAGTACGCTCTCGATTTAATGAAATAGCTAAACAAAATCAAGGTTCCAAAACTGGTTTAAGTTTAGATAACGATAATTATTTGTCTGAACTATTAAAAGTTTTGAAAATCAAATCCTTAGTAGTTGGTGTTGGAGGTGCGGGGAATAATACAGTTTCTAGAATGAATGACTTGGGTTCAAGTGAAATTGAGACTTTAAATATAAATACTGATGCCCATGATCTATTTTATTCAAATGCTAATCAAAAGTTGCTAATTGGCAAGGAAACATGTAACGGTCTTGGCTCTGGTAATGATCCACAAATAGGAGCTACTGCTGCAGAGGAAGATGTTGAAAGATTATCAGATATATTAACTACGGACGTTGTATTTATTACTTTTGGTTTGGGTGGAGGTACTGGTACAGGCGCTGCTCCTATAATCGCGAGAGAGGCGAAAAAAAATGGAGCTACTGTTGTTTCTTTCTGCTCCGTTCCATTTACTTCAGAAGGAAAAGAAAGAACAGGAAGAGCTAAATTGGGTCTGAAACACCTTGCTGAATTTTCAGATACGTTGATTCCCATTCCAAATGATAATTTGTTACGATTTAACCAGAACTTACCAATATTGACTGGATTTAAGATAATGGATGAAGTACTTATCAGGTGTATTAGGGAAATTCTCAATTTAATAAATAATTGCGGACTAATTAACATTGATTATGCAGATGTTAGAAAGGTTTTAGAAAAAAAGGGTAATTATCCTTCTGGGCTAATAGGAATAACTGAATCTTTGGGTGATGATGGTGATTTGGTAAAAAAAGCAAAACTAGCATTAAACAACCCTCTATTAGAACCAGATCCTACTAAAGTTGACAACTGTATAGTCTCTGTTGCTGGAGATCATCGTATCTCTCTGTCAAAAATAGATAAAATTATCTCTGCGATTTCTAACGAAATCCCGGACGAAGCTTCTTTAAAGTTTGGTACATCCCTCAACCCCCTACTAAGATCAAAAATTCGCATAATGGCGTTAGGCAGGGGTCCTATTTCTCCTTATGTGACCGCAGCAGTTAACGATACTAACTTCCCTCAATCTAATCTTAATCTACTATGAGATTTGCTAAATTTTTAAAATTATAATTCAAATGGATCAGTTTTCTTTCAAAAAATTAGGATAACCTTAAATTTACGAAAATTTAAATAAAATTTCATTCATTTTAATGACTAACGTAGATAATAGCGTAGTAAGTAACAAATTTTAAAAAATTTACCAGAATATATATTAAAAATAATATTTAGAAATTCATTGGTGTTCTTATTTGAATAAAGAAATGCCTATTGACGAACTTAAAGAAGAAATAAGAGCATTCTTAAACGATAGAAAAGCTCTCGTGTTATGCACATGTTTGAATAATGTCCCTCGTGCGACTCCTATGGATTTTTATATGAATAAATCTCAAAATAACTTTAACATTTATGTGGGCCTCGCTCCGGGTAGAAAGGTAAAGAATGTAGAAGAGAATCCCATTGTAAGCATTGGGATTTATACACCAATGGATACGGGAAAAATTCAAGGAGTTCAAATAACAGCGAGTGGGAAAGAAAGGTTAAGATTCCTTCGTGAAAATGATGAGGAATTTGAATCAGCACAAAAGATAGTTCGAGGTAAAAGAAACCTGATCTTAAAAATTATCCCCGAGAAAATTGAGATGTTGGATTATGATTTTGTTAAGAGAGGATATTCTCGTTTTCAAGATTTAGAATTATAAAATAAAAAAAAATGATTATTTTTTAAATAAATCTAACGCTTCATTCCCGGGAACTAATAGATTAACCTTAAATTTATACCCTTCAAAAGCCGAAGCGAAAGCAGCTAATCTTTTTGTTATGCCTTTCATGCCTTCATATAATTTTTCTTCAGGTATTTCGTAGATATTATATGTTATATATTCGTAATCAGAAGCCATCCATTGGTTCACTCGTTTAACAAATTCTGGATATTTGGTTGCTTTACCCGAAAGATAATACTTTACGAGTTCATCCGCTATGTGAGGTGGATATTTTACGATACTCATTACGTTAACCATTTTGAATTTCACCATTAACGTTAACAATTTAAATTGGATTGTTAAGATCATATAGTTCAAGATCAAAATATAAAATTTTACATTTTTGGAAAAATAGGCTTTCCTATAAACGAAGACTTGTAAGAATCTAAATAAAACTTAATAGAAGAATCTTAATTTTACCAAATATTAGTTATTGACAAATTTAAATGCGATATAGTTATTCATCATGCTTTCAGACAAGGAAGTTGAACAGCTCAAACATTCTAGAACGGATAAGGATTTGAAAAAAATCTTTAAACAAATTGCTTCAAAAAATCCTAATACTTATTTTCCAACAAAAGAACTAAAGCAACTTGGATATATTAGGAAACAATGTAAAAATTGTGGGGTATATTTTTGGACAACTCTTAAAAATAGAAATTTTTGTGGAGATCCTACTTGTGCAGGAGGTTTTAAAGTCACTTCAGATAACCCAGTGAAGGTTAAATTGTCCTATGTAGGAGTTTGGAAAAAAATTGTTGAAATATTGGAACCCAGAGGGTATAAACCAATAAAGAGATATCCATGCGTTGCGAGATGGAATCCCACCTCAGAATTTACAATTGCATCCATTTCTGCGTTCCAACCATACGTCATAACAGGAGAAGTTGACCCTCCTGCTAAAAAATTGATAATACCCCAGTTTTGTTTGAGATTCAATGATATTGAGAACGTAGGACTTACAGGTTCGCACGCTTCAGGGTTTGTAATGATTGGTCAACATTTTTTTGGCACACCTGAAGAATGGAATCAAGGGGAATTGTTTATGGATATTCACGATTTCATACATATAGGCGTAGGCCTTCCGAAGGAAGAAATTACTATTCATGAAGATTCATGGGCTGGGGGAGGGTCTTTTGGTTGCAGTCTTGAATTTTTCAGTAGAGGGGTCGAACTCTTTAACCAAGTATATACGATGTTTGAACAAACATCTCAAGGTCCAAGAGAACTCTCATTGAAAGTGTTAGATATGGGTCTTGGACAAGAACGAGTAGCTTGGTTTTCACAGGGCACACCTAACATCTATGAAGCTACATTTCCTAAAGTTCTCTCAAAATTGAGAGCTCTAACACGAATTAAATTAGATTTTAACTTATATATTGAATTCTCGAAATATTCTGCCTATTTGAACATTGATGAGGTTGAGGATTTAGATGAAGCCTGGCAAAAAGTAGGAAAAGAACTCAATATTGAGGTTGATAAACTTAAAAACATAATTTTACCCATGACCGCGCTTTATTCAATAGCAGAACACGCTCGCACTCTATTATTTGGTATAAATGATGGCAAGTTACCTTCAAACACTGGTGGTGGATATAATTTAAGAGTAATCTTTAGACGGGCTATTGGATTCATAGATGAGTTCAATTGGGACATTGATTTAGCAGATGTATGTGAGTGGCACGCAGAAGAATTATTTGAATTATTTCCTGAGGTCTCAGAACATCTCAAAGAAATCAGGGAAATTTTAGAAGTAGAGAAAGTAAAATATTATAGAACTAAGGAAGAAGCATTAAAAACTTTAAAAAACGTCTTGAAAAAAGGAGATATTACCAAAGAGATGTTGATTGAATTATATGATTCAAAGGGGATAAATCCTGAAATGGTCAAAAAAGTAGCGTTTAATTTTGGTAAGATAGTCAAGATTCCGGATAATTTTTATAGCTTAATCGTTGAAAGCCATGAAAAAGTCGAACAAATTCATGCAACTGAAAAAAAAGTTGACTTAAATCTTAAAAATGTACCTAATACTAAATCACTTTATTATTTTGATTACACTAAAACCTCAAATGAAGCTAAAGTATTAAAAATCATAAATAAAATGGTAATTGTAGACCAATCTGTGGCATATCCAACCTCAGGGGGCCAATTACATGATATAGGTACGATCAATGGTCAAAAATTTAACGATGTTTTTAGGCAAGGTAACCATGTAATTCATGTATTAGAAGAGAATCCAACCTTTAATGAAGGAGCCCAAGTTATAATTTCAGTAGATAAAAGGTGGAGAAAACAGTTATCGCAACATCATACTGCCACTCACATTGTAAATGCTGCTGCAAGGGAGGTATTAGGAAGCCACATCAATCAAGCAGGAGCTAAAAAGACTCTTAGAAGTTCTCATCTCGATATCACTCATTACGAGCAAATTTCTCATGCAACTCTAAAAATTATAGAAGAAAAAGCAAATGATATAGTTAATCAAGAAATTAATCTCAACTTATCTTTCATGCCAAGATCTGATGCTGAACAAAAGTATGGTATGGGAATTTATCAAGGAGGGGCTGTACCAGGAAAATACATTCGAATAGTTGAAATCCCTGGATACGATGTAGAAGCTTGTGGAGGGACGCATTTGAATAATACTGGTGAAACTGGAAAGATTCGAATCTTAAATTCCCAGAAAATACAAGATGGGGTTGTTAGATTAACTTTTACTGCAGGAGAGGCAACTGATGAGATTGAAAAAAGAAATCAAAAAATTTTAAATAAAATACAAGATCTACTAAACGTTAAAACTGAACAGATAATCCCAAGAATAGAAGAACTACTGAAAAAATGGAAAGAAGTGAACAAAGCTCTTAAATCGGGTAAATTTGATAAAAGGGATTTGATTCTCAATTCAAAAGGAATCTTTAAGGGAGAAATTATCCCAGAATTGGCAAAAATTCTGAATACAAAAGAAAAAGGAGTATATCAGAAAATTAAGAAACTTTATGAAGAATGGAATTTATCAAAAGCAAAATTAGAGGAAATTTCTGATTTATTAGATGATTCATCAATCAAAGAAGTAATTGATAGTGCTATAAAATTAAATGATTATGAAATCGTTATTGAAACAGTAGAAGGTGTCAGTCAAAAAGATTTGAAGAACTATAGCAGTAAAGTAGTTAACCAATCAGCCGAAATTATTACCATATTTATCGATAAAGCTAAAAAAGGAATTATTCTTATGGGTATGATAGGAGAAAAAGGAGTTGACGAGAAAATATTTAATATGGGAAATTTATTAAAAGAAATCAGCGAGAATTTTGACGGTAAAGGTGGCGGAGGTCTTGATTTTGGGCAAGGGTTCATAAGGGATTTATCAATTAGTTTAAATGAACTTAAAACTCTGATAATTGACAAAATTCGAAATTTAATTAGCTAAGAATAACTATATAGAGATTTTAAAAAATCCCATTTTTAGCCATTTCAAGTCATTTTCTGGTTATTTATTCTATATAGTCTATAGAGAGAGAGTTTAAAACCAAATTAACCTATAATTACTTGTGAAAAACTACACTAAAATAGAGCATTAGTCTAATGAAGCCAATATTTGAAGAATTTTTATGTCCTAAATGTGGAAAGTATAAGATCTTAAAGATTAATGAAATATGTATAGATTGTCGAGATGAGCAAATTGTTATGGAAATTCTTAATAATACAACAAATGAGCTCGTTACCTCTACTCAATAAACATATTTTTGAAGAAATCTCTTCTTTTTGTATTTGAACTTATAAAACTAAAAAGATTTTAAATAAAGAGTTTACTATTATTTACTAAAATATGCTTTCTTTAGGAAGTTTTTGAAAAGCGGTGTTAATTTAATGGTTGAAATTATACATATTAGTGATCTGCATTATGGAAGTGAATTTGTTGGAGATTATTTTGAAAATATCATTAAATATATAGAAGAAATAGAACCAGATATAGTGATTTGCACAGGTGATATGGTTCATAAAGGAAGAATCAAACAATTTAGAGCAATACTTCCTTATATAGAAAGAATACGAGATATTTCTCCTTTTTTAGCAGTTCCTGGTAATCATGATGCAAAAAATTCAGGTTTAGTTTATTTCGAAAAAATTATTGGTCCTAGGCGATCACGAAAGGTTCTAGAAAATAAAGATACTGTAATCGTTGGGCTCTGTTCTGCTAGGGATGACATGAGTGAAGGTATGATAGGCGATGAACAGTTAGATTTTGCAGGAAGGTGTTTTGATAAAAATCTGGAAAATCGGATAATTGCGCTTCATCATCATTTGATTCCGCCACCTCTTTCTGGTCAGAAATTTACTACTGTAAGGGATGCTGGAGAAATCCTTGAATTAACACAATTATTTGAAGTAGATCTCGTTTTAATGGGACATAGACACGTACCCCATGCATATATTCTAGATAATAATAGAACAGACACGATCTTTTTATATTGTGGAACCTCTACTTCAAATAAAGTTCGCGCTGATGATATTCCTAGTTTCAATCATATACGTTTAAATGAAGGTGATATAGAAGTTTATATGGTATACTCTACGAATCTCGAAAAAAACTTGCTCCTTGAAAGGAAAAGATCTAGAACAAAATTTGTCAGACCCCGCCGAACTAGAATAGAACATTTATTAAGTTCAGAAGTTTGGGATGTATAAAAAAGAAAAGTGAAACGAATGACTAAGCCAATCACACCTCTCGTTGCTGTAGATGCTTTAATTAGATATTCTGATGATTCCATTATTTTGATTAAGAGAAAAAATCCTCCTTTTAAAGGGATGTTAGCTCTCCCCGGAGGTTTTGTTGATATTGGAGAAACAGTAGAAGAAGCATGCATTAGAGAAGCTTTCGAAGAAACGAACATAAAGGTGAAGATCAAAAGATTGATCGGTGTATTTTCGAAGCCTGATAGAGATCCAAGAGGACACAATATCTCAATAGCATTTTATTGTATTCCTTTATCAAAAAAAGAATTTCCAAAAGCTAAAGATGATGCAATGGATCTAGAAATTGTTCCAATAAAAGGAATTCCAAAATTAAATCTTGCTTTTGATCATAAAGATATTATAGATGCCTCTGGAATTTTAAATAAATAGTCTTTACAAGGGAAATAGTTTCTTATAACATCGGCAACAAGGAATTCCAATAAAAATATTCTGAAAGTGTTTATTTTCAGATTCGTATAATTCATCCATCAGGTTTAATAATTTATTCCGCATTTGGATTGAATTAATATCGTTAGAAAAGTAAATTCCTTTAATTGTTTCATAATGCAATTGACTTTTACAAATAGGGCATGTTGAAAAATTTTCTAGAAATTTTTTAAAATCTTCATCCTCAAGTTCTCTTGGTATTATCGAGAAATTTTCAAGTGGATAATCAGGATCTATCAATCTAACTAAATACTCGAAAATCTCTTCTTTTGAATCTTGGTCCTCATATATTGAGGTAAAGAATACGGTTTCTAAATGGTTTTCTTCGACAAATTGAATTATTTCATTTTCTTTAATCTCTCGGTTATCTAAATCCTTTTTTGTTCCAATTAGAATTATAGGTACATCTCCTGCCCCTTTCCGCACAGTCTCAATCCAACGCTTTAATTCATTGAAAGAACTCCTATTGGATAAATCAAAACAAATCAATCCAGCACAAGCTCCTCTGCAAAAATCTTTAAACATGAATCGAAATCGTGGTTGATCTTTCAGATCCCACACAAGAAATTTATAGCTATCGTTCTCATTAGCATAGCATTCAACTGATTTAAATGATACACCAATAGGCCAATCATTTTCATTAGATCCATTTATGAATGAAGTTTTTCCTGAGCCAGATGTCCCTCCTAATATCAATTTAAGCTTGAAAGATTTGCTTATATGGATCACTTCATCCAATTTTTAAAACTTAATAAGAGTTAAACCTATTTTTCTAATGTATATTCATTCTAAAAAGGTTTATGGTGATTTAATTTCATATAAATTTCCATATTTGTCTTTCAAAAATAAGTAATAATTTTTTTCATCCCCTTCACGTGGGACTTTCATTACTTGATATTGTAACTTTTTAGCATTTTTTACCAATTTATCTCGATTTTCAATTATTAAACAGGAATGGGTAAAGACATCCATTGCTCTACTTTTTCCCTTAGTTATGAACACCTCAAAATTAACCTCTAAATTGCTATACCGAATTACTTTATGCTCATCATTAATACCAAAAAATTTCCTCATTAGATTACTTGAAACGTTAAAAACTCTCACCTTTTCTAATTCAAGTAATCTTATAAAAAATTCATCACTTTCTTCTTCATTATTAGCTGCTACCGCTAAATGTTCAATTTTCATAATATCTTCATACCAAATTTTTCTGATAAATTATAAGAATCAGTTCCATAAAAGCATTTTAGCACTTAACAAAAATATAATTTTTTCCATAAAAAACTCATCAAGCTTTTTAAATTTTGAAGTTTATTAATTATTAAATTAATGTGATCAGTTGAGTTAAGGTTAAGGTAAAGTAAGAATGACGAACGTTAGAGAGAGTGAATTTATCAATAAATTATATGAAGAGGTGTACAAACTCTCCTCCATCTCGAAAACGCAAGTTTATCGGTTTAAAAAAGAGTGGAATTTGCACTTAACCTCCTTTAAGACTAAACCTCATTTGATTCGAAACATTTCAGTTCAAAAGGATAGATTTCTAAATGATATTGATTATAGAATTTCTATTTTAAATACTGTTAAATTAGCTTTTGAAGATTGTTTTCACACAATCAAATCTCTTTTAATTGTGTTATATAAAGAATATCTAAATGAATCAGATTTATTTTTACAAGGTTTTAATGAACAAGATCAATTGGTTCTAAAATACTTCATCGCATATAAGATATTAGGTGATCTAATTCAATATAATACGATGGATCACGATACTATTCCAATAAAGTTTAATTTATTGGCGAGGAACTATTTAATGTTCAAAATGAAAGGCTTGAATGACGATGAAATCTTAGAAAACTTGAAAAAAATCAAAATTTTACTCTCTTATGAAGAACTAAAAGATGTTTTAAACCAAATTATTGAAGATGGATTTCTAATGAAATCTAACGATAATAAGTATACCTTGAAAAAAGAACTAATATTATCTAATGAAGGGGAACAGCAGTATAATAAATTGCTTAGACCTTTAATTGATTGGCCTACAGGGATGTGGCGCAGTTTCTATAATATACGAGAATTAAATGTCAATATTAGTAATAATGGAGAGGAAAATGTTAAATTAAATAAAATTCTAGAAAAATCAGCGACTCAAGGATATGCCGCTTGTCACTATGTTTTTGATAATTTGATAAAATATTACGAGCAATCTAAATAACTTTTTAATTGAAATCCTTAGTTTTTAATACTGGAATGTCAAACTCTTCCAATATCGGAATTAAATGCTGTTTTCCTTCAGAATTAATTCCCTTCCAGTCAATTACAAAACAGTCAACTTTCTCAACTGTGTTCTTTATCATGAGGTTAATAATTGAATCATCAAGATCCATGATGAAATATTTAGGGCATATAAAGGAAAAAGCAATATCATTATAGATTAATATCCGACTAAAATTTGGAGCATAATGCGTTCCTCCAAATCCCAGTCCTATTCGATTATCAAGATGACTCATAATCTCATATTTAGTTATTGTATTGATAATACTGTCGGCAACCACTTTTGCAGCCTTTTCATTTTTCCAATCTTTAATGGTGCTGCCTAATTCCATAAAGATTAAAGGCTTATCTAAGATCGTAGGTCCATGATGAGTCACTTCCATATCAATCGGAAAACCGGACAATCCTGAAGACTTGGTATTTTCGACGAGACATTCATATCCAGATTTAAGAAGTAAAGCACTCGCTTTTGATAAATCTTTAGGAATTCCTCCAAAATCGGCATCTTTATTCCAATTTCCCGTCGTATGTATCAGTAAAGAAGGTCGAGAAGTTTTCGACACATGCCTACTAGCAAATATGACAAAATCTGGGTCAAAATTATATAGTTTTAGATCATCAAGATATATCAATCTTTCATCGGTTAAACCAAGATATACTTTTGAAGATTGAGATCCTTCTGTAGACCTTAATTGATACAAATCATTCTCGTGCCATTTAAAGTCAGTTTTATTAAACTTATATCGGCCAGATTTTAATAAATTGCATCGGATATTCATCGAAGCTTTATCTTCAGTTGAACTAATAATTAAAAAGCTTGACATTGTTATTATCTATTATTAATTAGTAATAAACTATGTAATCTAAAAAATTTAAAATATCTTTTTGATAAAATAAATATAATGGCTATTCAATTCTTATTAGTTATATCGATCTCGTTAGTGATGGGGACAGTATTTTTTTTCACAGATTTATATGAGAAAAAACATCCAAGAATGCATATCTCCCTAATAGCTGGTATTTCGCTTTCATATTTTTTCTTAGTTATCCTCCCTGAGATTTCGGAAAATATTCCAGAATATCCTTTTAACATAACAATTTTTGAATATCTTTTTGTTGTTTTGGGCTTCGTGTTTGTACACGTTTCCGAAAAAATGATTCTCCAAAAAGTAGAGCTTAATTCTCAGAAAAGAATGAGAAAATTAATGATTAAGGAAAGAACTCTCGAAAATGTAGAAAAAAATATTGAACTAGTTCTTGCAAGAGAAATTAACAACGAAAAATTAGATGAATATGCATTAAAAGATATTGCTAGTGCCTTAAATAGCTTAAATAAACAAGAAGAGGAATTTAAATCAGAAATCAATCAATATAAAATAAAAATCCAAACGCATATTAGTGAAGATCTAAGAAGGCTTCGGTTTTTTACTAATTTCACTTACCATTTTCTCATAGGTGTGATTATTGTAGGATTATTAAGAGATGAGCTAATAACTAATCCCATAATACCAACGATACTATTCTTCTTTTTTGCATGGTTTAGAGCTTTAATTTCACTTAGGACTGAGGCTCCTCAAATTTTTTCTGATCTTGATATTTGTGAAATAAACATTGATAGAAATTCCAGACAGAGATATTTACTTTCAGGCTCAACATTATTAGGAGTAATGATTGGACTAATTTTAGAAATAGTCTATCCAATTCAACTTGAATTAATATACGTTCTGTATTCCTTCATATCTGGTGTAATCATGTATTCAATATTTAGAGAAGTAATTCCTCAGAAAGAAAAAGGAAAATCCTTATATTTCCTAATTGGATTTTTTGGATTTACCGTATTAATAGTTATAATAAACATATTCACGAATATACTATAAAAATAAAAATAATAAAATTAGATCCCTAATTTCTTTCGATTTTCTTCGATGTGATTAAGAATTGACTCAACTGCTTCTTGAGTATCCACTTCAATATGTAGAATGCCTCCCGTGATATTTTTACAATCTTCAGTTAAAAGCTTGACCAGATCGGGGCCTCCAGTAACAGTAGGAACAGGATTCACATACGTATATAATCCAAAAGCCAAGGCAAAAACTGCATCTATCGTAGCTTTCTGTTCCATGTATTCGGGAGCTACCGCAACAACAGGTAAATCAGGGATTGAGACACCTCCAAGAGCTTTTGAAATTTCACCAACTAAATCAGCAACTCTTCCTGTATCTGTACATGTACCATAGCTTAAAACTGGTGGAATATTCAATTTTTCACAGAGAACTTTTAATCCTGACCCTGCTAATTCTCGAGCCTCCGGTGAGCATAATCCTCCAACTTGTACTGCTCCATTACCGCAACCCATTGACAAAACTAGAATATCTCTCTTTATCAATTCTTTTGCCATATCGATCACATGCACATCTTGACCAAAATCTCGTAATGTAGTACATGAAACTAATGCAGCCACACCTCGGATATCACCTCGTTTAATCGCATCAAGTAAGGGTTCAAGACTTCCTCCTAATGCATTTACTATGCTTTCCGTTGAAAATCCAACAATTGCCTCGGTCATATTTAATCCTCTGACAGGTTCGATTGAAGAATGACGATCCGCAAAATTATCAATAGCCATTTGGATGAGTTGCTCAGCTTGTTTTTCGGCAAATTCAGGTTCGTAATTCAAACGATCTTCTATCCCTTCAAACGCAACGACATCACTTACTGGAATTAATTTAAATTTATACTTTTCAGCGTATTTTGGATCAATTGGCATGGAACAATTCATATCACAAGCAAATAAATCTACACATCCACTTGCTAATACTGCTTCTTGCATTATCCAATTACCTGTAAACCCATAAAAAACATCGTCCATTTCCCATCGTTGGATCATTTCTTGACCAGTTTCAATATTGGCTATAATTCTTAGTCCTTTTGCCCCAACGGATCTTGCTTTTTCTTGCCATTCTGGTTTTCTTGCTGCCTGCACCATCGCAAACCCTAAGAACGGTTCATGCCCATTTGGTAGTATATTAACATAATCTGGGTCCAAAACTCCAAGATCTACCCGCATTTTATGAGGTTTGGGAATATTGAATAAAATGTCTTGACAAAATTCATTGACAATTTGGCTTTGATATGCCATTGCTATTCCCAGTCGCATCGCTTTAAGTGCTAAGCTTGCATAGTATCCATCCACATTCGTAAGACAAGAACTTGTAGAGAACATCATTTCACCATGGATTCCTCCTGGAAAGATATCTAATTTTTCCCAAACTTCTTGCCTTTCTTTTGGAGCAAGAGCCCTTACAATCTTACTTTTCTCATAATGGGGTCTATTGAAATCTTCTATGACAAAATCGCATAGACGAAATGTAATTTCCTCCGTTGAACCAGAAGTATCTAATCCTAATCTCTCTGCAAAAGATTTAAGCTTCCCTGGTTCAGATATCTTAAAAGGAGTTTTTCCCTCAACTGTACTTCTTAAAGTCTTGATCGTTTGATCTGTGTGATAATGATAAGTTGAAGCGCCCATTACATTTCTCAATAACATCATGCGCATTGCCATTCCATCTGCCGTGATTCCACACACCCCACGTTTATCAATTGAAACATCAGCACGACAAGGACCATTAGAACATAAATCACATCTCGCTCCTTTTAAGCAAAATGGACATCTTTTATCAGGATCACTTCCAAAACCTTGAGCTTCAAATCGATCCCATATGTTGTTCATTTCATCTTTTTTAATACGTTCATAAACCTTTCTGACAGAATCGTGATACGACAATCTTTTACCTTCCATTTTAATACCTCTGATAACTCTTTTTAATTTATTTGTTGTTTTAATTTGAATTTATATCATTTTATTATAAATATAAAGATTAATACGAACAAGTTCTAAATATGCCAGAAAACTCTTTTTTAATTTTATTGGATATAGATTAAATTAAGAAAAATCTTGTATAATCCTATACCGTTTTCCTAACTTGTCGTAGGCTTGATGAAAGCGAACATGAATTCATATAATTCCATTCTTTTTTAAAATAAAATATTTATGAATTAAAACTTTTAATTGATAGTAACCAATAAAATCTAAGATCATGATTTTTATATTCTTTGATTAATAGTACGAATCTTTATATCTATTATACTTGATTCATTACTAGAAAGGTGAGATACTCATTATGATAAAAAAAAGTTTTAATGATTTATTGGAAATCGATGATGACGACAAGAAGATTATCGAGATGATAGAGCGAAATCCAAGCATTACTCACTCTGAAATTGCTCGAGAGATCGAAAAGTCACAACCAGCAGTCGGAGCACGTATTATCAAGCTTGAAAGGAAGAATTTACTTACTAAGCAAGTAGGGTTTAATATAAAAAAGGTTGACATTAAAACAGCTATAGTATTTATTTCTACCAAAGATGTGGACTATGTTGTAGAAAAAGTAGAACAATGTCCTTTTATTAATCATGCATTTAAGATCTCCGGCGAATTTAATCTTCTATGCTTTATTTCGGCAGCAGATCTCCAAACTATTGAAAAGCTAGTTGATGTATGTTTTAGAAAAGATCCAAACGTCATAAATGTGAAGACTAATATATTGATTGACTCAGTTCATGATTTTGTAGTTCCAATTGATTTTCAAATTGAAAAGTTTGACTTTCATGCTGCTAATTGCGGTCCAGAATGTAACATAAACGTAAACTTACCAAAATATAAGTTTACCAAAGTTGAAGAAGAAGAAGAAGAATAAATTAAAATTCTCTATTTATCCAGCAAACCTTTTGCTTTAGCAATCTTATACTTGCATTTATCCCCACAGCCATCTTCTAATGTGGGATCGTGATTTTCTGAATCAAAATCAATAGGTAAGATGAGATCTTTTGCAATTTCAGTAACAACTTCCATTGAACTTGCTTGAACATCTGGATTATTTCGAAAATGATAATTCACGATATTATCTAACTTATCAAGTTTAGAACTGGCAAGGATGATGCAAATATTATGGGCTCCACTCAATCTGAAAGCATTCAACATGAATGGGCAACATTTAGCCATATCAATAATCTCTTCAGGTTTTCTCGTGTTAACTTCAACGGTAGCAAGGAAAAGATCAACTCGTTTAAAGTTAATCCCCGGTTGGAATTGTAGAATTCCTTCTTTCTCTAGCTTCTTTATGCGCATGCCAACAGTTGGTTGGCTTCGATTAATTCTTTCAGCAATTTCTGTATGGGTGAGGTTTGGATCTTCTTGAACAAGAGTAATAATTTGGCGATCTATATCATCAAGCTTTAATTTGTCTGAAATCATAAAATTATCCCTAATTTGTTATATTTTCCTTATTAATTAATAATTGCTCATCATTTATAATTTATAAGGTATTTTATCAAGAATGATCATTCTCATAGCCTTTTTGATTCATAATCGAAATTAATTCGAAAAAGCTTAAAATCCTTTATTTAAAGATAATTATTTTTTAGATCTTAGTCCAGAATAAGTTAATCAATTGTGATCGCCTCTAATTTGCAAGCTGTGGTACACATATGGCATTTTACACACCTATCCTCCCTTTCTTCGATCACAATACTTTTTGGTTCGCTGTCTTTATTAATAACTTTATAAATTCCTCGAAAACAAGCATCTTCACAACTATATGCTTTACATTCTTTACACTTGTTTGTGTCAATATGATGGAATTTATAATCATCAATACTAGTCGACTTATCAGTGTCACTCATTAATTCTAATTAACTAATCAGAATTATTATCTATTAAGATTATATTCTATAATATAACCATTTAACTTACAAACATTAATACTTAGCTTAAAGTTAAGAAAAGGTTTAGGATTTTTCATGGAATTCAGCCACATGCATTTATTCACATTACCAAATTTAAAGGAGGGCACCTTTCTTGATCGTCCTAATAGATTTGTGGGTATTATAGAATATCGATCAAAAGTTTATCAAGCTCACATTCATGATCCAGGAAGACTTACTGAATTATTGGTAGAAGGTAGGAAAGTATTGTTCAACGATTCTCGAGGGAAACTTGATTACTATATTCGTGCAGTCAAGACTGATGAAGAATGGGTTCTCATTGATACGGCACAACATTCTAAAATTGCGACGCACCTTTTTGAAAAACTTCCAGCTTATTCTCACATAAAAGATATAAGACGAGAGGTTCCAGTTGGAAAAAGTAGAATCGATTTTTTGTTGGATGGAGTCCCTTTAGAAGTAAAAGGAGTTACACTAGTAAAAGATGAGTTGGCGTTATTTCCCGATGCCCCAACTGAACGAGGTACTAGACATGTGAAAGAAATAATAGAAAATAAGGGGAAAATTATGTTCTTGATATTTAGAGATGCTAAACGCTTTGGACCGAATCAAGAAACAGATCCAAAATTTACTCAAAAATTATCTGAAGCTAGGTCAAAAGGAATTCAAATAATTACAGCTAAGATAAGTTTTGATGGTTCCAGACTTTATTATGAGGGAAGCATCCCATTGTTTGATTTTTAATTGACGTTCCCTATATCTTTTTTTAGACTATAGCTAAAGACATTAATAATTTTATATTTCATTAGCAGAAGTTTTAAAATAGCAAATTTTCATTAATGAATGTCGAAAATCAATTTGAATATAAATAGGAAGTGAAATTATGACAGAAGAAAAAGAAAAATTTATATCATCTCCAGATGTTTGTTCTTGGGCGGATGATGAGACGGAGAACTATCATTTTGAAATCACTATGCCCGGTGTCGAAAAAGATTCGATTAAGTTAAAAATTCATGAAGATTCATTTTTTGTGAAAGGGGAGACTGAAAACACGGTTTATGTTGGTAGCTACGCAATATGTTGTCCAGTTAAACCCGAAGAAACTAAAGCTGTATATAAAAATGGGATTCTCAAAATAGATGTTCCATTTAAAGATCCGATGGAAGATTCTGTTGATGTTACCATAGAATAAAACGAGTAAGAGGGATATAAATGTCTGAAGAAATAGAAAAAACTTATGTATCACCGGAATTATTCATGCATCCGGATGATGATCATAAAAATTATTTGATAGAAATTAATCTACCAGGAGTAGAAAAAGAGAAAATTAAGCTAAAAATGCTTGAAGATTCATTCTTCATAAGAGGTGAACGGGAAGATACAATATATATTGGTACATATGCAGTATGTTGTCCAATCTCGCCAGAAAAAGCGAAAGCACGATTAAAAAACGGTCAATTGAAAATAGAAGTACCTTTCAAGGAATCTGAATTTCACAGCATTGAAGTGAATATCGAATAGCTTTTTTTCCTTTTCTTTTTTTTAATATCATATGAATTTAGAAAAGATTATTATTTTTATTGATAATAGTAATTTGTTTCATTCCTTTCAATCACTAAACTTTCATTGTGATTATAGTAAACTCAAAACAATAATTACTGGAAATAGAAATCTGGTAGAAGCAAATCTTTATACAGGGCTGATGTATCCTGTTAGAGAAAAAGAGAAGGCATGGTTTAACTCACTATATAAAATAGGTTATACAGTGAAGACTAGAGCGATTAAAGTCGCTCCTAATGGTAAAAAAATTGAAAAACGAATTGATGTATTGATGGCAGTTGATATTATCGTTTCTGCTTATGAAAAAATTGTTGATACAATAATCATAGTAAGTGGAGATAGTGATTTTGTGCCCGTTGTTAAAAAAATAATTGGATTAAACAAGAATGTCGAACTTTGGTCATTTAAAAAACTTCTTTCTCGTCAATTAAGCGAAATCTTAAAACTAGAACAGATTTTCTATATTGATGATTATTTGGATAAAATTAAGTTAGTAGAATAAAGTTTGTTTACATTAAGTTTAATATTATGTAATTTTGAAAACCTATGCAGCAGTAAATGCTGCTTCTTTTCATCCTCAATTTATTTAAGTTTTAGTATTCAATTTTAACTTCTTTTAAATAATCAAAAGCAGAGTAAGCAGCAATCACTCCTTCAGCTACTCCCGTAATTGCTTGTTTAAAAGGAGCATTAGCAACATCTCCGGCAGAAAAAACTCCTGGGATATTTGTTTCCGATTTTCTATTGATAATAATTTCTCCTTTTTCATTTATTTTTACTCCTAAATTTTTTGCCAACTCTGAGTTAGGAATAGTACCTATTTCTATAAAAGCACCATCTATTTTTAATTTACTTCCTGTGTCAAAAATTATCTGCTCAACTTTAGAATCTCCTTTAATTTCAACTACATTAGTGTTATTGATGATCTCAATTTTATTATTAGCATACACTCTTTTCTTGTTAATTGGCTCTGCCCGAATATCTTCTCTGCGATATACAATATAGACTTTATTAACATTTTGAGCTAAAAAGAGTGCTTCTTTAGCAGCAGAATCGCTTCCGCCAATAACAGCTACTACTTTATCCTTATAAAACGGGCCGTCACACGTGGCACAATAAGAAACACCTCTCCCGGCAAATTTTTCTTCGCCAGGAATTCCTAATTTACGCCTTTCAGAGCCTGTTGCTATACAAATGGCTCGTGTCTTGAATTTCTGAAAAAAAGAAGATAACACGAAATGAGCCCCGGCATTTTGTATATCATTAATCTCATCGGAAATATATGGGATCTCCAATGAATTCATGTGATCTTTAAACATATCCATTAAACCTTGACCACTAATGGAACTAATTGCTGGATAATTCTCAACTATATCTGTCGTTGCAATTAATCCTCCAAATACTTTTCCGATAATTAAAACATCTATTGCAAATCGAGCAGCATATATAGCGCATGCTATTGCGGTTGGACCCCCTCCTACAACAATCAAATCATAAATTTTATCTGGATCAAAACTTTCCATGTCAATATTATACAAATTAATTACCTCTTATTAGTTCTTTTAACACTTCATTAGGACCTATTATTCCCTCAAATGTTTTTCTATCATTTATTACTGTCAAAGGAACGCTTAATGTATCAAAATTATTGCCAATCTCTGGATGAGCCATGATATCAATAATTTGTGATTTTATTTTTCCATTTGAAGCTATAGCAAATTGATTTACAAATGAAACTATCTCTGGGCAATAAGCACATGACTCAGTTATCATCACTTTAATAACTGAAGGAACCATTGTATCAAGATTTTGTTGAATTACTGAACCATAATAATTCAATTCCCCAGAGAAGGTTACTAAAGTATCTACAAATGGTTTAATCTCTGCTCCAAATGGATTCGCTTGATAACGAATGATTTCTTCATTTTGAGCATTGAAAAATAATATGGCGGGTAAATATTCAATTAAATTCTCTTTTAAGAAAATCTGGTCAGAAATTTCATTAACGGTAAGTAAATTTTCTGAACTCTCTTCATACGTTTTAATAACCGTTCTTAAATAATCATTATTCTCTTCATTCTTACTCAAAATAAATGTAATTTGAACGGGTTTTTTAAGCCTCTCCATCTCTTTACGAATCAACTTATTATAAATATAGGATATCGGCATTTTTTTTTAAATGATGTTTATTTATTCGAAATACAATTTTAGTATTGGACCCGAATATTTCCCCCAATTAATTCTCGAATAATTTCATTTGCTCCAACCATTCCAACTAACGTTTTTTGATCATTAATAATTGTATATGGAACTCCTGCAGCATCATAATATTGACCTATATCAGGATTTGCATTAATGTCGATTACAACAGTCCTTATTTTTCCTTCAGAGGCTAAAGCAAACAAAGAAGCAATTGTGACTACTGATGGGCAATATGGACAAGAGTTTGTAATCATTACTTTTATTGTCGTAGGGTTAATCCGATTAAGATTTTGTTTAATGGCTGCCTCATAATAATTTGGAGCTCCTGCAAATGTAAACAAAGCCTGGATAAATGGTTGTATCTCAGGACCTTTAGGTGCGGCTAAATATCTTATATATTCAGTTCCATTCTCATCAACGAATAAGATTGTTGGAACACGTTGAATATCATACCGTTTGACAAATTCGGGATTATTATCAATTGAGAGTTCCTCAACTGTTAAAAGTCCGTTGGAATTTTCTTCGTAAATCCTTAACAAACTCATAAATTCATTACAATCCATGCAGGCTCTTATTGTTGTTCCATCCGGTCGAGCACTTTGAGAGGTAAATACTTTTAACTTTACTGGTCTTTTTAGTTTCGTCATTTCACGTTTAATTATATTTCGATAGTTCTCATCTTGGGACAAGACTTCTCACCTTTCTCTTTAATTTTAATTAAGCATACATCCCACCAAAATCTCTTTGTCCTTTTGTTAATTTATCTAAAAGATCTTGAGGGGTAAACATTCCATAAATATTATCTTTTTCATTTATAACCGTATGTGGGACACCCTGAACTTGATATTTCATAGCTATGTCGGGATTCAAATTTACATCAATAACTTCTGCTGATATTTTACCCTTCGAAACTATTGCGAATAATGTTAAAACTGGCACGGTCTGTGGACAGTAAGGACATGTAGGGGTGATGAAGATCTTCATGTTAGATTTAGGAATTTTATCAAGATTCGTTTGAATTTGATCCGTATAATAGGGTCTCACACCGGAGAAATATTGAATACTATTCAAGAATGGCACAAACTCCGAGCCTGAGGGATTTGCAGAATATCTAATTATTTCTTTCCCTTTCTCATTAACAAAAAGGATTGCAGGAATTCTTTCCACGTTGTATCTTCGGGCTTCCTCTACATCTTCTTCCGTTGAAACCTCTTCAAAATCTAATTTACCCTCCGACAGATCTGAAAGCATCTGCAATAAATTATGCGTCCCTTCGCAAGACATGCACACCCGCTTTTTAGTTCCATCATCTTGCATTTTAAAATCTGTAAATAATTTTAATACAACTTTGTCTTTTAATTTACTCAGCTCATTTTTGATATTATTCATTTCATTTTCTGAAAATAACATTTTATCACCCAATTCTACATAAGCTATAATATTATCTGAAATAGCTCTTATAATACTTTTTTCTTTAAAATATAAAAAAATAGAATATTAACTTAGCATGAGATAAATTAAAAAATTAATGTATTTTTAAGCGTTTATTTATCAATTTATATAATTTATTTTTGACTCTTTGCTTAAACTTTTAAAACCCATATTTTATATCATTAAAATACTACTATTAAAATAGTCAGATTAATAAATTAACAATCAGCAAAAACAAAATGGACTAGAATGATACCGACATATTCACCAGCCATTATGTACTTCGATTTAAACGGATTGAATGGCCCAAAAATCAATTTCTGGTATCCTTACGAACTTCCAGAAAATGTTAGGTCATTAATTGGATCGAAATGTAGTTCTATTATTTCTAGCGATATGAGTTTCATTCCTGAAGTTTTACTGGTGTTTCCTCTTCCTTCATTAAATTCAAAGATGTTGATCAAATATTTCGAAAAACCTAAAAAACAAGAGAAAAGGGGTCCAGATCGTTCAGTGTTAGTTTTTCTCTTCCCAGAAGGAGATGATGTGATTTTTTACCGCTACATGAGTTATATTGATTCATATTTTGCGGATACAATAAAAAAGATAAACCAGCTTGAATCAAAATATACAGACAAACAAACAGTTTTTACAGAAATCGTTAATTTAAAAGACACTTTGATTGAGTCAACTGAATATTTACGTTCAAAAAGTCAATTTTTAACAGAATCCGAAAGATTGGAAGTAACTCCGATAGATCAAGGTTCCACGGAAGAACCCAAATCTAAATTTAAAGTAGTTATTTTAGGAGATCCAAGCGTTGGTAAGACTTCCACAATATTAAGATTTACCGACAGCGTCTTTTTAAGAGCATATATCCCTACTATGGGCCTCAATATTACCCAAAAAAGGTTTGAAGTAAATGAAAATCCCGTTGAATTAGTACTTTGGGACATTGGCGGACAAGTCCATTTTGAGACAATTCGAAGACAATTTTATGAAGGCGTAAGTGCTTTTGTCATTCTCTTTGATTTGACAAAGCCGGGATCATTTGCTAACGTTCCGAAATGGCACAATGATATTGTCAATTATGTAAAAAACGGGCGCTCCCTAAAAGCATATTTAATAGGAAATAAGACAGACTTACATGAGGAAAGAGTTGTGAGCGTGAGAGATGGAATTAGACTCGCAACTGCTTTAGACATGGAATATATCGAAACTTCTGCATTAACTGGACACAATATTGAGTATTGTTTTAAAACGATATCGTCTGAACTCTTACAATAATAATTCGCAAGGATCTTTTAATTTGGATTTAATATTATTTTTTCTTCCATAAAATTTCAATATCCAGAATGCATCTGGACAGTACGTTGTAATATAACTTTCACTTTTTTTGGAGTTAATACTTCTTTCAAAATCTTGATAAACCTTCATCCGTTCTAAAGCTATTTTTTCTGCAATATCCGTTCTCAACTGATGTCCAACTCCTCCTCCACAACATCCATGGGGGATTTTAACAACATCATAACCGCTTTTTTTATAAAGATCATTTAAATAATTTTCAATTTCTGGAAATTCAATATATTTCATTGGGCAGGCATGTTGAATCATCAAGTTCCCCGATTTTTTTTCGAAAGATGGAGTTAAATATTCAGTGAAATATTTTATTTCAATATCAAGTTCACTGTAGTGTTTTTTAAAGACCATGTAACAACTTGGGCAAACTGTAATTATTTCTTTATATCCTTTCTTAATGAAAAATTGCTTGTTTTGTTCTACCAAGTATTCATAAGTTTCTTTTTCACCAGTACAGAGGATTGGATATCCACAGCATGTTTCTTGTGGGATAACAGAAAACTTTACATTATTCTTAATTAAATATTTAGCGATGTGTTCAGCATATTTAGGAGTTTTAACAGTTGTAAAGCATCCAAAGTACAATAAAGTATTGCTTTCTCTTAAGATTCCTTCAGGTAACTTAACCCGACTTCTATTTTTAGTAAAAGGAGTCCCATATACCTTTAAAGCTTCAATACTTGAGCTTAACCCATCAATCGTATTTCCATCTTCCAAAAATTTCTGCTTAAGTAGGAATCGTTCATAATGAGTTCCGCAGGCTCCACAATGAATGCAATTGTATAGCTTATAATAATCACGTTGCTTGAAGGTAGTTGAATCCTTGTTCTTTAACAAGGCTAAGACTTCTTCATTTGTTAAGAAATTCGTAGGATCAACCTGTTCACAAGGACAGACGAAATCATCCTTCATAATTTTGGCTTTAAAGAAGTAGTTCGAATATATCTTTAGCTCGTGGTTTGATTTTGTAAATTTTACTAAATCTAGCCAAGATCCACCAGCAACTAGGACAATAAGTCGTTATGAAGTCAATATTTTCTTTATCAAAATCTCTCATTCTTTTTTTGGCAATCTCATCTATAACGTCCGTTCTTCCCATGTAACCACTCCCTCCTCCACAACACCAGTGAGGGACATCTATAATCTCATAACCACTTTTAAATAAAACATTATTAACTAATTTATCAACGCCCTCCCTGCCCCGATTTTTTAACTGACAAAGATGTTGTATGGCAATTTTTCCATCCTTTTTATCTTCTGAAGGCTTTAAATAATCTGCGATGTATTCCACTTTAATTTCATCTTCCATCTCATTAACATAATCTTTTCTAAAAAGGTCATAGCAGGCTGGACAAAGACAAATTATTTTCTTAAATTTTTTAAATATCTCAATATTTTCCTTTTTACACGTTTCATACTCTTCTCTTAATCCACTAACCAATAAATGCCATCCACAGCAAATTTCAGTTTCTAAAACAGTAAAATCAATGTTTTGTTTCAGTAAAAAATTTAGTGCGTGTTCAGTATATCGAGGGATCCTGATTGTGGAAAGGCACCCCATAAATAACAACGTATCAGATTCTTTGGGTATCTCTGGTGGTTTTCTGATCCGCATTGTATTCGAAGGATAGGGCGATCGATATTTTTCAAAATATTCTTTCATTTCCTCAAGCCCTTCAAACGAATTTCCATCTTCAAGATATTTTTCCTTCAATTTTATTCTATAATCTTCAGTATCACACTCTCCGCAATGCACGCAGTTATATACTTTGTAAAAATCTTCTTCAGTGAATTCGAAATTATCTTGATCATCAATTAAATTCCTTACTTCTTCATCAGATAAGAAATTTTCTGGGTCAGTTTCATCTGTAGGATAATTTTTTCTTCCCTCAATCCTTTGTTTCACGGTGTACACCACATATCTGAAGTTTATATTTACTATTAAAAATATTGTTTAAACATTATAAAGTTTTGAATAATTAACAATATATAATTGAAAAAAAAATAATAAATACCCTTTAATGTATTGATTGATCAAGAAAATGATTGATGCTCTATTAATTATAAACGAAGCGGGAGCACTATTGTTTAACTGGCACCCAGAAGAACTTGATGAAGAAGGTAGTGATGACTTATTAAGTGGTTTTCTGACTGCTTTAAACAGCTTTGCAACATTTGAGAGGGGAGAGGATATTAAATCCTTACGTTTAAAGGAAACAACTTTCATATTCGAAAAATATGATCAACTTTACCAAAAACTCACTTTTGTAGTAGCAACAAAAAAAACAGATTTAACTGAACTATTGCATGCTTTCATCCATGAAATAATGAACCAATTTATAGCCGAATATAACAATATCTTGGATAAAGAATTCGATGGAGAAATTACAATTTTTAGAAATTTTCGAGAAAATGTAGATAAAATAAGCCGGAATCTGGGTTTGGACGTCTTGGCTTCAAATATTGAGGAAATTGAAAAAGGTACCGTTTTAAAGGCAGTTATATATATCGAACCAAAAGGGGGGAATATTTTTTTCATTCACGCTAAACAATATTTAGAGAAAGAAAAACTGAGCTTTTTAATACCTCTTATCCTAAATTCTGCTCAATTACTTTATCAGAATCATCTTAATGAACCCCTGCATTGGTTCCTTATAAATACTGTTCAAAGTGAAAGTACAGTAGTAGAATCCCGGGAAAATATCCTCATTGTAAAACAATATAATCTCTCGGTTGACTTTGAAAACGATTTCTTATCATTAGAATTTTTTAAAGATGAAGGAAAATATGTTAAAAAACCTCAAAAGTTAATAGAAAAATTTGAAAACATTAAATGGGACGCAAGGATTCGACAACTCTTTTTAATAGATTTAGTTGGGAAAGTATTCTATTCTCAAATATTTGATGAGAAATATGATTGTATTGATTACATCCCAGAAACTATTAGTTTTTTAACAAGTGCTAAGAAAGCATCCATCGAAATTTATCATCGAGTCTTATTCAATGCTGCGATAGGTGGGGAAAAGATTATAACTATATGTGTTAATTTTAATAATTTTGCATTGACCCTTATTGGTGATATTAAAGACTTGAATGATTTTAACATGATTCAAGATGTCTGTTTAAAGATATATAAGCAATTACAATAATTTATAATTATAAATTTTAAATTATAAGATGTCATTATTCTAATTTATTATCATAGGAATATAGATTATTTAAAGTGAGAATTCACAATGTTTATAGAATTATGGATTGAATTGATGATTCTGCAAACCTTAATCGGGTATTCTTTTGCTTTAGCTAACGCCTTTATAGGGATTTATAACATTAAAGACCTAAATTTGATGAAAGGAGATTTCACTTTTGTAAAGTATCATAAACGATTTGGATGGACTGAAATTACAATTTTCTATGCCTTATTCGCTCAATGCATGTATATGCTATATAGTCATATAATTGCCTCAGATCCGTTATTATTCATCCCTTCTGGTTTATGGTCTCACACATGGATTGGAGGCTTGATTGGAACGATTTTAGTGACATTTAAATTTATCATCGCAAAATTTAGAAAAGACAGCATTTATCTATATGGGCAATATATTGGTCCAATAGGATTTTTGGGATGGAGTTTAGCCCATTGGACCAATCTTTACAATTTCTATTTTGTGGTTTTACCATATTGGAATTCAATGGGGATTCCCACCTATCTTGTGCCTATCTCTTTTCTATGGGCAGCAATTCTTCCTTTTATTGGTGCTACAGCACTATTCTTGCTCGTATTATATAAAAGAGGTGCCACTATAAAAGACAAAGCACGTTTTGCCTTTAATCAGATTGCATTCTTGTTGCATGGGGTTACATTTGGATATGAAAAGTCTGCGAAGGAATTATTGGGCACTCCGACTTTATTCAAGTATGTCATCCCTAGAACATACGAATTCATCGAAAAGATGATGACTATGTCTGGGTTAAATATGAGAAAATTAGAAACAATGAGTCTACCCGATGCTCTAAACGAATTCATTCAAATGGCTCAAAAAATCGGGATGGCACAACAAGTTAAAATAAATTGGGAGTCAGAGAAATCATTTACCATTGAATCCGTTAACTGTTCAACCTCTCAAGTAAGAAGTGTAATGACTGAGGAAGAATTAACAAATGCAGTGTGTCCTTGGGCAATTTTTGCCGCCTCTATTGCTAATAAAATTACCGGAAGAGAATTGAGGATGGAACCTTCAGAATTCAATCAAATTGGTGCCATAACTAAATTGACCTTGTTAGATTAAATATGAATAAAAAAAATTTAAAATAATTTTATTCTTTCTTTTTTAACTTGACATCAGTTCGCTGAACACCAACTTCTCTATTAGTAGGCATTGCAGTTCCACAGTTATCACGTTTTGCTTCGTTTGCTTTTAAAGCTTTTTCTAATTCCTCTTCTAATTCATCATCAGACAGATCTTTATCATTCATAATAGTTAAAGAGAAATGAAAATATTTAAGGATTCTATTTATGAATCATTGAAAATAATTAATAGTTCAAAAAAATTATTTATTTAGGAAATCTAAAACTGCCTGTTCCTTCTCTTTAGGCCTTCTTTCAGGTACTGTAACAAAGGCTTCATCGATAGTTTCATAAAAATCTGAACGCATGTACAAATTACAATAGCAAGTTCCATGTTCTTTGATATCCAAAGGTGCATATTCACAGGGACAGATCAAATCTCTATCTAAATCTCTATTTCCTGTAGCTAATCTACAAGGACAAGATTGATATCCATGTTTATTTTTATTTACCACTAATCCCTCAATTAATTCATCTAAGGTATTTTTATCTTTGTTTAATAACCAATTATTTTTCTCAGCAACCTTCTCACAATATTCTAACATTCCTTCTTTTTTATTCATATCCATCTTAAATTACCTCTATTTCAATAAATCCTCATATTGATTCGGGTTATATCCAACTACGATCTTATCATCACATACGAAAAATGGATATGCAATTCTGTCTGGCTTGTAGTTCTCTCTAAGATATTCTAGAATTTCTGATTTCTGCTTTGCTGAAATATTATCGATATCAATATATTTATACTTAATATCCTTATCGCTTAGAAATCTCTTACATTTTTTACACCACATACATGTACTGAGTGTGAATATGCTCACGTCATGTGCATCATTCTTACCTTCTACTTCATTGAATAATTCTGTTATAAAATCGGGAAACATAATAACCACTTCAAATTTATTATTATTAAATTTTTTAATTGCTCTTCGTTAAATTTATTTTCCAATTGGGATATCTAACTGAATTACTTGAAATATATATTATTTAATCTTATAATACATTGATCTTTATAATTCAGCACATAATTAATATAAAGAAAATCTGATGAAAAGTATTGAAAAATAATAGATTTGAAAACAGCAAACGAAATTCTAAATGAACTTCCCAGCAACTTAAAAGAGTGGGAATTACTTATAATGATTTAGGGAATTTAGTATATTATTTTACAATAGAAGAATTAGCAGAAAAACTCAACTGTTCAAAAAGTTTTATATATAAATATCTATCGAATAATAATATTCATGTTCTAAAAAAGAAGATTGATGTTACAAAGGATAAAATAACTTATTTTGAAAGTAAATTTTCAAAACTATAGTTACCTATTTTTATTCTTTTTTATGTTTTCACGCCAATTAATATCTATGCACTCAAATGCTTCTTCGGTTCTTTTTCTTATATCCGCGTCGCAAGAATCTAATAATAATCCTAAATGTTGTAAAGCACGTTTATCGCCAATCTTCATTAGGCTTTCAATTATAATGAATAACATAGCCTTATCTTGTAAGTCTTCTGGCTTTTCCACTTCTTTTATTAAGACATCCAGGATTGGCTGCGTGGCCTTTGAATGCTCAATCTCACCTAATGCCTCAATAATACGATGAATAACAACAGAATCCTCTTCTTTCTTTAGAGCTTTAATCAAAAGATTCACTGCCCTTCCTTCCTTGAGATGTCCCAACGTTCTTGCCCCCGTTGCTCTTTCCATTGTATCTCCATGGAACAATTTTTTGATAGCTTCATTAAAATCTTCATTTTGAGATTCTGGATCCATATAAGTCTGTGCAATCTAAAGCATTAAAATCTGTTTTTTATAAATTATTAAATAAACTGAAATCTAAAATGTGATTACTAATCATTTTCTAATTAATTTTAATAATTCTGAATTCTCGGTTTAAAATAGAATTAAGAAGATTAATTTGACCTTGCTTAAAGATTTAAAAGACTGTGATTGATATTAAAATATAAAAGGAAAAGTTATTTTCAATCACGATTAAGTAACAATAACATGCAAGATTCCTCGAGAGAACCATTAACAACAGAATCAAATTATATTTTATGCCTTTCATTTTTTGATAGTATCTTAGGTCCAACTATATTCTACAGTAGTTCACCTATTGGTGATAATGATTATCCAGATATAGGTAAAATCTTGGAATTTCAAGATAGAGAGGGAGAATTCATTTTTGCCCACAGAAAGTATCAAACAATTAATTACATCTTTTATATAGATTCTGAGCTAGCAAGAGGCGGAAAAGACCTCCTCATGATTACATATATGATAAAAGCGGCGTATTATAAAGATGAAATTACCGATGTCTATAAGTATCTTCAAGGAAAAACTCCTGAATTGGAAAAATTTGCTTTAGAGCTCAAGAATCTTAAAGGATTAACTGAAGTTCTTCATTCACGTAAAAAAAGTTCAAATAAAGAAAATCTATTTGATGAGGCTCTTTCAAAATTTAAGGAGGATTTCTTATCAATTTTTGATAAATATTATGAAATAGTAGCACCCAGTGAACCTTTACCAGCTCCTCTAATTCAAAAAGAAAATCTTAATAAAATATATATTTTTGGTCCAAGAAAATCAGGGAGATCAACATTACTGAAGAATTTGGAAGTAATTCAATTCCTTCAATACAAAAATAACAGCAATAAAAAAGATTTGGCCAATAAAATTTACGAATTCATCATAGACAATATCGAAATAATGACATATGAATGTCTAGAAGAAGATGAGAATCATGATAATTATTTACGATATGAAGAATGTTTGGAAAATGCACAAGCATTTATTTTGATTTTTGATGCATCTACCAAAAAATCAGCAGCTGATACCATTGAAATAATCAATATAGTGCTAAATAAATGCTTAGAAAAAGGAGAAAAGATGCCTGTATTGATTATAGGAAATACTTTTAGTAAAAAGGATAAATTAGGTGTGAAGTTTATAGAAAAACACTTTAATCTACCTGAGTTAGCTGAATGCGGATGGGTGATTAAATATGTTTCCTTGAACGTAATTGAGTACGATCAAGAATTAATTGAGTCTTTGCGCTGGATAACTAAACATATAATTTAGTTAATACATCAACCATTTAGATTTCTTATTCCCTTAATAGAGATCATACTTGCAATGTATTAGTTTCTAATTAAATTTCAAAAAGTAAGATCATCACTTGTTTTTAATTTTTTTATTTATAAATAACTGTAATGTATTGAATCTATGATAAGAAATTTGTTAAATTTTGACGAAAATATTGAAGATGAGTTGTTTGAAACTGATGAAGATTTAGATTTTATTAATTGGATGGAATTGGAAGGAAATTCAAGAATATCGGAATTATCAAGACAACTGAGAACGTTTTTCAATTTTAAAACAATCATTATCTGTCATCGATTTTCAAATCATAGTCCAAAAATTAAAAGATCTGATAATAAAAATATTGAAAATATTAAAAATGAGTTATCTGCCCTAATTTATCAATATAATATTTCTTTAAAAAAATTAAAAATATCTAAAATTGAGAATTTTACTGAAGTAATTAAAAGTATTTTGAAAGAATGCAATTTTCACCAAGATAATGATCTGTTGGTTATCTTAAATGAATTGAAAAGCCTTGGAAATAAAATCTGGAAGACACTTCATTTATTATCCGAACTTTCTAATATTGGAATGAATTTGGTATATATTGCTAGTAATATCGCTGAAATTTTGTCGTATATTGAAAGCATCTATTTTCTTCCATATTCCTTATTCTATAACGGATTAAATCTGTGTTACGCTCAAATTAGTAGCGAAATCTCTAAACTCTTAAAAAATGCTGACGTGAAATCAAACACAAATACAAAAATAGGTAGCAAAAAGGTGAGTTTATTTGAAAATTAAAAACTCAACCCAAGTTTCAAGAAGAAATGTTCAAGAAGTAAGGATAGCAATTTGTCCTGACTTTAAATGTTCATATCTTAAAAAGATTAAACCTCTAAAATTTGGCTTTTTTGGCTTTAATAAGTATCCAAAATGTCCTAGACATAAACTTAATCTAGTTTTTATTGATGAGTTTGTTAGAGATTTTTTTAATGCAGTCGAATCTTGTATCTTTGGAAGGAAGATTAGCTTTAAATTTTCTTACAGGGTTTTATGATGGGGATGGAAACT
>CAZWEM010000030.1:0-55434 GCA_964632315.1 uncultured archaeon
GTTAAGTTTAGAATTAATGGGATCATCTAAAGCAGCATACTTGACGACAATCGACCTTGAAGGTTATCCTATAACGAGAGCCATGTTTAATTTAAGAAATAAAGAACAATTCCCAGAATTTATGGGATTTTTCGAGAGATTAGAAAACAAATTTGAGATTTTTATTTCTACTAATACTTCATCTTCAAAAATAGAGCACATAAAGAAGAATGCCAAAATTTCGGTATATTATTGTGAGCCTGAAGATTTTAAGGGAGTCATGTTTAATGGTGACGTGGAAATTATTGATGATTTGGAGATAAAAAAGCAGATCTGGCTAGACTGGTGGACTAAATATTATCACGAGGGATTGGAGGACCCAGATTACACTTTGCTCCGTTTGGAGCCAAAAGTGGCAAACTTTTATTATAAGCTCCAGAAAGCCATATTTAACCCTGGTGAAGAAAAATAGAAAATTTAAGAGAAGGAGGTTTCCTTATCTCAAAAATTCATCAACTTTCACAAAGGATTTTTTCAAATTTGATGAGAGAAAGTAATCTTGATGAATTCACTCCTTCACAAGGTCGCATAATCTTTCTTTTATTGCAGAAAGATGACATACCAATGCATGATCTCGTTGATAAAGCAGATTTAAGTAAGTCAACTCTCAGTTCCCATTTAGACAACTTGGAAGGTAAGGGATTTGTGGAAAAAATCCCCTCAAACGAAGATAGAAGGGAAATCTTCATTAAATTAACAGAAAAAGCTAGTAGGTTAAGAAAAGATTATCTAAAAATTTCACGAGAGATGATAGAGTTGTTCTACGAAGGTTTTAATGTTGAGGATATTGATAAATTTGAAAATTATTTGCATTTATGCCTTCAAAATCTCAAATCACATCAATAAGCGTGTTAAATTTAAAAAAGTAAGATTTTTAGAATTTCTTTTTTAATTAAAATCTAATTTTGATCTAACAAGTTTTTTTAATTTATTTCGGATCTTCTTAAAGTAAGAAATAACTCAATTAACATGAGAATAAAATGGATTTTTTAATTAGAGAATTCGATAAGTCGAAAGATTCTGATAATTTTCTCAGATTAAGTTTTGAAACACTAGTATCAATTAAAGGAACTCCTCCAAGAACATCTCATCAGGAATTCTTTGAATGGGCTAAAGTTTGGGTACAGGATTATATCGAGGAACTTGAATTGAATAAAATTTTCGTTGCAGAAGATAATCTTGGAAATTATATCGGGCATATTTGGCTCTCTCTACAAGATGAAATGAAACCGTGGGAAGTTGAGAAATATTTTTGGATTCAAAATATAACCGTTGAAAAAGAATTTAGAAGACAGGGAATTGGCACAGCTCTAATGAGTCATGCGGAAAATTACATTAAAACTTTAAAGGGTAATAACTTGGGATTGCATGTAAATTCGGAGAGCCAAGATGCATTAAGATTATATAAAACACTTGGTTACAGTGTGTATATGATGCAATTTTTCAAAAAACTAAGACCTTCACATGAAGTAAATGTTTCTAATGCAGAATACAAAATTGAGGAAATGATATTTGATCAAGGATTAATATCCCTTAAAGATCTCATTTTCAAATCATTTGAACTAAAGTTAAGGAATGCGACCCCCGAAGATGTTATTCGAAAAAAATTCAGTGTTTATCTCGACACACTTATTAAAAATCAAGATAAAAATCACATTTTTAGCATTTGTAATAAAATAGGTGACGCTTTTGGTTTTCTGATACTAGAAATGTCAGAATTGAAATATGAAAAAAGCGTGTGGATCAAAGATATAGGTTTCCTTGATGACTTAGAAATAAGGCAAATTTTTTCAGATGCGTATGCTTTTATTAAAAATTGGGCTCAAAATCATGAAATAGCACTGGTTGAAATTGTACTTCCAAAAAATCAAAAAAGTCTTATCGATTCATATAATGAATATGGATTTGAAATTTTTGGTTACTTCATGCAGAAAAAATTAATTTAAACAAGGGAAAAAAATTTTTTAAAATTTAATCCCATTTTGGCTTTTTAACTGAATTATCATCGTCTTCGGTGTGTATTCTCTTTAGGTCAATATCAGAATACCCTGGAATGATGTTCAACAACCTACGCATAGCATTTTCGACATCTTTCGAAGAGGTTATAAATCTTCCTATTATTAGGATATCTGCTTGCATATCTAAGGCGTATTTTGCAGTTTCTGGCTCTATTCCTCCTGCAACCGCAACTAATACTCGATCTCTTCCTGAAGCAAATTTTTGATCTTTATAAAGCTCCTTAATTTTTGGTATTGCTGCCCATCTCGCTTTTTGCGCAGCATCTGAAGATTGACTACCTGCACCTTGTTCAACATCAATAGCACGATGTAAAATAACGACATCAGGTACTTCTTTCAGCTTGCTTAATTTTGCAATAGGATCCTCAACTTCCATGGTATCTACAAATCCATACATGCCTACACGGTGGGCTTCTAAAAGAAATTTATCAATTGAAGAGGGTGATGCTAAGCCACTTGCAACTGCTGCGTCAGCAGTAGCATCAAAAGCAAAATCAACCTCTAATTTCCCCACATCCAAAGTTTTTAAATCTGCAACAATGAATTTCTGAGGAGCTATCTCCCTAATTTTTTTAATTGCATCCATTCCATAACGCTTTAAAAAAGGAGTTCCAATCTCTAGTATGATCCTATCACTCTTGGGAAGTTGTTTCACTACTTTTAAGTGATGATCAATACTAGGATGATCCATCGCTACTTGAATATAAGGAGGTCTCCATAATCTTGGAACTCTAATTCCTGCTACGGGATGTTTAGCTCGATCCTTATCATAGAAAATTTTCTCGATCGAAGGATAACTCTTCAAAGCCCTTTGAATAGCTAATTTTGTGGCTCCATAATTATACTGGTAAATTTTTCTATAATCTTTTGCATCAGGATGAATGAATACACTTACAATAATAACCCATTCATCAAGTTTAGACATTGGAATGAGGTTTTCTTCCACTGCATCGGCGATTGCCTTTGCGACAGCAGCTTGGGCAGGTCCAAAAATCTTGTTCGCATCTTCCATTTTAGAAACAGTAACTTTAGGGACAATGAGACTAACTGGTTTTGATAATAAATTCGGACGGATGCAAGCTAATAATGCACCATGTCCCATTGAGGGACTACCAAGAGCATTCGCAAATGATACCCCGACGGGACCGTCTTTAGATCCAATGATTAAGTCTACATGGGCTAGATTTTCTTCAGCACCAAGAAGAGCTTCGCCAATGAAATATTCTGGTTTAGCCAATAGTCTTTCTTCTCTTGCTTTATGATATATTATCTAATAAATATATTAATTACAGTAATTCTTTTTTATTTAAAATTTCATATGTTTTGGATAATATAATAAATAAATTAATTACACTAAATTAGAGTTAATTCTCTATTATTAAAATTTCCTAGTCATCTTGCCATCTTTTCCAAAAAATTTTCAGATTTGAGATACATTTGGTTGGGTGTTAATCTCCATCTCAATTCGTTTTACCAACTGGAACAAATGATCTAACTGAGGTTTTGTAAGGTTATCTGTAGCAAATATTACGTGCTCGCAATCATATTTGGAAAAATCATTTTCTTTAATTTTTATTCCAAATTCATTACTTTTTTTCCATAAGCGTGATCCTGGATATGGAGTTGCAGCAAAAAAGTTTATTTGATCATCAGATTCAAATGGAATACTCTTTATATATTCAATAGTTTCACTTACCGATTCTTCAGACTCACCCGGTAAGCCTAAAACAAAGTATGCTTGAATTGGAATATGTTCTTCTTTAAGATGGATTATGCCCTGCTGAACTCGTTTAGGATCTTGAAATTTGAAATTTCTCCTTAAGACTTCCACATTTGCAGATTCTATACCGGTTGCGACAAGCTTACAGCCCGATTTTTTTAATAATTTCGCTTCATCTGATGTGATGGAATCAACTCTCAGTTCACAGCCCCAAGGAATATTAATTTTATTGTTTATGAACATTTCACAGAATTCCTTGAAAAATCTGGAGTTAATGTTGATGTTGTCATAGAAATTAATATACTCATAATTCTGTAATGAGAGTATATCTTCGATTTCAGATAAGATAGATTTTATTGATCTTATTCGTGGTTTCCTAAACAGATTCTGTCTAGAGCAAAAAGAACATTGATTTGGACAACCTCTGTTAATAATAACATTTGCAACACGGTAAAAATAATTTTCTTGCTCAAGCTTATATCTTGCGGGGAGTGGTAAGTCGTCAATATTTGTTGGATCAGGATAGCCCGTGAATTTAACATCATTATCTTTTACTCTATAAGCTATTCCTTTGATTTGATTAATCTGAGATTCGAAATTTACATTAGAAATTTCATTATTTAATTCCTTTTTTAATAAACTAATTAATAGTGGGAAGGAGTTTTCTGATTCTCCAACGCATATGTAATCAATTGAATAGTTTTTTCTTAGAATTTCTTCGCATAAAAAAGATACATGAGGGCCTCCTAATATGATTTTGGAATGGGGTTTAAGCGATTTAATAATTTGAATGATTTCTTCTGTTAAAGCATAATTATTTGTTAATGAAGTTAATCCAAATATGCTATATGGTTCGATTTTTGTTTTGATCAAGGATTCTAAGTCAAAATTTTCTAAATATGCAAATTGTTCCAAATCCAAAATATCAACATAAAAACTAAATTGGTCAAGAATTGCTGCGAGATACAATAATCCTAAATTAGGTTCTCTAAAGTATTGAGTTTGTACTTCTTTTGACTTAGTTGTTTTAGGATTAATTAATAGGATCATTATATCATTGATCTAAATCTTTTATTTCATGAATAATAACTTCTTCATCGACATTCGTCTCAGGTATTTTGAATGCTTTAACTAAGGAATTCATATCTCCTGTTCTACTATATTTTACTTCCTTAATAACGGAAGTTTTTAATTTTACTAAAGGGATTTCCTCATGCTTTGGAACAAATAATTCCAAACCTTGAATTTCATTATGTTTTACGATAAATCTTACTGAATAATTGCGATCGTTGAAAAAATTAAACCCGTTGTTTAATTGACCTAATTTTACTTCTTTCTTAGCAGTCTTTCTCTCAGTTAAAATAGATTCAACTATTTCTTCTTCTGTATAAATTGTATTACGAATTAATAGAAAAATCCTGTCATAATCTGAAGGGATTGGGTATTGATTTATTTCTTCTAATGCTTGATTCATTTTCGGGGTTTTTATACTGATTTGATTTTCATTTATAAATTCAGGTTGAGAAGGAAAATCATCTTTTTCAATCGTGGTTGCTCTACCTTCACCTATTGGTTTATTTAAGATTTCAACAAACTCATTGTCTTCTGGAGTATATCGATTCAAGGAGTGTATGCGATAAAAACCTCTTAATTGCTTTCTTAACATTCCTGCTAAAATTCCGCCAAAAATTTGTAACTTTAAGGAACTTTTTGGACCACTATAAGTCCAAATTCGTTTTGTATCGTGGTCAACCAATAAAAAGACTTTATGAGAATTAGTGTAATTTACGATATCTTTGACTAATTCGCCATCTGAGGCCTCTATAGTTAAGAAGTATGGATACTCTCTAATTTCGATGGCTTCAAATACTTGTACGGAATATGATATACTCATAATATTGTCATGATTTGGTTGATTCCAAACTTTATTCTATAATTTTAATTATAACTAATATGTTACTATACAAGTTAAAATATCTTTTTTTTCTTTGGATTCACAAAATCAAAAGAATAGGAAAAGGAACCTCGATTTCAATAAAATTTTTATATTTTGGGACATTTTTCTTGTTAATTTTCCTTAATTTAATTTGATTTGTCATGAGTTCAGAGAAGAGAATCTATAAATTGAACATTTCTGGCGGTAGCGAAGGTCCTGGGAAGGGATTGTCCAAGCTAATTGAAATTGATGAGAAGCGCTTTAGATTCGAAAATATGAAGATAGGAGAGACCATAAAGGGTGGTTTAATTGGGTTCCCGAATTATGAGTTTCAAATAACAGGGGGATCCGATGCGAGTGGTTTTCCCATGAGAAGGGATGTTCATGGACCCGTTAAAAAGAAGATTTTAGTCTCTAAACGTGGAATTGGTTATAACCCGCTCAGAAAAGGTCAAAAAAAGAGAAAAACAGTCCGAGGAAACGAAGTTACATCTGATATGACTTTAATAAATTTAAAGATAATAAAATATGGAGAATCTGAACTCTTTAAGTCTGAAGGAGAATAATGAAATATAAGGTGAGCAGATCATCGTAAAAGTTAAGAAATGCAGTTTTTGTCTTCATGATATTGATATCGGGAGAGGACACATGTACATTAAGAGAGATGGAACGATTCTCAATTTCTGTAGCCAGAAATGTAGAAAAGCTATGCTAAATTATAAGAAAAATCCAAGAAAGACTCGATGGACTGCTGCTTATGGAAAACAATAAGTTTTTTTCTAAAAACTAATTTCTATAGAAATTAGAAAGATATTGATTTCTTTTGAATATAAAATCAATTAGATATCTAGATTATTTGCTTTTTATTGAAGTCTCGGGAATTTCAAGAGATCATCTATCAAATCCACATGAGAAACAATCATTCTACGACAACAGAAGCGCTCGATTCCAAGTTGCTTAAAAGCATCATCCGAACTCTCTCCTTTCTCAAGGAGTTCTAAATACGGTTTATAGACATGGGCAATCAGTTTACCACAACTAAAACATCGAATGGGAATAATCATAATGAGTACACGTAAAATTTAATTATTATTTTTAAAAATGTATCCTCAAACAAAAAGTTTACTAATCCTTCTCCTCGATAATGCTTCCATTTAATAGAATTTCCTTTTTAAACCAAAAATTTTATTTTAAATCGCATACTTCCTATTCTAATAATAATCGATGAGTAATGATAATATATAATCAATATATATTGGAAGGAGAAAAAAATGAGTTATGTAAAAATTAAGGTTCCTGATGATTTAAAAAACGATATTAAGACTGCTTTGAACAAAATTGCTGAATCTCGAGACTCAAAAATAAGGAAAGGAATGAATGAGGTTACTAAGTCAATAGAGAGAAGTTTAGCTAAATTGGTAGTCATGGCCGAAGATGTGAATCCCCCTGAAATATTATTTCATGTTCCTTTATTGTGTAAAGAAAAAGGAGTCCCATATGGATATGTTTCTACAAAGAAAGAATTAGGAAACGCAGTTCGAATAAATGTTTCCTCCTCGGCTATCGCGGTTGAGAATGTCGGAACTGGAAATGATAACATTTTAAGTGATATTTTAAAGAAACTTGATGCTTTAAAATAAAGGTGAGTGTTTTTTGGCTAAAAAAGATGACAAGTCTAAAAGATCACCAGATGATTTTTCCATTCCAGCAGAAGTGATACAAATTGTTGGAAGAACAGGTTTAACTGGTGAAATCTCACAGATTAAAGTGCGAATTTTAGAAGGACCAGATAAAAATAGGATCCTCACTCGAAATGTAAAGGGTCCAATTAGGGTAAGTGATATAGTCCTTCTTAGAGAAGTTGAAAGGGAAGCGCGAAAAATAAGGAGAAGAAGATAACGAAATTAAAATTATGGTTCTATCTTTAAATTTTCTCCATTAAAACCAAGCAATCGTAAATTTACTGATTCTTTTTGTAAATATTCTCTTAAAGCAATTCGAATGGCTTCAGATCGATTTGACAAAAGTTTCATTTCTATTAATTTTTGAATGTTAGTATCGTAAATATCTGGGATATTTATCGTTATATTTACCATTTTTTTTTTCTTTTTTTCATCGTTGGGCAATGCTTCTAACTCCAATTTTATCAAAGATTAAAATATTAGAAGATAATATAAAATAAATGTTAAATGAGATGCGGAAATATTCTTATCGCAAAACATTCTACAGTTTTTTGATATTAAATTATAAGCATACCTTCTATATAAAACTATGTCTCCAACTGCCCAGTATTTAAAATTTACTATATCAAATGTAAATTATTTTGTCAAATTAATTAAGATATTAAACAGTTTTTTATCAAATAATATAGGATAGATGAAAAAGTTTTATTTATTTTCTATCTACTTGTTTGATGTATCTTCCTCGACTCTCTATAACTTTTATGTTTTGAATTATTGGATTATATTGATTTGAACTATTCTTGAGATATTCTGACCTATATCCATTTAAGAAAGAGTTAAAACATTCATCAAAATATTTCCCATGAGAAGAAATTAATACTCGCTTGAATAAGTGAAGATCCATACTTTTGTCTTCAATAGTATCAGAATATTCGTGCAAACCAAAATCGATGAGAAATATATCCTCGTTGGAGGTAACTATAATGTTGCTAGTTGTGATATCTCCATGGACATGACCATTTTGGTGCAATCTTGATATGAAAACTCCAATTTGAAAAAAGTGACGTGTTCTCATTACTTGATCCAAATCTGAAATTACATCTTTTAACTTTTCTCCATTAACATATTTCATTATAATCGTTGATGAATCCACATCAATCTCAAAAACCTGGGGAACATTAATACCGTAGGTTTTTACCTTTATCAATGCACGTGCCTCGTTTAAAGTTCGTGAAAGTCTTAATTGGCTATCAATTTGTTCAATTCGATATGTCTTAGGAATTCTTTGTTTGAAGATTGCTTCTTTTCCAAACCAATGTCCAAAAAATAGAGATGCTTCTGCCCCCTTATGCAAAAGTCGCTCTATTTTAATGGTAGATTTACTCATCAATTTAGTCCCTCCATGGAATGGTTATATTATCCATGCGCTGTTTTGGATTAATCTTGGTTTCTGAGATTTTATGGGCCCCCTCTGAAAGGAAACGTAAGATCCCGGTCCATGCAATCATAGCGCCATTATCACCAGCATATCTTAATGGTACAACTTCAAATCTTGAGTTGTGATCCTCACTGATTTTTTTTATCATTTCTTGCAATCGTTTATTTGCTGCTACTCCTCCGGTTAATAGTACTTCTTCCTTCCTTGTATGAGCTAGTGCTCTTTCGGTTACTTCCGTAAGCATTGAAAAAGAGGTTTCCTGTAAAGAATATGCGATATCCTCTAGGAAGTATTCTTTATTCAATTTATTTGATTGTAATAAACGTTTTGCGGAAGAATATAAGCCAGAGAATGAGAGATCCATCCCCTTGACTATATAAGGCAATTCGAGATAATTAGAAGATTTAAGTGCTAACCTTTCAATCTTAGGACCACCAGGATGAGGGAGTCCCGCATCTCTTGCAAATGAATCAATCATATTTCCAATAGGAATATCAAGAGTTTCCCCGAAAATCTGATATCTTTCGGACTCGTAGGCACTCACAATCGTGTTTCCTCCCGAAACGTATAAAGTTAAGGGATCATCAATTTTACATTGAAATCTTCCAATTTCTATGTGCGCAATGCAATGATTAACCCCAACAAGGGGGATTGATAATAATTGACTCAACATTCGAGCAACTTGTGCTCCAATTTTAAGGATAGGTCCTAAACCAGGACTTTGACTAAAAGCGACTAAATCTATATCTTTTATCGAGCAGTCTGCTTCATTAAGACACTGTTTAATAATTTTTTTAAAGTTAGAAGTGTGTTGCTCCCTCACTAAGGCAGGATGAATTCCTCCCTTATCAGGATTGTAGGAATCACTTACCAAGCCAATTACATTCCCTAGAAAATCAACAATCCCAACACTCCACGTATGGGCTGTAGATTCAATCCCTAGACATAAATTTCCGTTTTTTTTCATAAAATCAAGTTAGGAATTATGAGTTATTGGAAATTATAATGAGAAGTGGTGTGAAATATAAAAGTTTTATAATCAAATAATTATTTGTTTTTAACCCGTCTACGAGGACTCCTTCTTCCTCCCGTTCTACTTTGAGTTGAAGGCTTTCCCTTCCTCTTGAATATGGTATTTCCACAATTTCCACAACTCCATCTGTCATAATGGGATGCTAAAAAGTAGGATGGTCCACACTTGGGACACGTTCTATTGGTTCGGACAAGTTTATCTCCATCAATTTCATAATATTTTGATTGATTTGTCATTTCTTAATCACTCTCATTTATTATTTTAATCATAGTTAAACAAATGTTTGTAAGGCTCTTTTTTTGCTTTTAATTGATATATTTCAGTCCTCGTTTCTAAAGGTAAATTTCGTACTTGAATGTGAAATGGTTCGAAATACTGAAGATCCTTCTTTGTCTCATAGATATTCGCACTTCCAATATCATCTGTCATCCCAAAATGGGTCTTAACATTTCGAATAATAGTCAATTTTTCATTTGCATTTTTCAAGGCGGCTATCTTTTTCTTAATTTCCAATCTATTTGGAGTTCCATCTCCAAAGTGTTGGACTCTGAACTTAATTTCAGTTCGATCTATTAAGGGGTTCTTTTTTTCTTCCAATATTTCAATTTCGAATGGCATCATAAACCGTTAATATTGTTGCTAAAAAGATTAATCAATTATTTTAAAGATTAATCCAACTTATTAATGACTAAAGAAGGATAAAAAATAAAATTTTGTAATTGTATTAAAAAAGATCATGCAGAAATTTCAGAAAAAACAACGAGTTCTTAGATTTTTGACTTGGATTGAAATTGTTTCATTATTTATCATAAGTTTTTGCATTTTTTGGTTAAGAAACGTGTTAGTAGGAGGTTATTATCTAATCCTTGTTTTTAGTATCATATTATGGTTAGTTTTGTTTGTAATGACAAAAATCGTGGATGAAAGGATTACATACCAAGAAAATATTTGATCTTAACATCTCATTAGTGCTAAAAAACGTTTCACAATCTTTTTAATTGATTTATTCACTTTTACCATGACGATTCCTTCAGGGATGGGGGATTTTGAGTCTGTAATGGGAGGTTGCCCGTAAAACACGAAATCTTCAACAAATTTATCGAGTGGGATTGCTAAAACCAATGGAAGCACTAATAGATCCTCTTCTCCTTGAGTGACTTTGATGAGTGATTTTTCATGCGATTCAATTAGAGATTTAAAAATTTTGAAACTCTCAGGATTGATACCGCTCTCTGGATTTTCCATCTCAACAATGTTATCAAAAAATGAACCCATTTCCAATTCTGTGGGAGCTCTTTTAGTTTTTTCATCGATTATACAGACTTTTACCATCGAACGTAAAAATGGATTATTTAAAAAATCTTGGGTAACAATATCTCCCACTAAATAACAGTTAATTAATCGATTTGTATCCTTTATTTTTTTCAGAAAGTCAATTACTTGTAAAATTGTTTCTTCTCTACTTCCAGAAATCAACTTTCCTAAAGGTTGAGAGAATTTATGTCTTAGATCCTCGGGTATTTTTAAATCATTTCCCATTCAAAATACCTCTTATAGATTCTAGTGATTTTTAAATTAGTTTATCTCACTCTCAGAGCATATTTACCGGGAAAATGGATCTTCAAGTATTCTGCAAATTTAGATTCTGAAGGTTTTATTACAATTACCTCTCCAGTATAATCTTCACTTAAAGTATGGGTTTTGCATTTTGGACAAATAGTTTCATTTTTCGTGATTAAATGGCAATTCTTACACGCCTTTTCTTTCATTTTTCATCACTTTCCTCAGGTTCATTCTCACTAAATTCATCTTCAATATCTGCTTCTATCCATTCGGGCTTTCCCAAGAATTTTTGGCGCATTGTCAATCCTAATTTTCCGCTTCTTCCGGTTCCTAAAGATACTGCGATTATTTTTGCTCGTACTAGATCATTTACCTCTAAAATTTTCCCCGTTTCTTTTCCAATAAATCGATTACCTACTTGTTCATATGAAATATAATCATCACATATTTGAGACACGTGTACTAACCCATCAAGGGGACCTAATCGTATAAAAGAGCCAAAATCGACAATCTCGACAACCTCTCCCTCTACAACCTCTGAAATCATGGGCTTGAATGACAAGATACTGAATTCGACCTCATGAAAGGTATTTGCATTTCCAGGAATGATTATGCCAGGACCTACATCAATGACATCGACGATGGCTATTATAAATCCGTAATCTCGAGTGATAATCCCTTCATAATCTTCGGAAAGAATTATTCTTGCACTGACCTCTTTCGGTTGGTCAAATAGAAACGGAGGTATCTCACATTTTGCTGTTAGTGTGTACAGTTTAAACATTTTATAACGCTTCTAAAGAAGATGAGTATTAATATCCTTTAAAATGAACTATAGAATTAATAATTTGTGATTTTAACTCTTACTAATGAGAAACAGACAAAGATAAATCATTACGATTTTCAGAAAAAATATATCGTATCTTCGCTAAGATTTTTATTTCATTTCAATTTCGTTATTTTGAGTTTTTAATTTATCAAGTTCTTCTTTTATTTCGTGATAGAGAGAGAAAAACCCAGCAGTGCTACTCTCTGGAGATCTAAATATCTCTGCCTTTATGAATTCAAAATCATTCCGCTCGGGAACTATTTTTTTTAGATCCTTTTCCACCGTGTATGGTAACTCTAAAAGCCTTTCTGTTAATAAAAGAGGATGAGTTTTACTAGGAATAAGTCTCGAGGGAAAGTTTGAGAAATGCTTTTCAATTAATTCATGAGCACTCTCATATTCCTTCATATCACGACATCTCTCCTTTAGCTGTTTTTGAAATTTACTCTCAAAATCAAAAGTAAATTTGGTAACTGAATCGCGTAATAATTTTGAAGCTTTAGATGCTGCTAAACCGACGGTGATATATTCTGACTCGTGCAAGATTAAAATCCCATCTTTCACATTAACGTCAAGTAAACCCCCCATTTTAATGAGTTCCTCACTCATGAGTTGTACGGCATTAATAAAGCCAGTAAACATGCTCTCGCTTACTTGTGATTTTGACCAATCATAATCAAATAAGGGGTATCCTTGGTTGTCTTTTACTACGATGCGATATATCGTGAATGGTAAGATATATAGTAATTTGGGTTCAATTGTTATCGCTAAAGTAAAAATGAAAAGCCCTATTATCGCGATTGACGTAGAAACCAAGATGAAAACACTTGTGAATTCATATAAAATATAAAATACTATACTAGTCAGACTATAAAGTGTGATTCCAATGAAAAATAAAATAGCTTCCTTTTTTATTAGAAAAGGCGCATTTCTTACAGTTTTAATGCCCCAGTAAAATATATAGCCCATAATTATCATATATAAAATTGTAGTTAATAAGCTAAATAATCCAATCCAAGGAATTCTAAAATATCCCTCTTGAAATTGTACTTCTGCGGCACCTGGCTGAAATCCTACGTAGAGTAATAAAATCCCTAATCCAAAGGTCACAATAAACCCGAATGAATTGTAATTTTCTTTTAACACATAATTGACACCGATAATCAAGGATAACGCTATAGGAAAATTTAAAAATCCTTCAATTATGCTTAGAGGTATGTTTAAAATAAGGAGCGAAATTCCATCTAATAACATACTTATACCCCCAATAAAAATTGCAATTCTTATAAAATGCAATGAATGGATTTTTCTAGTATTCGGTTTAATTAAAGTAATTATACCTGAAATAAATGCGACTAATGCGAAAGCAAAATCAAGAATAACTTCAGCATTCATATTTAAAGCCATTATTCTCCCTCTTTATGATTTTCTTAAAGCATTTTTAAGAATTTTATTCATTTTAGGATTAATCATTACACATTTATTATCTACGTTTTTTTGGAGAAGAATTTCTATTTCAATTAAATTATTTACTCTATAATAAACCAATTCTCTTTTTTCTTCTATTTCTTTATAAATGTCTGCAACCTTAATTAAATTTGAATCAAGTAACTTATTAATTATTTTGTAATTTATCTCATCTCTTAGGATAAAATGAATAATCCCTTCATCAGCACTGACTTCAGAAGGGAGAAATAACGTATAATTTTTAATTTTTACTTTTTTAATGAAATCGAACTTTAACAACATTTCCAAATGCCAGATGAGTCTTCCAGGACTTATATTTTTTTCTTTACTATTAATATCTAGTTCGCTTTTTATAAGTGAAAAATGCGTTCCTAGATTCTTCTTTATAAATTCATAAAGAATTCTCCTAAAGCGGTTATTCATTACAGTATCTTTAGTATATTTGGAACCCTCCACTAAAATTTTACGATTTAAGAGTGTCTGAATAATCGATAATAAACCTCTTCGGGGTATTCCAAGTTTCTTTTTCGCAGTATTGTATAATAATTCTGTATTTAATGTCTTATGCTGATAAATTAATTCTTTTGCGATTTCAAGCACACTTTGAACACTTGGATGTTCCATCACTTCTGAAGCTTGAATTATATCATATGGCATTTTGAGTTATAAGAAGAGTAGTATGTATGAAAATCGACAAATCTTAGCTAAAATTATCCGATTTTTCTCTATTTTATGATTTAGATGTTAGTATTTATATTAATTTCCTTTTTTTTTTTTATTGAATTATAATTTTTCCTAAAATTCATAAAAATTATTTTGTAAAAAATCAGTCCTTATTCATTTAAATAGGAATAAGCAATAATAATCCATGCGTGATTTCCCTTCTGATCATGGTTTGATTGTGAGGAGAGAATTAAAATAGAGGGCATCCAATTTAATTTTAACACGTGGCTTAAAGGTTAAAAGTCAAAATTCAATTAATAATTGGGCAAATCTCATCTCGATATATCACGTCTTCTAAAGATGAAATAACCTAAAAGCATTATTCCTAAAGCTATTGCGAATAGAAGAATCAAGGATCCTAACGGGGAATAGTAATCATTTCGTGTAAAAATGGATTCCCATGTATCTTCATTATAACTTTGAGTATATATTCCCATTATGGCAAAGAAAAACATCATGTTTTCAGGTACCTTAACTGAAGTAATTTCCATTATTCCAATATAGACATTGAATAAATGATATCCTAAATCATAATGATATAATTGAAATTGAACATAGATAGGATCTTCACTATTACCCAATTGCATATATAAGAATAATGGTCGAAATGTCATTAAGACAAAAAATGTAATAATTATTAGCAACAAGGGGAATAAGAGGGCATTCCGAGTTTTTCTCACTAAAGATGAGAAACCAATAGCAAGTGTTTGAAAGAAAAATTGCACTACAAGTGAAAATAAAAAGTTTACGATAAAAAATTCACCAATTCCTTCAAAAGGATATTTCCATAAAGCAGTTAAGGTTATTAGAGATAAAGAAGTGAAATTAATTACTAACCCAAAACAAGTGAGTGCTAAATATTTTGTAACTAGAATTTCACCCCTCGAAATTGGTTTACTTATAAGTGTTAACATTGTTCTAGATTTTAATTCTTCTGCAATGAGAGGGGCACCAATTACCGTGAGAATAATTGGAAACATTATACAAGGAGTGTATTCAACATATGTGATCCCTATAAAATTGAGCAGTGTTTCATCCTCTAATATGAAACTTGAAGGAACCATTAGAATGGCCAAGAGAGGCAAAAAAATCATAAGAATTATTGATATACTTACTTTTGGAATCGTAAATATGTCCTTAAATAACGTTTTTTTAAAAAGAACTATCGAGGGGGTATTTAATCCCTTGAATAACCCTGATTCTTTACTCTTGATAATTTTATCTTTACTTAAGAATGCGGACACATCAAAATTTTCTTTAGGGGGCATTTTCCTTATCATCCTCATCATTTATAACTTCTAAAAAGACATCTTGAAGTGTAGATTCGGGTTGGTAAAATGATTTTAAAGTCAAACCCTTCTCAACAACTAGCTTAGGTATTTCTTTTTGAAACTGGTCAATATCACTAGTATTAATATAAATCTCATGCTCTTTTTCATCAATCCACGCGTTAGTAATTAGTTCTAATTCTTTTAAGATAGGTAATAAAGTTTCATTTGAATTTGTATTTATTACATAAAGATTTGTTGATTTAGAAAACCAATTCTTAACATTTCGGACCGTGTCCGTTAGGACGATTTTCCCCTTGTTGATTATGGTCACTCGATCACACATTTGTTCGACTTCAGAAAGCACATGACTCGAAATAAATATACTCATTTCCGAGGATAATTTCCTAACATAATCAATGATCTTTTTTCTTACGAGAGGATCTAAATTACTCGTAGGTTCATCTAATATCAGAAGTTCAGGATTGTGAATCAGGCCTGCTGCGATTCCAATTTTCTGTTTCATGCCCATAGAGTAAGTCTTGATTTTTCTGTCCTTATCTCCATTCATATCAAAAAATTCTAATAAATTTAATGCTCTTTGTTTTGCCACTTCTTTAGAAATTGAATTTAACCTTGCTAAATAGACAAGATATTCAATTCCTGTCATTTTTTCATAGAATGCCGGATCTTGAGGGAGAAATCCGATGAATTTTCGAGCTTCTTTCGTACCCGCTTTTTCACCTTTTAAATATGCAACCCCTTCAGTGATTGAAATGGCTCCAATTAACATGTTAATCGTGGAGGTCTTTCCCGCTCCATTCGGACCTAAAAATCCATGAACTCCAGGAGTCATTATGAGGTCTATTCCATTGACTGCTACAGTTTTCTTTTTACCATTTCCGTAGATCTTTGTGAGATTTTCAGTCCAAATATACGCATCTCTAAAATTATCTGGTTGACTTAGTGTCAAATTTAAATTGTCCATTGGATATTTGAAACTTAATCATATATAGGACACTTTTCTATATAAAGATTTTTTTGTTTTAAATATCATGTTCTGAAATTGTGAGATTTATTAGAAGAAATAAAAATCTAAAAGAATCGGATTATCATTTTATTAAAACATAACATGAGGGATAAACATAAAGGGGAAAATTATGAGACAACAGCAACAACAAATTCCTAATATTCCTAATACATACCCAATATTCGCTAACGATGGATCTGCATCTTTCTTCTTACCCAAGTTTCCAAAAATTATCGCTATAATGGCTCCTATAAGAGGGAGAGCAAACAATCCAAGAATCCCAAAGATCAGGGAAACTATTCCATTTACATTTGATTTATCTCTAGAGGAGTACAAATCTTGCGAATAGTTATAATGAGGCTGGTGAGAATATTGGATAGGTGCTGGTCTTTTTAAAACCGAATTCCCTCCTTCTATAACACGTGTACCACAATTTGGACAATTTTTCCACTCTGTTTCTAATTTAGTTCCACATTCAGGACAATACTTCATTATAAGTCACGATCAATTTTAATTGAAAATGGATTTTTCATGCAAAAAGAGGAAACATTCATATAAAAATATAGTAGTTGTGACCTGGTTTGAAAATTATACGGATAATAAAAAGTGATGCTTTTTTTAGTGAATAAAATATAACTTTTCTACATCCTACTATTAATTTTTGAAATAGATTTACATGATCTTGTGAAAAACCATTATAAATCTCTTTAAATAAGAAAATTTGCTAGTAGATTAGACAAATATCAAACAAAGAAGGTGTATTTTATGACTTATGTACGACCAATATTTGTATTAGTAACTGGTGCTACTGGTAAACAAGGTGGATCCGTGGTGAAAGCTCTTTTGGATTACGGCCACCGAGTGAGAGGGTTAACCCGCGATCCAGATTCTGAAAAAGCTAGATTGCTTGAAGAAGAAGGGGTAGAAATTGTCAAAGGGGATTTTAATGATCCGGAAAGTATTAGAAAAGCAATGAAGAATGTCGATGCCGTTTTTTTAATGGGTACATCATTTGAAGAAGGAGTAGAAGGAGAAATTAAACATGGAATAACGGTTGCTGATATAGCTAAAGAAGAGGGTATCAAACATTTAGTATATACATCGGTATCAAGCGCTAATAAAAATACAGGAGTTCCTCATTTCGATAGTAAATTTAAAATCGAAGAACATATTAGAAAAATTGGGATTCCTTACACGATAATTCGTCCCGTGTCCTTCATGGAAAATAATTTAGCCCCTTGGACTTTATCCAAGCTCAAGGAAGGCATAATTGAAGGTCCCATAGCTCCTGATAAGAAGTCTCAACTAATAGCTGTTAGGGATATTGGAAGGTTTGCAATGCATGTCTTTGAAAATCGTGAACGATTTTTAGGAAAAGCAATTGATATTGCCTCGGATGAACTATCAGGAAATGAGATAAGTGAAATATTCAGTCATGCTCTAGGTTATACAGTTAGTTACCACCAACTAGATACGGAAGCTCTCAAAACCAGAGGTGAAGAGTTTCTTAAAATGTATCAATGGGTGAGAGACGTTGGATATGATGTAAACATCGAGAAATTACGTAGCGATTTTCCGAAAGTTGGATGGACTCGATTTAAAGACTGGATAAATGAACAAGATTGGAAAGCACTCACCAAACCAGTAGAACAAGCAATAACCTAATTTTTTATTTTTTTCTTAATTTAGTAATTTAATCAAAAATTTTCATTTTTATAATTTTTTTTCACAAAACTTCGAAAAAGTCAGAAATAAAGCTGGACGAAATCTCCCTTACTTAATTTAAAATTGAACGGAAATATAATAAATTAGAGAATTCTTAAAATGTTAGAAATTTAATTATTGTGAGAAGAAAGAGAATAGAAGACTGAAGCTTTAAAATAGTTTAATTACTTATCGTTCTAAATTAACTGAGCAATCTTTTCGCAAGTTCTTCGACAGTCAAGTAAGATTAAACCGAGTCGCACTTCCGAAGAGGTTGAAACAGTGAGAACAGCGTTCGGGCCCGCTTGTAGGATGAGGAGATAGCCATCCGAGCCTTTAACATAAAGTTGGTCGAAATCACCTTTTCCCATCTCGATTATCGCTCTCTCAGACAATGATAGCAGTGCTGCGGTCATTGCTGCAATACGTGTTTCGTCGACACCTTGAGGAAGAGCAGAAGCAATTGGTAATCCTTCCGCAGAAACAATCGCGGCAGCTTTAACTTCAGGGATTGCCCCTAAAAGCTTTTTTAAAAGATCGTCTAGGGATTCTGGGGTATTAGGGTCTATCATTATTCTCGCGACATGAAATAATTTATTAGATAAATATGAGAAAAAACTACTTATTATTAATGTAGTTTCCAGATATTTATTTTTATTTATTCGTGGGTGATATAAAAATATAGTTTATTACATATTTATTAAATTTTGTAATATCTGAATAGGAAGGATCTATTTCTTTGATGTAATGTAATTTTAATTCGTCTAACAAATTAATTGAAGTATTTAAGTATGAGTTTGCTTGCATCTTGGAATGGGTTAATTTTTCCTCGAAATGTTACAAGTTCTTTTTCAAATTTCTTTTCAAAAGCTTTAGTAAAGAGTTCTAATTTCTTGAATAAAATAGGTAAGTTTTTTGTCGCAATTAACGCAATGATAATGGATTTTCCATATGAAAAGTAAATTTTTACACCCTGTTTATCGATTATGCGAAGATTTTTTTGCTCGTTTGTTATTTCTGAGAGTAAACTTAATATCCCTGAAAATCCTCCTGCGATTAGATCTTCGCTTAGAACGCTAGAGCCTTCAGATTCTGGTCCGAATTTCAAGGAATATAAACAAACCGAAGCAGTATTGAAAACATAAATATTTTTTAATGAGTTTTTCCAATCAGATTCTCTGGCAGTCAGAATCTCTGGCAGGGGTATGATCCAAACAAGTAAAAGGATAAGTAAGAATGGTTTTAATCCTTCTAGAAATGCGGGAACCCAAAAGAAGAGGGTCGGGCTCCTCAAATATAAGTGAGTAAAGGAATAATTTGCTAGTAGACCAAAAATGAAACCTCCTAGTAATGCAATTAAGAACAAACTAAGTAATCGTCCTCGGTAACGGATGCTATGTCTTTCTGTAGAAAAATCACCCGTGAATGTAAAAATGATCATGAATAATGTAGGAACAGTCACCCCAAAGAAGATAGAAATATAGATTTCATGATTATTTATCATTTTAGCAAAAAGTATAATTGCTGAAATAATGAGCACGGATGCAGCAAAGGTCCACTTCCTTCCCAAGTTATCCATAGAAATTCCAGAGATTAAGAACGAGCCAATAAATAGAATTACGAAGAGTGGAGTGATGATATTTAATCCGAATTCTAAATTATATGAATTTCCAATTACGAACGCGAGAGTTAGAACAGCAAAGAAGTACCCAGTAATATGTAAAGAACCGAATATTTCATTAAACTTCACACTATTCTTTAATCTCTCTTTAGTTTCAATGTACTTGTATCCTCTCGCGATCCCAAAGAAAATGGTGGTTAGAGCTAGTTGCACTAAAAAAATGATAAATACGTAATTAATCGTGAATGTGATGAATAAATGAGAAATTATGAATGAAAGAAAGAAGGAATACCCAAGCAATCTTCCTCGATTGAGAATATTAGACTCATGGAAGAGAATAACAATAAGATCTATTAGGAAAATTCCTGTAAAAAAAGTGACTAAAGCAAGGCCAATCAACATAAAGATTTCATCAAATAAGCAAAAGAACATGCCTATTAAAGCACCCAATGAAGAGAATACAATCAGCTTGACTCGATTTTTTGTGAAATCTATTAAAAAACCTCCAAATAGAACAGAAAATAATATCATGAAAATGATGGTAGCGTATATTGTTTCTACATTTAGGCTCCCGGAATAACTTAAAATTGAAGCTATGATGAAATTAATTGAAATAGCAGAAAAAATAAATGATATTAGAAAATATAAGAATCCTCTGGCCGTTATAGCCATATCTCTGAGAAATAACTGTTTAAAATTGAGCCTTTTAGAATATTCGGATAAGATCTCCTCTAAATCCATCATATCACCCTGAGATTATCGTTACTTAACTTTTTTTTCATTATAACTGACAAGTGTTTACATACTTCCACAAGTATTAAGAGTTTATTTAAGGTTAAATAAGAACAACCATGTATAATTAAATAATAGCAAATAATTGATATATTTATTTAAAGATAATTTATCATTTTAATCCAAAAATCGAATGATTTTACAAAATTTAGAATTCTGGGAATTTGTAGCTGAACTTTATAACACAACTCTATCTCTATTTTTCTTTATTCTTGCGCTTGTTTTTTTCTACATTGCTACTAAAGGGATGAGAGCAAAAAATAAGTATGGTGCAATTTCCACGGCAGTATGTGGTGGGGCGTTCATAGTTTTTGGTTATTATAATTCCGTATTTTCATTCTTTCCTCATCCTTATAGTGGATTCATGGTTTGGTGGATAGGATTTAATTTGGCGTTAAACCTCATTTTTGCATATGCTGTTAGGCGTGACATCAGGTTAATGAGAGATGAGGGGGTTCCTCTAAGTAAGAATCGGACCAGATTGATAAATTACATCTTAAGAATGACTCGGACCGACCCATATAGTAAGGATATATCGATGAGGATGGAAGTCATTAGAAAGTCATTCCATTTATCTGGATTATTAATTTTGATTGCTTATTACGGTTTTTTCTTTATACCTCCCGTAACTCAACTGATTAATGAAGGATTACTCATTGCATTACCTCAAATTGAGCCCGCATATAATGCTCTATGGGGACCTCTTTCGTTGTATCCCTATACATTTAGCTCTCATCAAGCAGTGGTAGATCTTACCATGATGGCATTAATAGGGTCTTTAGTTTTTGCAATCACTTCAGATATTCTGCGCATATTATGGGGTCCTGAATATTCAATTTTTAATTTCATTACTCATTCAATGATTCGGCCAAAAGAGATAAATGCCGCGGGACCACAGATTTATATAATGGTAGGGTTCATCTTTTCTTACATGCTTTATTTGCTGGGATTTATAGCCATACGCGCTTATTTTGCGGGGATACTTATCGCTACTTTATCGGATGCAGCCGCAGCCTTGGTAGGTCGTGGTTTAGGGAAGCATAAAGTGAAATGTCCCAATTCTTCAGAAAAAACGATCGAAGGATTCATCGCGGGGGTGGTTCTTTCATACATTATCGGCTTAATCTTTGTAGGACCGATTTACGCCATCATTGGAGCAATAATTTTCTTCTTGACTGATTATTTTCCCACTGTCACTGCGGATAACATATTAAATCCAGTCTTTATCCCAATTGGCATACAAGTATTTATTCTTATCCTTGGATTACCAATTGGATGGTAAATAACTATTATCAAACCTTTTGAGGAAATAAATCATGCCAAAATTGATACAAGAATTAGATAATATCAAACTTGCTATATTCGATCTTGATGGGGTTATTTATCGAGGAAATAGTTTAATAAAGGGAGTAAAGCAGGTAGTTAAGGATCTTAAGGATCTATCGATTAAAGTTGTATACAATTCCAATAATTCTACTGCAACGAGAAGAAATTATGTTGATCGTTTGGAAGGGTTTGATATCGAGTGTTCTATAGAGGATTTTTACACTAGTGCTTCAATAGCATCTGTTGAACTAACAAAATTAAAGTCCAACTCTAAAATATACATTATTGGTGAGACTGGACTGCAAAAAGAACTTGAAGCACGAGGACATGAGATTATTACTGAGGAATCACGTTATTTAGAAGTTGATTTCGTGGTGGTTGGACTGGATAGAAATTTCACATATCAAAAATTAGCTGTCGCTCAACGTTGCTTGCTCCAGGGAAAAGCTAAATTTTATGCTACGAATGCGGATGCTACATTACCCGCTTCGACGGGTTTATTGCCGGGGGCAGGAGTAATGGTGAATGCTGTTCAAACTTGTACGAATATAAATCCAGAGAAAGTGTTTGGAAAACCTAATCCAGAGGGAATTGAAACTATCTTGCGAGAACAAAATGTTGCTAAAGAGCAAGCTGTTATCTTTGGCGATCGTTTAGATACCGATATAGTCGCGGGTAATCGGGCAAATATATTCACCGTCATGATTTTAACTGGAGTAACAACAGAAGAAATGGTAATAAATCTAAAAGGAGATTCAAAAGCGAATTCAAATCTCATTCCAGGATTGATTTTAAATTCCTTAAAAGAGATCTTTATTTAATATTTTAATTGTATCAACGCAACGAATTTCGAGTGCATAACTTTTTTTTATAATTCAATTTTTTTACTAAGAATACATGGAAAAGTTGGATAATTTGAAAAGTTTAGATTGCATTGGAGAGATCGAGATAGTTTTGGAAGAAGAAAATATTAATTTTGTAAAAGAATTGTCCACTGAAATCATCAAGGCAAAGGGACAAAAAAAGAAAATCGAATATTATTCTGAAAAAGTAATTATTTTCTCATCTAAATATGATGCAAATATTGGTGAAGAACTTCAAGTCCTCGAAGTTTACTACCGTAAAACTAAGAATAAAGAATACTATTATATTCCAAATAGAACTTTAAACGCTTCATATTTACTATATCTTATAAATAAAGGAGAAAACGAATAGATATCTCATTGACTTGTCCTGTTAATCATCATTTTAGCAGTTTCATAAAAAATATCTCTTACATTTCGACCATCTTTAGATGAACATTCTACAAATCCATAAAGATTATGCTTTCGTGCAATATCAAATGCTTCTTTGCTCGAGACCGCCCTTTTAAACTGAAGATCTAATTTTCCTCCAACCATGATTACGGGTAACTGCTTGTTCTCATCCTTGCCTATATATCCATTTTTAAAAATTTCAATCCACTCATCGAAATTTTTTAAGCTAGAATATCGAGTAATGTCATACATGAATATTCCTGCTGAAGCTCCCACTACATATCTTGGTAATAGAAATCTGAATCGTTCCTCCCCAGCAAAATCCCAAATTTGTAGAGAAACCCTTTTTCCGTTAACATCTATTTTTTTAACGTGAAAGTCAACACCGATTGTAATTTGAGAATCAGTTTTAAATACTCCCGTTAAATATCTATTAAGAAGAGTAGTTTTCCCTACACCTCCATCCCCGAATAAACAAATTTTATACATTAAATCATCAGACATCTCTTGCCCTCCTTCTAATCATTGTTATGTATGAAGATTAACTTTGTATTATTATAATAGTTATTTAAATTATAAGACTCGGTTTTTAAAAATGAATCGAAAAGAATAAAGTATTGATCATTGATCATAAATTAGAGAAGAGAATTATAAGAAATTAATTAAATGAAGATTTACAAAATTACTTAGAATTGAACTTATTTCAATTTTGAACAATTTACAATAAATTGGGGATCTTATGTCTACTAAAATAAGTATTGTGAACATTAATGATTTTGTTTCTGTACAAGAAGCAATTATTAAAGCACTTGAATTGATCGACTCAGATTTTAATTTTAACTTATTAAATTCAAAAGATATTTTGTTAAAACCAAATTTGTTAAGAGCAACTGAAGAAGCTTGTACTCAAGCAACATTTGTTGATGGAGTGCTTTCATATCTTAAGAAAAAAGGAGTTAATATGGAAAATGTTCGAATAGGTGATTCACCAGGTCAGATAAGGACAACGGCATCTAAAATTGCTCAGGAAGTAGGCATATTTCAAGTAGCAGAAAAGATGGGCGTACAATTTGTTGATTTTGAAAGTGATACACCATTTCATGAAATAGTGGAAGATGCACTTCACTTAAAAGATTATTACGTCTCAAAAGCGGTTAAAGAGTGCGATGTTTTAATAAATCTACCGAAGTTAAAGACCCATGGGGAAGCAACAATTACGGGAGCGATTAAAAATTATTGGGGGATAATCCCGGGTGGATTAAAAGCAAAATATCATCTCTTGGGGAAAAATCCAGAAAAATTTGGGGAAACGTTAGCAGATAACTATGCGTGGGTAGTTAAGAATAAGCCCAACAGGATTACTGTCTATGATTTGGAACGCGTCATGTATGGTACAATGGGTCCCGTTTCCGGACCAATGAAAGAATGGGGTTTAATTTTAGCTGGAACTGACGAATTAGCCTTAGATCTTATTGCATTAGAGATCGGAAAATTTAAGGGTTTAAATTTCGTACCTCATTTAAAAAATGCAAGTGAGAGGGAATTAGGTATTCATAATATCGATCAAATTGAGATTGTGGGGATCTCTCTCCAAGAGGCTAAAAATATAGCTCCCAAATTTAAAACACCAGGAAAATCCATGACTAGATTTGCTAGCATGATAACTGGAAAGATTGTATATAAGGTTACGAAAAAAATTCCCAAATTAAATAAAACCCTATGCAAAAAATGTGGTAATTGTAACGAAGTATGTCCAGCACAAGCAATTGAATTTGAAACAGGTGAATATCCCAGATTTCAAAGAGCTAAATGCATATCGTGTCTCTGTTGCATGGAAATGTGTCCACATCAAGCAATTGAAACCAAAGCACGTGGTTTATCTGGACTATTTCATTCATATTAAATTCACGTATGTTAAAAATTGGTTCTTATATCAATTAGAATATTTATTGATCTGAGTGAAGATTACTATGAGTAAAGATGTAATAACAGAGAAGTTGAAAGGTATAATTGATGAGATTAAAAATGTAGGGTCTCTTATTGGAGTTTTACTTTCAGATCGAGAGGGAACCCTCATCTTAGATAATGTAAGCATTGATTTTGACAAACCTAATTGCTCTTCAATGTGTGCTTCCGTACTTGAAAGTGCCTTAACGTTAGGAAGGATTTCGGGAGATCAAAAAGTCGTAAAAGTTATTACAGAAGTAGAAGAAACCTCGATTATTATTTTAGAATGTGATGATAAACGATTTTTGACGTTATTTGCAAATTATGAATCAAAAATCAATGTTTTACTTGGAGAGATTAAAGATTATATAAAAAAAATAGTATTGATATATGAATATGACTAAAAATTACTCTATATCAATTCTCTTCAGATATTTAATACATAATTCTAACATTTGACCTAATGCTTCTTTTTCAACAACTTCAGGGGTATCATTTCGGGTGTGATAGAATGGAGCCAACTCAGAAACGAGGTCTAATCCTCCTAAGGATGCTACAGGAAGATTTTTTTTGCTAAATGCGGCAGCATCCGTAGCGCCAAAAGGAAGTGGTGCCAATTTCGTATTTGGATTCATGCTTTTTGCGATTTCATAGATTGGTTGATAGATTTTAGGATCATGTGTTGCTCCTATACCTGATTCTTTATCCAGAATAACTAAAGTATCTTTCTTTGCAATTCCATCCATATTAACTAGGATAGTTCCCGTTTGTTTTAATTCTTCATAATGCCTTTCAACATACCTTTTAGCACCTCTTAATCCAGATTCTTCACCAGCAAAAGAAATAAGTAGTACTTTCGTTTTCTTTGGAAAGTTTTCATCAGTTTTATGGTCATTGAGGTATTTACCTATCCCTAATACTATGGAAACCCCTGATAAGTTATCAAAAGCACCTAATACTGGGTTGTAGCTATGAAATAAGATGTAGATCAGAATTATCGGAGTAAAGCAAATAAATATAATTCCAAAGATAAGAAACAGAACAGGCAAATTGAAATTCAACAAATCAAAAACAAACTTCAACACAATTCCAATTAAAACAATTCCAACTGCTAAATACCCAATATTAATAATGATTTGCCCAAATCGTTTCAAATAATAAAAAGTATTAAATTCAAACGCAGAATCATGATGGGCTGAAAAAATAATGGTCTTCTCCGGTTTTTCCGAAGGATTTATTGTTCCAATGATATTTTTAGATTTCTTTTTTGGGAAAAGAAAATCAAATGCCTCATAATATTTCATCACTTCAAGAATGAAATAGCTAACGGTTAAGATAATAAGAGCTATTGAAAAAATTAAGAATAAAAAACCAAAACTTCTATTTAAAGGAATTATGTTCAGGTCAATTAAGAAACTCATCCAGTATAAAACGATTGCGGCAAACACTAAGAAAGCACCATATCGAATTCCACCTAAAAATGCATGGGGACTACTGATATATTCTTCTTGGTGAGTTTCATCACAGAACTTTTTCATTTCGGATTCAATTTCATTACCAGCGAGTATTTCCTCTTCTGTACCTGATTCCCTTGGGCCAATCTCCTTGCATATCTTCTCAATAAATCCATGCATGTAATTATTTAAATTTTCACTTATCAAAATTTTCACTAATAAAAGAATGTGTTAATTTTTGTTTAAAAAATAATGAAGAAAATTTAAATATTGTTTTAAAATCAGATCAGACTCATCCAATCAGGATTTATAACATCTAACTTTAATTTCCCACTTTCTAAAATTCTCTTCTTTTCTCTTTGATATTTTAATAATAGGTAATTTTCATTAAGCGTCAAAAAGGCACCTTAAACCGGTTAGATAAATACTTGTAAACTCGAAAAAATAGTAAAAATAAAATTATTTATCTTTAATGTTTCAAATAATGATTTTATTTCTTCGAAAAGAACAATAGTTTTTCTGCTTCCCTATTAAACTTAAAAAAATTCGATGATGTAATTTTTGATATTAATTCTTCCTTAGTCGAATGATGATCATCTGCGATAAATAAACCATCTGTTTTAAGTAATCTATGGAATTCTGATAAATGTTTGGATAAGTTAACCAAGTCGTGAATCACATCAAAACAATATATCTTATCGAGAGAGTTATCTGATAACGGGAGTTCTAAAGAAGTTATGAATGTTTCAATGTTAGATATTTGATCCTTCTTTATTTCTTTTTCTAAATCTTCAATTGCATATGGGCTTATATCCGCAGCATATATTTTTCCTTCATTTCCAACATGTTTTGACGCTTCAATTGAATAACTTCCTGGTCCGCAACCGTAATCTAAAACTTTCTCTCCTTTCTTAAGATCAAGTAAATCTATCTTTTTACTAGGATGAGAAAAAAAGTCTCGAACCTTAAACGTAAGTGCCATCATTTTGTAGCCAAACTTATTTTCATGGGCCATAAAATCAACAAGATTAGTAAGTGGACTGATATTAAATTTAGGCGTGCCTAATTTATTAAGATTTTCATATTCACGTGAAAAACCTAATAATTCATGGTAATTTAGACTTTGATATGTCCCGAATTGAAAAAGCACTTTCACAATTCGCAACAGGTTGTAATTGCTGTCAATCAATCACGACCGCTTTTGACCCAGATTATAATTTAGACAGTCAAAAAGCATTAAAGATTGGTGCAGCATTTGGAGGAGGCATGTCTAGGCTAGGAAATACGTGTGGGGCTGTTTCTGGGGCTTTAATGATTATAGGAATGGCCTTTAGGAATGATGATCCAGAAGATTCGGATAATAAAGAACAAGTGTATGTGATCAGTCAAAGATTTTTAAATCAATTTATGGAAATCCATGGAACAGTGATGTGTAGAGACTTAATCGGGATCAACTTGAATGATGAACAAGATTTAGAAAAAGCAAGGGAAGCTGGGATTTTTGAAGAAAAATGTCCAAACTTTGTTAAAACTGCGGCTCAGTTGCTTGAAGATATTTTAGAACAATAAATTGAAATAGTAGCTTTAATTCTTTTTTTCACTTACTAACTATTAACATTTAAAGTTAAATCATGAAAAAAGTAATCATAATAGGCTCTGGAATGGCTGGTCTCACAGCAGGTGCATATCTGAGTCGTGAAGGGTTTGACGTGACAATCTTTGAGCAATTCGAAACCATTGGTGGAGTGACCGCTACAATTCATAAAGATGGATATTCTTGGGATATCGGTCCCTTATTATTAGAGGGTTTTGCACCCCATGAAAAGTTAGGAAAGATATTAAAGGAACTTGGAATAATTGACCAAGTCAAGGTTATCAAGGAAGATCGCGGAATTTGGTTCCCAGATTTTGAGATATGGCATCCTGATGAGTATCAAGGTCCTTATTGGAGAAGAGAATATCTAAAAAAACTATTTCCAGAAGACAGCGTTGGTTTAGACGAATATTATAAATTTTATGATAAAATGTTGAAAGTAGCATATCTCAATAATTTACTACCCTTTACTGAAGGAATAAAAGCACTATTTACTAAATTGAGATTACTTTTTGCCTTCCTTAAAGTAAAAAAGTATGAAAACTGGAGTGCCTCTCAAATTACTGATCATTTCTTTTCTAACCAAAAATTGAAAGCAATATATTTAGGAATTTTAGCGGATTTGGTCGTTAAACCAAGCGAATTTTTTGGTTTGGGCGTTCCTTTATACAACATTGAAACCGCATTTGAAAAACGAATCCCAATCAGATTCAAGGGTCGTAAAAATCCCGTATATCATTATATAAAGAACGGATGTGAAGAGCTGGTAAATGCGTTTGCAAATCTCATACGAAATAATGGAGGGATTATAAAAACAAATTCCAAAGTGGAAAAGATCATTATAAAAGATGGAAAAGCAACAGGCGTAAGATTAAAATCAGGAGAGATTCTAAATGCAGATTTAGTTATCTCAAGTGGAGGAATGTTCGGTGTTTTTTATAACTTGGTTGGAAAAGAACATTTATCAGATGATTTTATTAAATCCATTGAAAAGATAACTCTCATGGAGTCAGTATTCATGGTTCACATTGGTATTGACTTTGATCCCACTCCATATCAAAGAGCAGCATTGTGCTATTATTACCAGACATATGATATTGAAGGAGCTATAGATGTGATGAGAAAAGGAAAATATCATGAAGGACGCGATGGATACTTGATCTATATTCCTTCAATGCATTCCCCTAAAATGGCTCCATCAGGCAAACATTCAATGACTATTTATACCGTGGCGCCTCATAAGTTAAAAGAGGGAAATTGGGAAAATGAACGGGAAGAGCTTGCTGATAAATTATTAATGGAGGCAGAAAAAGTTATTCCAGGACTAAGAGAGCATTCCCAAGTAAGAATCATCATGACCCCCGATGATTTTTTGAAAAGAATCAATGTCATCAGGCATAGTTTTGGTGGAACTGCCCCTAAATTGGGGCAAAAAAATCCCTTACATAAAACACCAATTAAAAATTTATGGTATATTGGAGCTTATAGTGAATCTGGTGGAGGAATTATGGGTGTGGTTGATGGTACAAGAAGTGCTATCAAGAATCTGTTAGAAGAAACTAAGGAATAAAAATTTAAGAATCTAAAAACCTACTTTACAATGAAAAATTGATAAATGTGAAAAATAATTTACTTGCAGATAAAGAATGGCGTTTCCTGAAGGATGATATTAAAGATGCATATAAGAGAGACTTCAAGGATGATGAATGGGAAAGTATTTTACTTCCACATACGTGGAATTCCCAAGATGTCCAAGAAGGGAAAGGAAAGGTTAGTGGATTGTTTAGGCATAAAAAGCAGGGTTATTACAGGGGAATTGGATGGTATAGAATTAAATTCCCCATCTCAGAAGAACAAAAAAATAAACGGATATTTATACGATTCCAAGCTGCGGGTAGCGTCGCTGAAGTATATTTAAATGAACATCTCATTGGAACACATTACGGAGCCTTTTCTGCATTCTGCTTCGAACTTACTGAATATATTAATTATGATGAAGATAATGTTCTTGCCGTAAAAGTAAATAATGCTTGGAGAGATGATTTACCTCCTTTAAGTGGGGATTTTCCAGTTATGGGAGGTTTGTATAGACTAGTCGAGGTATTTTTAAAAGAAAAGCTGTGCATTTCACCACTTGATCATGCTACTTCAGGTGTTTACACATCTCAACGTGACGTGACGGAAAAAAGAGCAAAACTAGAGTTTAAAATCCAAGTTTCAAGTACCGAAGATGTAAAAAATGTGAATTTAAATATCAAAATCATTAATCAGGATGGATCAATTAATCAAGAGAAAAAAAGAACCTTTAATCTTGAAAAAGGGGATACGTCAATTTCTCAAAAAGTAGAAATATTGAATCCTCATCTATGGAATGGCAAATTAGATCCCTATCTTTATCAAGTTAAAACAGAATTAATCCACGATGAAGGAATCATGGATGAAGTATCTCAATCGATTGGTATTAGATACTTTCAAATCGATCCTGAAAATGGTTTTTTTCTAAACGGAAGGAAATATGCCATAAATGGAGTTAGCCGACATCAAGATCGATGGAATAAAGGTTGGGCATTATCTAAAGCTGATCAAGATGAAGATTTAAGGATAATGTTGGAAATGGGAGTAACGGCTGTTCGATTGGCTCATTATCAGCATTCAGAATACTTTTATAGCCAATGCGATAAACTTGGGATCTTGGTATGGGCGGAACTCGCAATAGTGAATAGAGTCAAGTTTTCAAATAAATTTTTCGAAAATAGTAAGAGCATGTTATTGGAATTGATCAAACAAAACTATAATCACGCATCTATTTTCACTTGGAGCTTGGCAAATGAATTAGGCTTTTTTCAACTTCGAACTCCAGTAAAAATCGTTAAAAAACTTAATGACATCGCACATGAAGAGGATGAAACCAGACCAACCATTCTAGCAGCAATTTCTTTAGCTTTTTTTAGAAAAAAGTTGCACAGGATCACTGATCTAATTGGTTGGAATCATTATCCCGGGTGGTATTACTTTAAGGCTAAAAACATGGGATCTCACTTGAAAAAATTTAATAAAGTGGGAAATTTTCGAGGTCTTTGTGTGAGTGAATATGGAGCAGGCGCCAGCATTCAGCATCATGAACCCAATTTAACGCACGATGATAAAATAAAAGCTTCGGGAAAATTTCATCCCGAAGAAAAGCAAAATTTGGTTCATGAGGAGAATTATCGACAAATGAAGAGCCTATCATTCGTATGGGGAACTTTTGTATGGAACATGTTTGATTTTGCGGTTTCGACCAGGGATGAGGGAGATACACCAGGGAGAAACGATAAGGGATTAGTAACCTATGATCGCAAAGTAAAGAAAGATGCGTATTTTTTCTACAAAGCAAATTGGTCCAATGAGCCCGTAGTATATATCACTAGTCGAAGAGCTGTTGAAAGGAAAGATAAAGTCACAAGCATCAAGGTTTATTCTAACTGTGAAAAGGTAGAATTAAGAATTAATGATAAAGTGTTGGGGACGATGTCTAAAGAGTATTTATGCATCTTTCGATTTTCAAATTGTGTTTTATCTGAAGGACAAAATAAGATAGAAATAAAAGGATTCATTGAGAGTCAAGAATTCCTAGACTCATGTACTTGGAATTATTCTGAGATCTCTTCTGGTAATTAATTTTAATAACTTTATCGTTAATAATATTTTACAAAAAAGTACTATCAAATCAAACAAAATACTACTTGTAAAATAAATGCTAAGTGGTAAAATATTAAAATAAAATATTTATCTTGCTTTCTTTTTGACCATTATTATGAATCTATCAACGTAATTCTTATATTGAGAGGGTATGAATTTTTGTACGAATTCAGCTAAGAAATCCTCATCAATTTCTTTTTGATTTTCCTTCTTGATTTTATCTTCTAAAGTTTTAATGAAGCTTGCGTGGAAATTTCGTGGAAATACTCCAAGAAACAAGGAGTACATGCTTTTACCCTTATTACGCCAGATTATTTTTGTATCACCGATATAGTCAGCAATTCCTTCTCGTATTTCTCGAGCACGGAAATGTTTTTCATTCACTTTCCCGTCTAACGGGAGCCCTAATCGTTTAAATTGTTCTAATGGCGCATCACTTTCTTTCATTAGTTTTACTAATTGTTCTATCATTTTTCTTTCCAAATCTTCATCTTCAATTGGATGTTCTTGATATGGATCGTTGGTTAAATCAAACAAGAGAGTACCATAAATGGTCGATATACTTGAAATGATATCTGGTTCTTCCAGTTTCATTGTCCTACATCCCTTTGTAAAGGAAAAAGGTTCAGCAATTTCAGCTGTTTTGAAAGAGTCTAATGAGAAAAATCCTTTCATATGAGTAGGCATTACAGTATATTCGAAAAGCGGCTTGTTTTTTATATCATAGCTTCCTCTCATGTATACATGCTTACCATCCGTGATGTTCACGTGTGCCCCATGAGTTCCAAAGAGGGCAAAATCTCTGATCATTTTGTCGTTTTCGATGGTTTCCTTCAATGGTTTTCCTTGCATCGTTTTAGGACGTTTAATATTGAAATACTCCAAGAAAGTAGGAGCAATGTCAATAGCTTGTACAAGTGAATTTCTTCTTTGATCCGTTTTTTGTATTCGAGGATCCCATATGAAGAGTGGAATGTGGGCAATTTCATTATAGACTGGTGGAACCATTTTTCCCCAATATCCCTTCTCACCTAATAAGAAGCCATGATCCGTGGTAACTATTAACATCGTATCTTTCCATAAATCTTTTTCATCCATCATATCTAATAACTTGCCCAGTGAATTATCACACATGCTCACAGATGCAGCATACTGCTTGCGGATATGCTCTACTTGTTCAGGGGTTTCAGTAACAATACTATAATCGGGCCAATCAAAATGAGGACCATCATAGGGATCATCATAAAGATCTTTGAATTTTTGAGGAACAAAGAATGGTTCGTGGGGATCAAAAGTCTCGATTTGTAGAAACCAATTGTCTTCCTCCCAGTTTTTTTCGATGAATTCCAATCCAAGTTTGAAAGTTCTTGCTTGATGCATGTCTTCCTCTTTTTGCATGTACTTCCGGTTAATCCAATCATGGCGCCAATTCTGGGTCCCTTCTTTAGCCGAGATTACGTGTTCAGGAAGTTCAGGCTGTTTTACTTCTCCTTTCCATAAATCTCCTTCATGTCCACGCACGAGTTCATAGCTTTCATATCGATTATGATAAGTAGCACCTCCATCTTCCCAATAATGGTAATGATCGCTTACCAGATGGGTATAAATTCCTTTTTTATTTAAAAATGTAGGCAGTGATTCATCAAAGGGTTCTAAAGGACCCCAACTTCTATGAAGGAAGTTATACCTTCCAGTATGATGCTCCCTTCTTGCTGGCATACAAGGTAAGCTCCCAGAATAGCAATTATCAAAAATAACAGTTTTTTCTGCCAAACGCTTGAAATTCGGGGCGTGAACCCAATCATTACCATATGGAGGTAAAAACCGGCGATTTAATGTATCAAATAATACAAATATGGCTTTCATAATTTAACACACTTATGAAAATATTCTTTTTATTATAAGATTACCCTCCAATCTTCTTATATAATTTGATTTACTCAGTAATATACAATAATTGATTTTTTTGCATGCATTTTTTTGGTATAAAACTTTAGCATATCTTGAATATTATTTAACTTTAAAAAGGTCAATATAATGGAAGATAGCTCTTTTGAAAAGCGAGTAGTGAGGATGGCTCAAGTGTATGCTGTTGGGGGAACTTTTGAAGATCCTTCCGATTTTACAAAGGCAATTAATAAAAATCTCGTTATTCTTCAAGATAGCGATAAATATTGCAAAATAAAGGATATCGATTATACCATTTTTACGGATCCACGCTATGTGAATGCCCCACCAATGTACCTAGCATTCATAACTGCTGAAGTAGATGTTGACGTGACCCCCGAACCTGAGCCTAAATCGAAAAGAAAACGCAGACGTAAAAATAAGAAGAAAAAAAGAAGGTAAAAAAATCATTAAATGAGAGCTCTTATATTAAGGGGAAGTCCTAGAAAGAACGGCAATTCTGCTACTTTAACTAACTATTTCTTAAAAGGATTAACGAAGTCTAAATCTCATCACATTGATGATTACTTCATAAATGATTTGAACATTTCTCCCTGTCAAGGGTGCTTATATTGTGCTACCTCCGAAAATCATAAATGCAAGATTAAGGATGGAATGAAGGACATTTATTCAGCATATCGCGATGCTAATTTAATTGTGTACGCAACTCCAATGTATTGGGGATATATGACTGCACAATTAAAGATTGTTATGGATAGAATGGAAGCTTTAGCGTGGGAGTATTTTTATGACAAAACACTAGTAATAATCATAACATATAGACATCATTTTGAATCAACGGTTGGTTTTTTCGAGAGAATTGCCCCCTATTTTCGACTTAAGCTAAACATCTTGATATGTTGTACCTATGATGAGCAATAGAAAAAGGATATCCCTATATCGAGTTTAAAAGAAAAATTAGAAGAAGCTTATCAATTGGGATTATCAATTGGAAAGTAAATTTAACTCCAATTTAATAATCAAGGTTTTAACTTGGTGTTGTTTTTAAATACTTTCATGAAAATTAAACTGCATGATAGAATCATTTTTTGATGTAGATGAGGATTTGCACCAAAAGATCTCATTTTTAGATCAAGACCATAAATACAAAATTAGGAATGAAAATGATGATAATTATCTTGCAGTAGACCCAACGGGCGTCGAAAGTTTGTTTAATATTGTTCTCGTAAACAATGAAACGCATATCTATCTATCAAAACCAATTATAAAGGATTATATTAGCAGGATCGCTTATTATTTAGGTTTCAAATTTGAAAATTGTACTTTAGACATTATTCCAATTTGATTTATTGTGATCTTTTAATGAGATTATATTGGTGGATCTGTAAATAAGGTTAGATTCTTAAATTTTTTTTAGTTAACAAGAAGATTTTCTCATTTCTTGCCATTTTGAATCTTAAAAAGCCTTATAAAAATGAAATTTAATCATAAAATTAATATTCTTGCTGCAAATTTCCTAATTAATTTAAAACATCGTGAAATGAATATGAAATATCGAAGGATGGGCTCATTAGGATGGGAAGTTTCCGCTTTAGGATTCGGTGCAATGCGTTTACCCGTTGATGATCAAAGTCATTTGAATGAAAATGAAGCAATCAAAATGATTCGTTATGCGATTGATAATGGTGTAAATTACGTTGATACTGCTTATCCTTATCATGGAGGACAGAGTGAGGTAATAGTAGGAAAAGCATTAGAAAATGGATATCGAGAAAAAATCCATCTCACAACTAAATTACCAATTTGGATGGTAAGAAAGAAAAACCATTTTGAACGGTATTTTGATCGACAAGTCAAGAGATTACAATCTAGCCCAGATATATATCTCTTTCACGGTTTGAATAAACAACGCTTCGAGAAAGTAAAAGAATTAAATCTTCTTGAAAACATGGAAAATGCTCGAGATCAAGGAAAAATTAAACATGTAGGTTTCTCTTTTCATGATACCTTCGAAGTATTCAAAGAGATTATTGATAGTTATTCTTGGGATTGTGCTCAAATCCAGCTTAATTATTTGGATGTAAATTATCAAGCAGGTTTGAAAGGGTTGAAATATGCTGCTAAAAAAGGAATTGCTGTCATAATTATGGAACCAATTCGAGGAGGCAAATTAGCAATATCAAGGGATGTACTTAACACACGCCCTGAAATAAAGAAAGTTCTAGAAAATGCTCCCAAAAATCGAACTATGCCAGATTGGGCACTCCAATTTCTATGGAACCGCCCGGAAGTGTCTGTTGTTTTAAGCGGCATGAGCACAATGCAACAAGTGATCGAAAATGTGGAATCCGCTAAAAATTCTGGAATAGGATCACTTACTGAAGAAGAATTACAAGCAGTTAGAAATTTAAGAACTGCCTATAAGAGTTATGATCTCGTACCATGTACCAACTGTGGATATTGTATACCTTGTCCTAATGGAGTTTCAATCCCTACTATTATGAATATCGTAAATGAGATGGGTTATTGGGGCGATAAACAGAAACATCGATATGAAATGGCATATAATCGAATGGTAAAAACTCCTGAAGATTTAAAAGCGAGACTAGAATCAGGAGATGAAGCGGAAGGAGCCGCTTCGCTTTGCACTCAATGCAGTGAATGTTTAGAAAAATGTCCCCAACAAATCAACATCCCTCGAGTTATGGATGTGGTGAACGGTATTTTCAATGAAGAACTCCAAATATCAGAAATCAAAAGCTTAAATAAAGAAGTCAGTTAAGCAGGAGTAATATTGATAATGACTCAGAACTAATTCAACAATTACAAGTCAAAATGAATTACTATGAGAATCAAATAACTTCCGGAATCTTCTTTAAATTAGAATTGGGTAAGGGTCCTTCTGAAATTTTAGGAGTTTTGGATTTTTTAAAATATAAATTTAAGAAATGGCAAAGAACAAGTATTTTTAGTTATAATGGAGATTTATTTTCAGGAGTTAATATCCTTATTGTTGGAACTGAAAACATAGATGAAGCAAGAAAAATCCTTCACTTTGTATATTTTAAAGAATTGATAGGATCTGAGGATCAGCTTTTAGAGCTGAAAGTACATTCAGTAGAACAATTAGACCTGTATTTAGAAAAAGAGTTTATTAAAAACCTGAAAGTTGGATATCCAGCTAATAAGGAATTGGAGAAAGAAATTCAGACTCACCTAATTAGCCTTATTAATGAAAAAGCATAGAAACCGATCTCACGCAAAAATATATATTTTCAACTTTCATAATATTCTCCATGCCAGTTTTTATTCTTGTAACTAAATTGAGTAGCCTAGAATTAGTGGAAAAAAGGAAAGAGACGGGAGAAAAATGGTTAAACGCGATGAAAGAAAAACTACCCGATGTGAAGTTTATTGCACATTATGCGATACTCGGACCATATGATTTTCTTGACATTTTTGAGGCTAAAAATGAACATGAAGCCGCAAAAGTTTCATTGCTCTCCCGTGCAAGAGGTGCTGTTTTTGCAGAGAGCTGGACAGCCATACCCTATAAGGATTATCTTTCTTTGGTTGAAGAGCTCGATTAGTATCATCATTTAGGTTTTATGCTAGTTGAAAAAGTTGTCTTCCAAGAGATTCCTACTACCCCCACGACAAAAATTTAAAACTATGCATTAGGGTATAATACAATTCAAATTTTAAGGTTTTAACCCTCTCCATAATTAATTTTTAATTTTTTAATGTATCAGATTTTAAAATGTGTAAAAAAAAATCAAAAAAAAAAGATTCTTTCAATAATGAGTTAAAAAATGTTTTCAGATAATAATCGCTTATTATAATTTTTTTATGCAGATTTATGTGAGAAAAGAACTTAATAACGAGAATGGCTCCTTTTTTGAGAACCACGTTTTCCTCCGCGACTTCCACCCTTATTTGGGCTATATTGCCGAGGAGCTTTTTGTGTGACGACAACGTTGCTAGCTTGCTGTCCTTTTTCTCCTTCTACAACATCAAACTCAACCTTGTCGTTTTCATTTAATGTTTTATATGAATCATCTTCACCCGATAATGCAGAAAAGTGAACAAATACATCCGTTCCATCTTCTGAACTAATAAACCCATAGCCTTTGCGGCCATTAAACCATTTTACTGTTCCGTTCAAACTTCAAACCGTTTTTTGCTTTTTTTTGAATTCTTTTATATTTCTAAAAGAATTATGAAAATAAATCATCGGGGTCTAAAAAGTTTTAGCTTTTTTAGGAGAGCTAACAAAAATTATCAAATGCTTATTTTCTGAATAAAGCCAAATCTCAGGTTTTGGAAAATGAACAAGCCAATACAACTGTTATATGGGGTAGAGATCCATAATCAAGACGAGAGCTAGAATCTTCCCATTTATTTTATATAATTTTATTGAAAAATTGAAAAAGAAGTGAACATAAGAAATAGTTATATGAGTATCTCTACCAAGCAAAAAATTATGGATAAGATGCGAAGAGGATATACCCCCGTAGAACTAAGTCCAAAAGCGGATTTAACATCGACCTACAAAAACTTATTCAAACCACTAGTGAATCGAAAAGATTTCAATTTCTTGTTTGAGCTTTTTGATACTAATGAAGTGATCCTGCGAGCATGGAGTTTTTTAGGGTTACATCATATTCTGGAGGAATATTCTGTCTATCAAGAAGAAAGAATAAAAAAAATTCAAGAGATAATTCTTGAAGTCTTGAAAGATGAAAGAGAAATTATTTATTATGGTGGTTCTAATGAACTCCGAACCTCATTACGTGAACATCATGTTAGGAGAATTTGCGAATTAGATAAAAAATTATGCCTTGAACCTGCTCTTGAATATTCTACCTCATTTGAAAGAATAACTGACAGTGTAGTTACTGATTTGGTTGAGAATGTGATCTCTAAATATGCAGAATCTGATGTTGAACCACTAATATTAGAACTTGCTGGTAACACGAGTATTAAAGATTTCCATTTGAAGGATCAAATGGTTAAGGCTTTTGAGAACTTATCAAAAGTAACTGAAATGAAAAAAAAAGACGAAATCACGACTCTTTTTAAAGAATACTTAAAACAAATTAAAGAAAATAAGATCTCTGACCAAGATTTCTTGAAAAATGTTAAATCTCTTCAAGAAAACATTTTTAGAGTTGCTGCAATATTAGGGTTAGATCTTGAAGAAGAAACATTAGAATTCATAAACTCTTTAATGTATCCATATGGTTCACTAGATGTTATAGCAAAAAGATATAAGTCTAATGAAAAGTTTATATCAATAATTTCTAAAAAGCTAAAAGAAAGCAATAATCCACACTTCATATCTGAAATTTTAAAAGCAGTTTTAGTCATAAAAGATAAAATAGATAACTGGCAAAAATTGATCTTAGATAAAGTGAAAGAATTTCACATAGTAGATGCTAATCTTATTGACGACATGCAAAAATCAGAACTTATCGACCAAAGTTTAATCTTAAAACTATTAGAAGAAGGAAATGAATGGTCATTAGGGTTTATAAGAGAATTTTTCATTGATAATCCAAAAATTCTTGAAAAATGGCAAAATGTTAAACAAGAGTTCATAAAAATACTTAAAATGACTAAAGAGGGGTCAGAAGATTTTAACACGATTATAAGTAAGAAGGAACTCGTTTTTAAATTGATTATAGACTTAGAGGAACAAGATTTAGTCAATTACTGCCTAAATAACTTTAATATCTTGAACGATGATAATTTGAAGAAAATGGCAATTTTCCCAATACTCAAATTTGGCAAAGAAAGTCTCATGTTAGAGCTGAAAGAACAGATGAAACAAGATGCGAAAATGGCTAATTTTGTCTTGAATTTTATCGAGAGTTTGGATCGAAATGATTGGAAATTCTTTTATTGAAATTTAATTTCATATGCATATGATTCCGATAATCCCATTGCCAGTAAAATGGGCTCAAGCTGAAGGTAGTTTCACTTTCTCTTCTGAAGTGAAAATCCTTATTACTGACCAACTTAGCGACTTAGTAGAATATGTAAACGAGTGGATCTCGACTATATTAGGCTTTAAATTAGAACAAATTAATTCAGAAAGTTCTATAAAAAGAATTGAATTTAAGCTTGATTCTTCCTTAAATAGGCTAGGAGACGAGGGATATCGGTTAGAAATTGCATCTAATATTATTTCAATTCAAGGACACACGCTTCATGGAATTTTTTATGGAATTCAATCATTCTTACAATTACTCGTGTCAGCTAGGGAATCAAATGAAATTAAGTTACCCTTGATTTTCATAGAGGATTATCCTCGTTTCGAATGGCGTGGATTCATGCTAGATGTAAGTAGGCATTATCATCCAGTAGAAACTATAAAAAAGATACTACAAATAATGGCACTCCTAAAAATGAATCGATTTCACTGGCATATTAATGATGATCAGGGCTGGAGACTCGAAATTCCAGATTATCCTCTACTTACTGAGATCGGATCCAAGCGTAAAGACACCCAAATTGGAGGATTTTTATCAAAAAAATATCGCGGCGAATCTCATCAAGGATTTTATACAAAAGAGGATGTAAAAGAAATCATTCAATTTGCTCAAAAAAGATACATTCAAGTTATCCCTGAATTGGAACTACCTGGACACTGCTCGGCTGTTATTGCTTCTTATCCAGAATTAAGCTGTAGGGGTAAACAAATTGAAGTGAAAACTAAATCGGGAATTTTTAAAGATGTCTATTGCCCCGGAAAAGAAAAAACTTTCACTTTTTTAGAAAATATATTAAATATACTGATTGAATTGTTCCCAAGCGATACGATTCACATAGGAGGGGATGAAACTCCAAAAGGAAGATGGAAAGAATGTATCGCTTGCCAATCTCGCATTAAAAATGAAAACTTAAAGAATGAAGAAGTTTTGTATGACTATTTTATTAACAGAATCGTTGTTCTTCTAAAATCAAAGGGAAGAAAATGTATTGGGTGGAACCAAATTCTCAGTCCCTCCTTGGATAAATCTGTAATCATTCAATGGTGGATGGGGAAAAAGAGAGATTTAACCAAGAGCCTAAAACAAGGAAGAAAGATTGTCAGATCAAGTATATCTCATAGCTATTTAGATTACAACTATTTACTATTTCCAATGCATCGATTCTATAATTATGAACCAATTCCAAAAAAATTGGAACGAGAATATCATGCTAACGTTTTGGGAATAGAAGCAGCATTATGGACCGAATGGGTTCCAAACTTGGAAAGATTAGGATGGCAGGCTTTTCCACGCTTGATTGCTTCGGCTGAAGTTGGTTGGACGCAAAGAAATCTTAAAAATTATAAAGACTTTAAGCGACGAGTATCAATTATAGTCGAATTCTTAAAACTCTTGAAGATCTCTTATGGTGAAATCAAAGAAGTGGATCCGCCCTTCTTAAAAAGAATGTTCCAGTTTTATAAGTGGTTTAAATGGCCAAAAGTTTAGCTCTTTAAGCAAATTCAATTGAAAACTAAAGATAACTTATTGAAACATGGATTGAATAAGATAATCCAAAATATTGTGATGATTTGGCTTTTAAATCTTGAATTACATTGAATTCTTAATGTTAAGCATATAATTGACTTGCTATTTAAATATATATCACTCAAGGTTCTTTTTTTCATTTTGGTTATTCTATCCTTAATATATCTGAGGTTAATGGATTCTAGTAATTTGGATAAATATAGGAACATTTTCATTTGAATTTAATATGGCTCAATAATGAAATAATTTAAAGTTGAAAGTGAGCAATTCAGAGTCATTTTTTCCCATTTTCAGCTCAGCGATTAATGTTTGAGGATCCTTACGAGTATAAGAAAGACGCATGTAATTCTGAGAATCATCGTGAATGAAAAGTGCATAAGTGTTCTCAATTCCTTTCAATTTGAAAGAGATAAATTCTTCTTTATCCTCATGGGAATAGAAATTTTGGTCAAAATGCCTTAAATTTAAAAAAATCTTATCTCCCTTTTGATTAATGGACACGAATTCCAATATTGAGGGAACTTCACCTTTAAACCATCGAAACATGCCCATCATTGATTTTCCATAAACACTGCTCCATATTTCTTCGACGAAATCCCCATCAATTGAACCCTGCCAATGGCCAGATAACCAATTCAAATCTGTTATTTTCATATTGAAATCTATTGTTTTCAATCTTAATATTTATTATGTTTTCATTTGAAATCTGGAAAAATTATCCATACTAACTATACATCAGTTCAATCTCTTTGGTTATTGGTTTTAATTTATTTAGTTTGAGATAAATTTATCTTATCAATTCGACTAATTTCTCTTCAGACAATTGATGCAGTTTTTTATCTGAATATTACTTCAACATTTCCTCATAGAGAGTATTATAATTAGTAATTTCTAATTGCAAAAGCAATTTTCTTATCGTTGGTCTGTTAAAAAAACAAGGCATTTTATCTTAACCTCAATATAATTTGTATAAGGTATTATCATTAAATATTATGAAACTATTTAATCTATATTTATGGGATAATGTCCATATTTTTCAATTGCATTCGGAATTGCTAAGATATTTGGCATGGAGACACCCCATGGAAGGCTGCAAACTGGGCAGCAGATATACCTTCCTCCAGGAGCTAAATTTATGATGTTTTCTTTTACCTTTTCTTCAACATCTGCAGGAGTTCCGGTGAGCATTTCGCGACTCACATCGATATTAGCACCGATAATCGCTATTTTTGGATGGTTTTTTTTAAAATTAATCCAATATTCAATATCTAATGGATGACTCCCATTCACGGCAATAAAATCAATTTCTTTAACAACTTCAGTGAAATATGGTGCAGTTCCACAGTTATGAAGCATGAAAGGAACCTTTATTTTATCCATCATTCTCTTAATAAACTGACCTTCATAGCGCATGGCATCTTGGAAACTCATCATGTGGCGGTTAAATGAGTATCCTGCGATAAAAACATTAGGAGGCATGCCAACAATTTCAAGCCAATTCTCGTAAAGATCCATTTGAGATTCATAAACCTTTTCGCACAGTTTTAGCAGCAAATCCGGATTTCTGCGCATGTCCTTATAAGCTTCTATGCCTCGTAACTCGTGTACAACAGACCAAATGCTTAAGCTAATTACTTGAGGAAACTTAGTTTTTTCATTAATTAGTTTTGCTGTTGTGAGAGAATTTTTCCACAAGTTGTTTTTACCATGGTCTGGAATCTCCAGATTATCGATATCCTCTTCATTTTTACAGATATCTCCTTGTTTGCACATTAAAGGCTGATAATCAAACCATTTAATCGCATCTAACTTATTATTTGCTTCCGCAAATGCTAAAGCTTCACTTGGCCCTGCATAAGCGTTTGGAACATTTATGGAATCAGCATTCAAAAATTCAAAGGTGGATATAATAGCGTTTGCATACATCTTTGGGGAACTATATAACTCTTTCACTGTTTTTCCAGTCACTCGACAAATCATTTGCTCTCCAGCAAAGGCAAGAAATGGAACTTTATCCACTCTTTTTGATCCTGATATTGTTCTAAATATTCTATTTACAGAAGCGGCCCAATCTTTAACCAAGTTCATTCCCCTCCAGAATTTAAAAGTAGGTTATTTATTTTTTTGACTCCTTCCCAGCCATCTTTAGCATAGTCATCTGCCCCTACCATCTCACAAGATTCTCTTGATAATATTCCACCACCAATGATAATTCGAGACGTGATGTTCTCACTCTTTAGTAATTGTACTGTTTCTACCATTTTAGAGATGCTCATCGTCATTAACCCGCTTAAACCAATTAAAATAGGATTAATTTCTTTAGCCTTTTCAAGAAACACCTGTGGAGGGACATCCGAACCCAGATCAACAACATTAAAGCCTTGTCCTTGCAAAAGTGAAACTACTAAGCACTTTCCTATGTCATGGACGTCTCCCTCTACTGTGCCAATTAATATGGTCCCTTTTGATTCTATTTCAGATTTTTTGTTTAATGATTTCTTTAATAGTTCAGTAGCAGCATTAATGGCATCTCCCGTCATGAGTAGATCGGGAAGAAAGTACTCATCCTCTTCATATAATTTTCCAGCTTCTTCAGCACCTTTGAGTATTGCTCCATTTAAAATTTCCTTGGCTTGTATCCCCATTTTGATTGATTCTTTAACCAATTCAATAGCTTTATTTGTATCCCCTATTAAAATTGCTCCCTTTAATTTTTCTAACGATTCTTTTTCTTTCATAATCAACGCAATATAATTTTTAATCTTTTAATTGAAAATTTAATATATCTTAGGTATTAATTTGTATTTCACCTTTTCCCTATATTCCTTGTAGCCTGCAAGACCATTGATAAGCATTTTTTCCTCAAATATGATTCTGATTGCAAGAAAAATGATAGCCAGAATAGCAGGAATAAGGGCATACCATGAACCTAACCCTAAAACAACAGAAAGCATCATGAGAGCAAACCCAGAATACATGGGATGCCGAACAATTTCATATGGTCCCGTATCAATAACTTTCTGACCTGAATCCTCGCGAATATCTAATACTTTAGAAGCAAATGCGTTTTCAAGCATTACACGATAAATAATATAAAAAGAGAGAGGAAGTAATGCAAAACCAATGATTTCTGACCAGATCCAAGGTATTGACCAGTGAAATCTCTTATCGAAAGCGGGTACAATAAATACTAGTAAGAAAAGAATGCTAAAAAGGGGGAATATAATTTTATCGGTTGCTGATGCTTTTTTAACTTCTTTTTTATCTTCACTCATCTCATTTTCTTTTTTGCGGAAGGCTTGCTTTTTCATTTTCATGCGATTAATTAGGATTTCAGGATTTTTATTATTGAGTGAAATGAAGATGAAACAAAACGAAACAAAAAAAATAGCAAGGTACACCCATCCTTCCACCCAGAAAAACGTTCCAGCGGGCCAAAATAATAAAGGCATTTGAATAACAGTCGCAAATATGATTGCAACCACTAAAAGTGGAGTATTGAACTTTTTTTCTGATTGATTCTCTTTCTCAGACGTTTGGATTCACCGAATATTAGTAATAATTTATTTTAATTTAGTATACTTTCAAATTTGTTGGCTTAATTTATTAATCTTTTTAAAGTATAGATTCTAAAGATATTCCTCAAAATGCTAATGAGTAATGAAATTAATTGAAATACTATTCTCTTTACTCTTTAGAAATTTAGTCTGAAGTTTGGGTACTTTTTTTTGGCATTCCTAAATATCTTGGGGTATTTTGTAGGTATTCTTTATATGAATCCCCATACTTTTTAAGTAGAAATTTTTCCTCAAGTAAAACTGTCCAGTGAAAATAAGGAATTGTTATGATGAAATAAATGAGAAATATGATGCTCCAGACGGATTCAGTCCAACCCATTAGAGTCAAACCTAAATACATGATTGTTGTACCAACATAAATAGGATTTCGAGAATAATGATGAATTCTAGAGGTTGTAAGTCCTTTATGATATGCAAATGAAAACAATGCAAGCTCTCCAATAACTAAACCTACAATAAATATTGGAAATCCAATAAAAAATAATAGTCCAAAATTAACGGGAACAAAAATGCTTATTGCTAACCCTCCAAATAACCAGACCATTGCAATAACCACAATTTTTTTATCCGCAAATAAAAACTCGGGATCATCAAAAGGCTCTCCTCGTTTATGATTTGCCCATACTTGTGTAGAGTATGCAATTACATAGCTAATTCCATAAAAAATCCATAAGTTAATAGCCATATCATAACATCTTTCAATCGAATAAATTATTTTTTATATTAATGAAACTTTAATCCGTTATAGGTTTTTTTCCTCTCATAAATGAGAGTACCGCCCCAACTAGGCAAATTATTGCAGAGACAATTAATAAAACCTGCATTCCCATTGTAAATTCCGTTATTGCTGTTGGATCTGTTATTACTGTTTGATTTCCTAAAATTAGGTTTAACAGTGAAAGAGGAATGAAGAATGTCAATATAACACTTAATAAAGCCACGCTTGTTGATTGTCCTACCACACGCATGGTTGAAAGTGTTCCTGCAGCAATCCCGTGATCCCTGGGCTCTACAGAATTCATGATGGCAGAATTATTAGGGGATGAAAACAATCCAATTCCTACTCCGACTATAAACTGAGCTATTATAATATAAATTAAGGGTAGAAATTGCAGATCAACACTTAAAATAATGAAACCAATTGCCATGATAATCAAGCCAAGTGTCGTCAAGATCCTCGTGCCCACCCTATCAGAAAGGCGTCCACTCAATGGGGCCACACTCGCCATCGTTATTGTAGTTGGTAATAAATATAAAGCTGTAATGGCTGGGGCGATTCCTAAAACTGATTGAAGATAGATAGAAAGCAAAAAACTAACTCCAGATACGGCAGTATAATTCAGTAACGCTGCAAAATTAGCAAAAGCGAATATCTTATTTACTCTAAATAAGCTTAGTTTAAATAATGGATATCGTGTCTTACCTTCGATATAAATAAATATGATAATACTGGAAACTGATATAATGAGTAAAAGGATAACTTGAATAGAGCCCCATCCAACTTGATTAGCAATAGTCAGTGCTAAAAGTAAGGTAGCTAAAAAAGCTCCAAAAAGCAGTGTTCCTTTGATATCAAATCTTTCTTCTTTTATTCCAGGATTTACCTTTTTTAACTTAAACCATCCCACGATTATGACAATGATTCCTATTGGTACATTTATGAAAAAAATAAGCCTCCAAGTGAAGAATTGCACAATAAACCCTCCCAAAACTGGTCCTATAACTAAACCTAAATAGATAGTTGCCACATTAATTCCTAATGCTTTACCAGTCTCCTCTCGGGGAAAAACATCGGTTATCATTGAAGGAGCATTTGCACCAATAAATGAACTCCCAATGCCTTGCACGGCTCTAAAAATTACCAGAGTGATTTCAAAGGTCACAAAAGTAGACAAAAAACTCGCAACGGTAAAAAGGGCGATACCGAACAAAAAAAAGGATTTCCTTCCTTTTAAATCGGATAACCTCCCAAAACTTACAAGGGTAACTGCTTGAACTAATAAATAAATTATCGGAACCCATTGAACTAATTGAAAGGAAGACCCCACTAAATCCCTTGAAAGAGCGGGAATCGCAATGTTTACAATACTACCATCTAAAGAGGACATGAATACCCCGATGGTCGTTATTATTAAAACAACCCATTTATACCTTGCCATTTTACTTAAATTCTTTTTTTGGAGTTATGGTAGTAAAAATCGAGTTAATTAAAAATATTCTTCTCATGAAATATGCGTTTGAGAAATGTATCCTTATCCTAATAAAGGCAATCTTATTATTAGGAAATAAATCAATAAAATACGGATAATTAAAAATAATAAAAGAAAAAGGAACTAAAGAGATTTAATCAATTTTTTATTTCTAAAGAAACTTCAACTGTGTTATCGTCTATTTTAAATATTTGGGTCTCCATTTGGTCAGTAATTCTTTTTATTATATTATCTGCTTGAATTGATTTTTTAATTTTATTTTCGTATAAGTCTAGAGCCTCTAGAATTTGTTCATTATTAGATGAAATGTAGAGATTTATTCTATTGCTTGGAGAGAGCTTCTTCTTTTTCCTACAATTATTTAAATTTCTGATCAAGTTTCTAGTTATTCCTTCCAATTTCAACTCCGGAGTAATAACTGTATCTAAATTTATCGAGAGCTCTTCGACCGGGCTATTATCAACAACCACTTCCCTTACATTTAAAGTTTGTGAAATGAGATCTAAATATTCTTGCTTGAGATCGACTCCCTTAATGGTGACTTTCTGCAGTACTTGTCTTACAGGAATTTTTGCATTTTCCCTTAACTCAAACGTTCGCTTTACGATTTCTTTAGTTAACTCCATCTTTTGTTGAAGATCTTGATTGATTAATTCTTCCTCATAACTTGGCCAAGATTCTAAATGAACCGATTCGAGATTAGTTATATTATTCTCCTTTAGCTTTTGATAAATCATTTCTGAAATGAAAGGCGTGAGGGGTGCTGATAGTTTTGCTAGATTTAAAAGCACGTATGAAAGAGTGTTCATCGCATTCAGTCTTTTGGATTCTAATTCACTTTTAAACCGATTTCTACTGTTTTTAAGATACCACGTTGAGAGATCCTCCACAAAACTAAATACCAACCGACAAACTTCAGAGGTATCGAAATCATCCATTCTTAGGGTCACTTCCCCGATTAATTCGTTAAGTGTGCTAATGATCCATTTATCCATGATATTGCGAGAATCGGCTAAATTTATAGTTGAGTTATTGATATCAACCATCGAATAAAACCTTAAAACATTTATCAATAATAAATTAAATCTTCGATAGACTTGTTTTACAATTTCCTCTTTGAAGTTTAAATCTTGGGCTCTCATGAGTTGTGAGGACATTAAATAAATCCGTAAAGCGTCTGCTCCGTATTTCTCTATGATTTGGTTTGGATCGGGAAAATTTCTCTTTGATTTTGACATCTTGGTTCCATCCTCCGCGAGAATATTTCCATTTACTACTACATTTCTAAACGGGATCTCATCAAATAATAGAATTGAAATCACGTGCATGTAATAAAACCACGCTCTCACTTGTCCTATATATTCTGATACAAAATCACTGGGAAAGTTTGTCTTGAACCATTCCACATTTTCAAATGGGTAATGTTTTGCTGCGTAAGGCATTGAACCAGATTCTAGCCAGCAATCAAAAACTTCAGGAATTCGATTCATCACCTTTCCACAATTTTGACATCTCAAATGAATCTCATCTACGATATGTCTATGGAGATCAACGTCATCCGGAACCCCCTCTACTGCATTTTCTTGTAACTCTTTAATCGAGCCAATCACTTTAACCGCATGACAGCCTTCACATTCCCAGATCGGTATAGCGGTGGCCCAAAAGCGATTTCTAGATATACACCAGTCTGGAGCTGTTTCCACTATATTTTGATATCGTTTTGCTATCTCTTTAGGATACCAGTTGATCATTTCATTTGTTTTTAGTAATTTTACTTTTATCTGCTGGATATCAATGAACCATGCATCGAGAGCATTATAAATTAAAGGAGTTTCACATCTATAGCAAAATGGATAAGAATGGGTGTAATTTTCTGAACTGTACAGGAGATTTTTTTGTATCAAATCCTCCAATACTACTTCATCCAAGTCTTTGAACCAAAGTCCAATCCACTCTGGGGGTCCAAGCGCTAACTTCCCTTGTTCATCAACATGCTGAATTTGAGGTAGATCATATTTCTTAATCATTTCGTAATCAAATTCTCCATACAATGCCACGTGAATTATTCCCGTTCCTTCATCTGATAAGACTTCCTCCCCTCCATCGATGACGTAGTACCCTTTTTCATCAGCGTCATTCGAAATTCGATATAAGGGTTCATATTTCTTGTTTAATAATTTTGATCCTGGAAATTCCTCAATGACTTCATAATTTTCTTTAACGATATTCAACTGATCCTTAATCAAAATGAAGAATTCATCGCCTATCTTTACCTTGACATAGATAGCTTTGCTATTTATTGCTAAAGTTACATTTCCGATTAGAGTCCATGGAGTGGTTGTCCATGCTAAGAGGAAAGTGCTGGGATCATTCTTTAGTTTAAACTTAGATATGACTGATTGTTCAGTGACATCTTTATAGCTATTATCCATTGATATCTCGGAATTTGAGAGTGGAGTCTCGCATCGTGGACAGTAATACAATACTTTTTTACCCCGGTATACCAGCCCTTCCGTATATATTTTTTTAAAGATATACCACACCGTTTCCATGAAGCTGTTATCCATGGTTTTATAAGAGTTATCAAACTCAATCCACTTACCCATGCGCTCAACTGTCTCTTTCCATTCGTTAGTATACCAAAGAACCTTCGAACGACAGAATTCATTGAAGTTCTTTAGACCCATCTCAAATATCTCATTCTTCTGCCTAATATCAAGCGTTCTTTCGCAAATACTCTCTATAGGGAGTCCATGACAATCCCAACCCCAGCGTCTTTCGCAACGGTATCCCTTCATCGTCCAATATCTAGGAAAGACGTCTTTGGTTACAAAAGAAAGAATATGTCCATAATGAGGTAATCCAGTTGCAAAAGGAGGTCCATCATAGAACACGTATGGATTCCTTTTCGGCCTTTGTTCGATGCTCTTTTCGAAGATGTGATTATCTTTCCAAAATTTAATGATTTTCAGTTCTTTTTCGTTATAAGACATTATATCTCCTACTTTTTATTTAATTATTCAAGTTTCTAAATAAAAAAAATTAAATAGTTAAGATTTTGGAATTTAACTTATAATTCAATGCATTCATGAAGCGGGATGTGGTATGAAGTTTATAAAAATTCACTTCATGAAGAAAAGAATTCAGCCAATAATAATCGTGGATGCACTAATAATGAAACTGCATATCAAAATTGAGAAATTAGTACTTTCTTTCATAATAACCACATCCACTAATTACAAATAAGGGAACTAAATTTTTAAAATTTGTTGATGATTTATCCAAAATGGGAACTCGTTCCCTCAAATAAAAAAATATTTATTTTATTTATCCCGTTTCTGTGTTGATGATTATCGAATGGTTAAATTGAGGAAGATTTCAATAAAATTTTATTATTCACGTTTTTAATTTGCTTAAAGATTGATTTTTACTAAACTCTTCAATGATTATCAATGGCTCCAATTTTTCACGTTTATAATTGGTTGGTGTTGATATTCGATATTCTTTAATACAATCATTAGAACATGACTCAAACATCTTATTACATACTTTACAATAAAGTCTTCTTTGTTTAGGAATTAATAAATTTTCACAATACGGACAAAATCTCATTTTAATTCACCTTTTATTTTTTTCACAAAAAACGAAATTAGCTACTAATATGTAAGCAAGTAAACATTACTTGCAAAAGAGAGCTGTTCTGTTTGAATATCATTTTTTTCGTCTTTTTTTCCAGTGAGGGGAATCTTAATAATTAATTGAAAATCATCGAAATAAAAATTGTTATAGAATTTACCATCTTCTTTATTGTAATCAATGAATTTTTTGATAAAGCCCTCCCTCATCAATGATTCACTTTTAATTATAATTATTCATCTCTTTTTCTTTTTTGAATACCTATTCAAATTAACATTCAAAATTCATACTTATTCTACCCTATTTATTAATTCGGATAATATTATATAAGAAAAAAGTATGATCCAATTATAGTGTATAATTATTATTTTTAAAAATTAAATTGGAAATTGGCATTTGGAGAATTTTCCATTGTTTAAGCAATTTTGCATCCTTCTTAGACGCATTTTGTTCTAACACATTGATATTCATTAATAGAAAAAAAAAAGAGAAAAAATTTGGGTAATTTTACTCCGAGAAATACATTTTGGATTGGTGTTGCACTATTATTGCTTTCCTTTATTCTTGGATCGTTAGGTTGGTTCCTTGCACCTAATACTTCTGGAATTTGGTTTACACCCAACATAGGTTTTAGTGCTACTGGATCTATACTAGGCATTTTAGGTATATTTTTCATTGTGCTGGGTATATTCCTCAGTAGGAAAAATTGACTAAATCATTTAACAAAAAAGTGAAGATCAATAACTAAAAACTGGAGTTTTATAATCCTTAGTGCGATATCCAACTTCGAAGTATAGTTTATTATTAAATCTATTGCATGTTCCTATTCGATTATGAGTAGAAAACATAATACTTAAAAATTCAGAGATTAAATAATGCATATTCATTAAGATACATGAGTGTTGATAATGTCTTGGGAAGAATTTAAAACAGCTCCTCATACAATAAATGGAGTTATTGATAAATGGGCTAAAGAAACACCGAATAAAGTTGGTTTTATTTTTTATGATACCGAAAAAAAGTACACGTTCAAAGAGTTTCGCGATGCAATAACTGTCATGGCATTTAAACTCTACAATCTAGGATTTAGAAAAGGGGATATCATCGCAACTTCTTTACCGTTTCTTTACGAACATATCGTACTTGGGTATGCCTGCGCGAAATTAGGAGTAATGTGGTGTCCCATGGATTTACGATTAAAACCTCCAGAAATCATGAGAAACCTAAGTTTACTGCAGGAAAAATGTAAGATGTATTGTCATTTAGGTAAAACTTCTGCTGCTAATTTTGGCATGATCGGGGCGGCAGTCATGAAAAACAATCCGTGGCTAGAATATGTCGTTCAATTTAGTACTCCAGACGATAAATATCGCAAGGGGGTTATTCCAGCATTTCAGATAATGCAAGAAGCTCAAAAAGAATTTCAGGAAGCTCAAAATGATTCCGAAAAAATGAACGCCTTTTTAGCAGAATGTGACAAAGTTGGAGAGGATGACCCCATATTAATCATATTCACGACTGGATCAACAGGTTATCCAAAACCGGCAATGCTAACTAACAAAGGTATCACCTGCCAAAACATGTGTTTAGCAAAAGGACTTCATTCGGGTGTTGACGACATAATGCTGGTCAATTTGCCACCATCACATGTAGGTGGGACGACTGAACAATTCATGACCCCCATTTTTAACGGAGGGGGCGTGGTCGTGCTCCATATTTTTGATCCCGCTAAGAGTCTTGATGCGATTCAGAAATATAAGGTTACTGTCATGGGACAAATTCCCGCTTTGTTCGTAATGGAATGGAGGCTTCCTAACTTTGAGGAATATGATCTGAGTTCATTAAAGTATGCAATTGCGGCGGGTCAACCAGTCGATAAGCCATTCTTGGATAGATTGGCAACTATGGCCCCAAATTTGTTTACGGGGCTGGGTTTGACGGAAACTTCAGGTTTTTGTTCTTATACGCCCACGGACCTTTCTTTAGATGAATTTACAGGCACTTTAGGCTATGATTTTCCTATTTACCCTATGTCGATTCGCAAACCCATGAATGAAGATGGAAGCACAGGAGATGAATTGGTAAGAGGAGAAATTGGAGAAATATGTTATAAGGGACCTCAAACGTTTTTAGGGTATTTTGGAAATGAGGAGGCGACTCGGAAGACCTTATCCACCGATGGATTTTTGTACACCGGAGATATGGGATATGTTGATGATAAAGGGCTCCATCTTGAAGGTAGACGGAAGTTCTTAATCAAGCCGAAGGGTTATCAAGTATTTCCTCCCGAAGTAGAGGCTTACATCGCAGAGTTGCCTCAAATTGAATTCGTGGGAGTAATTGGAGCTAAGCATGAGGTCTTTACTGAGGGGGTCGCCGCGTATATAAAGTTGAAAGAAGGTGAAACACTCACGGAGCTAGAAGTACTGGAACATTGCAAGGGAATGGCATCCTATAAAAGACCTTCAATGGTCATATTCGTTGATGAGTTTCCTCTTAATCGTGTGGCAAAAACGGATTACGTGGCATTGCAATCTCGAGTTGATGATGATATCAAAGAAGCAAGAAGTCATGGTGGTTGGGATACCTAAATCTATTTGATTAAAATTAATTATACTTTACTTTTTTTTATAAAGCTGAATGATATTTATTTTTCTATTATTTATGCTATTATAACCTGATTTTTATAGAAATCGTTAATATCAAATTGGAACAAGCTCTTATTTTTAGTTATTTTAAATAGAGTATAGAAAAATATTTAAGTATGTAATACATACTTACATATATGAGAACCAATATTATAATCGATGACGAGTTGAAAGATAAGTGGTGGGAGATTAAAAGAGAAGCAGATCAACTTAATATGAAAATCGGAGAGTATATAATTTTTTGTCATGATCTCAGAATGAAAACACTTAATAAAGATAAGATTCTCGAGATTTTAGAGAAGCCTTTGACGGATGGATTGAAGAATATTGATGTCATAAAAGCTAGTAAGAGCATGTGGAAAACTTGAGAGGGATCGACTCCAATATTCTTGTTTATGCATTAAATAAGGATCTCACAGAACATCTCCCTTGTAAGGAACTTTTAATCGATGTTGTAAATGGAAAGCAACTTGTAGGTATCCCTTCAATCGTCTTCATGGAAAGCTTTCATGCCTTAGTAAAAGCATTTAAATATAAAGAGAGTGAAGTAAAGAAACGGTTAATCGCCTTAATTGATTCAAAAAATATAGACGTGCTGGATGTTTCTGTATCTTCAATTTTATTAGCATTCGAGATCGCTGATAAGTACAAAACTGGAGGGAGAGATTCCTTAATTGCAGCAAGTTTACTCGAAAATAATATTCAAGAGATCTATTCTCATGACTCTGATTTTGATAAAATTAAACTTATAAAGCGAATCGATCCTATTAAGATATGATTATATAATATTTTTTGGGTGATTTAGTGGTAAAAAATCGAAAACATAAACCAACGAAGGAAGAAATCTTTAAAAATCTATTTGGCTGTATTAATTCATCTATTAAAGAGGAAAAAAAGTTTAAAAGTGTCTGGAAATCTGGGATACAAAATAAAGAGTAGAAGAACAAATATTAACCTTAAGATTTTATTCTCATAATTCTTTAACTTGGGTTTTGTCAAAATCGTTATAAAAGAATTGGTTCAAGCTCTTATTTATAGCTATTTTAAAAAAAAGAAAAATTAGGATTTAATTCTTAGAAAAAGTATAAATAATATGGGTCATTCTATGGGTATGGGTAAGTTTATGGGAAAAGTTGAAATAGATGAACGTGGTAGATTAACCCTCCCCTCAAAAATTAGAGAGAGATTGTTAATAAAATCTGGTGATAAGTTATCGGTTAAAGTCAATAAGGATAATTCTATTACGATCAAGAAGAGCCCTACAAAAGAGCAAATTTTTAAGGAACTGGTAGGTTGTATTACTACTCCGATGGAAGAAGAAGGAAAAGTTACGCCGGAGATGATTAAAAGCATATGGAAACAAAATCCATAGTATTTATTGACTCTAATTATTGGATATATCTTCTTGATAAAACATGCGATGAACATGAGCATGTCATCAACCACTTTAACGATTTATATGACAATTCTTCCTTAGCCATAAATACTATCGTCATGGTTGAAGTAATGCATTACTTGGTTAAACGATTAGGAACCACAATCGCTAAACAAAAATGGCAATTGTTTTCTTCGATTGATTTTATAGTCGGAAATTTAGAGTTTGAAGAATTAGATAGAGTTTTTGAGGTTTTATCTAAATTCTCCCATACGGGGATCGGAGGAAGAGATGCCACCATCCTGAGTTTCATGGAAGACAATAATATAACAAAGCTATGTACTCATGATAAAGCTTTTAAGCAAATTCCGGAGATTGAAATTATTGATCCAATCCCCAATCAGATAGGAAATTAATTTGGAAAAAGAAAAAAAT
>CAZWEM010000031.1:0-53255 GCA_964632315.1 uncultured archaeon
ATGGAAAATCAATAAATTCAAATCGCAGAAAGTTAGGGGTCATCATTGGTGGAAGTTCTCAAACTGGAATAAATACAAGTATTATGTGTGGTAAGAAAGTAGGAGAAAATTCGATAATAGGTGCTCATACCTTTATTAACGAAGATGTCCCTCAAAATTCTCTTTACTTTCAAAATTCAAATGGCAAATTAATAAGAAAAAGTAATCCCTTTTGCGATCCCGGGACTAATTAATTTGGTTACTAATTTTTTATATCTTTTTTTTGAAATTCCGTAATAGTTTTGAAAATTTAATTGGTGTCTCTTCATAATCAACTTCTTTTAATGCTTGTTCTTGATACGCAATGAATAAGTTATTAGAAAAATCTTCCCAATCTCTGCAAATCCTTTTAGTTATTTCATCATTTTTGAGCAAATTATCAAAAGAAACTATTTCTTCAAACTTATTTGCATAATCTTCTATTAATTCATTGTTCATCCCATCGAGGAGATCTTTTACAAAATCCCTTGGGTCATACCAATCTTTCACTCTTTGGAAATCTCTATGTATCTGTGTTAATAAGACATTCCTCGGTCCTTCCCATAGTTCCATGATCATCGAGTCACGATGTAGTCGAGGTAAAGAAAGAAAATCTTCCATGACTCCGTGTCCTCCAAAAAACGAAATTGCTTTTCTTATCATTTTGGGGGTTTCATCTGCTACCACTATCTTTTGAAGCATTATTAATTCTCTTAAACGGAATCTCCGCTTTCTATCATCTAAATCAGAGATTTTCTCTAATTCTCTAATCCCGGTTATTAATTTTTCTCCAAAATGAATGAATTCTGAATAAACTTTAAAGGCTCCAGCAGCAGATCTTTTAGCAAATTTATTTAAATCTTCAATTTGATTAAGCATTAATGGAAATGAAGATATAGGCACTCCAAATGCCGTTCTAAATTGGGAATATAAAGTCGCTTCTCTTACAACTCGTAGAGCTCCCGCAGCCATTCCAAAAGCAACGTGTAGGCGTGATAAAGATAGTACTATACCTACTACATCCGCAAGCCCTTTCTCCAATGGTCCAATTGGATAAGCAACAGCACCATTATATGTTATTTCTGCGGTTGGTAATTCTGCAGTTCCTAATTTTGGTTTAAGACGATCAATGGTATAAGAATTCCGAATTTCTTTATTTTTATTCCCTGGTAACCAGGAAGGAACAACAAACGCGGCTATCCTTGTTGAAGAAGAGACTCCCTTAGGTTTAGCCGTAACTAATGCATAATCGGCGTGAACTGCAGAACAAAAAAATTTTTGACCATATAATCGCCAACAATTTGAAATCCCATCTTGACCCTCTGATTCTTCAAACACTGCTTCTACTAAGTTAGCAGGAACATCACTCCCACCTTGAATTTCACTCACGAATTGAGCTCCAATTTCATAAATCCCATTTTTTCCTTTTCTTACTCGTTCCAAAATATTTTGTGTTTCCTTTGAAAGACTTTCCTCATATTTTTGCATTAACCATATCAAACCATGCGTGCAAGCTATGGGACACATAACTCCAGCTTCTCCATTTTGATAGAGTAGGAACATTATACAAAATCTACTCCAAGGAGTATTTCTATCGGGATCAAAAAGCCCTAGACTGAAAATTTCATTTTCAAGGATTTCAGTTTCCGTGCATCTCTCTATCCTATCTATTCGATGATTATGGGCATCATAATGTTTCACTCTTGTCACTTTTAAGTGATTTTCTAACTCATTTGCTGTGTTAGCAAATTCTCTCCATCTAAAGGAAACATATTTCGATAAAGCTGTAAGTTCTTTATCAATGGCAGTAAATTCATTACCAACATATTTTCTTATCAAGCTTTTAAGAAAATCATCATCTGAATAATAATTATAATTATCCCTTACAAGTAGATAATCATCAAATGTATAGGGATTTTCGCGATTTCCTTCTGTATAATTCATAATAAATCAGTAAAAATTTCACTGAATTATTCTAAATAATTTATATTTGATATTTAAGTAATATGAATTAAAAATTAATATCAATAATAAAAAGGGAGAAGATTATTCTTCCTCTTCTTCTTCCTTCTCCTCTTCTTCTTCTTCCTTCTCCTCTTTCTTATCCTCAGTAGGTTTTGATTGAGCGAATTTCTTGACATTTATTCTTTCTGAGCGTTTTATTTCACTTTTTCGACTTCTTTTAACATCTACTTCAACGATTTCAAAATCCTCTTGAGGTGAGATAAAGCTTTGGTCTGCCCCTCCTTCAGGGACAGTAATTATCTTGCTTTTTATAACTGTTGAGTTGGAAAGGGGATAAATTGTTTTTGCTACTCTTTGGATTTGTTTTGCAAATTCACCATAAATCATTCCAGTTATAAATTTTTCATGATTTAAAGATCTTGCAAATTCCTTTAAAATTTCTGTTATGATTTTCCTTATTAAAATCTGTTGACTACTCCTTGCTCTTTTTATAGTAGTACAAATAACAGTTAAACGATAAACCCATCCATCTTTTGTAGTTAGATTCAAAATGTTTTGAACTTTAGAACTTCCTCTCCCTATTAGAGATCGAACATAATCATTAGTGTATTGATGACCTGTGAATATGGTATTACATGTATTTGATTCATTATTAATATCTACAACCTTAAAACGTAATTTCAAACTGATGTCTGAAAAATCATTTGTAATATCATATAAAAGAATTTCAGTTGTTCTATTCATCACATTGTTTTCAAATCCAATGATGTCTCCAATTTCTTTATAATTAAAGCTTTTTGGAGTTTTACACGTATACCATTTTTTATCTTTAAATGATATCTTTTTTATTTTAGCTTTCTTTTTTTTAGCCTTAGCTCTTTGACTCATAATTCTTATTACCTCGCTATAATTGTTCTAATTTTTTCAACATCGTATTTGAAATCTTTCGCTAATACTTTTTTCTTCTTATAATATTTTATTAAGCGAAAAATTTTTGATTCTATTCGTTGTAAACCTTTTCGGGATTCGAGATCCTTATGATTAGTTTCCATGTGTTTGCGAAGTTTTAGTGCCTTTTTAATTAATTCCGTAAGATCTTCTGGAATTGGAGATTTAATATCATTTTCTTCAAGAATTTGACTGATTGTTTTCCCAGTAACTACACGAACTAGTGGGATTCCATATGAGTCTCTCAATAAAACACCAATACGAGATTTTGAATGCCCTTTCTTAGCTAATTTAACTACTTCATTTTCAACTTCTTCAGCAGATAGCTCAACCCATACTGGTTTTTCTAAACGTGCTGGTCTGGTACTTCCAGATTTTCCTTTTTTTCTACTATGCATCCGAGCCATTATAATCTAACAAACTGTGTACTTATAATATTAAAATCTTTAATGAATACTCAAAAATAAAATTTTGTAATTTAAGATAAATTTCATTACGTCTCCTCCTATAGAAAATAAAAGAATTCATGAGGATAATCAGTAAATATTTCTTTTAATTATCTCTTTTGCGTATTATAAATCTAAATAAATCTTAAAGAATTATTAGCTATATGGACAATAATATGCACATCTTGAATTTCATAACGAGTAATAATCATAAATTTAAAGAAATTTCAAAATTATTTGAAGAAGAACATCTCAATTATCGTCTTAAACAATACGATATTGAAACCTTAGAAATTCAATCGGAATCCATTCGAGAGGTTGCTTTAACAAAGTTAAATAGCGTAAGAGACAAGCTAAAAACATCATATTTTGTAGAGGATGCTGGATTTTTTGTTGACAACCCTTTACATGGATTTCCAGGCGTTTATTCTTCGTATGTTATGAAAACAATAGGGAATGAAGGTATATTGCGGTTAATTACTGACTTTTATGAATCAAAAGCTCACTTTAAAACGGTAATTGCCTTATACTTTAAGCCACATGATGAAGTTTATACTTTTGAGGGAGAAGTTAATGGACGAGTCTCTAAAACTATAAGAGGAACAGGAGGATTTGGTTTTGATCCAATTTTCATTCCAAATGAATTTCCAGAGAAAACTTTTGGTGAATTAACGCAGACAGAAAAAAATGAAATTTCTCATAGAGGAAGAGCTTGGCGAGAGCTTATTGAATTTATTAAGTATGTATAATATAATTTAAAAGGTCTGTCTAAATATGTCCATTATTGTTTGTCTATTTAATCTTAACAATACAAAGTACATCCCAATAAATCCCACTAATATAGCTATGCCAAAAACCCGGAAAAGGGTAGCATAGGGAATCGTGAAAGTTGCTGGCATTTCTGTCATTAAAGCCATATTTGTTTCAAGTAAATAAGCACAATATGTGCCTATTATCGTTCCCATTGTTCCTGCGGAAATCATTAATACTAAACTCTCAATAAGGAACATGTTCCTAACATTCTTTTTCTTCAGACCCATGCTCCTAAGAATCCCGATTTCAAATTTGCGTTCTAAAATTATTGCATACATGTTGCTTACTAAACCAAATATTGAAATCATAATTGTGAAGAGTAAAATAACCTCCATTAAGGTACTTTGACGTTCCATTATAGAGTCCATGTAATTAACTTTAGATATAACATCATCGATTGAAAAACTTTTTGCTTGGTAAATTGAATTGATGTCTTCCATCGTTGATTCAATATTCTCTTGAGAATTATCAATTAAATTAACAAATATTTTATCAACGATCATATTTGGTTCATCGTAATTTGAAGTTTTCATCATTTTAGCATAATTACTTAACGAAACCATTATTCCTCCTCCATATGCCGAAGCTTCAGTACTCCCAAAATTCCAATATCCAGGCATACCACCACAGATTCCGACAACTTGATAAAGTGTAATATTTCCAGGCTGATCAGGTTTTTGAGGATTATAGAAACTTAATCTTATATACTCTCCAACATCATAAATTCCTAAAACGGATGCTATTGATTGAGCAATAATGCAAGTGTTATTTTGGTCGAATAATTCTGAAAAGGAATAATTAAAACCACTATTTGGACTTGTCCAAATAATTAACTCTTTATCTACCAAATTATAAAAACTTTTATCTACTCCAATGAATGCGGCTTCGATCTCATCGAAATTGGCGATATCTGCCGCTGTAACTTGAAATTTTCTTTCTGCTTCACGAACATAAAATTCAAATATGTTAGTGATCGCTTCTTGACTTGAACCGCCCCCTCCCATTAATCCTTGACTTGAAGAAAATACGGTAGAAATAATAGACGTAAGATCATAAGTATTATATAAACTAACTGCGACATCCTCTATACCGGGAAGAATTCTCAACTCATCTACCATTTGCATAGTCAATGCATCATTGGGGTCATAACCTTGATTTGATAATACCAAATCAGACCCATATTGGAAGGTTAAAAATCTTGACATTGTATCAGATTGCATTTGAGTAACACTGGTGATAAAAAAAATAAAGCTAAAGGATATTGAAAACATTACAATTGTACCAGTATTTCTCCTTCCATATCTCCTCAGTGAAATTTTGATTATGCTTCTATACTTTCTAATGAAAGGAAATATAAATCCTAAAAAAACTCTCTCAATAATTGGTATTAGTCCAACGGAGGCAAAAACAAGTCCAATTAGAATACATGTTAGCATGCCAATAAATAGTCCAGCAATCATCATAAATCCGCCAACTACAATTATATTTGGTAATAAAACGAATACTACCATGCCAATTGTAGCAATTGCTATCCCTGCTAAAAAGCTTTTGACATTCATGCTCCCTTCTTTTTTAACTTCCCATCCTTCTTCTTTTGTTTGAAAAGGAGTGATTGACTTTATTAAGTTTTGATTCGCACTTTTTAATGCTGGCAATAAAGCAATTACTAACGAAGTAATCGCTCCTATTAAAAACTCTAAAACGATAGTGGAGGGGTTTATTACAAAATCTTCTGTTAAAAATGGAAAGTTGGTAATACTAAATAGTGTACTAACTACCGATGGCGTAAATATCAAGCCAATAATTACTCCGATAACTGATCCTAAAACGCCAATAATTAATCCTTCAAAAAGAACCATCTTGATAGGAACAGATTTTTTTCCTCCCACAACTCTAAAAATTCCAAATTCTCTAATCCTTTCCTCGACAGAAGTAGATAAAATCGAATTAATTAAAATTCCTGTTATTAGCATCGATAATATAGTTATAAACCAAAATATAATTGTTATGGTCATCAAAATAAATTGACCACTACTTAATTCTTCTAATTTTGGCATTGCTACCGCATAAGTATTAATATCTAAACGTTCCTGTATCCTTGATCCAATCTCTCTTAGATTTTTTGTAGTTGTATCTAAATCACTTGCATCATAAACAAATTGTGGGTTCTCAATTGTTCCGAAAACAAAATTTATTTGATTATCTCGATTTAAAAATTGTTGAGCTTGTTCAAGGTTTAGAAGAATTAAGTTAGTTTCAAATTGGAAGAATTTAAGATCTTGTTTACATATGCTCACCACTCTTAAGTCTAAATTATATTGCTGATATTCTAGGAAGATCATATCACCAATCGATACATTAAGAATTTCTGCAAGATTCCATAGTATGATACATTCCCCATAATCAGGTTCCCCTAAATATTTTTCTCCAGTTTCCTCACCATTTTCATCCACGATTAATAAATCCCCCATCTTACCGTTATTCGCTTCAGCTTCAAAATCTATGCCATACATCTGAAAACTTCCATTTACATTTGAATTTTCTGAAGAACTTGTGACTAATGCCATAATTCTTGGAAAAAATGCATCTACTCCTTGGATGTTAGCTAAATCTTCTTTTATGATATTAATATCAAAATAAGGATTATAAGTTAAATCAGTTTTAGGAACTTTAGTAATCATTATATCTGCATTCCCCGTTGTTGTAGTAACCGTGCCAATATAATTATAACTCAACGTATCATTAACCATTCCGATTGCTGTAAGTAATATGATTGAGATTGCTATTCCCCCTATTCCAAAAATAGCTTTAGCTTTTTCACGTTTTAAGTCTAACCACGAATTCTTGATAAATTGAAGATTCATTTTGGTTGCTATTTTATAGAAAAAATTTCTAAGATTCAGGGCAATTCACCATTATTTTTATCAATCTAAAACACTAAACTTTTTGTTCTTTTTTTTAAATGTTTTTAACACTTTTCCTTCTTTTGCTAATATAGACTCAATTTCACTTTTTTCTCGCCTTATTAATCTTACTCCCGCACATTTTTTATTACTGCAATAATAATCTTGAGCAGGTTCATTTTTAAAGTACCATTTTCCGCAATTTAAACAGTTATAAGCAGCATAGATTTGATCATGGCCACAATTTGGGCATATATAGTCAAATTTTAGTGTTTGGTACCAAGATTTACAAAATCTGCAATACAATGTTAAGGGTCTTTTTTTTTCTTCTACAGGCTCTAGTAGCTCAATTCTTTTTATTATTTGGTCTTTATCTATATCCTCTAACCTAACTTTTTCAGCATCTAAAGTTTTATGCTTAAAAAACCTTTTAACAACAAAATAGATAGTTAAACTTGAAAAAACTAATAAACCGATGACTATTATCCAGAAATAAATATTATTAAAATTTAACAAACCATTTTGAATTTTAACATTTAGAGTTATTTCTGCCCAATTTCCCTCTTTATCATATGCCTTAACTTTTAAATTATGACTTCCATCATTTAACTTGGTGGTATCCCAATTATATTCCAGAATTTTTCTCTCAATATCATATGATAGTGAATTTCGATTAATACTCTTGCCATCAATGTAAAGATAAATTCTTGCTAAATCAAGTTCTCTATTGTCGGTAATATTGAATCTAACTTTTTGAATAGACTTAAGCACTTGATTATCAGAAATTGAAAATGGAATTATGATTGGGGGCACAAAATCTGTTGATGGGTCATAACCAATATAAATGTTTGAAATTAGCCAGCCAAAACCTAAACCAATATTAATATTATTCGTATGTAATGAGAATTTTATCATTATTATTTCATTTCCAAAAGAGGACAAATCGATGGATTCATTTCCAGAGAGATTATCATCGTCATAATAATAATCCTTCAATTCTATCCATGAATCACCGAAATTGGTTGACAGTGATACCAAACACCTATCCAAATCCTCCCTATCTAATCCAAACTCGTTTTGTAGTGAAATTTCGAAATAATAAGCCAAATAAGTGTCATATTCGGCTTTCAAATAAAGAGGTTTGGTCACCAATTCAATATCCCAATTGACACCATAACCATTTTCTAATCCCCCATAACTCTGGCCTTTCCCTCCATAAATAAACTTTTGATTCAATTTTTCCACAGGATGCCAAGAATTATCTCCCTTTAACCAACAAGTATAATCTTTAGGAGGAGGGCTGCCCGTTATATAATAATCACTTAAATTTTCATTTGAAAACGAATACCCTACCTCTTTTTCATCTTTTATAACATTATAGGATAAGATCATAGGATTCTCAAAGCTAAAGAGATTATCATTACGATTATAATAGGGTGTTTTAACAGAAAATTTTCCATCGGAAGTATGAAACCTAAAAGAATAGTTAGATAAATCTCCTATTATTATGGATTTTGTGAATAAAATACCTGTACCTTCTTCTTTCAGTTGATTAGAATCCCAATCCCCTATAGAATTAATCATGCTAAAATTAACGCCATCAATTTCAAGATAAATATAAACTGGATAACTATTACTTTCATCAAGATATCTACAACTGAAGATTACGGAATCGAATCTTGAGATAGTCGTATCTGAAATGTTCTGCGTTACATTAAATTCAATAATTGGATTGAAATGATTAGTGTAATTAAAGATTGAAAATTTATCAAGTATTAAGCCTTTATACTGGTATGGATCAAATTGATCATCTACATTTGCTAAGAATCTAAATTGCACAAAATATCCAATATATTCTGTAAGATTTACCTCTTCCATAAACCAATCTCTCTCTTCATTACTATATGTTCTTAAATTAATCCAACCAGTCCAATTCAGATTAATCTGGAAATAGACAGAGTCAAATTCATTAATGCTAACTCTTAATCCATATTGGAGGAATGGCTTTACAATATCTTTATCCATCCTTGTTAAATTGATTAAAGGGCTAATAAGAGAACCATTTGGATATGGTTCTGTGATGGCATATGGTTGATAGCTATATGTTTCAGGATAATTATGATCTCTCCCATAATATAATGCTTTCCACTCATTTTCATATAAATCTGAGCGATCATCATTTACATTAGATTGATTTAATACGTTCCAACCCGTGCCCGTTGTTGTCCAATTATTCCAACCATCATTAAAATCATAGGAACAAGGAAATTGCTCACTGTCTTTAGGAAATTCAATTGATATATTAAAAGATCCCGTGTATGGAAATCTAATGGCATGATCACCATCACTAGCATAAAAAATATAGTGATATACTCCTGGTTCTGGAAACTGAATATAAGAACTTCGAAATAATGTTCCATCGGTATAATTATCATCTAAAACATTGACTTGTAAAAGTGATAAATTTTGGGCTGTTTCTAAGATAGAAACAAATACGTCTTGTGGAGGAACATTTGCTATATCAAAATCATAATAATCTATGTAGAACCGAAATCTATCAATAGAATAATTCTTATTAGGATTCCCACCAATAAATTCCTGATATGAAAGAACTGTTGCGTTAATTCTCCCTCCAGCATAGGTTATTTCTGGAATTTTTAATTCAGGAGCATAATGGTTTTTCACATTCGTGACGTTTAAAATAAACTCGCTTTCTCCATCATAAGCTTTAACGACAACAATGCATTCACTTTGATTTAACTTAGGAGTAAAATAGAAGGAACTAGAATCATCATACCACTTTCTCGTTGATTGATATAAGATTGGTTCTCCATTAGGTTTTGATGCATTGGCATAAAGAAATAATTCAAGGTCTGCAGCATCTTCAGCAACATCAAGATTAAATACGTACTGTTTATTTGGATCTAATTTTATGCTTCGTGCAAAAACGTGTTGAGCTAGGGGATTAACTTGAGAACTTGTTAACTTGTTCTGAACTGATTCATTAAGAGAGATGTATTTTGTCAAAGCATCTATGGCCGCATTGATATTAATCCGCCCATAACCTTCATGAACATCTTTTAACGTTCCTAAAGTTCCTAAGTAAGTTCCTGGAGAGTATGAACTTTCATCAATATCTGTTGTGGGATCATCTTCACGTTCAAGATTGGTTTCTGAAGCCGTCATTAGCAAGATGGCTTTTAATATCTTCGACAGCATAGCGGTATCTTGGGAATTCCAATTAGTCCAATCACCCCATTTTGCATTTATTAAAATGTTAATTGCAGCGGAGGTAATAGCTGCTGAAATTGAAGTTCCCATCAATGCCGTTGCCTTAGAAGTGTTCGCTTTGGCGCTAAGTATACTCCTATGACCGTGTAAAATACTACCACCTGGAGCTACCATGTCCGGTTTTGTGAGGTTATTTTCTATTGATGTTCCCACGCTACTATAGGACGTTACCTGATCTTTATCGTTAATAGCTCCTACAACGATAGAATTTTTCGTCAGTGCTAATTTATTAAGTGGATTAGAACCCTTAATTCCGTAATTACCAGCTGCGATCACTATGACTATCCCATCATCAGCGACCTCATTAATTACACGATTGATAACTCTAACATCATTGCCTAACGTTCCAATACTTAAACAAGCGCTAACTATTCTATATAGCGTCCTATTAGCTTTTAGACTTGCCATAGCTGAGATTAAATCAGAAGAGTGACCAATGCCTGAACCATTAACTACTTTAAAAGCTACTATTTTTGAGGCATTTGCGATCCCAGTAAAGTAATTATAATTTTGAACATATGATTCTGGATAATAAGAGATGTTTATTTTAAAGGATAATTTTGGAATTTTGTTTAAAGTTTTATGATATCGCATATATAGATCATAAATACCTTCTCCATATTGAGAAACTTGATGTTCTATGCGATAATTAAAATTCTGTAGTAAATTATGTGAACTATTCACTAGATTTGAGTCATAATATAATTCAAACCATACATTATCTATTCCATTCTCAATTAAATTCCAAGAAGAATTTATTTTAATTCGAGAACTAATGTTGGTTGCATTAAAAGATAATATCTTGAATGAATAATCCTTTGATGGTAGATAATCTTCAAAGAAATCTGAATGTGAATAATTTTTATTAATAACCAAAATAGTGGGTTCCAATGAACTAGGACTTTCAAGACCCGTCCCTGCAATCACGGAAGAAATGAATGTTCCATGGCCATATTCATCATTGATTTTTGCATCATCAGTAAAAGCTTCCCCGCCTCTAATCTTGTCCTTTAAAAAATCGTTATTTAAATCAATTCCACTATCTATAACTGCAACTGATGCATTCGTGTTGCCTTTTATGCCATTAATAAACCAAGTAGAATTAACTGCTCCAGTCTGTATAGAAGCATAACTTAAATAAGTCTCCATATTTTCATCTTTTTCTATATTAATATTTGGAAATTCACTAGAAAATGACGAGATGTTATCTAAGGGAAATGAACCTGCAAAGCCAGAAATAGATTCAAATTTATTGTTCCATTCTGATCCATTCTTTAGAACTCCTCCATAAAATAAAAAACGGTTTTTTACCTCTGGATTGAAATAAGATTGATTAAAGAATACGATAACTCTAGAATTACCTGAATCTGAACTACTTAAAGAATTATGTTCTTCATAAGAAATATCAAACTTAATTGAACTTATTTTAAGGAAAGAACTCAAATTTATTGCTGTTAAGGAAAGAAGTATCATGAAAAATGCAAAATTCAATTTTTTATTCATGAAACTCATCTCCATTTGAATTTTGATCCGATTTTACTTTATTTAGATGATCTCTTAAAGTTTTATCCACTTTAATCACTGAATCGATACCTTCTGTATTAAACAAGATTTCTTCATTTCTTTGAAGTTCAAAGCGTTTTGATTTGTATCTATTCATTTCAAATAAATATCCGATTAAAACAGCGAGAGCAATAAATGTAGGAATAATAATAAACAAAGATTGAGTTTCTAAAGGAATTACGATTTTTACTTCGATGGTATTTGAAGAAGCTATATTTTTTTTAAGGAAATAATAATCTATTGCGGCAGGTTTTAATATTATCAAATTTTGGGTTTTAGCTCTCACTTTATATGAAAATGCAATGATTTCACCAGGAGAAAGACATTCTATCTCGTTTATTAACTTTCCTTCTACTAAAGAGAATTCGATCTGGGTAAAACTTACATCGTCGCTTAAAGTTAAGTTTTTAATGCAAATATTACCATCATTCTTTACTCGAATCGTTATCTCAACTATTTCACCGATTTGAATCTGAGTTTTTTCAATCTCCTTTTGAATAGTTAAATTTATATGACCTAAAATTATCGGATTAGATTTCGATATTTGAATCAATCTTTTGTCTATATCGTCAAAATAGTTAATAGGACCATAATAATACGCTTTCCAATCCACTTTTAAAACGGTGATATCTTTCTTAATTCCAACGTTATAAACTATATTGGGAAATGAAAGTTGAGGTTCATTCAATCTTATCAAATCTCCATATCTATCATTTAGGGATAATTTTAAATTAGTAATATTTAATTTTGAGAAACCGTCATTAAATATTCTAACTGAGAGATTAAATTCTTGGCCGATTGAAGGATGAACTGATGATGTGTTAAATTCTATCTGAACCGATTTCACAAATGGAAAACTTCTTTGATAATCAACTTTAGCGGAACAATACACTTCATTCGCATGATTTTCTATTTTAGATGAATTTAGATTTTCGATTTTAGTGGTTGAATTATAGTTTATTTCTAATGATTTAATTAATACATTATTAGGGGTATAAAACCTGAATTCTATGGTTTTTTTCTCCAAAGGTGAAAGTTCATCTAAAAGAAAAGTTAAAATTCCATCTTTCTGGGTAAAGTTACCAGAATCGAGGATAATACCCGGACACATTAGTGTAACATTTATGTTAGTGGCAATCTCAGACCCAATATTTTGAAAATCTAGTTTATATTTGTTTTCTTGACCACTTTTTGAGCTGAAATGAGAAACATTAGCAATTGCTACTATTGATGCCATCTCATAAGTGCCCATTGATATTGAATTCGATCTCCTTATATATAGCACATTTCCACTCTCTGTTGAATAAAAAATTCTTGCCCCTTGAGAATTATACCGATTGTTGTCCCGATAGGAAAATTCAATATCCAGATTATTAATGCTGATGTTAAAAGAATCTGCGTCGCTCCCAATTATTCTGAAGATTATGGAGTGATTGGATCTCGACTCAGGGTCAAAAATCCATTCCAATGAATCTTCGTATTTTATGAATGAATAACGAGCAATTCCATTTTCAATTGAATCAAAAAAAGGAGCGATATCAATAAATTCACCGCTTGAAAAGTTGAAAATTTCAAGATTGATTACATCAGAGGGATCAGAATAATTGATTAATAAAGAGATTCGATCAATGCTGTTATTCATAAGATCAATCGCTGAATCATTCTGAAATAAGAATTGCACTTCAAGTTCATTATAATCGATATATTTTTCCTCTGAAGATATATTCCAAGCTTGATTATCATCTAAAAGCGCCATACTAGGGGTAGTGTTGCCAATGGAGGCTCCTGAGATTATAGCTGGTAATGGAGGATATGTGGATTTTATCGTAAAATTATTTATGTAAAATGGAGTGAAAGAATCCAAGTTAGAAATCGAAAAATTGGAGTATATATACGATATACTCTGATTTGGTTCTATATACCAGTTGTCCTCATTCCAGATACTATTTTTATTCGTGAAGATCTCTTTCAAATCATCTGGAGTTATTCCTAATAATAATAAACCACTTATTAACTGGGGATTTTCAATAATTACTGAATCTATCACGTTATCCATATCTTGGTTATAAGGTAAAAGATTTGTTAGATTATTTAAATTGGGGAAATACTTGTCGACTAATCCTGTGCCTAAGCTGTCAAAATATAATACTTTCGGATCTTTATTAAAATTAAAAAAATCTTCCAATGATTCATATTGATTGGGATATTCTATTCTTACTACTTCCCAGATCGAATCCATTAATTCTTCAGAGAGAGGACCTGCTATCACTGAAAAAACAGTATCTAGATCCAAAGGAATGAACGTAGGTACACCCCAAACGGTTTCATTACCAACATTTTTAACTGTTATGTTAAAATCATAATTGTTGAAAACGCCAAATGAGGCATTTCCTCTTACAAGATTTTTCTTAATCAGTAAATTTGGTTCAGAATTTGATATATGATATTTAATTGTTAAATCTTGAATTGGATTAAATAACCCTGTTAGGATACCCGGAATACCTTGAAAACCGAGAATTGGAAGGAGGTTTAAATAGTCTGCAGAGTTATTTAAATTCTTAGGTCTAATGTAGCTTTCTTTAAACCCCCCATTATCAACCCATACTAATTCGAATAAATAATTTTTAACGGTTTCAATGTTAATATCGATATTTGCATAGTAAAGCAATTGTGATACCTGTTCTAACAGAAAATCATAAAGATTGAAATATTCGGGGGTGTTATAAATAATGTCAGAACATAGGATTCTTAGATTTATTTCACTCATAAACGCTCCAATTAAAGCAATAAAAACCTTTTCACTGGGTCTTAATGCACCAGATTCGTATCCCATTGCTTCCCATAGATTAAACGAATATTCATTTTCTCCCGTTTTTTTAATTGCTTCTTTAGCACCTTCATATTGGATCATCATGGTTGTATAGTGCGATTGATTGGAGAGTGAAAAAGCCTTAAAAATTTCATTAAATGATTCAAATCCAGATAGGGTTTCATTTATTCCCCCTATCGAAGTATTTAATCCAAAAAACTGGGAAAATATGTTTTCAATTTCAAGATTTTGCAGAAAATTGAGATTAAGTGATTCAATATTATAGTTAACTTGTGAATTTGAATTCAAAAATTCTTGCTCAAGAATATCTAATGAGTTAATTAAGAAATATGTTGACGAGAGATGATAATTGTTTATATAATCATTCGAGGTTAATCGATTAATATCTAAAGCTTTCCAATATCCATCTTTGGGCACATTCCGAATTACTTCATCTAAATAGATATTCCAGTCAGGATAATGTCCGATAAATGGAAAAAAATTAGGTTCTGACGTGTTAACAGGAATTAAATCAACTTGAAATTTTTCACTGATAATTTTAAGAGCCCTTTCTGCTCGCACATTTGCCTCTTCTTGCTTAACTTCCTCATCATAGAATAAAAATCCTGAAAATCCATTAAAAGTCATTTGATATTGATTTAGAAAATCTTGCTCGGTGACTAACCTTGGAAATATTTCTGGAGTTATTCCGTTAGAAGTACTAAGTAAGACATTACATTTATAAAATGCTGGATCTCTAGTGTCAAATTGAGGTAAAATGCTCGTATCGTTAGTAAAAAGTGATTGCTTGATAATTGATTTATTACCCGCGATATAAGCGTCAATACTTTCAGAATATAAGTCCGTTCCAGCAATATCTGAAGGGTGAACATCATCCATGGTTTTTTTATGTTCTATCATGACCATTTTAGTGAGATTTGGATTTATAGAATCTAGAAAAAACAATCCACAAATCAACACTAAAATCAAGTTTTTATTCAAGACTCATCACATCACATTGTTTCTCTATAAATTTCAACGATTTTTTTCTTTCTCAACTTACGCAACAAGAGATACATTCCTATGAATGTAAAAATTGTTGATAAAATGAAAACATTGATAGCACTCTGAAATGGAAAATTAGTAGGTGTAGGTAAATCACTTAATAAATTTAAGGAAGAAGCCAATAATAATCCCGTTGAGTACCCAACAAGCATTCCAACTGACCCACTACTAAACATTATAATGAGGGCCTCGATTGTAAATAGATGATTAATTTGATTTCCTTTTAATCCTAGAGTCCTAATAATACCAATTTCCTTTTTTCTTTCTATTATTGTAGAGTAGGAGGAAGAAATAAGTCCAAATAAACATATAATTATAGCAGCATCAAGAGTTATTGTAAAAAAAGTATCTAGGATTGAATAATATGAAATACCTTGAGTAACACTTCTTATTAAATTTTCAATTTCAAAATCAAACTGATCATTATATTCTTTTTCGATTAAGTCTTCAATATAATTTGAATTATCTGCTCTTATTTCTGTTAGCTTTATAAATAGCTTGTCAAGGTAAGGTATTGGAGGGATGTCCATTAATTGGATGTAGTTCTCCTGGGATATCATCACCCCTCCATTAGCTGCATTGCTACTAGATCTACTAAAATCATCAGAAAATCCTGGCATATGAGCTGCTATTCCAACAATATTGAAAGTGTAAATTTCGGATTCATCTCCTCGGTAAATGACGATACGAACTAGATTACTTAAATCTAAATCTAAATTTACTGCCAATGCTTCAGAGATAATACAGCTAAATCCTTTTTCATAATTAAAAAGATCAGTAAAAGAATTATCTATATTACCACTAGTGAATTCTATTAAGTTCGTATTAATTGTAGAAGGATATTCTTCATCGATTCCGATGAGAGTGACATCTTCGGTTGATAATCCAGCGTAATCTCCAATCGCAGCTGAAAATTCTTTTCCGACTTCAGAGTAAATTTGAGTTAAATGATAAGGACTGGCAATAACAGAGGAAACTTTTTCAACTCCTTCAATCTGCATTAGATTCTCTTCGAATTCTATCGTAAGGATTCTACTTGGATTTACTGAAAAACTGTCAGACTGTAAATGTATTGTGTCGCTTGATAATCCAAACCCTCCACCACCTCCTTCTATGTCTTCTGGTTCTTCCCATCCCCTTGTTTCTATTACTAAATCAGATCCCAAACTCAATTTTGTGCCAATTATTTCTTCATCAGACAAAAACGTAAAAGCTGCTGAAGTAAAAATTACAAACGAAAATGTAAATGCGAATATTAGAATTGTGCTAGTGTTCCTCCGAGCATAACGAAAAATAAAAATCTTATATATTGGTGATAATTTTCTTGAAATTAGTCGAAAAACTTGAATAAAAAAATGTAAAACAATTGGTATAATTCCTAAACCAGCTAAAGTCGTACCAATCAGAAATATTATGAGTAAAGCAATGAGCATCCCAGCTATTAGGGTGAGATCTCCAGAAATGAATATTCTAGGGATTGCAATTATTACAAATAAACCATTAATAGCTAAAATCAGCCCCACTATTATGAGTTTATAGTTAATTGATGCTTTCTTTTGGAGATGATATAATGTATCTTCATGTCGGTAAGGATGGATGCTTTCGATTAATTGAAGTTTCATAACTTGAATAGCTGGCGACAGACTTACAACTATTCCTACGGTAATCCCGATAAGATAAGAAATCAGTATTGAAAAAAAAGTAATTGAATACGTAACATTTCCAGCTAAACCTGGGATTGTGCCAGCTATAACCGTCCCTGCGAATGGGAGAATTATAAATTGAGTTGCCAATTGAGCAAAAATGATTCCAAGGATTGTACCGAAATTGCATAAAAGAAATCCTTGAATGAGGACTATCATTAGATTATGCATTTTTGTTGCCCCTAAAGTTCGAAATATCCCAAATTCTCTGATCCGCTCTTCAACTGAAGTTTTCAATATTCCATTTATCAATACACCAGAGATAAGCATTGAAATCATACTTACAAACACGAAAATTATCGTGATACCCACACTCAACCATTCTGAAAAACCTAATACTTCTAATTTTGGTAATTCTATATTATATTCATTAAGCCCTATCGACATTTGAATTTGTCCAGCGAGGTTTTTAACAGAATTTTCAGATCCTTCAAGATTTCTTACATCATAAAAGTTTCCAGGTTCTTTTAACGTCAGAATTAAATTATTGCATTTACCACTAAATGTAGGCGCTCCGAAAATATTATATAACGTTTCAATATCAACTACAATTAAGTTTCTATTCGTGTAAGAAATGGGCCATTTCAACTGATAATCAAAAATTTTTACAATAGTAAAATTTCTAATCGCATTATAAGTAATATTACCGTAAGTTAGGGACATTCGTATCTGTATCGTATCATTTTCTTTATAATTAATTTCTTCAGCGAATTCGTAGTAAATAGCACATTCATTTGAAGATAAGTATCCTAAATCTATGATGTTATTTGTTCCTGGAACGACAAATTCTCCAAAATCAGCAGATTCTTCTAAAGAAAAGTTTATTCCCGAGATTAAGGTGTTTGAAACTTTATAAGTAAGATCATTACTATCAATAGCTTGTGAGACATTTACATCTCCATATACTTCCAAACGGGGGATATAATCAGCGATTTGAGGAAATTCGTTGCTAATAGAACTAACAAGTGGATTGAAATCAAAAAAGTTGGACCTATTACTTGGTTCACCATTATAATGCCTGACTGTAATCAACATGTCTTGATTCCCAGCATCGATACTCAAATAATTAGCAAAAGTGACTGATATAGAATCTGAGAGGAATAATACTAATGCTAAAAGCCCCACAGAGATCATGACTCCAATTATACCAATTGCAGTTCTGACCTTTTGGCGTCCCAAATCCTTGAAAGCATACTTGAAAATGATTTTGAAGTTAAGCATGGTATTCATTTAAGATAATATTAAAGAATCCGCTTCAATTTTTCCATTTAAATTATTTTCATTTATTAATTCAGCTAAAATATCTTCCAGATGCTCAGGCAGATTTAAAATTATTGAAGTTGGAATGCTATTCTTAATATCTGAGATCTTAATGATGGTTTTTCCTTGATTAGCAAATAAATATCTAAAAATCATGCTTTTACATTTTTCTTTATTCATTTCCGCCTCTTGTTTTCGTTTTAACTCCATCATTTCAGTTTCTTTTAAGCCTCCAATTTTGCCTTCTTTAGTTAATTTTCCATCTCTCATGTGGAAAACTCTTGTCGCAAATTCAGAAACCGCAGCATCATGACTCACAGCAACAAATGTTGCCCCTTTACGATTTAAGTCTCTCAATAAGTTTAATATCATAACTCCTGTTTTTGAATCAAGATCACCTGTAGGTTCATCCAGAACACAGATAGCTGGATCATTTGCGAAAGCTCGAGCGATTGCTACTCGTTGTTGTTCACCTCCGCTTAACTCTGACGGTGTGTGATGAGCTCTTTCTTCCAATCCGACAAGTCTTAATAAATCCATCCCTCTTTTTCTTTTCCCCCTCCTGCTTAATTTTCCTGAAAAGTGTAATGGAACAAGCACGTTTTCTAAAGCTGTCATTTGAGGGAGGAGGTTATAAAACTGAAATACAAATCCAATATTCTCTCTACGTATCTCAGCTAAATCATTGTCATTTAACATTGAAATATTCTTGCCTTCCAGGAATATTTTTCCCCGAGTAGGAGTATCAAGACCTCCAATTAAATTCAACAGAGTAGTCTTACCTGAACCAGAGGGGCCCATTATGTCTACAAAATCCCCCTTATCTATAGTAAGATCCACCCCGCGTAGTGCAGCTACTGCTGTTGTTCCTAGCAAGTAGGTTTTATGTAAATTCTCCACCTTTATTAAATGATCATAGGCAGATTTACCTAGTTCCTCAATTGAAGCTTTTTGGTGTGCTCTTTTTTTTTCTTTTCGTGATAATGTTAAAAATTCTTCCTTCTCTTTTTTTTGTTCTTCCTTTCTCTTGCGTTCTTGCCACTTTAAAAAATTCTTGCTTATCTTTCCCCTCCAAACAGCTAATTTTCCAGTATCTTCTTCATATTCTTCCATTTCTATAGTTTTTTTAATTACTTCATTAGTCATACAAATATCAACTCGTAGTTCAATATTTAAAGAGACGAAAATCGAAAGTTAATGATTGAAATTACTCTAATTAGATTAATTGAATCATCTGAAAATTTTAAACATTAAGTTTCTAATTGGATAGAAAAATTGATTCTAACTTTATATTATATAAAAATTCTTTACTTGCTCCAACTTTATCTTAGATATTCTAAAACACTTCGAGATATGTGTTTTTCTGCTTGTTATAGAGAACTATTAATGCTTTCCTTGATAAATCGAGATTTTTAAAATGATAATTAATCCTTTCTTGAAATGTTTCCAACTTAAAATCAGAATCATTAATCATATTAAAACAATATGATAAAATTGAGAAAAATTTAAAAATTTGAAGTTGATAAATAAAATATATGGAAAAGCAGAAAATCGAGAAAATCTTATCGAAAATAAGAACTATCGAAAATGAAAATGTTGAACTTGACCAATTCATATCTGAAATGGAGGTTCCTAATAGAGATAAGATACTAGAAGAAATTTTGCTAGATATAATAAGATCTAACATACTTTTTCAATCATTAGGTATATCTCAAGAAATACTTTCGAAAAGTCAAGCGATTGAACCAGAATCATTGCAAACAGTAATTAATAATTTACTCGCTAGTATAAGAAAAATGCCAAGTAAAAAAGTAATTGTTCTAAGATCGTTTCTTGAGAGATTCGAAGAGATTTCTGAGCAAGATAAAAACGTTATTCTCCAATCACTTAAGGATGATGATTATGATGATATTAAAGAAAAAGTAATTTCTCTAATTAATGCTTTTAAGTTAAAAGAATAAAGAATCTAACTTGGTTCTTCAGTTTTTTCATCTAAAATGGCGAACAAATCTATTAAGGTCATAACATTCTTCATGCTTTTCATTTTTATTTTTCTTGTAATCAACCATTTTACGAGAAATGAACTCGTGCTGATTTTTCCCATTCCAAAATCTAAAAATAAATTAGTTGTCATTTCAAGCTTTCCGTCCCATCCTAAGACATCTTTCTTCAAATCTTCTTTTTCTTTATTGGGAATACCTTCGACATTTATAATACCATTATCAATAGTTATAAACGCGGCATATCTGCCATCTGTTGCATTTAGAAGCAGTTTTATTGAACTATCTTTATATTTCTGCTGAAATTTTTCTTTTTCATTCAAGGGCATTAATTGTGAATATATAACTCCTGCAAACCCTCGTGGCTTCTTTTTTTTTTCTTCAGACATTTTATTTACTCCATCTAATTTTGATCTTATAATTCAAGTTAAATCTTAAAACAATAAAAACTTTTAATCTATTTTTTACAAAAAAAAATAATCTTGAAAATTCCTAAATTTTCATTTTATGAAAATTCCTAAAATTAGAAGATAAAGTGAACTACAAATGTCTTCTCGCTTTTAAGTAAGCGACTATACCCAAACACTAATAACTGTCCATTTCTGATCCTGAAAAGAATTCCTCGAATGCTTTCCTATCCTGTGCAGAAATACGATCGTTCTTCATGACTTCCTTAACAACTATCGGAGCAGATTCTTTTTCATCGTGCTTTATTTTCTTCACGATTTTATATTCTTCTGTCTCTTTATCTAGCTCGAATTCCTGATTACAAGCCTTACAATAAAGCTTCTTATTCCGAGGTATCAAGATATTATCACAATTAGGACAAAATCTCATTTTCGTGTATCACCTTATTCCTTGCCTTTAAAGTTTACCTTTTTGTAGTTTTTTTATAATTCAGAAATAAAAAAAATAAATAAACCTTATAAATTTATTGTAATCCTATTTTTATGTGATGTTCAACCAAGTATAAAAACTTAATTATAAAAATGTTAATGATCCGATATTATCTTGAAAAATTACATTTGCTTATAATTTATGCGTTTTATTACAGTGAGTATGATAGACTTACCACGTTTCTAATTTAATTAAATAGACTTTTATATAAATGTGAATTGAGTATATAAGGATTATGAGTAAAAATTCTAAAACTCCCTTAGTTATTGCTCATAGAGGAGCTAGTAATATTGCACCCGAAAATACTCTAAAAGCATTTCAGAAAGCTATAGACCTGAAAGCTGATTTTATAGAGTTCGATCTCCAACAATCAAAAGATAAAGAGCTTGTAATAACACATGATGAAGATCTTTCGAGATTGACTGGTTATAGAAAAAACTTAGAATCTTTAACTTTAAAAGAGCTTAAGGAATTAGATTTTGGTGAAGGCGAAAAAATACCAACATTCAAAGAGTTAATTAACTTAGTAAAAGGAAAGATAGGGCTAAATTGTGAAATAAAAGTTCCAGAAATTGCAGAAAGGACCATTGATTTAATCAAATTTAATAACCTCATTGATTCTACAATTATAAGTTCTTTTCTACATGAAGAATTATTAATAATTAAAAGAATAGAACCTAAGATCAAAATTGCTGCATTAGTACCCATTTCAGGGGTAAAAAAATTAGACTGGATAGCAAAACAAAAAATGATCGGCTTTTGCATCGAAAATGGTTTCTATGCAATAAATCCTTTAGTTATGATGGTCGATCAGCAATTTGTTAATTATGCTCATGACCATGGTATTAAAGTATTTCCATGGATTGTAGACATCAAAATTACTATTAAAAAAATTTTAAAGTATGGAGTAGATGGGATTATAACAAATGATATTGAACTTTTACAAACAATAATAAATGACTTTAAAAAGAAATAGTCGATCAATTTGATTAACAAAAAAAAAAAGAAATAACTAGTATTATTTTTCCCAATCAAAATCGAGAGTTATTAGCTTTTTTGTGTAGAAATAAGCGATGATTAAAAATATTGTACATATAGGACCCCAAATTACATAACCTACAGAATATGACACTCCTCCCACTGGTGGTAGAAACTCTAAGATAAAACCTAACAGCGTAGTTCCAAGGGCTTGGAATATGTTTAGTAATATACTTGGAAATCCAATATATATCCCTGCCAATAATTCACCAGATGTTTTTTCTTGATCTTCCGCAAGATCTGCATAATAGATATATGGGAAGAGCCCCCAACCAGCCATTATTGCAGCTATACCTAGAATAAAGATTATTCCGAAAATAAGGTTTATAGGTGAAGTGAGTGGAATAAATCCAATCAACGTGAGTAGTAAGAAAAACATTGCAAATTGAAATACATTCAACAATGTTTTTTTTTTTCCATGGTTATCTATTCTTTTTCTCCATAACATTACAAAAATTATGACTCCAACAAGTAAACAAACAGCAGCAATGAGATATTCTAAAGTACCAAACCTCAATACAATTTGAATATAATTTAACATTACCGTTGTCATAATAATCCATGCAAATGAGGCTATTCCTTGCATCAATGTGACTAATATATAATTCTTATGTTTGAAGATAGTTATAAGATGTTCAATATAATTTGAATCTATCTTATGATATGGCTCGGTGGGCATAACATAAGCACCAAAATAATAGAAAACTATTAGAAGTACTGCAAAGATAATCACAGTGATCAAAAATTCTGGGGGAATAACAGAAGGATTTGCTTCGATCTGACCCTGTACATTTGTTAATACCAAGAATGTAAACAATAACATGATGGCTTGACCTATAATGTTGTATATATTTTGTGTTTGAGAAACCCTTGGTCTATCTTCTACAGAAAATTGTTCAGGCATCCAAGCTTGATATACTGTAGTATAGGAATAGGAAAATTGGAAAATACCATCGAAAGTAATTAGCCAAATAAATAGAGTAGTTTGTGAGGGATTATTTAGTATTAAATAAGGTAGTAATACAAAAACAAATGAGATAGCGTTTATTGGGGCAAGTATGTAAACATATGGTTTTCTTCTACCCCATTTCGTATATTTTCCATCACTTATCCAACCTAAAATAAATTGGCCTGCTGCAATTGAAATATAACCTACACCGATTCCAATTCCTACCAATGCTTCACTAACATTATAAGCCAAAGTATATAGGAAAAATAACGCGAATCCAACTGTTCCTAAGAGTAATGAAGATGCGATTCTTGGAATCGTAAATGCCAATCTCTTAGTTCTTATACTTCTCTCTTTTAACTGTATATTTGATTCTGTCATTTTAATTCAATTTTTTAATTTAAAGTTAGTCATAACTTTGATTAAATTAGTATTTAAAGCTATTCTTCCAAATGAACTTGCTTCAAAAGATTTATTTATTTTTTGGAGTAATTATTATTTAATTCATATGAAGTCGCAAGATTTTCTAACTATTTCTCATAAAGGGGCTGGAAATTATGCTCCCCCTAATACGTTAAAAGCAATACAAAAAGCAATCCAATATGAAGCTGATTTTGTTGAAATTGATGTCCATAAAACTAAAGATGATAATATCGTATTAATCCACGATGCTAAAATACAAAACTCTTCTGGTGGGTGTGAAAATATAAGAGATATGGCTTTAGAACAAATAAAGAAAATTAATGTTGGAGAGGGTGAGAAAATTCCAACCTTAGAAGAAGTCATCCCAATAGCAAAAAATAAGATTAATTTACAGATTGAGATTAAAGCAGAAGGGATGACAGAAAATTTGGTGAATCTATTAAATCAAGAGGATCTCAATGATAGTTCGATAATTAGCAGTTTTTCGTTAATTGAGTTAATCAAATTAAAAAAGAAAGCGCCTTATATAAAAATCGGATATCTGTTTCCCGCAGAAATGAATAATATCCGCTTAATCAAACGAAATATAACAAAAGCTTCTAAAAACCATTTTTATGCTGTCCATCCTCATTTTAGTGTTATTACTGAAGAGATTATTCAGTTCTCAAAAAAAAATAACTTACTCGTAAATGCTTGGACAGTAAATGACAAAAATTCAATGATGAATTTAATTAAAATAGGAGTAAATGGAATTATTACGGATGAAATAATGTTGCTTAAAAAATGCTTACATGAACTATCTTTCTCTTAGTTCTGATTATTTAATGAATGAATTATTTGATTGCAAGTGCTGCTAAATTAATTTATACTATACAACTTTTTATAATATATTCAAAATAAGAATGAAACGTGAGTGGTATGGTAAATTTAAAACCCTTAAAAATAGGGCATAAAGGAGCAAGTCTAATCGCTCCGGAAAATACTTTGTTGGCATTTCAAAAAGCTATCGATTTGAATGCTGACTATGTCGAATTTGATCTTCATTTGACTCGAGATAATAGGATTGTAATATGTCACGATTCCGATACTTTAAGAACCACTGGTAGGAAGAAGATAATTAAAGAAACAACCCTTCGAGAATTACAAGATTTAGATGCTGGACAAGGTGAAAAAATACCTACTTTAGATGCTCTTATTGAGTTATCTAAGGGAAAATTGAATCTGCAACCCGAAATTAAAGCTCAAGGAATGGCTGAATTGATGGTGGATATGTTTAAAAGAAATGGTTTAATTGATACTACAATCATTAGTAGTTTTGACATTACTGAGTTGATAAAAGTAAAGACTTTGGAACCAAGGATAAAGATCGGATATTTAATTCCGGGTGAAATAACACGAATAAATTTACTTAAACATTATATACGTAAGGCTTTGAAGAATGACTTTTATGCCATCCATCCGCATTATAATTCATTAACCCCTGAAATTGTGAATATTGCACATGACAACGGTTTGAAGATTAATGTATGGACTGTAAATGATGAGAAAATAATTAGAAAACTCATTAAATTTGGTGTTAATGGGATTATCACTGATGATCTTACTTTATTAAATAAAGTCATCGAGGATCTTTTTTAAGAAAATATTTTAGTCAAATTTCATTAAATAATGTATAAATATACGAATTTAAGAGTTTAGATCATGATAGAATCAAATGAGTTTTCCATCGATTATACTCCCCTATTTTTTCCAAAAAATATAGGAATTATTGGTGCAAGTAAGGATCCAGCAGGTGGAGGCTTTTTTTTCCGTGCGATGAAAGATAAATTTCGTGGAAAGATCTTTTTATTCAATCCAAATCTAGCTGGCCAAGATTTATTAGGAGAAATTGTTTATTCTTCAATCCTGGAAATCTCTGAACAGATTGATTATGTTATTCTTGCGGTTCCTGCGCATATAGTCCCAAATCTATTAGGAGAAATCGGGCAAAAAAATGTACCATTTTGCACTATTTTTTCTTCTGGGTTTCGAGAGGTAGGAAATGAAGATCTTGAGAAAAAAACTCTGGAAGTTGCTCGTAAAAATAATATTCGCATAATTGGTCCAAATTGCTTGGGAGTTTATAATCCGAAAGGAGGATTATATATTAACTTCGAGCAATCAAGAAAAGCGGGGAACTTTGGAGGTATATTTCAATCTGGTGGGATAGCGCAAAATATATCTCAACTCGCGGTTTCCTACGGCCTTTATATTTCAAAATTTGTCTCAATTGGAAATGCACTGGATCTCTCTCCCGCTGACTTTTTATATTATTTTAATACGGACGAGTATACAAAAATTATAGGATTATATATCGAAAATTTACGTTCTATCGCACAGGGAAGAAAATTCCTAAATGCAATGAGAGCATGCAATTTAAACCGTAAACCAGTTATTTTATGGCGAGCTGGATATGGAGAGGCCACGAAGAAGGCTATACTATCTCATACTGGTGGTTTAGCAGGAAACAACCGGATATGGGAGGCGGTAGGAAAACAAACAGGGAGTTGCATAGTGAGAAACTCCAACGAATTAGCAGCCTTAGCGTCCGCATTTAACTTGGCACATTTACCTGAATCTCGAAATGTTGGAGTTATTGGAATAGGAGGAGGATCCACTATTGAAGCACTTGACATTTTGGAAAAACATAATTTAAAAATCCCTCCACTCTCAGAAAAAACTGTAGCAAAAATGAGGAGATTTATGCCAGATGTTAATACAAACCTTACCAACCCTATAGATCTTGGAGGGATGGGAATTCAACCACATATCTATTATAGGACGATTCTTGCCTTACAAAAAGATGCAAATATCTCAGCAATAGTATTTATTAAAGATCCAGAGAGATTTGGAGATTTTGAAGATATTCTAGATGAATTAGGATTTTATAATATGGATCTTAATAGAGAATTCATAAGGTACATCTCTAAAGCTAAAAGTGTTAGCACGAAACCAATGTATTGTGTAATGTTAAAAATTAATGAGGGATTTGAAGAATATAAAAGTAGGTACAAGTTTAAATTGAAACTCTTGAATCGAAATGTCCCGGTTTTTGAATCATTAGATCTTGCTGGATTGATTCTCGATAAAGTGAATTCCTATAGGGAATTCTTACAAAAACATGAGAAATATCCTAAATAATATTATTATAACTCTCATTCTAAATGAGAGGATTCTACAGGTTTCCCCGGACTCCCTTGATAATAGAAAATGCCCGGTTTTCCTCTCCAATTTTTGTGGAGAACGGTATTTGGGAGGATTACATTATCCTTCGCAGTTACCGCATTTGGTCCTGCGATAATTCCTGGATAAAATGTTGTATTTTTACCTAATTTAATCTCAAGCATTGTTATCTTACCAAAAATAGAGTTTACAGCATGGCTCGATAATGCTGATGTGGGATATATAAACGTATTGTCACCAAGATTCGTAAATTCAAGACCAACATAACCATCGCAATATATCACGTTTCTACCGATTTTATTATGTCCAATTCTTCTAAGCGTTCTATTAACTAACCATGGCCAATTTGATTTTGAACTTAACCACATTGGATATTTTATGATGAATCCTCTTTTGTGATAGTATTTAATCAATTCTCCCTCTGGACTATCTGGAATATCCAAAATTCGTTTAAATACTCCTTGAACTGGAGGTGACTTTTTATTCCAGTAATTTACCCATAATGCAGTAAATTCAATTAAAAAAATAAGATATAGATAATATAAACCCAAGAAAAATACAGGCAAGAGCAATAAATGGATAAATAATGGAATTGAAAACAAATTTATAAAGAAATATTCAAAAATTAAAAAGAGCCCTAAACAGGGATAAAATGGGATAATAAAGCTCAAGAAGTTAATTTTAAAAAAATCTAAAGCTGGAAGTTTAACTGTTTGCCTTAATTTTTCTTCTTGATCTTCTTTTAGGGTCATAATGAAGAATTATAAAATCTATAAATAAAAAATTATCTAATAATATTCAAGCTTTTAAAATAATCAAAAAACTCAAATTATTAAAAATCTTTTTTCGATCATTCTATCATTTTAATTATGAATATAGGTAATTATTTGAATGCATAAAGAAAGAAAGGTATTCAAATATCCTCGATTAACTCCATTATGGATAGCAGTATTCATAGATATACTTGGATTTTCCCTTATCCTTCCAATGACAGGATTCTTTCAAGAGCTTTATCACACATCTACCATAATGATCGGGTTGGTATTATCAGTTAATGCAATGTTTGGGTTCATATTCGGACCAATATTAGGAAAACTAAGTGATAACTTTGGAAGGAGACCTTTACTTTTAATTTCCCAGTTTGGCACTTTTATAGGATTTGTGTTACTCGCTTTCTCTAATTCATTGGAACTTCTGATCTTCTCACGAATTGTAGATGGAGTTTTTGGAGGAAATTTTCCGATCGCAAAAGCTATAGTTAGCGATGTTGTTCCTCCCAAAGATCGTGGAATTCAAATGGCTAACATTGGGATTGCCTATGTTTTAGCATCTCTGATTGGTCCCGGATTAGGAGGCATCTTGTTTTCTATAGGTGGAATTTTTTTACCAGGTATGTTCGCTGCTGGTTTGTCAGTAATGACAATGATAGTTACTATCGTAGTTCTACAAGAATCATGGCCAAAAGAGAAGCGTATTAAAAGTATCGAAGTCTCGATAAATTATAAAGAGAAAATACTGAATAATAAGAATAGTATCTTTTTTTTGACTCTTTTTGGATTTCATAGCGTCTCCTTTATGATAATGATGAGTTCAATCTCATTCTTCGGTGTTTTAGTTTTGAAACTTGAAGTTTTAGAGATTTCATTTATAATGGTTATTTCTGGCATTGTTAGAACGACTATTAGATTTACACTTTTTAAACCGACTCTGAAAAAATTTGGGGAAAGTAATGCAATTAGAATAGGATTAACAATGTTTTTAATCTGCTTTTTCTTAATTGGATTTTCTCCCAATGCCCTTATATTTTTTATCTTATTGATGATAGTAAGTTTTGCTGCCTCACTCACAAGAGGACCATTAAATAGCAAGATAAGTCAAACTGTTTCTCCAAAAGTACAAGGTAAAATTAATGGATATGGGTCTTCCTTAGACAGCTTTGCACAAATAGTGGGTCCATTGATTGGAACTTTTATGCTACAGTTTTTCATGCCATTTTGGTTAGGCATCGTCATTGGATTGATTTCTTTCCCTCCATTCCTAATGGCATTTCAAAAAATCGAGGATAAATATTACAAACCACCATCTATAGATTAAAAATAATGAAAAAAGAAATTATTTTAGGACTTTAAAAAATCAATTATCGCTTGATTCACTTCTGGCGCTTTTTCTAACGGACTGCTATGCCCCGCTTTATCAATAATAATGAATTTACTATTAGGAATTTGCTCATGTATTTCTTCCATGGTAGATTTGGGAATCAGTCTATCATGAGAGGCGGTTAAAATTAAAGTGGGGCTCTTAATCGATTTTAATCGATCAAATGTCTCATGACTTTTTAATGCACTTGCTTGTACTTCTATATCTTCTGCCGTAGGTGGATCAACTATACTTTCCTCAATCAAATCCTCTGCAGACCATAATCCGTACCACTTCTTCGAGGGATTTGCTTCCATTTCTTTTCGAAACTTTATATAATAGCCACTTCTCGCTCCGTCCCAAAAAGCTTTCACGTGATCTATCTTTTTTTGTTTTTCTTCCTCTAAACGCATGTTTTTATATACTAATGGACCATTCTCATCTGGAAATCCATAATTTGTATTGATTAAAATCATTTTTTTTATTCTCTCGGGATACTTTAAAACCATATTTTGTACTATCATCCCTCCTAAAGACCAACCAGCGATATTTGCCTTTTCTATTCCTAGATAATCCATTAATCCTTTAATGTCATCTGCGAAAACCTCCATTGTATAAACTCCTTTCGGGCGGTCGCTTTTTCCAGCTCCTCTATTATCAAATCGGATCACTTTGAAGTGTTTGGACAACACAGGGAATTGTGCAATCCAGCTTTCCTTTTTACTGCCAAATCCATGTACTAGAAGTAAAGGTTCTCCCTCTCCAGCTAATTCATAGCAAATTCTAATCCCATTAACATCAGCATATTGTTCGGTCATAAATTGAATTAACTTCCATAAATTATAAAGATTAATCTTTTAGAAACTCAATAATGTGTTGATTTATTATTTGTGGATATTCTAAAATCGATTGATGAGCTGCTTTCTCTATAACAATAAACTTGCTGTTAGGAAGTAAATTATGAATTTTTTCATTCATCATTTTTGGGCACGATTTATCTTTATCAGCAGCAATGATTAGGACTTTATTTTGAACTTCAGGCAATCTTTCATATACATTATGAGATTTTAAAGCCTCTGCTTGATGGTTTATGTCAGCTTCGGTGGGGCCATATTCGGTTTTTTCTTTGATTAAATCTTCCACGCTCCATATACCATGAAACTTATGTTTGGGGTCCTCTTTCATTTTCTTCCAAAAATCTCGAGAATATGAATTCTTAGCTCCATTTAAGAATGCATTTAAAGGGTCTTGGTTCATTTCTTTTAAACCAGCAATTGCATTTTTTCTATACATTTCGATTCCTTGATCAGGAGGTACTCCTGGAGGCGTCATTCCTGGGATTGTGTTTATTAGAACAATTTTATTAGCTCGATTTGGGTAATTAATTGCAAAATTCTGGACTATCATACCACCAAGACTATGTCCGATGATATTCGTTTTTTCTATACTTAAATGGTCTAATAATCCTTTTATATCTTCTACGTAAATCTTCATCGTATATTCCATATCTGGTCTATCAGATTTACCCGCACCTCGATTATCAAGCCTAATAGTCTTGAAATATTTTGATAAATTATCAAATTGACCACGCCAATGTTCTTTTCTATCACCAAACCCATGGACTAATAGAACTGGCTTTCCTTCTCCTTTAATTTCATAACATAATTTTATTCCATTGATCTCAGCAAATAATTCTGTCATAATAATTCAAACAAATGAATAAACATAAGGTTACTCATAATAATTATTATAAAGGTTAAGATTAAATTGTCATTATTAAGGACTTTGTGAATTATATGATTGAAAAAGAGGTTCTGATCCAAAGTAAAAATGGAAGCACTCTTCATGGAGTGCTTTATTTGCATACTGATAATTCAATAAAAGAGTCAATAGTGATCATGTCCCACGGATTTACAGGCGATAAATATGAATGGGGACGCTTTCCAGAAATGGCTAGAAGGTGCAATCAAGAAGGATACGATGCACTTATTTTTGATTTTTCTGGTTCAGGTGAAAATAAACGAGAGCCTATAACGATTACTAGGCAATTTAATGATCTTGAAAGTGTATACGAATGGACTAGAAGCGAGGGATATAAAAAAATTGCAGTATTAGGATTATCTCTGGGAGGGCTTACAACATTGGGTGCTAAAATATCTGATGTTGATGCTTATGTTTTCTGGGCCCCCGTTACATTTCTTCATACGACAGATGATCAGACAAGTTGGTTTAAGGACATAAGCAATGGTCCAGTGGAGATTCCAACTTCTGGAGAGGGTGGACCAATAGTCATTGATTTGAGTTTTGTGATTGAATTTGGTAAGTTCCGAGTAAAGCCTGCATTGAAAAGCTTAGATAAACCCGTATTAGTTGTTCAAGGCACAAAGGATGAATCTGTACCACATGAATTAACCAGAAAAGCATTTAAATTTTTTCCTGAAAACAAGAGAAATGAATTAATAGAAATAGAAGGTGCGGGACATGATTTCGAAGGTGAACATCTTGAAAAGTTTATTGACACTACAATTCAGTGGCTAAAAAAGAATTTTTGAATGACCAATTATAAATAATTCAGTATTTTAAATCCACAAATTTTGCATTTTCCGTTGTTATCTAATCCGATTTTCCTAATTAAAAATCCTTCCCTTTGGATCACCTTATTTCCACAACTTGGGCAATAAGTATTTTCGTATTTTATCGAAGTGATATTTCCTAAATAGACGTATTTAAGTCCTACATCTTTTGCTACTTTATGTGCATTATGTAATGATTCTAAAGGCGTAGTTGTTTTAATGCCATATTCAGAGGATTTATAATGAGGAAAAAAACGAGTTAGATGCAATGGGGTATCTGATCCTAGCTCAGATTTTATGCGTTCTGATATATTCTTTATTATGTCTTTGCTTGTGTTTAAATTTTCGATTAATAAAGTCGTTATTTCTAGATGAATTCCTGATTCTCTTACTATTCGAGCATTTCGCCAAATTTTTTCAATATCTACTCCACAATATTTTTTCACCATTTCTGAGTCTCCTTTAATATCAATGTTGATCGCATCTAAACCTGCTTCAATTAATGCTTTCAAAACATTTTCTGTCATGTATCCATTCGATACGTAAGTATTGTATAATCCATATTTCTTTGCTTTTTTGAATACATCCAAAGAATACTCGAAAAGTAAGGTTGGTTCATTGAATGATATCGATGTGCCATGAGCATTTTTTCGAAGTGCTAAATTTATGAGATCATCGGGAGAAATATAATTAGTTGACTCGACTAAATCTTCAATTGGTTCAAGAGGATGAGATAAATGGTGGTTCTGACACCAAAAGCAATTGAAATTGCTTCCGTATGTACCAACCGTTATTGCCTTGCTTCCAGGATAAAAATGAAAAAATGGTTTTTTTTCAATTGGATTTAAAGAAATTGCGGGGATTTTTCCATATATTATGGTGTGAATATTTCCATGAATATTCTTTCTTGTTTGACAATATCCTAATTGACCGTTTTTAATAAGACATTGTCTTTCACAAATCAAACATTGAGCAGTTTTATCTTGTACCCTCCTTTGAAACAGAGATTCTTTGATATTGGAATTCATTGGATATTAATAAAGAAATCAAAATTTATATTTGCTTATCTAGTTTTCAGAATCGGCATTAATAGTTGGAATAATTTAGCATATAGAGTTCTGACAAGAGAAACTCTAAATAGTAAACGCATTAATCTTAATAGAAAGAATTTCTTTGGTCTAAATGTACTCCTTTTAACATCATAACTTATTTTGTTTATGAAAAAATTACGTTTAATCATGGATTGAATCAAGGAGTATGAAATTATTGTGATAATGTCCCAAGCACGCGATACATGATCATGGGGATAATTCAATTTTTCTCCCAATGCCATTCGAGTAATCTCAATCACGTGAAATACGTCTAATTTGCTTCTAATTAACTCTTTTGTTGCCCATAACAAATAATAACATCCTGTACAATACGTTATTAACGCGCTAGCTCCAGTGTCTTCTGCTTCTTTAAATTTCTTTGTTCCTTCAAAGATGATATCGAAAGGAATAGATATATTTTTTACCCATGAGGCTCCTGCTCCAAAACCACAACAAAGTGAGTCCTGTTTTATGTGTTCCATTTCTCTTATATTGCAGCCACATTTTTCCAAAATTTCTCTTGGGTCTTCCCAATAAGCACCTCCTGATGCTTTAGAATAACAATTATCATGTACTGTTACAGTCAAGTCTAATTTGTTTTCCAATTCTAGCGTTCCAGAGTTTATATTTTCTAAAAGCCAATGGTTAAGATTCTGAAATGATTGTTCATGAGAAACTTTCATTTCCTTATCATGTACTACATTAAAGATATACTCAACGGCGTCTAAGGTTGCTACTATTTTTTTTACACCCCACGAATCAAAGTCGTTTTTCGTTTGTTCAGCTATCTTCTTTACTACTTCAAGATATCCTCCTTGATAAAGATAGGCTCCTCCTTCCCATTGATCGATTAAGTCCAACGGTTTAAAATAATCAAGTATTTTACTTCCACCGATAATGAATGGAAAAAGGTGGGTGTAATTTCCTATTAATAAAATGTTATCATTTGGATTTGGTTCATTATTCATCCATTCATGAATCCAAGCCTTTTCCTTACTGTCTAAAAAAATATTTAACATTTGCCATATATTTGGCACCTCAGTAGGACATACAAATCGATAAAGAGGTGGAGCTCCTCTAGTTTTATATAAATCATTCCACCTTTCGAGAATTAATTGATATGGATTTGCATTTTGGGGACAATAGAGATTACACGAAAAACATGTGTTACATTTTTGAAGTGCATATTTTGATTTTTTCCCCTCAATGAGATTCTTTACTTCTTTTTTTGCCTCTTCTAAAGGTAAATTTAGTACGGGGCATTTATGCAGACATAACCCACATAAATCACATAAATCTTCCTTAAAACCAGAATTTCTATTACTAATTGTCATATTTTATATCATTCTTTATTTTTAATATGCCGTATCTAAATCTGGAGGAATTTCTGAAATGTCAGCTATTTTAAAGGTCTTCTTAGAAATTGTCTTTGGTAATTGATTTTTTATGATCCCCCAAAAGAAATGTTTCGCTCTTTTATTTTTAGTCTTATTTGACATTGGCTTTTCTCCAATGGCCATTTGTAAAAGTTCAATTATGTGATATACTTTAATTTTTTTCTTAAAATACAAGTTCATTGAAGTCAGGTAAGTTGCTAAACATCCCGCACAATATACACATAAAGCATCAACATTCTGTTCCTTAATTTCTTTTAAATTTCTGAAAGTAGATTTAGTCAATCTTAGAGGGTGGTATGCAGAATCAACAGAAAAACCTCCTCCAATCCCACAACATCTCATATCTTCCCTACAAGCATCAATTTCAACCACTTTTACTCCAATAAATTGTAGGATTTTTCTAGGTAAATCCATGTATTCCTCCCCAAACATTTTGGAATAGCAAGAATCTTGAATTGCGACTGTCATATCCAGTTTATCTTTTACAATTACTTCGCCTTTTTCTATTTTCTCCCACAAATACTGAATATACGATTTTATTGACTCAAATTTATAATTTAACCCATAATGAGGTAGCACGTTTTTAAAGACGTTTGTTCCAGCGGTACATAGCACTAATAAGTTTTTTGGTTTCAAACTATTAAACCACGCATCTAACCTTTTTGTGACTTGGAATAATTCATCTCGATAACCTGTTCTGAATAATGTTTCTCCACAACAATACTCCAGACGCCCTCGAATATCCAAGTCTTTAAACAAACTACTTTGAGTTAATTCTGCAAAAGTTATTACATTACATCCGGGATAGGTTAGTGTGTCTCCTTTAAGAGGAGTTAGACTTGCCCAACTCTTTACTAAATCCTTAGTTTCCTTGGGGAGTCGTTCCATGACATAAGATCGAAAATTGGGATAGTGTGGATAAAGGGTCATGTAATATTTTCCTCTTATTTTCAAACCATCTTCCTTATATTGTTCATTCCATCTTTTTAAAATTAGGCTTGCTGGATGAGCATTCTCAGGACAGTAAAAGTTACAAGTAAAGCAACTCTGACAATTTTTTAAAACTATTGATGATTCATTTTCAATAATTTTTTTAATCTCAATTTTAGCTTCCTCTTCAGAAAAATCCATAACTGGACATTTTTCAAGGCAGATCCCACATCTTGTACAAGCATTTTCATCAAAAGGATCAAAAAATTCAATGTTTATTGGATTAATATTCATTATATCCACCTAATATTTAATATGATCTTAAAGGTCAAAAATCCTTAAAAACTTGCATAATTCAAGAAGCAAATATTAAAATAATGAGAAAAAATAATACGAGATTTCCCAAAATTATTCCAATATCCTTTAAAGAATGCCTTCCGAGAAGATTTTTTCTTGGCGTTCTAAATATATACATTATACCTAAAGGAAAAATAATAATTGGAAAGAATATTAAGTATTGAGTTAAAATTATCATAAATATTCCCATTATTAGGGAAATTAATGATGAAATCCAAATAACCTTCTGTGAGGATTTAGGACTTAGTTTCGAAATTGAATCACCATCGATCATTTCATGCACCATTTGACCAGTATAAGCGACTAAGGCAATTGATATAATTATCAACCACTCATTGAAACTCAACCCTGGAAAATACGTCAAAACTGTATCTCCTGCATTTATTTTAATCATAAAGTATGGTAATATTATATGTGATATTCCAAGAATAATGTGGTTAATAATCATTAGTGTTTTGAACAAACAGTAAAAAATTACCATTAAAATAATGATAATTAAATAAATGGCAAGCAAGGGATGTACAATAATACTATTCATGAAGCAAGCTGACCCTAACGCAAAACTTGCAAGACTTAATACAAATATCTCCTTTCTTGTATATCCTTTGACTCTCTCTAATGTTTCTTTTTCATCCGGGTTCTTCATATCAATAAAATCATTTAAGGTATTTCCCGTAATAGCATAAAAAGCAAACCCTGATAAGATCCATAACTGATTAGCAAATCGCAAATCATTTAAGTATATAGCAAGTAAACAAGGAATTAATACAGAAAAGATATATTCAACGCGTAGAAGTTTAAATCCCTTACTCATTTTTAACCAATTTAGCTTTATAGATCAATGAATTAATTCAGATTATCCTTTAAAAAATATAAAGATTATTTTAGCATGCTTTAGGTTAGAAAAACATGTTAATTGAGAGTATGATCAAAATTATCGCAACAAATAGCTGGAGGTAAATCTTCGGCATTTTTTGTGAAATCTTTGCCCCCAAAATCGAGCCTAGTATTGAACCTATAGCAAGAAAGAGCCCTACGAGATAATTAATTTGACCGAAAATACTTTTTATAATTACATTATAGATTGCAGTGAAAAAAATGATTGAAGTAGAGATCGCAGTAGAATTGTGTATGGGAAAATGTAGGACAATGTTTAAAGTTGGAGTATTAACGATTCCTCCCCCTATTCCGAGTAGATTCGTTGTAAGGCCTGCTAAAAGAAAAAGTGGGATAGCCTTTTTAAAATTAGCTTTATAATTATGGTCGCTAATCAAAAAATTGGCGTCAAAATTTCCACTCTCTCTAGCTCTTACGATCTTATATATCATATTTAATGCTGCAACTAATAGTGTTATCGCAAATAGGATCCGTAAAACATAATTTTCGATTGGAATAAAATAGAAAATAATACTCGTGATCACACTTCCTAAAATTGAAAATGATGCAAAACTTAAAGAAAGCTTTAAGTTTGTTCGCTTTTGTCTTAAATATGTGATAAACCCTGAGAAGGAAGAAAACAAAATAACAAAAGTTGAAGTGTCAACAGCAATATCAATCGGTATAAAAAATAATAATGTCATGATTGAAACAAAAAACACTCCTCCTCCAATTCCCGCGATAGTTGAAATAATTCCTGATAGAAGACCCAAGGTTATTAAAAGTGTAATCAAGATTGAAGGTTCCATATTCATTAAAAAAAAGAATCTCTGAAAAATATTCTCAAAATTTTAAAAATTCATATTATAAAGTTAAAAATTATATTTGTATAAAGTTATTAATTTTATAATCTCAAATTAATACTTTAATCTAATTATGCCCGATCCTAACGACAATAAGTTAATTGTAAAACTTGTTCAGTGTTCTCGTTGTGGTAATGCATTTATGATCCAAAAAGGGCAACCCAGAACTGAGGAATTAATTTGTGATAATTGTTTAAAATTAGAAAAACGAAAGAGAGTTCTGACGCATTCTGTTGAGGAATCGCAAATTCAAATGGAAGATAATATAAAGGATTATAAAAATCAACTAAGAAGCGCTAAATCGCAACAAATCAAACAAATGTATTTTGAAAAAATTAAGGAACAATCTAATGCCCTATCGAAATCTGTTGATTTACTTAAAAAAATCCAAGAAACTAATGATGAGAAATACATTGAGGAGTACAAAAAGTTATTTGAAAAGATGAAAGAAGAGTACTCTTAGTTACTTCTTTAATATACAGGCGATATTCATGACTTTATTTATTGGTTGATATTTAGCATCTAATTTCATCAATCTTGAGATTAATTTTACGATAATATTCCAAATTAATCGAAAGGGATATTTCTTAGCATAATTTTCTCTTAACTTGAGTAAACGTTCTTCAAAATGTTTTGGATCTCGGCTTTGAACAATCGAAATTTTCATTATCAATCCATAGACTCCAAAGATCTCGATAATTTGCTTTATTCCACTTTTACGAAGCAAACCAATTAAATCTTGGATATCATACCTTCTGTAATGACCTATTAGGATATCTTGTTTTGAAAAATATGCTTTTCTATGAGGAACGGTAATGACTGATACTGCGTCCTTTTTCATAATTCTTCTTATTTCACTCATAGCTTTTTCATCATCCAATATATGTTCAAGAACATCTAATGCACTTACAAAATCAAAAGTATTATCCCGATATGGGAGGTAATTTATATCTCCACAAATTGGATGAGAATTTTTAAAACCTCTATAATTTCTCAATGGTTTTGAAGTTATATCTAAAAATGAATTTTGATTTCTTCTATTAAAAAAATACAAAATTGAATTACCCGAACATCCCAAATCAATTGAATTATAAAAATTACTCGAAGAAACTAACTTTTCCCATATTAAATCAAATTTACATTTAATTCCCGGTGATATATAGTATTCTGACAAATCACGAGCTGAGAAGTTCCTATGATTATCATAAAAATCTTTTAAAGTCATGAGTTTAATTCTTATTCTTTAATGCCTCGTAGCTCATTTATAATTTTATTTTATAAATACGCTTAATTATAATTCATACTACAAAAATTTAGACAAAATTAACCTTCAATGTAATATTCACAAAACTAGTAATGATTTTTATATAATCTAACGTTCTAATAAACTTAAGAATTGTTTATTGTCAGAAAATTAAATACCATCATCCAATTTAAGGAAAATTAATAATGACTGTTAAGCAACTTTCAGTTTATATCCCAAACAAGCCCGGACAATTAGCTCAGTTTTTTGAGTTATTAATGGAGAATAAAATCTATATTAGGTCATTAACAGTGGCTGAAACTGATGAATTTGGCCTGCTTTTATTGTTAGTAAATCAAACAGAAAAATGTTTAGATCTTTTAGAAGATAATGATATCTTGTATTCCATTACAGAAGTTGTGGCTGTAGAGCTCTCCGATAACATTTCTCAACTTTATGATATTGCAAAAACCTTAGGTTCTCACGGGGTAAATATCGATTATTTATACTTTTTAGTTCTAAACTCCAATAAAAATGGAATAGTTTTAAAATTAGATGATAATGAGAAGGGTGTAGAAATTTTAACAAAATACGGATTTAATTTATTACAAGATTTTGACTAAAATTTTTGTTTTGCTTTCATTTTTCTTTCAATTAATAATTTAATAGTATAAGCCGCTTCATGAGGCGTGTAAAAAATAGGTGCGTTTTCTTGAATTGCTAAAGCTTTGATTTTCTTAAAATTATGGCCCATGAGAATTAATGGAATTAATGGTTTCTTTCTACTTGTATCATTCCATGCATTTATCATACCTCGGTAGTGTTCACTAGTACTCATTTCGAGAAAAGGAGGTACGACTAAACAGGGAACGACAATATCAATGTTAGAATCCTCTAACATGGCCTTAGTAATTTGATAATATTGCTTTTCTTCAGCAACACCTATCATATCAAGGGGATTCACGAGCTTAACTAATGAAATGAGATATGGCTTAATTTTCTGAAGCAAATCAGTTGAAAATTCAGCAAGTTTTAATCCATATTCTTCTGCCTTATCACTGAATAAAACTGAACTCCCTCCACTATTTGTTAATACCCCAATCTTCTCTCCATCAGGTAATGGTAGGAGTGAAAATGCCTTTAAAGCCAGAATATAATCGTCTATATCTTCACATAAAATTGCGCCCGCTTGTTTTATTGCTGTTTTCAACATTTTATAGTTTGTAGCGATAGCTCCCGTATGAGAACTTGCGGCTTTCATGCCGTATTCGGTTTTTCCCCCCTTTAATATGACAACTGGCTTATCAAAAATTATATTACTAAGAATTCTGTAGAATTCTTTACCATCATTTATTGTTTCCATATAAATGCATATAATCTTCGATTTTTGATCATCATTAAAATATCTCAAAATATCAACAAAGGAAACATCAATATTATTCCCAATATTTGCAAATTTAGAACACCCTAAATTTTCTTTTTCCATTGCATAAAAAGTAGCACACGCAAATGAACCTGATTGACTAATCATGCTGATATTTCCCTTAGGAGCCGCCTGAATAAATGAAGCATTCAAATCTATTTCATTATTTTGTATTCCTACGCAATTTGGTCCTATAACTCTAATTCCTGCATTTTTACATTTATAAGCAATCCGATTTTCAATAATCTTACCTAATTCATCTATTTCACCAAAACCAGCTGTGATAATAATAATCCCTTTTACTTCTTTTTGAATACATTCCTCAACAATAGCTTCTACTATTTTAGAGGGGACTAAAATTATGGCAATATCCACTTGATTTGGTATATCTAAAATAGATTTAAAAATTTTTTTTCCCTCAATCTCTTTAGTGCCCTTAGAAACTAGATAGATGTTCTCCCTTAATCCCTTGTTCTTTAGTATGTTAATTGTTACAGCATTACCAAATTTTTTAGGATTTGCCGTAGCACCAATCACGGCAATGGAATTAGGATAAAAAAAATCTCGTATCATTTTTTAATTTTTCTCCCTAATAATTGCTTCTTGAGGACAAACATCAATGCAGACCTCACATCCTCTACAAGAAGAGGGATCTATGGAAGCTTTTCTTTCTTCTTCATCGAAGTAAAGCGCAGGACATCCAAACTTATTGGTGCAAATCATACATCCTATACATTTCTCTGGGTCAATACTTACTTTTGGTGGGGTTATCTTTTTAGCCCGCATTTCATTTAATTCTACCAGAGAGCATGTGTGTCTTGAAATGAAGACTCTAACTCCTTTAGCTTTCACTGCTTCTTCTAATTTGACAATAAGATTTTTTAGGTCATTCGAATCTTCTACCCATAGATTTTCGGATTGTACTCCACATCCTCTAACGAGATCTTCAATTATGACTCTAGTTCCTGGTTCTTTAGTGATTTTTAATCCAGTTCCAGGGTTATCTTGGAATCCAGTCATGCTTGTCGAATGATTATCTAAAATGACTACGAGCATGTCATTCTGATTATAAACAGCGTTAATTAAGGCAGGGATTCCTGAATGGAAAAATGTGGAATCTCCAATAATTGCTAACACGGGATTTTCTTTTGGCTGTATTTTAGCAAACCCATTAGCTAATCCGATACTTCCGCCCATACAAATCTGAGCGTCAAGTCCTTCAAGTGGTTTATAAACTGCAAGAGTGTAGCAACCTATATCAGAAGAGTTAATGAACTTAGTTTTTAATTTTTTTTCCACTTGTTTTATTGCATAGAAACTCGCTCTGTGTGAACAACCAGGACAAAGTATAGGAAGACGTGGAGGAATTATTAACATATTATCAGGTACTTTTGGAATTTTATAATTCTTTCCTGTAAACTTAGCAATATTTTCCAAATATAACTCTGAAGGGAATTCTCCATTTTCAGGAAAATAATCTTTTCCATGAATCTTAAGTTCTTTTGACAAACCTTCTTCAAACGCAATTTGTTTAAGTATGTTTTCGATAAAAGGTTCCAATTCCTCAATCACCATGATTTCATCCACAGTTTCAAAAAATTGTTTTATTAATTTTTTTGGAGGAGGGTAAACTAGCCCTAGCTTGAGAATTGAAACTTGATTTTTTATATTGAAATATTCAAGAGCATCCATTAAATGAGAATAGGGAACTCCAGCAGCTACAAATCCATATCTAGTACCATTTACTCTTTCTCTTGATTTTGCTAATGAGTTAAAGGGAAATTCATCAGCAAAATCAGATATCTCTTCAAGCCTTTCTAATAGCCTGACCCTCAAAACTCTGGAATGAGAAGGCAGGCATACCCATCGAGACCTATCCCAATCAAAAGAATAGTCTCTATCAATTTTCAATATATCTCCTAATTCCACCTCTCCTCTTCCATGATTTAATCTGGTGGTTGTTCTAAATAAAACTAGACTTTGAAATCGTTCAGAGAAATCAAACGCGTATTTCATCATATTTTTTGCTTCTTGTGGAGTCGATGGTTCAAAAACTGGGACGAGAGCGTGCAAGCCAAAATACCTATTATCCTGCTCGTTTTGAGAGCTATAACAATTAGGATCATCAGCCGATACTAAAACCATCCCTCCTCTAGCTCCAGCATAACATGCTGTCATGAATGCATCAGAAGCAACATTCACTCCCACATGCTTCATGCACGCAACTGCTCTTACATCGCACATTGAAGCTCCATAAGCAGTTTCAAAACCTACTTTTTCATTTATGCTCCATTCTAGTTTTAAATGCGGATAATATTTATTCATCTCTGCTAATGTTGATAATATTTCACTTGATGGGGTCCCGGGATAGCCAGCACCTATAATAACTCCGGCTTCTAATATGCCTCTTGCGATTGCTTCATTACCAAGCAGAATCACTTTTTTTCCATTTTGATCCTCTGCAAAATCAGGTATACTCATAAATTTCCCTCCTTAAAGATCTTCCTTTCTCTAAACCAAATTTAAACGCAACTTTATTGACTTCAATTGCTTTTTTAGGAACAAATAATTTAATTGCCTCTTGTAAATTCTCTACTTTAATTGGGAGTTTCCCTGAACCACTGATTACGCCTAACATTACTACATTCATTGTTCTCAAATTTCCTGCTTCTATAGCAATATTGTTGGCATCGATAAAAAAAATATTTGGTGAAACATCACTTAAAAATGCATGAATTTGTTCAATATTGGGATATTCCATCCCTAATTGATGAATCATAGGTGGGATAATTAAATGGTTGTTAATGAAAAAATAGGTTTCTGGACCAGCATAATTAAAATTTCTTACAGCTTCGCTTGCCTCAAATGACATGACTAAATCAGCCATTCCCCTGGGAATGAGTGGTCCCTCAACTAAAGACCCAAATCTTAGGTAAGAAGCTACTGAACCACCTCTCTGAGCCATACCATGAGTTTCAGCGGTTCTAACTTTATGACCTTCTAATAAAGCTGCGTGAGAAAGAATTTGTATTGCTCTAATGACACCTTGCCCACCTACACCTACATTTAGAAGGTTAAAACTTTTTATCTTCATAATGAGTTTTCTAAATACATTTAGCCTTTTTTTACGTATCTAAGAATAATTAATCTCTGCAATTTAATTAAGTTATTCGTTAGAGAATATAATGGGAACTATATCCCATCATCAATTTTTAAACACGCTCTGGTTTTTAGCTAATTCCAAAGACTTAAAGTAATAAACCGAAAATATAAAGAACCAATTTATAGTTTATGTAAATTAAATGATAGGATTTTTTATTCTTAAGTGAAATTCAAAGAAAATTAACCATAAAAATCATTATAACCATCCCCTCGTGTTTTTTTTAAACCTTTCTCAAACACTCCAATCAATTTCTTGGACAGCATCTCCATAAAGACCAGCATTTGAAGTTCCTTGAAACTTTTTGGATGCATGAAGTGGATCGTGAAGAAATGGCTAACAATAATGGAGGAAGAATGGTCAATTTGCATTTTTTCTTATAAAAGAGATTGCCTCATTAGCTAATGATTTGGTCAAGTAGTCTTGTTTGGCTGGTGGATGCTGTTCTATCTCTTTATTTCTCCAAATTGCAAATGGCTTCATATCATAACTGTGTAAGGCTCCATAGAAAAATCTAAACCCCTTGTCATTTGGTAGATGAGGTGATTTATCTCCAAGATGACATTTACCAAGCAATCCTGTTTCATTTCCCGCTTCGTTTAGAACTTCTGCGATAGTTATCTCATCTTCCAATAGACCTTTAACACTATGAGATCTTCTTAATGTCATCTTAATAAACTTTGATATAAGAGACTTATTTGGGAAAAAAATATGAGGAATAAGCATTCTCAAAGGATGACGGCCGGTTAATAACCCAACGCGTGACAGTTAACAAACGGGAGAATAAAAATAAAAATAGTTCCGTTTAACTCCATTTTCTGAGAGGGTGTCAATATTTGGCGTCTTGATATTTTTTGCCCCGTAACATGATATATCGGCATATCCCATATCATCCATGAAGAAATTAACTATATTCGGTTTTTTAGTTTCATGATTGGAATAGAATTCTTTATCAACGTGTTCTAAATACTGCTTGTATGCCAAAATGTTCATACTTTACTTCTTCCTATTATGTAATTTAACTCTAACAGCATTTAATATAAAAAGACAAATTATTCCCTAAACAATATACCACAATACGTTCAATATGCCATTCACTGCATTTCTTGATTAATTTAATGTTTAATTTTATTTAATCGACAATATAATTTAAGTTTAAATCAATAATTTTTGCTCGAATATACTTAGCGTTATTAAGATTATATAGCAAAATGAAAACTAATTTGGACAAATAAGATTCCCTTTAATTATTAGTTGGCTTATTTCTTGAATTATGTTTTAAATAAATTTTGCAAGCAATATTATTGATATAATTAAGACTTAGGAATAGAAGCCAAACGCAAAGAATCTTCTAAGCTCTAAAAACCTCAAATCACTGTTATTAAGATCTTAATAAAATCTCATTTTGAATTGAAGAATATCGTATTGATCTAAATTTCATGCCAAAAGTTGGATAATATTTTTTCTCAATTTTCTTACAAGTCCCAAGAAATTTAAGAAAAAAATTTATTTTTAATTAAAATTATGAACCAAACTCAGATTTACATAAACAATTAGGATTTTATGATATGATAAATAGAGATGATATATTATTTGTTATAGTATGAGTACATTTCATTCACTAATCGAATCAAACGTTTCCAGAATTGACCCAAATATATTTATATATAGGAAAACTATGTAATAATTAGAAAAAATTTGTTAAACGCAAATTTTTTTCTCGTAGTGGAATGTTAGCTATGATTTATTCCTCCACAAATTCTTCAAGTTTCAACATTCCTCTACATTTTCTTTTTTAAATCTTCTCTAACTTCTTTATCTAATAATATATTACAAAAATTATTAATCCTAGTGTTATTTCTAACTCATATCAATCCATAAAGTATTTTTAAATATATGAATCAAATAAGATTTTCTTTTTTGGGAAAATGGTATTAATTAAATCTTTTGATTTAGGATTCACAATAGCATCCTTTATTATGTAATTAATTTCGTTAACATTTCTCTCTCCTAAAACTACTTTAAAAATAAGAGCACCAGGTAATTGAAGATCGATCAATTCTGCATCTTGATATCCTTTTATAGTTTTAGCATTCTTGATTTTACCTTTTTCAAATTCTATTTCGATGCACTCAAGATAATTACTTAATCTAACTTTTTTTGTTATTTCATTATACTCCGAATGCTCCAATCTAAATTCAATGATTTTTTTTATCAAATTAAAAAATAATTTCAAATTTGGAATCTTTACTTGCCATCCATAATCTGAAACGAGAATTCCTCCAAGTGATTTTAAGTGATTAAATAAGGGAGAATGGTGATTAATGCTAAGTGTAATGGTGTCTTGCTTGCTATATCTTCCAAGATTCTTGATAAATTGAAGTAGTGCTAACATTTCTTTTTTATTGTTGCTTGGACAGAAAACTTCATAATTTGTGTTATCATAACTCATCCCAATAGAGAAATAATTACGTGAAATTCCACGCTTTTCGAAGATGTAACTAGATCGAACCTCAGAATTGAAATTGTCTCTTAAATATTTGAATTTAAAACACTCCTTATCGAATGTATTGAATATGTAGAACTTTTTATGGAAATGATTGTATCTTGATTCAATTAGCGGTATATCTTCAGAATTTGCTTTTCTAATACGAATTTTATCCTTTCTTTTAGGAATTTTTGATACTGGGATTTCTATTCTCTCATCAAGAGAAGATACAAATTCATATCCTAGTGAACGATAATAATATGGAATCCCTCTTATAACAGAGATGATATATCCGTTTTGTTCCATAATTTTTTCATATAATTCGTTAAGAATTTTAATATAACCTCTTCCTCTATATTCTTCACGAGTTCCCACAAATTCCATTTCACAACCAGGTAAAATAGTGTTTTTAATTTGCCATTCTAAAGGAACTAAACATATTGAAGAAGCCAACTTGTTTTTTTCATTGTCTTTTATGTATAACCATAGAATACCATCTTTTCTTGGATGTCTCGTAAAAATCTCACGAATATAGGATTTTAATAACACTTCTTTATGGATTTCAACATTTAAATTAACTAAAGCAGTTAATTCCTCTTGGTTATCTTCAGCAATGTGGATGCTAAATCGATCATCAACTTTTGTGTTATAGCCCTTTAGAAGATCCATAAAGGTGAAAACGTCTAGCATAATTTCAATCTTTTTAATTCCCTAATTGCTGTAATTGATAATTTGCAATTAAAATGAAAGAAATAAAAACACTCGAATCTTCATTCAATTAAGGTTTTGAAAAACCAACATTTAATTCAAAATTCAAATTTAAAGAGGATACTAAATATGGCAAAAGTAACTATTATTCACCGAGATGAAATTCCTGGGTTACCAAGTAAATACACTGATGATGAGTTTCAAGTGGTTCTTGGAATGGTTGATGAGATGTTTGAACAACTTGGTGGAATTGACAAATATATAAAGCCAGGAGAGACTGTAGTTTTAAAACCAAATAGTTGCACTTATTTCGGTTCTGTAATGGTTGATAAAAGAACTGGGGAAGAATGTGTCAATCTACAGGGAGCTGCTAACACCGATGCTAGAGTTTTAGCGGCCATAACCAAGTTGGCTTTAGAAAAAGGTCATGCTAAAGAAGTATTAACAGCTGAGACGTGTGCATTTGATTATCATGAGCGGTGGCAAGCTTGCATTACATTAGATGTTTCCGGAATAAAAGATGCTGTGGAATCGGTAGGTGGTAAAGCAATCGATTTCAATGATTTTGAACGCGTTGAAATTGAAATTAAGAAACCTGCAAACGCAATGGATAAAATTCACGTTCCAGAACTCCTAACTAGGGAGGATGTTGCTTTTTTTAATTGTCCTGCTATGAAAACACACAGCTTTGAAACATTAACATTAGGGATGAAAAATTATCAAGGTATTTTCAAGTGGGAAGATAAATTAATTGCTCATGATGGTAAATTAAGTTTAAAATTCGTTGATATCGCAAAAACTCTTCCGCCTCGACTTACAATTACAAGCGGATTGTGGGCTGTTCAAGGGCAGGGACCTATTCCGATGCGTGGACATGATTATATGACTATTACTGATATGAACACGATTGTAGCTGGAGATAATGTAGTTGCGACTGATGCAGTCACTGCAAGAGTGATGGGTTTTGATCCTATGGAAGTTCGGACAATCAGAATGGGAGCCCATCTTGGTGCTGGACCCTTAGATCTCAATGAGATAGAATTATCTGGTGCTTCGATTGATTCTGTGAAAAGAGATTTCATGAAACCATCAGGGGAATGTAATGGAATTTATCCAACTGTTCGCGTAATTGAAGGAAGTCCTTGTTATGTGTGTAAAGCACTTGTAAGAGCGATCTGTGATGGGCTTTCATTTACATTTAAAAAACTACATGAACACGATGAAGATCCAATCTTTGTTCTAGGACATCATTGTTATATTCCGGAAGATATCAGAGGTTCAGATAAAGAAGTTTGGGTTATAGGAGATTGTGCTGAACCATATAAAGACATAACATCTAACACTCACTTTTATCCGGGATGCTGCCCGATGCAAGCAAATATTGAATTACCTGGAACAATTGTGAGTAAATGGAAAGGATTGTAAGAAGAAATTAAATTTCTTTTATTTTTTTATCTTATTTTAATTGTAAAGTCTATTCTTCAGCTTTTATCTTCTTTATTTCTTCTATTAAGATTGGAATTACTTTATGTAAATCCCCCACAATGCAATAATGTGCTACTGAAAAGATTGGTGCGTTAGGATCTCTATTTATAGCCACGATAATTTCTGAATTTTGCATTCCTACTAAATGTTGGATGGCTCCTGAAATTCCGCAAGCTATGTACAATTTGGGGGAAACAGTTTTTCCAGTTTGTCCTACTTGCCTATCGGCATCGATCCAATTGAGCTCAATAGTTACTCTGGATCCACCAACTTCTGCCCCTAAAACTTCAGCTAATTCTCTTATCAATTTAAAGCCTTCTTTTGAACCTACTCCTCTGCCACCTGAAACGATTATTTCAGCATCTTCGAGATTAATCTGTATTTTTTGTTTTTTAATGACCTTGAGAAGTTTTGTAACAGAATCTTTTTCCTGCAATTTCTTTTCAATCGTGGTTATTTTGGCCTTCTTGTGAAGCTCTTTGTTAGCTTTAAAAATTCCAGGCCTCACAGTAGCCATTTGAGGTCTACTTACCGGAGTCCGAATAGTAGCCATCAAATTTCCCCCAAAAGTTGGTCTAGTTTGTCGCAAATTTCTTGTGTCTTCTTCAACTTCAAGTCCAGTGCAATCTGCAGTTAATCCAGCGTTTAATCTCTTCGCAAGTCTAGGAGCAAAATCTCTTCCAGTTGGAGTTGCACCAATTAATACTATTTCTGGTTTCTTTTCAGTCACTTGTTCTGTTAGTATATTTACATATAAATCCGAATAATAATGTTTAAGCATCTTGGATTTTATGTATAAAACCTCATCAGCACCATAATCTCCAAAATCTTGTAATTTATCATCAAACTCGTCTCCTAAAAGTACCAAGGATAAAGTAGTTTTTAAAAGATCCGCTAATTCTCTTCCTTTCCCTAGTAATTGATAAGCAACTTTATGAATTTGCCCATCAAAATGTTCTGCTATCACCCACACTCCATGGTATAGGGATTTATCAACTTTATCTACATATTCCGTTCTTTCAAGCGTTATAGCGTCTACAGGACAAGCATCTACACAAGCACCACATAAGTTGCATTCAGATGTAATTACAGCTGATCGTGTTTCTCCTGTATCCACGATCTTGATTCCTCCGTAAGGGCATGACGCTATACAAGATTCACATGCAGTACATAATTCACTATCGACTTTTATACTCATTTTCTCATCCTCTTAGATAACTTTATCATCGTGGAGATTATTGCATAATTCTTGTACCATTTCTTCAATAGTACCTGTTAAAACTACCTTCTCTGCTTTCCTTTTTGGAATGAAGATCTTCCAAACTTCTGTCATAGAACCATTTAGTCCCAATTCTTTTTTATCTGCTCCTAAATCTTCAGCATTCAAACGAATTACTTTTTTTTTCTGATATGCATTCACTATTCCTTTCATTCCTGGAACTCTTGGTTCATTTATTTCTTTTAAAACTGAAATTAAAACTGGAACAATTGTTTCAATTTGAACGACTTCTTCACTTCTAAACGCTCTTTCTACAATAATGTTATTGCCTTTAAGCTCAAATTTCATTACATATGTTATTTGAGGAATTTTCAACTCTTCTGCTAATTCTGGTCCTACTTGGGCTGTATCTCCATCAATTGCCTGAGTTCCGCAAATTACAATGTAATCTTTCTCATCTTTTTCGCTCAATAATTTTTTTATTGCTAAAGCAAGCGTATGGGAAGTTGCTAAAGTATCTGCCCCAGCAAATGCTCGATCAGTAAGGAGATATGCTTTATCTGCTCCCATAGAGAGCACTTCCCTCAACGCTTCCTCTGCTTGAGGTGGGCCCATGCTAAGAGCAATTACTTCAGCTTCGTGTTTTTCTTTAATGGTAAGAGCAAGTTCAACTGCATGCTTATCATGGGGATTCACGATTGAAGGAATACCCTCACGTATCAAAGTGTTTGTCTTTGGATCGATTCTTACCTCAGATACACCAGGGACTTGCTTTATACAAACAAAAACTTTCATAATTAAATCATTTTAAAGTGATTATTATTATAATGTTAGATCAAAATATAACAGATTATTATAAAATATTATCAAAATTTCTTTTCTTTTTTAGTTTCTCATTATAATATTGAAAATAATGTCAAATAAAAAATAAAATAAGGAAAAAGATGATTACCTGCTCCTTAACATGTGGTTCGCAATGACCATTCTTTGAATTTCGGAGGTTCCTTCATAAATCTCTCCCATTTTTGCATCTCTAAAGAATCTTTCAACAGCATATGCTTTCATCAAGCCATATCCGCCGTGGATTTGAACAGCTTGATGAGCTGCACTCATACCCGCCTCAGACGCAACCAATTTTGCCATTGAACCGGCTAATCCATAATCCATCCCCTGATCACACATCCAAGCTGCTTTATATGTAAGTAAGCGAGCAGATTCCACGGCTGTTGTCATATCGGCAATTTTCCACTGGATTCCTTGAAATCTAGCGATTTTCATGCCAAATTGTTCGCGTTCGTTAGCATACTTAATAGATGCTTCCAAGCAACCTTGAGCTAATCCTAAACATTGAGCTGCTATTGTTATCCTTCCATAATCAAGGATTTGAAGCCCTAGTTTAAAGCCTGCTCCCAAACCACCTAAAATATTTTCTTCTGCGACCCTTACATCTTGAAAGACCAACTCAGATGTATTGGATGCTCTAACACCAAGTTTATCTTCTTTCACTCCAACAGAATATCCCTTTGTTTCGGTATCTACGATAAATACTGTTAGCTCATTTCTCGAACCTTTTTCTCCTGTTTTTGCTACGACAAGTAATGTGTTAGCAATACCACCGTTAGTGGCAAAAATTTTGCTACCATTAAGCACATACTCATCTCCGTCTTTTTCAGCTGTCAATTGTACCCCTCCAGCATCAGATCCTGCATTTGCTTCAGTTAAACAAAACGCTCCAATTTTATCGCCTTTAGCTAAAGGTATTAAAAATTTTTGGCGTTGTTCCTCGGTACCAAAGCGGTAAATCGGATATGCACAAACACTGCAATGTACTCCTGTCGTAATAGACCAGGAAGCATCCACTCTTCCGATTTCCTCTGTACAAATCGCAAACGCAATAGTATCTTCATGTAATCCCGCACCCCCGTACTCTTCAGGAATACAAGATCCGAAATAATTCAATTCTTTCATTTTTTGCATTACGCTTGAGTCTAATTCAGAGATTCTATCACTTTCCTCAGCAACAGGAGCTATATATTCTTCTGCGAATTCACGTGTAATTTTTCTTATCATTTTTTGTTTTTCAGTTAATCCAAAATCCATCTTCGTTTTACTCCAATATTCATATTTTTTATCATTTGACATCCTAAAAAAATTTATAGTCTCCATCTCAGAGATTTTTACATAAAAAAAGCGCTCTCTAAAGAAAAGAGAAGAAATTATAAAATAAATAATAATTAATACTAATTTTTCTTGTGAATTTTTGATTTTAAAAGATCTAATTCGTTAGTTATTTTTTCAATAGCTATATTCAATTGCTCACTTTTGCTATTCAATGCAATTTTTTCTTGATCATTTTGTTTAATATCTTCTATTTCAAGACCTTTAAGTTCAGTTTCGACTATTTTTAATTTTTCTTGATTTTTTTTCAGCTCTTCTTCTTTACTCAAAATTTCCTGAAATAAAATATCATTTCTATCCATATCAACTAAATCTTCTATCTTTGCTAAATATCTCCTTATGGCACTTATTTTTAGTGTTTCATCTTCTTCTTTCTCGAAAAAGAGGGCAATATTGCTTTCTTCTCCAAGTTTGAGGATCATTATGGAAAGGTTATTTGTTTCAAAGATTATCTTTTCATAAGTATTTAATTTTATTCGGCAAATATCATATAATTGTCTCATGTTATTTAACACTTCAGCTAAGTTTTCTCCCAGTTTTGGTATATTTATGTCTTGCTCGAAAGTAGTTTGAAAAATTGTTCCGTTATCATAAAACATGGCCACGTGTTTTACTTCAGGCAGAGCATTTTTAATTCTATTTATATTTTTAAATACCATATCCATTCACTAATCAAATAAATATATTTCTAAATCTATTTATAATGTTTTTGATCGTTCTACTTAACTTTTTGGGTCCAAATTTAGAAGACAAATAGATTGCGCCAAGACTAAAAAGAATAATGATAATTATGAGAACTCCCATTATAGTACTAAATATTAGCGTATAATATATCGAGATAATAGTAAGTTGATATAGAGTGGTTGTGAACCCGATTTTAAAAAACTGTTTAAAACTAATAGGGCGTTTATTTGACTCCGCTAATTGAATGACAAGAATATTATCGCCCATCGGGGTCAAATTATCACCCCAATTTGCACCTATGGCTAGACTATAATAAAATTGATCTCCAATATTAGAAGGAAAATTACTTGTTATGGTTCCAATAACTGGGACTAATACTTTAGTAATTGGGATGTTATCAATAGCACTACTTAAAATTGAAGAAAACCACAAGATGATCAGAATTTGGAAATATACATCCCCTCCGGATAAATTAGCCATTGATTCTCCTAAAACTTGAACAACTCCTAATAAATCAAGGGCACCTGCAATTACAAAAATTCCTAATAAATAAAAAATTAATTCGAGATCAATTTTTGATATTATTTGTCTTGGATCAAGTCGGCTTATAATGACTAAAATCAAAGCCAAAAGTAGTGCAAGTATATCCGTACTTATCAATGTACTGGGAATTAAAATAAAACATGTAAATAAAGTCACCAATATAATAAGGCTTTTTACCATCAATTTTTTATCAGGCACGAAATTCCAAACATTGAATTCACGAAGAATATCAACACCAGATTCAGAAACTTGCAAACTATTTTTATATATAAAAATGAAAAAGATAAGAGTCAGAAGGAAAATAAGTAAAGATATCGTTCCTACATTTAAGAAAAATTGAATAAAAGAAATCCTAGCATATGTACTTATTAAAATATTTGGAATAGAAGATATCGTAAAAAATGTCCCTCCAATATTTACTAAAATTGCTTGAGTTAAGATATAAGGCGTAGGATTAATATTTAAAATGCGAGAAACCGTAATAGTAAGTGGAATTAGGATGATTACAGTCAGTATATTGTTTAAGATTGCAGAGATCAGTATGGTTATGAAACAAAAGATACTCATTAAATATACTGGTTTTCCTTT
>CAZWEM010000032.1:0-51969 GCA_964632315.1 uncultured archaeon
AATGTAAAATATAATGGTATTGGAAGATATTCATAAAAAGTCGATCCAAACCCCAAAAATATTATAAGAAATCCTAAATAAATCTCAAAAATTCCATCATCAAAATTAACTCTCCATGTTTTCTTCTCTAAATTCTCAAGATCAATATCCTGGGTAATAAATTGCTCACCTTTCGTATTAGTTCCTTAATTCTATTAATTTCCTCCATTCTTTTATTTCTTTTTATTTACAATTTGATAAAATTAAAAAAAATTATAAAATTTAGTTATTACTCAAGCTTATCCAATTTTTTCATGCCATAACTGAATAATGGAATGGTTACTGCGAGCATGTAAAGAAAAATTGGCAATTGCATCACTAATCTCATCATAAATGTATTTTGGGGATTTAAAAATATTAGCAGCCCAATTGGCAAGAACATTAACGGTTGTATGATTAACATTGAGATCATGGCATTTCCTCTCATGTTAGGGTCTTTATCTCTATATGCAGGAGATTTACATTGGAGTCCCATGGCTTGAATTGAAGATAATTGAGAAAATACCAAGAATTCTCCAAAGAAAATTATCATGTTTAATATGTCAATATTAATCAGTATAGCATAGAATGTTGTTATGAACACAGATAGGATGATGTTAAAGACAAGCATCATGATCAAATAGGAATATACTAAGCTTTTAATTCCTCTTGGTGACCTTTTATAAACCCAGATTATGTCTTTTGAATCGATAAAGGCAAGGTGTCCAATAATAATGCTTCCAATAGCTCCTCCTATGGCAATGATGATTGTAGATGAAAAGATAATTTCAAATTCACTATTTCCCATTCTAGATATGAACCATGTCATGAAACCAAGTAACCCATAAATATATGCGAGCCTTGCATAATTCGCCTTTTTTCTCAGAAATCTCTTAAATTGCATCACAATTAATCCTCCCCATTTTTTGCCTGTTATCTTCCGTATAAATTTGTAGAAACCATTTTCTTGTTTTACAATAACAACATCCTCCCTCTCGAATCCACCTTCCAAAGTATAAAAATTTTCAGCCCAACGATAGCTAAAATACAATGTAAGTAATGGTATTCCTATCGCAAGAATCAGATTAATCCAGATGTTTAAGATAAATGTATCTATCAAGCTCGGTTCAATACTGTATAAAATAATATTCGAAAACCATATAGATGGATAAAATGCCAACCAATTTTTAAGCTCAGGTTTAGCTAATAACTCGTTTAGAAAAAATATGACTGCATACATCACACCGACTAAAGCGATTGTAAAGATCCATATCAAAGCTTTTCCTAAATCTCTTGCTTTCTCACTCTTGGTGATTTTATGCTCGATCCAACTAGCTAAAATAGAACCAATTAGATTTGCAAAGTATACCATTACAAATATACTGCCGTAAATTACGGAGTATTGTAAAATTGTCAAATCAATTATCGGATTTAACAATCCCGTTATTACAGGACCAAGTAAAAGTACCCCAATGCTAAATACTGGGGCTTTTCCTAAATATTCACCGAGAAAAATGTCTTTAGATTTAACTGGAGTTGCCATGAGTACTTCCTTGAACCCCACCTCTCCTTCAGTATATACCGTATTTAAGGGATACATCACCAAAACTAAAAATGTTCCTATCATTAATGATTCTATGATGACACCGACCATTGGGAGGAATATTGTAGAAAATTCTAATACTAAAGTTGGCATGAATAGATCGAACAAGAGTGGCGCAATAAAAAATGCCCATAGAAATAAAAGGGCATAAATACTAATAAAGAGCAGCCACCTATGATTTCTAAACTTGCTTGTTCTAATCCTTATCTCATTTTTTGCGACTACTTTCCAAAGAGCCCTATTCTGAAGCAGTTCCAAAGAAGTTTTATTTCCATTTTCTTCTCCATTTAACGCTTCAAAATCTTTCTCAGATGTCAGAACAATCAATTTCAACCCTCGATCTTAAATTTTTTAGAGTCATTCTCTCTCCAGGCTAAGAGATCATCAATATGGGATGCTCCCGTGATTTTTAGATAAGCGTCTTCTAAATCTTTTGCATTCACCGAGTCTATGATTTCTTTGGGAGTGCCCTCAATTTTTAATTGACCTTCATACAAGATTCCTATTATATCACATAATTCTTCCGCAGCATCAAGAAGATGAGTACAGATAAATACCGTTTTCTCAGCTTTTTTAGCCAATTCAAATATTAAATTTTTCACCATTCGTGCTGCTGCAGGATCCAGGTTAGAAGTGGGTTCATCTAAAAAGATTATTGAAGGATCTTGAATCAAAGCTGCACACAAGCACACTTTCTGCTTCATTCCCCTTGAATACCCTTCTAAAAGATCATTCTCCCTTCCAGTTAATTCAAATAACTCAATCAATTCATTTATTCGCTCTTTTAAAATACTTTTTGGTAAGTAATATAGCTCACCAATGAATTCTAAAAATTCTCGGGCTGTGAGTTTAGAGTACAGTCCCGGTGATTCTGGCAAAAATCCACATATCTTTTTTACTTCTGTATCTTGAGCTTGAACGTCAAATCCCCCCACGAATGCTATTCCTGAGGACTTGGAAACTATTCCATTCAAGATCCTTATAGTTGTGGTTTTTCCCGCCCCATTTGGACCCAAAAGTCCATATGTTTTGCCATAAGGAATCTTCAGATTTAAATTTTTCACAGCAATGATGCTGCCAAAATTTTTCGTTAAATTCGAAGTTCTAATAGCGTATTTTTCAACCATTTTTTTTACCTCTTTTTTATATTATAATTAAATTCAATTCCTAAACCGATTATTTGCATTCTGCACTTTCGCATCGTTATCTCTTAATCGATTTTCCCTTCCTAACTTGTATAGAAAGGTTAAATTCATCACCATAGATATTCCACCAAACATTCCTTCTAAAAAATCTACTGCTGGAATTCCCTCAAAAAACCTACTCAAAGCAATTGAAATAGCTATTGAAAGCATTCCAATAACTAAGAATCCCTCCTTTTTCATTTTACATAACATTTACTTTTTCACCTGTTTTGATTACTTAATATAACAATTGAAAAAATGACCACGAGCGTGACGATTGCAATTAATAAATATGTCCATCTACCTCCCTTTTGGGATTCTCCTTTCTTTTTACACGCTGCAGCAAATCCTCCTGCTGCAGCTCCACCTGCGAAAGCCATTTTATTACGCACCTTTGTAATTATTAGCATTCAAATTACATTTCTTCTTTTTCATAATAAACTTCAACCATACCATATTTTTCTCAATTGTTTATTACTCTTTTTTGGAACCTAAATTGAACTAAGATTCAAAATTGATTCATCATGGAATTTTACTTTGCCGTGCAAAGCTTCCTAATTTAAGGTAGAAAGAACTAATATTTAAACTTTATTACATAAAGCCTGTATAAAGGACCCTAAGGTCAAATAAAATGAACTTTAAACTATAAAGTTGGCTATTTTTACTAAAAATCTGAATTGATTAAATTTATTTTGTGTCTATAAAATAGAAAATAAATTTGTGATTATTTTTTTGGATTGCTCTTTTTTTCGCTTTTTTGAGAAATGCGTCTATAAATCACGCCTACTACTGGCGTTATCCACCATATAATGAAAGCCCCAAAAACACTTATAATCGAAAAAGGAATCGAAATTAAGAATCCTAATGGACCTATTATGTTATATCTTTTAATTTTTTTAATCATTTGTGGATCAGTGTCCTTTTTTATCAATCTGAAATTTCGAGAGGCATAATACCATAAAATAAAAAGTGAACCACTGAGTAAAGTAATATTAGATGAGTAAATAATAACAATCAACTGGACAGAAGTGTATTCGCCTAACAAGGCGGATGGAAATGGAAGGAAACTAACAAAAAATAAAAAAAGCATCATATTGCGTAATATATGTGAACATCCGATGATGAGAAATCCAATAAGAACCAATTATGAAAAAGCTAATGACATGACTAAAGAATTTTGGGATTAAATTAGACAATTCTGAAATTAATAATTCTGGATTAACGCTTGGAATTATCATCTCTATTATTAATAATGTAATTGCAATTGCCATTACAGCATCGCTGAATGAAGTTATTCTTTCTATTCCTCCATTCGGTTGATCTCCAAAAGATTTTTTTTTTCCATTTTTTTAGAATCCCCAACTTATCGTAAAAATCAATTAGTATACCAAAAATAAAACTTTAGAACATATAAATGGTTATTTAATATGTATAAAATTAAAAAAGTGTTTAATTTATAATAGATTGTCTATAGTGAAGAGTTATGGTATCTAAAGGAATGGAACGCGTGATTCAACTTTTAAAAAACAATGCAATTACCACAACAAAAGAAAGAGTTGAGGCCTCACGTAAAGGTTTGGAACTACTAGCTTCTCTAGTAAAGCCTCCAAAAGATGCTAAGATCGATCATATCAAAATAGAAGAAATGGATGCAGTATGGATCTCTTTCCCTGAATCCGAGTCTGATAAGATAGTTTTATATTTACATGGTGGAGCTTATATGGAGGGATCCCTAACATCTCACCAGGATTTAGCTATAAGAATTAGTCATGCTGCCAAAGTGAAAGTATTATTAATAGATTATCGACTAGCCCCGGAACATCCTTTCCCTGCAGCTGTTGAAGATGCTGTTAAGTCTTATAATTGGTTAATTAAAAATCAAAAAATTAACCCAAATAAAATCGTGATTGCTGGTGATTCTGCGGGAGGGGGATTGACTTTAGTGACATTAATTAAACTAAGAGATGAAAAAATTAGTTTGCCTGCAGCAGCAGTATGTTTGTCTCCCTGGACCGATCTAGCTTTAACTGGGGATTCATTAATCAGAAATGCAAAAGCTGACCCTTTCTTGAAACTATATGATTTGATTTTTATGGCGGAATTGTATGTTGGTGATAATGACCCAAAAAATCCTTATATATCACCATTATATGCGGATCTTCAGAATTTACCACCAATACTTCTACACGTAGGCACAGCAGAAATTATTGAAGATGATTCAGTTAGATTTGCAGAGAAAGCAAAAAAAGCTGGTGTTGATGTCACCTTAGAAGTTTTTGATGATATGATTCACGTGTTTCAAGCTTTTTCAGATTGGGCTCCCGAAGGTCAAGAAGCTATTGAAAAAATAGGGAAATACATTCAAGCGAAACTTAAATAAACTTAATCCTCCTTAAATATTTCCTTTTTAATTCTTTTTCCAGTTTTAGTTCCTGCTATCCCTCCTTTTCCAGTTTCCTTTAACTCATATGGAATTTTTCGCCCTACTTTCATCATGGCAACTACAACCTCATCAGCAGGAATAATTGAAGTGACTCCTGATAATGCCATTTCAGCAGCTAAAAACGCGTTAACTACGCCCATAGCATTTCGCTTAATACAAGGCGAGATCACTAATCCTGCGACAGGATCACATACAAGTCCAAGCACATTCGTTAGAGTCAAAGCAATCGCGTTCGAAATTTGATCCTGATTTCCTCCTGCCATATAAGTTATTCCTGCTGCTGCCATTGCAGAGGCTACTCCCACTTCTGCTTGACAACCCCCTTCACTACCAGATAGCATGGCTTGGTTTCCAATTATAGCACCCACAGCCCCTACCACTATTAAAGCGTTTAGGAGATCATCATCGGATTTATTTAAGATCTCTCTTGCTTTCAAAAGAGTAGCAGGTACTACTCCTGAAGATCCAGCAGTAGGACACGCGACAATTAAACCCATTCCACTATTATACTCACCTATTGCCATGGCCCAAGCAGTAGCATCTTTCATATCCGAGTGAAAGAAAATACCAGGAGAAAGCATCTTTTTTGCTTGTCCACTCGCTTCTTTTATAGGTAATTCTGCTTTTGATTGAAGAGCTTTCTCTAATGACTGTTTCATAATTGATAAAGTTTTGTTTAACCGTTCTATTATGATTGAGATGGAAGTGTGGGTGTATTCACTCTCATCCTTTAATATTAATTTATGCAGAGGAATATTTTGTTCTTTAGAGTCGCTCAACAGCTGATAAATGGTTTCATACATCTATAATTCTCACCCATATTATTTCAGGAAATTCTTGTAAAGCTGCAATCAACTTTTCTGGAATTGTTGAATCTGCTTCAAGCCAAGTAAGTGCAATCTTTTTTTTAAGATTTCTCGATATTTTCATTGAACCTATATTTAATCCATAACTTTTGAGCGTGTTTGCGATATTTACTAACGCTCCTATTTTATCTTGATTTAAAATAACTAATGTGTTTGGTTCTCCTCCAAATCCTGCTTCAAGACCATCCACTTCTTTTATTATAATATTTCCACCTCCAATTGAGGAACCAATTACAGTCATTTTATCTTTACCGTCGATCATCTCAATTATGACTGAATTGGGATGATATTCTGCTCCCAAATCAACCGGTTCAAACCCATAAGTAAGGTCCTCTTTATTTGCAATTTCAAAAGCATTTTTTATCCTTTCATCTTCAGGATTAAATCCTAAGAGCCCCCCTATTATTGCTTTATCTGTTCCATGACCTTTATAGGTTTCTGCAAAAGAATCATGAAGTCCAATTTTCACGACGCCTGGTTTTTTACCAAACAAAATTTGGGCAACGTAGGCTATTTGACACGCCCCAGCGGTATGACTGGAACTTGGTCCTACCATAATATGGCCTATAACGTCAAAAATCGATGTATATTTCACGCTTTAATCACGATTTTAATCAAAATTTTTTCATATTAATGTTCGTTACAAAAAAAAAGAATAAATAGTTGTCTTATCAAACATTCTATTTTATTTGATCAAAATTAAAATGGTATTTTAGGATGAGCAATAATACTATATCAAATCATATAAAGTACCCTAAAGAGATTTTTGGGAAAATATTTGTTCTTAACCGTGAAATTAAGGACATTTTTCGAGGTTGGATTCTTATCGAGGGAAACTTCAGTCAATTTTACAAAATCTTGCAAGAAGAAATCGATAATGAATGGGATCTCAAGAAGTTAGAAAATTTTAAGATATACTTTATCGATACTTCGATAAATCAATTGGTTGAAATAAAAGATAGTAAAACGTTAAATACCTTGCGAAGAAAAGAGAAGATATTTTTTGTCTTGATTGAAAAAAGACATTCCATTACTGAGATAAAAGAGTTTGAACCATTATATCATTGGTATATTGAAAGTTTAAATAATTACGATTTTTGAACAGTTTTTACTTTTTCAAGAATTTCTTTTATTATTATTTTAACATCTTTATTATCAGTTTCAATTTCAAAGTCAGCTGCATTTTGATACATCGGCCTTCTAATATTATAAATTCTTTTTATCTCTTCTTTAAAATTGCTTTTGTTTACTACTGGTCTTAAATTAATTCCGTTTTTTGCAATTCTGTCATATATGGATTCTAAATTTGATTTTAGATGAACAATTATGGCATTTTTGCTTAAATCTTTTACATTTCTCTCATCAAGTACAACTCCACCACCACAGGATATAATGGAGTGATCTAATTTAGATATCTTTTTGCAGATTAATCTTTCAAGCTTTCTAAATTTCTTTTCACCATCTTGGGAAAAAATTGAGGGAATTGATTTACCAGCTAATTCTTCAATCATTAAATCCATTTCAATATGCGTGTAATTATCTCCTAATTCAGCAGCTAGGATTTTGCCAATTGTAGTTTTTCCCGTGGCCATAAATCCAATAAGTGCTATTGATGTTTTAGTCATGATCATTTCATAGAAAAGCCTTGAGTAGCTAAGACTCCTTCTTTTAGTTCGATGTAATTACCTGAAATATATGCAAAAGTGTCCAATTTATCTGGATCAATTGAGTTATTCTTCAGATAATTTTTATCGCAATGAACCGCAACTACCTCTCCAAAATAGCACACGTGGGAACCTAGTTCTATCTTATTTACAACTTTACATTCCATATTCCAAGCGAATTCTTTAATTAAGGGAACATCGACTATTGATGCTTTCTGCTTAGTTAAACCAAGTTCATTCCATTTGTTAACGTTTTTACCCGTTCTTGTACCACAAAAATCCATTTCTCTAATTTGATCTTTGCGTGGATAATTAATTACAAATTCTCCATGTTGTTCAATCAAATTAAACGAGTACCGTTTTTTATGAATCCCTATTGCTATGATAGGAGGTTTCATGCAAACCTTGCCTACATAAGCAAGAGTGATTAAGTTTGCATTATCTCCCTTACCAACAGATATGACGGCTGCTGGCATCGGAAAGGTCGTCGTGTGCTTACTTATCAATTTTTTTTCCATTTTTTCAAATCTCCTAAATTAAATAATTTAAAAATATAATCTTTCTATACTAAAACATATTAATAGTTTAAACTTTAATTTTTTTATCAATATGGCTGATCATCCTAAAATAACGGCTCATACAAAATTAATTTGCATAATTGGACATCCATTAGAGCACAGTTTAAGCCCATTAATGCACAATGCTTTATTTCAAGATTTGAAACTAGATTATACATATCTCGCATTTGATGTGCATTCACATAATTTAAAAGCTGCTTTTGATGGAATCCGTGCCCTAAACATTGAAGGAGCTAATATAACCATTCCTCATAAGCAAGCATCTTTAAAGTATATGGATGAACTTGATCCTTTAGCAAGAGAAATAGGTGCGCTAAATACAGTGAAGAATGAAAATGGAAAATTAATTGGAAGAAATACTGATGCATTAGGTGCAAAAAAAGCTTTAGATGATGCAAAATTTGATTTAAAAAGGAAGAGAATTATTGTTTTAGGTGCTGGAGGAGCTGCTAGAGCTATCTGTTATGCTATAAAAGAAGAAATCGAGGAACTTATGCTTATTAATAGAACATACAGTAAGGTAAAACAATTAGCAATGGAACTGAAAAAGCATTCAACATTAAGCATTAAAACATATGATCTTAGAGATTCGTCGATTGTTGATTTAATCCAATCTGCTGATATATTGATTAACACTACTCCAATAGGAATGTTCCCAAATGTTGGAAAAAGTCCCGTACCAAAGCAAGCTTTACATGAACATTTAAATGTTTTTGATGTTATATATAATCCCTTGCAGACTAAGCTTTTAAAAGATGCATCTGATAAAGGATGTAAGACATTGGGAGGAATAGATATGCTGATAAATCAAGGTGCCTTGGCATTTGAATGGTGGACATCTAAAAAGCCTGATACAAAATTGATGAAGAAAAAATTGATCGAATTTTTGGAGGATAAAAATTGTTAGGTCAAAATATAACTATAATTGGCGGATCTGGAGGGATGGGTAAAGTTTTTGCTAGATATTTCAGGGAACATGGATTCATTGTTACTCTATATGCTCGTGATAAAAAGAAATTGGAGGAAGTATCTCGTGATTTAGAGGTAAATCATTCGGTAAATCTCGAAGAATCAGTTAAAAACGCTGATATTATTATGATTTCTATCCCTATAAAAAAAACGACTGAAATGGTAAACAAAATTGCACCCTTAATGAAAAAAAATGCTTTAATCTTTGATATCACTTCTCTCAAATTTTCAGTGTTTAAGGCCTTAAAAGATGCATCATTACGCTATCCAATTAACTGTGTGTCATTACACCCTATGTTTGGCCCGGGAATTAAAAATATGAATAATTATGTTATTTTAGCATTAAGAGTGGGAGGTACGAAAGATTATAAAAGAATTATTGATGAATTATTCGCTATTTTTGATTCAGATGGATTAATCATAACTCATACCACTCCCGAGGAGCATGATAAGATAATGGCGCTAACTTTGGCTGTTCCACATATGTTTAATATATTGTTCTTAAACCTATTGAGGAAATCCGGAATAGCGCTAAATGATTTAACTCGCTTTACTGGTACTACATTTTTACTTCAAAAGGTATTTGCTGAAAGCATTATTCAAAGGGAAATGGAAATGTTTGGAGAGATTCAAATGGAAAATCTTCAATTTTATGAAATTTTAGATCTTTTTGAAGATTTAGTCAAGGATTATAAGGAAATTATCCAAAATAAAAGAGAACTCGCGTTTAAAGAAATTTTTTCTAATGGATTAGAATATTCAAGAGGGGATGATCATTTTGAAAAATCTTATCAATATTTCTATCAATTCATGAAAGTTTTGAAGAAAGATACTTAATGAGGTTTATAATATAAAAAACGAGATCTTCTTATAGGGAGGATTAGATAAATTAAAAATAGATTTTTTGTATTCCTATATGCAAAAATTAAAGCATTTTCAAGTTTATAGTGATTCTAAAAAAAAGGCGATTAATATCCTCGTTGATAAAATTTGGATTCAAAATAATCGTATTTATTTTCGAATTATGGAGAATTTGTGCCCAAAACTCCAATTAAGACAAGAAAAAGAACCACATATTTATTCCATTGATATTAATGATTTATTCAGTATAAGATGTAGATTATACTTTTGAAAAAATTATTCACTAATTTTTGTTCCACAATGGGCGCAGTACTGAATATTTTCACTTGTTATGGGCTCACCGCAGTACGCACAATATCGAACTGATTCTTTATTATGAGAATCTAGAGATGATGAGTTTGAATTAAAACCCTCTTGATATTGAGATCTCTTTGAAGAATCAAGTTCACTTAAAGGAGGACCAACTACACTATTACAATGAACACACCGATTTAGAGGCTTATTATAATATGTTATTAAATAAATCACCAAACCGATTCCTGCTGTGAAAATAAGTAAAATGATGGCCAAACAGACGTCAATATCTTCTCTTTTGAGTAAAACATTCTGTTTACAATGATTACAATAACCGATTTGATTCATCATTGACAAGGTTAATTTCCCCTAATCATTTTCTCATAAGATTGTTGAATAAAAATATGAGATTATTAATTTATTTTTATTCCTTACTCGAAATTAAAGGTAAATGAAATAATCAATAATTTAAGAAATAAATAACATTTTCTTACATTAGTTTAGAATTTTAACTATCTAAAATTATTTATTAAAATAAGATGCCCCAAAAATCATTGTTCATTGTTTTAGAAGGAATTGACGGATCAGGAACCACTACACACTCTAAGTTACTTTATGGATTTTTAAAAATGTTTGATCTTAAAGTACATTTAACTCAAGAACCATCTAATAATGAGATTGGTTTGTTACTTAGAAAATTTTTAAAGAATAAGGAAATCCCTCCTAGTACTGATGCCCTAATGTTTGCCGCTGACAGAGATCTACATTATAAGAGTGAAATTAAACCAAAATTAGATCAAGGTTATATAGTTATCTCTGATAGGTACTTAGAATCATCATTAATATATCAATCGCTTCAATCTGAGGACATAAGTTTAGATTGGGTCAAAGTAATAAATAAGTATGCCCCACCACCAGATTTAACCATTATATTAGATATAGATCCTAAAATATCTCTTTCACGTAAAATGCAAGAGAGTTTAGAAAAGTTCGAAGATACTACGTTTTTAGACAGAGTTCGAGAACTTTATCTTTCACGAGCTAAAACTAATGGGTATCATCTCATAAATACTGATGATATCATTGAGATTGTACAGGGAAAAATTCAAAAAATAGTGTTCCAAAGTATAAAAAATAAAGGTTTGGAAATTAAAAATAAATAAAGATAAATTTAGTCTTAAACTTTTCAGAAGTGGGTTAATTTTTCAAATTATGACGATCTTAGAAAGGGAGAATTTTATTCGTCCAGAGGAAATTCAAAAACCTCAATTTCAGAAAGAGAGATTGAGAAATTTTATCAATAAATTCAGTTTTCCTCGATTGGCTGGAACAAAAGCTGAAGAAAGAGCAACAAAATTAACTTTTGAGACATTTAAAGAACTGGGATTTGAAGAAAAGCAAGTTTTAATGAGAAAATTTGAATTCTCAGATTTTTATTCTACCACATTGATTAAGTTAATAATGAGCATGAATCTAATTTTTAACTTAATTCTAATACTTTTTGTGTTCATCTACGTGATATTAAGCATCTTTTTTACGCTTTTTATGATCATCATCGTAATGTTGATTGTGAAGGGCTTAAAACATCCAGAAAATCCAGGTTTTTGGGGGGAATATTTTGGTGTAAATTTGGAAGCAACAAATGTAATTACTAAAATCCCAGCGAGTTCGATTTCGGAATCAGAAGCGGGTAATATCATTATTTCTGCTCATATTGATTCTAAATCACAGTCATATACCACTTTTTTTAGAGTTTTTTTATATAAATTATGGCTTTACGGGGGAATCGCAATGGCTTTCTTTTATATCCTTTTTTTAATCGTACTTTTTGCTAATATTCCTTTCGATTATAGATTTACTTTATATGGTGCTTGGATTTCGGTAAGTATAGTATCTACTTCCAATCTATTTTTGATGTTTTTGAATACCCATAATAAGTCTCCAGGCGCTTTGGATAACGCCTCAGGAATGGCTATAGTATTTGAACTAAGCAAGTTTTTCTTAAAAAACCCATTAAATAATTTCAATATCTGGTTTTGTCAATTTTCTGCTGAAGAATTGGGAACAATGGGATCTCGCATATTTGTGAATGATAATGAAAATCTATTCGTCAAAGGTCGGGTTTTTCAAATTAATTTTGATATGATTTCCTGTAAAAACCATAAAAAGAATGAAATTGAATTTTTTAAATCATATGGAACTTTATTCAGAAAAATTAATTCTCCACTGCTTAGCAAGTATTTTGAAATCTCAGCAAAAAAGGAGAGCATTTCATTAAAGGGATTTAATTTAAGTACTGGTGCACATACTGATACCGTTCCCTTTCATATGAGAGGATGGGATGCCATAGATATTACCACAAGAGCAGCAGCAAAGTACACACACACCAAAAAAGATATTCCTGAAAAAGTGGATGCTTCAGTATTGTTCGATACCTGTTTAATTACTCAAGGTGCCATCAAAATGATTGATGACGATTATAAAAAATTATGTGAAAATAATGAAATATTCTGCGGGGTATAATGTCTCTAACAATTACAGAAAAGATTTTACGAAAACATTGTCCAGAAAAGAATATATCACCAGGACAATTCATCGAGGCAGAAATAGATTTAATAATGGTTCATGAACAATTAGGAGGAAGAATTCATGAAGAATATGAAAAACTTGAGATAGATTACGTTTGGGATCCAAATAAGATCTTCTTTATTCTTGATCACTGGGTACCTGCTCCTACAATAAATGCGGCAAAAATGCACCAAGATTGTATAAAATTTGCTCAAAAATTTAAATTTGTTCATAATATGGGCATGAATAAAGGAATTTGCCACCAAGTCCTCCCAGAAATGGGTTTTGCAAGGCCCGGGATGCTTATTGTCGGTTCTGATAGTCATACTACTACTTATGGTGCTTTTAACTGTTTATCAACAGGCATTGGAGCTACAGACGTGTCAGTCGTATTTGCTACAGGGAAATTATGGTTTAGAGTGCCCGAATCTTTTAAAATAATATTGAATAATACACTTCATAAAGCGGTTATGTCAAAAGATTTCATTTTAACGATGATAGGAGAAATGTCAACAAAGGGTGCTATTTATAAAGCTTTAGAATTCCATGGTTCCGGATCTAAATGGTTATCTATTGATTCCAGAATGACAATTGCGAATATGGTCGTAGAGGCTGGTGCTAAATTCGGTGTCTTCTTACCAGATGACAAGCTAAAAAATTGGTTGAAAAAACGGACTATTCTACCTTATGATTTTATAACACCCGATGAAAAAGCGGAATATGAAAAGGAATATGAATTTGATTTATCGGAAATAACACCTGTTGTAGCTAAACCTTCTAATCCGGGAAATGTAGTGGTTGTAGAAGAAATTCAAGGTGAAGAAATAGACCAAGCATTCTTGGGAAGTTGCACTAACGGAAGATTGGAAGACCTACGTATAGCAGCTAAGATATTGAAAGGAAAAAAAATCGATTCTAAAACCAGACTAATTGTCACACCGGCATCACGAGAAATTTATATGGATGCAATGTCCGAAGGATTAATCGAGATATTTTTGAAAGCTGGGGCAATTGTCACACATTCAACTTGTGGTGCTTGCATAGGTGGTCATCTAGGCGTGTTAGGTCCCGATGAAAGATGCGTTAGTAGTACTAATAGAAATTTTATCGGAAGGATGGGAGATCCTTCATCTGAAATATTTTTAGCATCACCGGCAACTGTAGCGGCTTCTGCTTTAAAAGGAAAAATAACTGATCCGAGGGATTATCTATAAAATGAAAGAGATTCTTGGATATGCTTATGTCCTAGGAGATGATATTAACACAGATGATATCGTTCCAAGTTTTACTTTAACTATGAGAGATGCAAATGAAATGGCTAACCATGCCTTAGAATATATTGACCCTAATTTTGCAGAAAGAGCTTCAAAGGACTTGATAATTGTCGCAGGCCATAATTTTGGTACAGGAAGTTCTCGAGAAGAAGCGGTGAATGTGTTTAAAATTCTAGGGATTAAAGCCATTATTGCAAAATCATTTTCAAGAATATATTTTAGAAACCTCATTAATAATGGAATGATGAGTATTATCTGTGATTGGGATGAGAATATAATTTCGAATGATGATGAATTAGAAATTTCAATTGAAAAAGGAAAAATCTACAACCAAACTAAAGATATTGTTTTTGAATTTACAAAACTTCCATCATTTCTAAAGGATATAATAGAATCTGGTGGAATTTTGAACCAATTAAAGCATAAAATAAAATCAGATTAAAGAATTAATTTCTTCTTGAATCCCTTGTATTCTTTTTCTTGATTTAATAAGTATTTTTGTTTTACCATACTTCGAAAACCACTTTTCAAATCTTTGGCTGATCGAAACCTCTCTACTTCCCGCAGTGAGTTTATCGGCTAAACAAATGATTTTTTCTTCTAAAGATTGGGGAAGGTAATCTCTTTCTGGTAAACCAACTTGTACTGCATCTTCTTTATCTAAACCTCCCAAAATGTGCCTTTCGCATATTTTAACAAGACTTTCTGGAAGTCCTCTCTGTTTTAAAATTTTTCCTCCAATCAATGCGTGCTTGAAACTATGTGTCTTTGATCGCCCGACATCGTGAAGTAGAGCTCCGATCTCAACTAAATCTTTATTAACTTCTACTTTTTTGATTTTGTCCGCTATTTCTAAAGCTTTTTCTGCAACCTTAATCGAATGCTTTCGGACTTGATAAGGAACCTTTAAATTTTTAAGTAGATCAAATGCAAAATCCCTTGTAGGTAAAGGTTCTTCTTTTTCCATTGAATTTGAAAATTAATTATAAACTTTAAATTTTGTTCTATCTGAAATCTCTACAAACAAAAGACGAAACTTTTATTATTTGATTAATATTCCTCATAAGGTCCCGCAATTAAGCCTCCCAAAAACCCTCCTAATATTGAACCTACCATTGCGCTTAAAATTCCACCCGCCGTAGAGATTAATTGGGCACCTTGAAATAAAGCCATTAAATCTTCTCCCGCAACTACGCTTAAAAGCATCCAAATTAGTAAATCAATTACAATAACCAATATTCCTACGGTTAACCCTCGCTTAACTCCTTTAGCAATGGTACCGCTTAAATATCCAATAAAGATACTTGCTAGTAGTTGAGGTGCAAAAAATTCGATAATATTTGGCGTGCCTGTAAAAAAAGAGATTAAATCAAATTCAAAATTAGCACCAATCATTAATATAACAACCCTTAAAGGATCTGAACCTAAATAAAGTTGAATGCGAATTATAACATCTTCCATGTTAAAAAAGAATGCAGTTAAAAAACTAAAACATATTCCAACAATTATTCCAATTATTAATCGATAAGAAACCATTTCCCCGAATTATCAAGAAAATTTAATTATGAATTTAGTTAAAAAATATATTAATATTTATAATAACCATTATTTATTAATTCTTTAGTTCTTGAGGTTTCTGAAGTCTTCTATTAATAAAATATTAAAATTATGGTATTTTATTTAACTTAATTTACATCTTATTTTATTAATTAAAATAATCACTAATCACAAGGTCTATAAATTGGCAAGAAAGAAAAAAAAAGTAGAAAAGCCGGAGAAAGATGAAGAGACTACTGATGAAATCGATTTTGACAAAGATTTTATCGAAGACTTCGAAGAAGATTTTGAAGAGGATCTTGATTTGGAAGAAGAATTAGACCTCCTTGATACAGACGACCTTGAAGCCGAAATCGAGGGGCCTGAGACCATCATAGATAAGGATGAAGAGAAAAAGCAGCTATATCTTAGTTGCGGGATTCATATAGGAACAAAATTATTAACTGGAGATGCTCGGAGATTCATATACAGACAAACAAATTATGGGCTCTATGTCATCGATCTAACTAAAACTGATGAGCGTTTAGGCATAGCTGCTAAGTTTTTAAGCAAATATATTGAAGAAGGAAGTGATCGGGTTATTGTCACTTCGGTCAGGCGTTATGGCAAAGAACCAGTAAAAAAATTCTGTCAGGTATTAGGATGCAAAGCGATCACAGAACGATTTATCCCCGGCTCTCTGACAAATCCAATCATCGATGATTACATCAAAGATGCCTCGGTTGTTGTAATTGTAGACCCACACGCGGATAAAGTAATATTACGAGAGGCAAAACTCGCAAGGATTCCTGTAGTAGCATTATTTGATACAGATGATACCCTTGATGGAATAGATCTTGCAGTTCCTGCTAATAATAGAGGTAAAAAAGCATTAGGTCTTGCGTTTTGGCTTTTAGCACGGCAGATTATGTTGGAATTAGGAAAAATTTCGAGTGAAGATGAATTTCCTTATACCCTTGAAGAATTTACCTCCAAAATTGTTCCAGTATATCGACAAGAATAGCTTCTATTTCAGATTTTAGCTTTACCTTTATGATTCTTATCATTTTAATCTCTGATTATGATTTATTAGGTTCTTTTTCAATATGATTTTAATTGATATTTTCACATCCTGTATTTCTTTTATCTCATTCATGACAACTTTTTAATTATTCTTTATTTTTCTTTAATTGGATATAATAATTCAAAATGAAAGAGTCATTATTATGAAAAAAATAGTTGCGTTTGCTGGGAAGGGTGGAGTTGGAAAAACAACGAGTCTTGTCTTATTTTTAAAATATGTCTTAGAATTAAAAAAAGCTCAAGATATTTTAGTTATAGATTCTGATCCTGATGCTAATGTTGCGGACGTGATCGGACAAGAAGTGAATTTTTGCGATACAATAGGAGGTAAAATGAAAGTTTTAAAAGATAAGATTCAAGGAATGAAAATATCTCCCAATACACCTAAAAATCAATTAATAGAATCCGATGTTTATAATTGCTTAATAGAGATGGACGCTTTCGATCTTCTAGAGATGGGGCGCAGCGAGGGGGAAGGATGCTATTGTTTTATAAATGATGTCTTGAAAAAAGTCATAGATACACTTTCTAAGAACTATGATCTGACGCTACTTGATTCACCTGCAGGATTGGAGCATTTTGCTCGTAAAACTGGACGAAATGTTACGGATCTCGTAATTGTTACTGATCCATCAAAAATGGGTATCCATACCTTAAAAAGAATCCTAGAAATAATTGATGAATTGACCCTGAACTTTGAAAACATCTGGATATTAGGTAATCGCTTTCCTGAAAATCTTAGAGATATTCTCGAACAAGAGATAAAAACTTTTAATAAGGATAATGTGAGGCTTCTTGGTTTCATTTCTAACGATGATGAAATTAGTAAAGTTAATCTCACGGGTGGAAACTTAATCGACCTTTCTAAAGATAATCTTTCCTACAAAGAAGCAAAGTCAGTATTCGCTAATATTATATAGACAAATTACCAAAATCCAAGACTCGCTAAATATGTTTTAAAAAATCTCTTTAGATTTTTAAATAGTTTAGTCTATATTTAATTTCTTTAATTTTTTCTGGATTTAAATGTTAGGTATTACTTAGAAAATTCGTTAAGTTTTTTATAATGACTCTTAAATCGATTTTCAATACCCTTTCTCATCCCGGGTAATTGAAAACATTGTTCGGGAATCATTTTTTTGAAGTATGATTGATTTTCTCTTTCAGAAATGAATTGAGATTTATATAATGTCTCAAAAATATCCTTTCCAGAAAACTGGATATCCTTAAAGTATGGCATGATTGGACGATTTTTGCTAATATTATCTATGACCTTGTCTAATGGTAATTTAAAATTATGTATTTTTCCTCTCTCATCAATGCTGCTGGTTAAGTTATTGTATTCATTAAATAAACATATAACACACTGGGGCCATCGCTCATGAAAATAATGTAATACTCTATCGATCACTCTATGCTTAAGTAAAACAATTCCGTATAATACACCATGATTATTTATCTCAGTACGGGTAAACTGTTTGGCACGATACGACTCAGTAGAGACTTCTCTCATCATTCGATTAATTCTTTTCGCAAAAAGAGAACCAGAATTACGAAATACCACCTCAGGAACCCTCCTTACTTTTTTTAGTAAGTCTGGATAAAAATCTTTATGTCTAGGTAAATTTTGAATCAATTCCTTATGTGAATATCCCCTAGCTCTCCCTATTACTTCCATAGGATCCTTTTGAGAATTTTTCACTGATATCACGTTACTCTAATTAATCTTTACTTATGAAATTACTTAGGCTTGTTTGTGATTTTCCATTAATCACAAGAAAAGGATCTGCACGTTTTAATACAACACCTACTGATTTAAGATCCTTTCTTTTGTTAAACTGAAAATTTTTATTTCTTAAATTTAGAATTCTTTTAGCAGAAATTGGTCCAATACCAGGTACGCGTAGTAAATCCTGGTAAGATGCCTCATTTGGATTTATCAGATTATGATTTTCAAAATATTTTTTGGCTAAGTGGATTTTTGGATCTCCATGAGGTAAATTACCTTCCTCATTAATTATTTCTCTCAACTCTTTTAATTTATAATGATAAATGCGTAAAAGCCAATCACTTTGATATAATCTATGTTCCCTAGCAAGAGATTCGGCTTGCTTCCCAGCCAGAGGAGTTCCTTCTATTGGAATAAAAGATGAGAAGTAAGCTCGCCTAAGATCAATGTCTTTATATCCCCAATCAATTCTTTTGAGTAAATCTAAATCACTTTCACCTTCTGCAGCACCCAATACAAACTGAGTTGTCTGTCCACTATTTAAAATAGGTGCTCCGTCCCAACGAAATGCTTTATACCCATTCTCCCTTCGTTGTTTAATCTTTTTTTCTTGGAATTTAATCCTTGAATCCTTTTTTAGGTCTTTTATAATCTTTAAAGCTTCCTCGTTATGTCTATACCGAATGGATTTCAGCCATTTTTGGCGAAGGATGATGTCATTATAAAAATCCTTTTGTTCTGCAATTTCTGAAAGATAATCTTTAGTTGAAGCCTCTGAATTTATAGAAATTCTGTCTGATAATGATATTGCTTCTTTTAGGAGGTATTGACTAACACCTGGTAGACATTTAAAATGAACATACCCTTGAAACTTATATTTAAATCGTAAAAGACGGATTGCTTCAAGCATCTCTTCGGTAGTCTTGTCAGCACTCCCACATACTCCTGAAGATATAAAAACACCTTCTACCACATTCATGGCATATAGTTTCATGAATGTTCGAGCATATTCTTCAGGTGTGAAGCTTACTCTTTTTTTACAATTCTGAGAAAAACAATACTTGCAGTTATATATACATTTATTGGTATAAAGGGTCTTAAATAAACTCATACAACGACCATCAGGAGTATAACTATGACAGATTCCAGCACTAGCTGTCCTCCCAATAAAATCCTTAGAGTTCCCAAAAAGACCTGGATATTGATCAGACCGACTTGAAGCTGTACTAGCGCATATGTCATATTTTGAATTCTCACCAAGAATCCGGATCTTCTCTAATGTGGACGGCAAATTATCCTTCACAACTAAAATTATTATGTAGTCTCAGTAATTAACTTTCTTGAAAATTGATTTATAAATAGTAGGAGTAAAAAAGATTATAGTTTATGAAACGATTAATAAAATTCTCAACTATGGGCAATATCTTTTTATAACGCAAATATTTTTTAATTGAAATAATTATGTTTACTATCTCAAAATAAAAGGGATCTAAAATGGCAAATTATACTGGAGGAGAAATAATCTCTAAATATTTGATCAAAGAAGGAGTAAAATATGTAGTAGGAATCCCCGGTCATGGCTGTTTAGGATTAGTGGATGCATTTTTTAAGGATAAAGAAAAGTTGAAATTAATCCAGCCAAAACAAGAAATGTCAGGAGTTCATCTTGCAGTTGGATATTACAGAATAACAGGAAGGCCTTTATGTGTATTTACTTCGATCGGTCCAGGGGCTATTAACACCGCTATCGGTCTTGCTGATGCATTTGTAGATTCCTTTCCCGTTTTGTGCATTACTGGAGATACACACGTGCATATGAGAGGAAAGGGAGTTTTACAGGAAATTGAAAGAAAAAAAGATTCTAATATGCCTCGTATTCTCGAGCCCGTTGTTAAACGCAGTTTTGAAGTAAGTTCTGTTGGGCAACTACCAACAATAATGCAGAGAGCATTCAATATAATGCTTTCTGGAAGAAGAGGTCCAGTCCATATAGACTTACCAATGGATGTTCAAGCAAAGGCAATTGAAACAGAAATTCCAGAACCAAATCAACATAGATCGTTAGGTAGAATTCTTGGAGACCCAAATAATATAAAGAAAGCAGCAGAATTGCTAAAAACAGCGAAAAGACCAGTTTTATTTATAGGTGGTGGTGCTGTGACCTCAAGAGCTCATAATGAGGTGAAAAAATTAGCTGAAAAAGTAGGAGCGGCTGTAGTGGTTACAATGATGGGCAAAGACATCATTGATAATTCTCATCCGTTATATTGTTGGTCAGCAGGCTCGAAAGGAACAACAGTAGGTTTAGAAATGACTTCTAATGCAGACGTAATTCTTGCCGTGGGATGTCGATTCGCTGATGAAAGTGCTAGTTCGTATAAGCAAGGAGTAACCTTTTCGATTCCTCCCACCAAATTGATACAAATTGATTTAGATCCTTATGAAATAGGAAAGAATTATCCAACCACTATTGGCATCGTAGGTGATGCAAAATCAACCCTAAATCATCTTCTTGAAGCACTAGGTGATTATCAAAAAAAATATGAAAGCACAGAATATTTTCTTAAAATGCAAAATGAAAAGAAAAAGTGGTTTGATTTTCTAAAGAATAATACAGACGACTCCAAAGAACCAGTAATGATTTCCACTGTTTTACAAGAGATTAGAAAATTTTTTGATCGCGACGCGGTAATTGTCACTAGTTCCGGAAATGTCCAAGCTCAAATGCTTCAAGAGTTAGAATTCTATGAACCCAATACCTGCTTAACTGCTGGAGGATTCTCAACGATGGGATATTGCGTACCCGCTGCAATAGGGGCAAAATTAGGCTCCATTAATATAAACAAACCGGATAGACAAGTTGTTGCGTTGGTTGGGGATGGTGACTTTATGATGACAATCTCAGAGCTGTCCATGGCAGTTCAATTAGGACTTAAAAATATTTACTTCATAGTGATTAACAATCATGGATGGATTGCAATTAAAGATTTACAACAAGCAGCCTTCGGAGAAGAAAGAGGATATGGGACCGCTTTCGAAGATAATAACGGTAATTCATACTCACCATATTTTGCTAAGATTGGAGAAGCATTTGGATGTTATGCTGAAAGAATATCAAAAAAAGAAGAGATCATACCTGCATTAGAAAATGCCGCGAAATCGAATAAACCTGCGGTGATTGAGATTGAAGTTCAAAGAGAATATCCATTTACTGGCAGTCCAGCAGTAGGTTGGTGGGATGTCCCAAGACCAGCTTATTTAACTCAACAAAGAAAAGAATATGAAGATCAAATTAAAGGAGAAAAATTATAATTTTTTTTGGTTTGGAATCCCTCAAATGGTAGAATAGCTCATAAATTTAAATGCTCTAATAATAAATCCGTTAAATCCTTCAGGATTAACACTTTAAATATATCCCTTTCTCTTGCTTCTACCTTCAACTTCCCTTTCATAAACGCATCTATCGGATTTGTTTCAAAAATTATCTCTGCTGAAGTTCTAAAACCCATTTCAAATCTAAGATTTGGATTAGATATTTCTCCAACTGCCCAACCTAACTTGCCGTTTACAACGCGTACGAAATACTTGCCAATGTTCCTAATATTCATTTGAATGGTAAGATCCTCCCCTAAAATCATCTTTTTAGCCCTTGGATTGCTATTAGTAAAGACTGTTAGGATCTCAAAAAATAAAGGAATGTGGATTGGCTCTAAAACAGAGATCCCTCTTGCGTATATATCAAAAAGCTTTTTGAGGGATGACGAATCCAAAACTAAATTTATTTTTTGACCTGTTTTTAATTGACTAATACTTATAGCTTCTATTACTTGAAAAAATTCCAAAAGATAGTAAAAATCTCCACTGATAATAAAAAGTTCAGAAAAAAAGGCTTCAATTGGATCTAACTCGCCTATAAACAGCTTGAATAGAACTTCAACACTTGAGGTAATCGAAAAGTCATAAAAGTCTATTTTACCAATCCCATATTCGGCATAACAATCATGAATAGTGAGAAAAAAAGAATCCTCCTCTTTTAAATTTAAAATCATTGAAATATCTTTTTTCCTTACCATTTCCTGAATTTTCTTACTTTCATTAACTAGGTTGCAGAAAAGTCTCAAGATTTCTTCTACATTCTCAATATTGTATACTATTTCTCCTATATCCATTAATTTTTTTAACTTAGTTATAAAGTCCATTTAATCACGTTTAGTATAAATAGAATATTTTGAATCGAGTTTTTCTTTCAAAGCAGGGGGAAATCTAAACTCCTTCGAGTAAAAATTAAATATTTCATTGTCTATTTCTTTTTGTTCCATCAAATAATAATAGTTTTGATCTAGTTTCTTTTTTGCTATGATGCTTCTCACTATATTCTCTACTTTAGACTTTAGTTCTATTGATGGGATTACATAAGGTAAAGAATGAATTCCAGATATTTGAATACTATTTGTGTTATTAATAATTCCCTTAGCTAGATAATTATATAATGAACTATTCAGCAATCCTAAAATATATTCGATTGAAGCTGATTTATCCTTAAGAATAAACCCTATTGCTTTATTTGAATCCCAATAACATCCTTCAGGCATATATCGAGCTGCAAGTCGGGAACTTACACCACTGATCACAATACCTTCTTTTTGGAAAGGAGCATTCCTCGGGATATCATATATTTCAATCGCTTCTTCATCCCAGTATAAGGCTTCAAATATAGGACGAAAATATTGATCCACACCACCACGTTTTAAATAAGGACGCCATTTCTCCGACTTAAATTCTTTATATGATATTATGCGATATTTATCCTCAGTTTTTTTAATTTTTTGGTTTTTCTTTTTAAATATTTCTGCTAATTCACTTCCCTCGATTGCAGCGATATATTTTTTATTATTATGAGTATGCATCCCGATAAAACCTTTTAAGAATGCTTCTAATTTGGGTGCCTTTTCAAAGAGTTTAATTATTTGATCTTCGACATTTATATGAAATATGTGAAATGGAAGGCTGAAATACTTTTTTTGCTTTACATAATGTTTTAACGGGGGCTCATAATAATCATCTTCAGTTTGTAATCTTGGAACGAGCCTAATTTCATTATTAAGCCTATTTTTATTGTTCTTAGTACCAGTTCTTTTAGTTAAAATGATGATGACTGGACTTGTGTTTACATCTTGATCATCAAACAAATTATTTGGAGCTAGAGTTATTTCATTTATAAGACAAGATTGAAGTATGAAATCCCTCAATTTTTCATGTGTGGTTAAAGTCAAAAATGAATCGCTAGTAATGAATCCAAGGGTTCCACCTTCTTTTAATCTCCAAATTCCATTGACTATGAACATGGAATATGTCTCATGAGCATTGATATCTCCATATATCTTTTTTAAATCTTTTCGATGCATCTTTATATATTTACTGCTTTTGTTCAAATACGGTGGATTTCCAACGATAAAATCAAATTTATTTTTGTCTTCATCATTATAAGATAAGATACTATCTATTTGTGTGAAATTTATACCAACATCCTCGATATTATCTCTATATCTATTATCAAGATCATATGCATATATTTGTTTTTTTTGAACACCTCGCTTTAATAATCCCTTAATGAAGATTCCATGACCAACGCATGGATCGAGGATCTTTTGTCCTTCTTCTATTTTTCCCAAACGTGAAATAATGTATTCTGCAGTCTTAACTGGTGTAAAAACTGCCCCTAGCTCTTTTTCACTGAAATTATCGGAAATCTTCATTTATTCTCATAGTATTGCTTTACATTTTCGATTAATAACTCGCACAATCGCTTCAAATTGGTCGTATTTACTTTATCTATCGTGTCTTCCTTAGAATGCATGTACTTATAAATGCTTAAGTCGCCAAATTCGATTCCTTGATACATCTTTTTTTTAATGTAGGTTCCGTCAGAATGAGTACCAAAGTTGATCTTTTTAGATTTTTGCCCGATTTCTAAACCTATCTTATTGTTTAAAAAACTATTATAAAATTCATCATAACCCACTGGTTTAAAAATGCTGTCAAAAATCGTTATACCGCTTCCAACCGAATCAAAATTTACAAGCATAAATAAATTTCTGTCAAATACCTTTAACCTTTTATATAAATTACGAATTCCCATAGTTCCCGTCTCTTCACATCCTGTAAAGACAAACCAAGACTCTACATTTTCTAATCTATTATTTTCGTCTGTATAATGCCTTAGTAATTCAAGAACACACACGATCCCTGATGCATTATCTATAGCTCCAGGAGATGAATTTTTAGTTGTATTTATCCCGATTAATAAAGTTGATATTACATTTATACTGAGGGGGATCCCCCCTAAGATAATGAATATTATACTTAAATTGGGAGAAGATAACTCTTTTAGTAAAATAAAACAGATAGTAATTAACGCACTAAAAAACCATGCTCTCATCGATCTCACTCGAGCTAAAATTGATAATTTTTGTCCTTTAGAATCTAAATGGCAAGAAAAAACAATAATTCGTTTTGGATTTTTTTTTTTATTATTATCTGATCTTTTAACTGCCTTAAGCCTAACAAAAAGATTAGCAGATTCTAGTTTCTTATAAAATTTTACGTTTTCTGGATTCCTCATAACTATGAATAAAATTATCAATATAGGGCTAATTATTATTAAGACAAAAGAGGCAAGAGTCAAATTAATAAAAAATAATAATAATATAATAAAACCTGAAATAAACCCTATTTTCGGATAGGAACGAGAATAAAAAGTACTAAATTCAAATTCCTGTACTTGGGGCTTTAAACCTAAATCTAAAATTTTGTTATATGCTAAATCGAATGCTCTTTTTTCGTGAATTGTCCCCGAAAGTCTTGGAAATGAAAACTCTTCTAAATTTTTCTTGATAACTAATTCATCAATCATGATAATCAATCTATAAAAGCTCCATATTTAGCAGAACTGACTAATTTTCTATATAATTTCAAATAACCAGATAGTTCATTATTTTGAGGTTTTTTCCAGTTTTTTAACCTTTCTTCAATTTCTTTATCTGGTATTAAAAGATTTATAATTCTATTTTTGATATCTATTTCTATCAATTCTCCATCTCTAACAATTGCTATAGGTCCACCTTCATAAGATTCGGGGCACACGTGACCAACACACGGTCCTCTTGTGGCTCCAGAATATCGTCCATCTGTTACCATTGCTACTGAGTCTCCAAAGCCCATTCCTACTAAAATCGCTGCAGGGATTGATAATTCACGCATTCCTGGTGAACCTTTGGGGCCCTCATTCCTAATAACTAGTACATCACCTTCATTTATATTTCCAGTAACTAATGCATTCCTTAAGTCTTCCTCAGATTCGAATACTCTAGCTGGCCCTTTATGATATCGCATTTTTTCACTTACAGAGCTTTGTTTAATGACACATCCTTCTGGGGCTAAATTACCCTTTAATATTGCGATCCCCCCCTCATTAGAAAGTGGATCATCGACATTTCGAATTATTTGATAATCATTGACCTCAATTAAATCTAAAAAACTTTTTAAATTTATCCCCATCACGGTTTTAGTAGATGTATTTAATAACTTGGTTAGTTTTTTCATTAAAACTTTAACTCCTCCTGCTTCATGAAAATCACTCAAATTATAATTTGATGATGGCTTGAACTTGGCTAGTAATGGAGTAGATCTATTCAAACTTTCAAAGTCAAAATGACTCAAGTTTCCCCCTAATTCATGAGACAGGGCGCACATGTGAAGTATAATATTGGTAGATCCCCCTACAGCAAGAGCAACTCTAATAGCATTTTCTATTGACTCGTGGGTGATGATATCTGTGGCTTTAGTTCCATTTTCTACTAATTCTACGACTTTTTTTCCCGATTCTCTACTCAAATCATTTCTTTCCTGACTCATCGAACTCATGGTGGCACATCCTGGTAAAGAAAGCCCCATAGCCTCCACGATACAAGCCATTGTATTGGCGGTTCCCATCATATTGCATGCTCCCGGTGTAAAACAAGTTTCTTGCTCAATTAACATGAATTCTTCCGCGGATAGCTTGCCACTTCTAAATTCTCCGATAGCCTCTTTAATATCTGAGGTAACATAAGTCTTACCTTTTAATGGACCTTCTTTAAATATCTTAGGTTCCATTATCCCTCCTGTGACAAAAATAGTAGGAATGTTACATCTCACTGCTCCAATCAGCATTCCTGGAATAATTTTATCACATGAACAAAGCATGACCATTCCATCAAACTCATATGCTTTAATAGTACATTCTACGGAATTTGCAATTACTTCTCGAGAGGGTAAAATGAATTTTGAGAAATTTCCAGAATTGGCGATTCCATCACACGAACCAATGGTATTAAACTCCATGGGGGTAGCTCCCGCTTCCTTAACACCTTGTTTAACAAATTCTCCTATCTTACGTAGATGAATATGACCTGGATTAATCTCACTCCAAGAATTTACAATTGCTATTCTAATCTTCTTTAAATCTAAGTTCGAGAACCCACACGCATGAAAAAGTGCTCTTTCATAAGCTTTAGTAGGGTCTAGGTCGCGATCTAGAGTATTCATAATTTTAATTAAATTATTTCCTTAAATGATAGTTGTTATATTCAATTAAAAATTTTAAAATCTATCATGTTGAAAGTAGGGATAATCGGCACTGGCGTAATTTTTGATTTAAATATTCTAGGCTATTTGCACAATCCAGATGTTAAAATTAGCGCTCTTTGCAATAGAACAATAGAAAAAGCAAGCGAAAAAATTGGAAAATTTAATCTTGATAAAAATATTCCGATTTATTCTGATTATAGAGAAATGTTAGATAAAGAAGATTTGGATATCATAGAGATACTTACACCTCATCATTTACATTCTGAGATCACTATGTATGCCGCTCTAAAGAAAATTAAAGCTATATCCGTACAAAAACCAATGGCACTAAATTTAAAAGAAGCAGATAATATGATTAATGCGTGTGAGGAGAATAATTCAATTTTATCAGTTTATGAAAATTTCTTTTTCCTCCCTCATATTTTGAAAGCTAAAGAATTGATTCAAGCCGATTACATTGGGGATCTAACTTCAATTCGCATAAAAACTGTAATGGGATTGAAAGGAGGATGGAAAATTCCAGAAAGTGCCAATGAATGGCGTAAAAATCCAAAAATGATTGGGGGAGCAAAGGAAGGTTCTCCAGTGCTTTTAGATAATGGATGGCATGCTTTTTCATTAGCGTCTTGGATAATTGGAGAAGATATTGAAAAAGTTTTTGCTTGGACGGATAAGTTCCACGGCATTGATGTCCCTGCATATGTTATGTTCAAATACAAACAAAAAATAGATCATGTTGTTCCTCAATATGGGCATATGGAATTTAACTTGATGCCAGATGCTAGAATTCCTTCAAAATACTATCCAACTGATGAATTTATTGAAATAATCGCCACACGTGGGATTATGAAAATTAATCAAGGAACATCAATAGGAAATACAATGTCGAAATCCGAAATTTTTGCCCCCATAATTATAATTAGGGACGGGAAAGTAGAAAAACTGGATAAATTTCAGAAGGATTGGAAATTTAGCTTCATAAACGCTACGAACCATTTCATTGAGGTGGTAAAAAATAATAAAGAGCCGATTTTATCGGGAAGAGAAGCAAGGGAGATTTTGAAATTTAATTTAGCTGCTATTAAATCATCAGAATTAGGTCGAGAAGTGTTGTTAGAAGAAATACAATGAACTTCGTTATTGTTCGTACTGGTATTTAAAAATTTTGTTTTCTAATCCGTTTTTAATTCCTTTTCTGAGATCTGCTTTCGCTCTCCTTAAATATTTACTGAAACCACTTTGATCGATATCATCTGGTTCAGACACTACACAGGATTTATTAACCTCATTTTCAACAGTCATCTCCTTCCAAAAAACTGGTCGTTTTTCTTGTTGCGAAATGTATGGCATCTTGGCTAACACACATAGATTTTTTCCTTGTTCTCCAGTATATATTGGGTCTGTATCTTCTTTAATTGCTTTTATGAAATGTTCCGTGGAATTAATGAAAGAAAACCTCCAATCCCTAGGTAAATTTTCGCCATAACTATTTACCTGCCCATTTGAAAAAGTCACAATTGGAGGGAATTGTGGACTCTTGGAAATAAAATTCCCTCCTGAAGTGCATTGGTTTAACCACATCACTCCTTTAGTGCCTGTGATTTCAATATATTCATCACAATCATAATAATTGCTTGGATAATATACATTTGGAGCTAATGTAAATTGAAATGAACCGTACTTTGGTATATCTTTACTAGGATATTTGAAAAAAACATAATTTGGGGAGTCTATGAGTGTTGCAAAATAATCTATCCACCCATAGACTTTTTCCACGCGTTCTTCCCCCATTAACCAGAGTGCCATAGAAAATTTATGAATCCCATCATCAAAGACATGAGGTCCACCTCCGCATGTTTCCATTCTACGGCGCCATACAAGAGATTTAAGATCTCTGGGCATACTTGGTCCTCCTGTCAAGATAGTATTTATCCTAAAACTCATTAACTCACCAATTATCCCCGTATCAAGAAGTCTTTTTGCCTCAAGATGAGATGGGTAAAACCTGAAATTCTCATATAATTTCAGTTTTACTTTTTCTTGTTCACACGTTTGAATCATCTTCTCACAATCTGAGATTGTGTGAGCTAAAGGTTTTTGGACACTTATACCAGAAATTCCTGCTTTTGCAGCATATTCTGTCATTGGAGCATGTAAATGATGAGGTGTAAGGATTTCAATGATATCCAGATCCTCCTGGTCGATCATCTTTGTGTAATCTGAATATATCCTAACAGTTCTTAAACCCCACCTTTCTAATTTGTGTCCAGCATTCACAATGTCTACATCACTTACTGCTACTACTTCAGCATCATGTGAATATAAATACCCAAGTATATTCATATTTGCAATCTCTCCCGTCCCAACAATGCCAACTCTTAACATAATCCTACATTTATTGTTTGGTTAATCTCTTAAATTTTCTTGATTTTATAAATTTTAATTTAAAGCTGCAAACGATCTTCATCTTAAGCAACAATTTTTATATTTCTTTCCACTCCCACAGGGACACATTTCATTTCGTCCAATTCTTTTTGTGTATAATAATTTAGGATCAATTTCCCTTTTTCCTTGCTTTATCATATTAGAAATTATCTTAAATTTTGGTAATGTTGAAGTATAAAACTTTTTCCAACCCTCACATAAATCACTTAATATTTTTGGATTTCTATGAAAAGGTTTTCGAGTTTTTAGGCAATCTCCATGACAAAACTCTAAATAAGCACAATTATCGCAAGCTTCATTCCATATAGCTTTTTGAGCTCCGAATTTTAGATATTTTGGCGAATTCAAAAAATCTTCCCATTTACCTGTCATGATATTGCCAAGAAGTAAGTCGTCTCTCACAAAGAAATCACAAGGGTAAACTCCACCATCATATTCCACAACAAAATATTGGCAACAGTTTTTATTCATGTAACAAACATTATAATTGTTCATAACTAAAAATTCAATAATTGAATCAAATTGTCTCACAGAAACCTTGTTAATGTCTTCTCTACTCCACTCATCAAAAATGTCGCATAAAAAAGAACCCCATTGAGCTCCTGTAATTGAATAATTCGTAATGTTGCCATTTTGTTCATATTCAACACAAGGAATATACTGGTGATAATAAAATCCATTATCTACAAGGTAATGATAAATATCTCTGGCATTTTGAATTGATTGGTCATTTACGAGAACTAAAATGTTGAATTCAACATTATATTTGTTAAGTTTTTCAATCCCTTTTAAAACTAAGGAATGAGTTTTAGTTCCACCAATAGTTTTTCGATAATAATCGTGGATATCAACTGGTCCATCCAAGCTAATACCAAGTAAAAATTTGTATTCATGGAAAAATTTTGCAAAATCATCAGTTATTAATGTTCCATTCGTTTGAAGTCCATTGTTAATTAGTGCGTTTGGTGGCGCATACTTAAGCTGAAAGTTAACAACTTTCTCGAAAAATTCAAGTCCCATTAGTATAGGTTCCCCACCTTGCCAGCCAAAAGAATAATTATTGTTTTGATCGGTATCCATATAACTGTGAATCATTTGTTCGAGGATTTCATCCGACATGCGAGGTCGATCAAGCTGATCAATTAAGTGATCTATGTAAAAACAATATGTACACCTTAAATTACAATCAGCAGAAGCTGGCTTAATCAGCAAGGAAAAAGGTTTCATAATATTAAAAAATCACTAATTCTATAACAAAAATCTACTAAGATTTAATTAGATTATTCTTATCAAGCAAAATAAATAATATATAAAAAAATAAAAATTTTAAGCTAAATTGGAAACTTATTCTTCAAAATTTTCCATAGCTATACCTAAAATCTCACCATAGGCAATTGCATCTTGGAGATTACCATCGATAACTAAATCTCCGGACATATAAGCACTTGTGGAGTCAAGCTCACCAGAGGCTAAACCTCCCCATGTTGCTGCTGTAGCAGACATAGTTACACTTGGATCTTCAGCTTCTCCTTCTGCATAATCAAAATTCCCTTCTCCCATACTGATGTAATACTTGTAATCCTGGTCTGTTACAATCATTTGGACCACCATTTCGTCAATATCTTCTAATTCTTCTTTTAAATCCTCGTCTTCAGCTGCAACTTGTTTTACAAATTCATACATCAATAGAGTATCAGAAGGTTTACTAGCTCCTTTTTCTCTCATTTCCTTTAATTTGTTAATTAAATCCTGATCAACCATTTTTAAATCAACTATCTTTGTTTTTTTAAGTATATTTAACATATACTTCTATTTAAAAATTCAATTTTCCTTATCAATATATTCAAATTCTGATTCAAGATGGATATCAACGGATGAACTTCCTATCATGACTTTGAATTTTCCCTCTTCAATTTTCCATTCAGAACTGTTCTCATCGAAGAATGCTAAGTCTTCAGTTTTAATTTGAAATTTTACCTGGGTTTTCTCACTTGGCTCTAACTTTACTTTTCTAAATCCTTTTAATTCCTTTAAAGGCCGATTCACACTTGAGATTGGGTCACTTATATATAATTGCACTATTTCTGATCCTTCTACTGTCCCCGAATTAGTTAAATCTATTGAAACATCTAAAAGTCCATCTCTCATTAATTTCTCCTTATTTAATTTTATATTTTCATAAGTAAATTGCGTATAGGATAACCCATAGCCAAAGGGAAATAACGGCTCTATATGTTTTGTATCGAAATGTCGATAACCTACAAAGATTCCCTCATCATAATAAACCTTTTCATCCCCCGGATATGTTTTTGTTGATTTATGAGCTGGCGAATCAGAAAGTTCTTTTGGAAAGGTTATCGGAAGTTTTCCTGAAGGATTTACATCTCCAAAAATTACATCCGCAATTGCTCTTCCGCCTTCCATCCCTGCATACCAAGCCTGAATTACAGCGGGAACTTTTTCAATCCAATCTACCATTGAAATTGGACTTCCACTAATTAGTACTACGATCGTATTTGGATTTTCTGTAACAGTCTTATTGATCAATTTGACTTGGTCAATAGGTAATTTAAAAGATTTTTTATCTACATGTTCAGCATCCATATATTCTTCGTGATTTAAACCAACAAATAGAATCGACACATCGGAATCAGATGGTGAATTTATAATTTTGACTTTATTTTTACACTTTTCTTTAAGACCTTCTAAAGCTGTTATTTCATAGGGAGGAAAGTTTTGTGAACTCCCTCCATTCAAGGAAGTTTTTAAGTCTTTATTTGGGCCTAAAACTGCTATATTTCTAATTTCACTTAACTTTATTGGTAACAGTTTATTCTCATTTTTGAGAAGTACAATCCCATTTTGAGCAATCTTTCGAGCTAACATTTGATGCTCAGGAGTATTCCTACTTCCTTTTGGTACTAATGATTTATCATCGAATAGACCAACCAAAAACATTACTCTCAACAACCTTCTTACATTATCATTTAAGAACTTAAGATTATCTGGCTCTTCATCTAAAGCTTTTTCCATCTTTTTAATCTTATAAACATTTCGTGTAGGCATTTCAAGTGATAACCCAGCTTTTATACATCCCTCGGTAGCTGTAAAAGCAGTTGCATTCCAGTCTGATACTACAAAACCTCTAAACCCCCATTTATTCATCAACGTTTCTCTTAATAGGTAATAATTCTCAGAACCATAAATCCCATTCAATTTATTGTAGCAACTCATAAATGACCACGCATCAGCATCCTGTACTGCCGCTTTAAAAGCAGGAAAATATATTTCTTCTAATGCTCTTTCACTTACTTCTGAACTTACTGTAAACCGATTTGTTTCTTGATTATTACAAGCAAAATGTTTCACACAAGCAGCAATTCTTTGGCTTTGAATGCCCTTTACAACTGCAACAACTAATTCTTTGTTTAAATAAGGATCTTCAGTTTGATACTCAAATGTTCTCCCACACATTGGAGTTCTCTGAATGTTAATCCCTGGAGCTAAAATCATGTGCGCTCCTAATTCTCTAACTTCCTCAGCGATTGCAATTCCAAATTGCTCTGAAAGTTCTGGATCCCAAGTAGCCGCCCGACAAATCGCACTAGGGAAATAGGTACAAGGATTCTTACCTTCATAATCCGGTCGAACCCCGTGGGGGCCATCGTACATCGCAAATGAATCAATGCCCAATCTTTTAATTTTTCTTGTATACCACATTAATCTTCCGGAACTTAACTTAAATTTTTCTTCAAGAGTTAATCTACTAAATAAATCTTCTACTCTTTCTTCTAAGCTAAGATTTGAATTCATAAACGATAGCAATGCTCTGTCTTCTTTTTCCATAATCCTAATCTCTAAATATTAATAAATTAAGTAATGTAAAATAGAAAAAAAAAATTTGGATTTGGTTCCTTAAAGGTTCATTTCTTCGAGTTTTAACTTATTTTCAATGGATTCTTCTTTTGATATCCTGTACATGAATAAAAATGCTATTGTTCCAATCAAAGTGATTATCATAGGAATTATTGACATCTGAAATAACAATCCATTTTTCGCTAAATCAGTGTTATTTACACCAAGTAAGGGATCATAACCAGTAAACCCCGAAACCACGGCAAAAATGATGGTTTGCAAAAAATATGAAAATGCTGTGAAAATTTTTAGGATCCCAGAATAACTTCCTTCTTCTCTTTTTCCTGAATTAACAGCAGCATTGTCTATTCCTTCCGCTCTTAACAAACCAAATACGACACCAGATGTGGCACTGAAGCCAATACCCGCCAAAGCGAAAACTAAGGTTAAATTCGTTAAATTATTGATAAAAAAAAGTACTAAATAAGCAATTATATTAATAAACATGCCAATTATATATGCAATACGCGATCCAATTTTATTTGCAATCCATGTCCATAAAGGAGCAAGGAGGAACCCAACTCCATTTACCATTAATAAGGGCAAACTAGTACTAGCGATATCTAAACCCAATGAATGTTGGACATAGAAATTTAATCCATATAAAAAACACGCTCCTGCAACTGACCAAGCGAATCCAGCTATTGTAAGACCCATCCAATTTCGATCTTTAAAAACTCTTACCACAACCTCTTTTATGGGTGAAGATGCCCTGTTTGTGTTGTCTAATTCAGTTCTAAATCGCTTCATAGTTGAAGATTCACGAACTGCTAAGATAAATGGTATAGCAAATATATAAGCGAAAATCACGACCAAAATCACGGTCCAGAAATAACCAATTCCGGTTATAAACCTTGGAATTAAAAAATTTGCAAAAATACTTCCAATTCCCCCTAATATAGCACCGATAAAAAGTACTCTGCTTCTATGTAGATCCAGCCGAAATAGGTCTGGGAATAATGCCATTTGATTAATCTCCACGCTTGTTAAAAAGGTTTCATACACTGCCATTGTTACCATCAACCATATAATAGAAGTAATTAAGATTGTTGAAACTTGTATGAAGCATAAAATCAGTAGAACTGGACCTATAGCTAAACCAGCAATGATCCAAGGAAATCTTTTACCATATTTGGAAGTAAATTTTTTCGACTTATCTGCTAAATATCCAATTATAGGATCATTTAATCCATCTACTATTGAATATACAAGATATATCAATGATATTGCAATTGGGGGTATAGCGAGAATAGTTGCTGCATAATATTGAATTTGACCCCACATTGCGAATAATATACCCGTACTAATACCTCCGAGAGAGTAAAATATTATTCTCTTTATTGTAATCTCATCAGAAAATTTCATCTTTAACTTTTCAGACATGATTCAATCATTTTTTATGAATTGATGATAAAATTTGTGTTATTTTGCTATTTATAGATTTAACAATAAGATATCTTTTTATGAGTTTTACTATTCTAACATTTAATATTATACATAGTGGGATATTGTTTAATAACAAACATAAATAATAACGTATCATAACTTATTCGAGGATATAAATGACTCTTTTATCAGATTTATTTCTTGTGTTAATTACATACATATATGTGTTCGCAACGATACTCATTCCAGTTTTTCTTAGAAAAAAGGAAAAAATCTCTAAGTTTCAAGCACGAAAGGTGGTACATCTTTTTGCGGGTCTTAGTGTATTGACAACTCCATATTTTGATTGGTCGTGGTGGGCTGTAATAATTGCTGGGTCACTTACTGTTTTGGTTTATATGAGCTCAAAAAAATCAAAAGTTAAGCAATTAAAGGAATTATATGAGTCTATTGGTGAAGAAGCTGAAGAAAAAGTTGGTTATCTTCAAGGACCATTCCATTATTGTATTTCAATCACAGTGTTAGTGTTAGTATTTGTAATTTTCGCACCAGGTCAAATGTATTTTCCTATCGCAGGCATTCTTTTGATGATAATATCTGACACATTAGCTTCAGTAATTGGAAAAAGATATGGAAGACATCACATAAAAATACCATGGATTAAAGGAATTAGATCAATTGAAGGCTCTTTGGCTTTCTTTATAAGTGGATATATTTTATGCTTATTTGCTTTTACTCTTCTAGGAGTAACCAATCCCCTTACTCAAACACATATTGGCTTGTTGGATGCATTAATTTATTCTTTAATTGCAAGTGCTTTAGCCACTTTTATCGAGATTTTCTCACCGAGTACATGGGATGATTTAACTGTTCCAATTCTGACAACAATCATAATATTCCTCTTAACGCTTATTTAGTTCTTTATATCAATTATTTTTATTTAATTAATGATTTAATTTAAAAAATCACGACTCTGATGACCAATATGGGAGAATTAGACAAAATTTATGATTTAATTGTTGTAGGTGCAGGTACAGGGGGAACTACAGCAGCCCGATTTGCAGCAAAAAATGGGTTAAGCGTTTGTTTAGTTGAAAGGAAACCAAGAGAGAAGGTGGGAAATAAAATCTGTGGTGATGCTGTTGGTACAGAGATTTTTGATTTTCTTCACATAAATCCTCCTGTTAATGAAGAATTATCTTGTCATATCAAAGGTGCAAAAGTATATTCTCCTAATCTAAAGAAATGCATAAATTTATTGGATCCAAAACAAGCAGGATACATAGTAAATCGAATTGAATTCGGTCAGCGATTATTAAATGAAGCTCTTGATCATGGAGTTGATACTTTTTTAGATAGTACTATCGCCTTAAATCTCATTTATAATAAAAAAAATGTTTCAGGTATTAAAGTTAGATTAGCAAATGGAGAAAAGAAGGAACTTTCAGCAAAATTAATTGTCGATGCTTCTGGTTTCTATACTCCATTGAGAAAAACAATAAATAGCCCAATTATTGAAAAAGAAATTCCTAAAGAAGATAGCATATTATGTTATCGAGAAATAGTGTCTTTTCCCCAGAAAGATCAAAAAGTGCAAGATCCTGAGTATATCACGATAATTTTGGATAAAGAAAGAGCTCCGGGAGGTTATATTTGGTATTTTCCGAGAAATGAACAATCTTTTAATATCGGATTAGGAGTTTTTATGAATTATAAAGGAAAAGTTAAAAATTTTTACCAAAAAAATGTATTCAATGAATTTGTAACTACTCCGAATTATAAAATATTATCTTCAGGAGGTGGAGTCGTGCCTGTAAGAAGGCCTCTCTGGTCATGTGCGGATAATGGAATAATGTTTGTTGGGGATGCAGCTTGTCAAGTTAATCCTTTACATGGAGGTGGAATAGATCCTTCAATGAGAGGGGGATTTTATGCTGCTGATGTAGCTCAAAAGGCAATTGAGACAGATGATTATTCTATTAATACATTATGGTCATATAACGTATTTGTTATGACAACATTTGGAGCAGAGTTTGCTTCTTTAGATTTATTAAGGCGAGTACTCCAGGTTCTTGATAATAGCGAGCTTGATTTTGGATTAGGACAAGACCTATTGACTGGAAATGAAATTTTAGAAATTTCTTCAACAGGAAATCTAAATTTATCCTTATTTGATATGACAATTAAAGCATTTAAAGGGATATCAAACCCACAATTATTATTAGATTTAAATTATCTTAGAATTAGAATGAAAGAAATTTCTACTTTATATAAAAAGTTTCCCTCCGATATTAATGATTTTCAAAAATGGCAACATAACGTTATCCAAGTTTATGATAAAGTAGAAAAAATGTTAATAAAGAGCAAAAAGTAATTTAATTATATTCAAGTGAATACAGAATGGTAGATATTTTGGTCAATAAACCGATTAAATCTAAAAGTACCTATGAGTATATCATAAATAAGATTAATCAAGAAGGAGCACTACAATTCTCTCTCATTGATCCAGATCCAATCAAACAAAACACAAAAGCTGCAGCAAAGATGGCAAGGTATGCAGAACAAGCGGGTTCTGATGCGATATTAATTGGAGGAAGTACCGTTTTTGATCAAAGATTTGTAGACGAAACTATAATAGCCATTAAAGAAAAAGTTGAAATCCCTGTAATTATCTTTCCTGGTGGAATTTCTAATGTGTCCAGAGAAGCCGATGCTATTTTATTCATGTCATTGTTAAATTCAGAGGATCCTTATTTTATCATAGGGCAACAAGCATTAGCAAGTTATACAGTAAAAATGGCTGGGTTGGAACCAATTTCTACAGGTTATCTTATTATAGAACCTGGTGCAACCGCTGGATGGATTGGAAAGGCGAAACTATTACCAAGAACAAAACCTAAGTTAACAGCAGCATATTCTTTAGCTGCTGAAATGATTGGTTATAAACTAATTTATTTAGAAGCAGGATCTGGCAGTGAATGCATCCCATGTGAAACTATTAAATTATGTTCTAATTTTGTAAACATACCAGTGATTGCTGGCGGAGGAGTAAATTCAAAGGAGAGTGCTCATGAATTCGTTAAGGCTGGAGCTGATATTATTGTTATGGGATCTTTTTTGGAAAATAAGATATTGAAAGATAAAGGTGCATCTTTAAAAGCTATTATTGATGTAATAAAAGAGACGGGAATAGACTGTAAAAAAGAATATTGTCTAAAATAATACCTTGTTGATTTTATTATGAATTTGAAGGATTCGATTGAAATATTACGCCCTATTAATTGTCTTATGGGTGCGTTAACGATTTTAATTGGATTATTAAATACAAGAACAGATATTCCGTTCAATATCCTTTTAATAAATATAATTCTTGGAGTTTTAACTTACTTTTTTCTCGCTGGTGCTGGAATGGTCATAAATGATTATTATGATTATGAAATTGATAAAATTAATAGACCTCAACGTCCCATCCCAAGAGGCTCAATCACTTTAACTCAAGCAAAACTATTGTACATCATTTATATATCGATAGGAATTGCAATAAGTATTTTTAACGTTCTAATTTTTAACTTAAGTTTTTTCATTGTTATCATTGCTGTCATTTTTGGTTTAATGGGATTACTATATGCAAAATGGGGTAAAAGGAGTGGATTTTTAGGAAATATTATTGTAAGTATCTCCTTTTCAATTGGGATGATCTATGGTGCTTTACTGAATAGGTCCTATGTCCCAATTTATATATTTTCATTTTTCTTAACATCTTTCTTTTTACTCCTATCACGTGAAGTGATTAAAGGTTGTGAAGATATAGAAGGAGACAAAAAAGAGGGTGTTAAAACATTAGCAATTCGTATAGGCATTAAAAAATCAACCAATTTCGCAATAATTTTTGCAACAATTGCGATAGTATTTTATGTTTTTTCTTTCTTCTCAAACTTAATAAATCCATTTCTCTATTTCATTTTTATGATATTAGGAATCTTGATAGTTGCTTCAAGTATTTTTCTTATGATTCGATCAAATCTTGATAAAAAAGATTTTCGAATTATTAGCTTATTGCTTAAAATTGGAGCATTTTTAGGCTTACTCACATTTCTTATGGCTAGCATATGAAATTTATATTGATTTCAATATTTCAAGTATTTCTTCCTCTTTTGCTTCTTGTATAAGGCTTTTAAGTTTAGTATATGCCTCGTTTGAGAGATCATAAGGAAATGTTTGAATAATACCTTTGATTTGAATTAATCCTAAGTATTTTCTCGTATAACTAGCATTTGAATATTTATAGGTGGTCAAAAATTCACTATCTAATTTTTTCCTGTAGTAATTTAACATTAAGTTAACGTAATTTTTCAGCACTTTAAGGATATTAGCAGGAAGTTGAGGTGTTAAAAATATCTGAATAGGATGAGTACGATAAGTATTTCCTGAAACTAATATGCCCTCAACTAAAAAGTCTTCCATTATTATCCCTAAACCTGCTTTTCCATCATCAGATCCTGTATCGACAGTCCTAACATATAAGAAGTTGGATTTTACTTTGGAGGCTAAAGCATTGTTAACTTGTATAGTGGTTCGAGTATAACTGTTATTATTGTACTCATTTGCATCAATTACATTAAGTATAAATTCACCGTGATTCCTTACAATGTCCTCTTTTTTAAGGTAAAAATTAACTTCTAATGCTTTTTTTCTTCTATACTTCTCAATAAATTCATTGAATTCAGAACCAGAGCGATATTTATACTTGGGTTTTAATTTATACTCCCTTTCAACAACTAGATCTTTTTTCTTTAATTTTATTCCATTAAAAATTTGTACTTCTTGACGAGGAAATTTTTTTCTAATAAAATGACCAACGCAGATATTGGTTCCTGTAAATTCGAAGACTTTGAGTTCAAAAACAATTACCTTTAAAATCTGATAATATTTCAGAAAATCAAGACGGAACTTATTTGAAACAGAAGATCCAAAAAGAAAGTTAGAGGGGATAATATAAATTAGATTCTCCACTTCATTCCTCAAATCATTCATCATCGCGATTTGGTAAAGATCTTGATAACCTTCATTTTCATCCTTAAAATATTTAAAGTATGATTTTGTTTCTACATGTTTCTTGATATAACCGAGGTATAGATATGGAGGATTTGTTATGTGGTAAATTGGAAAACGTTTTGTTAATAAAAATGAAGGAAAATTGAGAAGGTTATCACGTAGCAAAATATTTTTTTCTGCAACTTTCTCAGGTATACCATATAAACCAGCATTATAGATGCTACGCTTGACCATTTCTTCTTGAACATCAAAAAGGTAAATATGCTTCTCAAAAAATTCAATCTTTTGATCTTCTTTGATCGATCTTAATATTGGTAAAATTAAATTACCTTCACCAGCGAATAAATCGACCCAAATAAATTTATTTAGTTTATCTTTGATTTCTGGGAAAATATATATTTTAAAGAGTTCCTTTGAAGTTAAATGGATTCCATATTTCCTTCTAATGTTATTTTCCTTTTTTCTCGCTTCATCCATATCCATATTTACATTATATTGTATTCTCTTCAAATTTAAGCATTCTGATTAATCTCATGAAAAAACGGACTCCATTTTTTTTATATCTAATTGAGAATTAATTTAACTAAATAAATTGCTTAGGAAAGTTGAAAAAAATGAGTATAACAGAAAACACTCAAATAAAAACCTATTTAAATCTAGTACGTAAAAAATTACCCGAGTGGCTTAAGTGGAGATCTGATGAAGTAAAGAAGATTTTGGATGATTTAGAATTTCAAATCATGAATCAAGCTCAAATCATTGCTGGCGGGAATGAACCTTCTGATTCAGATATTCAAAAAGCCATAGAACAAATGGGTAGCCCAGAAAGTATAGCAAGACCTTATAAAAATCGAGGTACACCTAAATTTTATTTAACCCAAGAATTGTTTGAGTTTTATCTAAGAACCCTGTTTGTCTTTTTAGGAATAATTATCCTCATCAATATTATAATCGCTGTCTTTAAATTTGTAGCTGCCATAATTGTCCCTTCTATTTCTATATGGGAAGCATTAGGTAGCATGTTTGGAGGGATTTGGATTGGATGCTTAATTGCAGCTGTTGTAATTACAATTGTGTTTGTATATTTTTCGATGGAAGGTTTCCTCCCAGAAGACTTTGGAACAATTCCTCGAAGATTAGCATTAATCTTTCCATTTAACCTTTCAGAGGAGCAAATGGAAGAAAACAGGTTGTATACCCAGCAAAAACTTGAGGAAGCTCGAATCCTACGTGAACAAAGACTCTCAGAAGCAAAAGCTACCAGAGCAGAAATGGCAACGGAAGCTAGAATTATTCGGGAATCCAAGATGGCCGAAGCAACTCTGAAAGCAAGAGAAAAAATTTCAGAAGCAAAAAAGAAAATATCTGAAGCAAAAGAACTTGCAAAATTGAAAGCTGAAGAAGCTAAAGCAATTAAAAAACTTAAAAAGAAAGAACCCGTAAGTGTCGGGGATTTAGTATTTGGAGCTACTGCAGGGATAATTTTTGGATTATTCTTAATAATACAACCATTCATAGATTTAGCTGGTGTGATTTTTGATCCTATTTTCCTTGATTGGTTGAAGCTATTCGGTCTATTGATTTTCATTAGTGGGTTATTCAGTCTTATACGTCTTGCAATTGGGGTGAGAAATCATACTGGGCAACAAGTAATGCTCATAATTTTAGCGATTTATAACATTGCCTATATTCCAATGTTCCTCTATCTATTGAATAATCCTCAAATTTTCCCCATATCATTAATTACGGGAGGATATGTTACTGACCTTACTGTAGGAACGGTTGCTTACACCATATATTTCTGGGTTCTTATATTGATCGTAATTGGTCAAATAATAGATATAATTGACAAATTCTATAAAGTAAGCAAACTCCAGAAGATTAAAAAAGAATATTAAATCTTTATTTATTTTTTTTCTTTCTATTTTTTATCTATATTTTTTACTAAAATCGCATATTTAGATATAGGCTTTTAAAAATGAACTTTAAAAAAAAATTGTCTTTAAAATCGAAACTTGCATATGGTGGTTTAGGAGCTGGTATTAGTTTACCCTCTCAAATTACATTTTCTGCCATTACTTTTTTTTATAATGCCATATTGGGATTAAGTACTGAACTTACTGGATTTGCATGGCTCATATTTTCGATATGGAATGCAATAAACGATCCAATATTTGGATTTATTGAAGATCATACGAAATCGGAAAAATATGGAAGAAGGATCCCATATATACGTTTCGGAGCACCATTATATGGTTTAGCGTTTATTTTTTGTTGGATTCCTTTTGTCAGCTTAACTAACCAATTAGCTTTGTATTTTAACTTAATCGTTGTATTATTCGTTTTTGACACATTATTCACCATACTAGGATTGATTAATTACACTTTACCCGCAGAAATGGCCATATCTGCAAAACAAAGATCGAACTTACTAATCTATAGTTCAATACTTTCATCAATATCAATTATGCTTTCTTTTATTATATCAATCACTTTATTAACGGGTAATGAATCAACGTTTAATCCAAGTGTATTTCTTTTTGTAATGATCCTAATTGCTATAATTTCTAGCCTTGTTTTATTCGTGAGCAGTTTCTATTTAAAAGAAAATAAATATACTCAGCTTGAGGATACTTTACCGGTTATAAAGGGGGTAATAGAGACACTCAAAAATAAGCCATTTGTGGTATTTGAAGTTGCTAATTTTTCTTTCACAATCGCTCAAACAATACTTACTACAGCCATCTTCTACTATGTAGATTATGTATTAGCATTAACGGGATTTCTAAACACTCTACCTTTAATTTTAGTGTTTGTGATGATCTTTGGATTTATATTTTTATTTAACAAATTTATAGGGAAGTATGGAGTGAAAAAAACATTTATCTCTTCATTACTTATGACTGGACTTAGTTTTTTGTTAATATTTTTCATTGGATGGACATTAGATTTAGCTATAATTGGATTTATTCTTATAGGAATCGGTATTTCTGGATATATGCTTTCCAATCAAGTAGTTATAGCCGATATTGTGGATTATGACGAAATAAGGACAGGAAAGCGAAGAGAAACCACATATTCAGGTATAAATGCTCTATTCACTAAACCAGCAATCTCCCTTGCCAATTGGATGTTTTTATTCATTATAAATAATTTTGGATTTATCGAAAAACAGTCAATTCAAACTTTTAATGCTCAATTAGGAATTATGATTGGATTCGCCCTAATTCCTTCGATCTTCTTGATATTTGGGGCTTTAGTAATGTTCTATTATAAATTAGACGGTCCAAAATGGCTTTCTCAAAAGGAAGAGATAATGGAGATTCATGAAGAAAAAGAAAGAAACTATTTAGACTATTTAAAAAATAAAGAATTTGAACAGGCGGGATAATATTATTCAAAATCGTGTCTTTAAAATTATGGTGAAACCCTACGACTGGTTGACTAGACCAGATGTGGTTAAACCTTCTATTATTATAAGCTTAATATTGTTTATACCCGGTTTATCTCTATGTGTTATTATTGCGATGATTTATGGATCTCAAGGATACACCATTTGGAATAACTTCATTAGTGATTTAGGGTCTTTTAAGTACACTCCCATCCCGTTTTTGTTTAATGTAATTTTGATGATTGTTTCTGTTTTAACCATACCTGCTTTTCTCTATAATTATAAAAATTTGACCAAGGATGCCAAATTCATAGTTTTCAATTCACAAGAAAGATCTATGCGAAGAATATTTCACACTATCATATATATAAATGCCTTTTTCGGACTAATTTTACTTCTTATTGGATCAGTTGGGATGTTCGGAATCGGAATTTTTAGTGAAGATAGAACCACACAATTTAATCTACACTTTTATTTTTCTGTTTTAGTTTTCATAGGCTTAATCTTTGGCTCTATGTTTGTGGGAATTGCTATTGTTCTCAATAAAGTTATTTGTCCTCGATATTTAGGATTCTATATGATATTTGGTCCATTTCTTACTGGTTATTTCTATTTTAACCCTCCTCCTATGTTAACAAGGCCTTACTTAGAGTGGATGATGTTGTTTTCTTTTCAAATTTGGCTTATACCCGCAGCTATTTTTACTCTCAGACAAATTAAAAAACAGAGTTAATAAATAATTTAAAAAACACTCAATTCAATCTACATTTGATTTCTCCCTCTTAGGCTTCATAAACATAATCTTTGAATCCAAAGATTTAAATAGTATGTATTTAATACTATACATAGAATAGTATTGGAAAAATACTATAAAAAAAGGTGTATAACACATGATAAAACGTGTAAAAGGAATGGATCCTGAGTTTCAAGAATATGCTGCTAAGGTTGAATCTGAAATTAATCGGGGATTATCATCAGTTTGTGTTCTATCCATTATTAATGAATATGGAGAACAAGGAGTCTATGGATATCAAATTTCGAAAGATCTTGAGGAACGGACAAATCAAATGCTTATCATAGAAGAAGGGACTTTATATCCTCTTCTAAGGAACTTACAGCGAGACGGCATTATTAAATCTTATAGGGAAAAAGGAGGACGTAGGCGTAAGTATTATAGCTTAACGAAATATGGAAAAAAAGTGTTTAACTATTTAGCAGGATTTTATTCCAAGTTAACAGAAGCAATCGGATCGCTATTTGACGTGAAAGTGGATTTGCAATCAGATCGATACATATTTTGCCCAATGTGTGCGAATAAAATTGATCTTTCAAGTGGCGTCCAAAAATTTTGTGATGCATGTGGGCATCATTTAGAAGATGAACTCAAATCAAGAGGTATTAAAAATGAATGAACAAGTGTTAGATGATATTGTTAATGAATATTTGAAAAAAGTTAAGAAAGCATTACCAGATTGGCTAAAGGATAAAAAGGAGCACAAAGAAATCCTTGCTGACTTGTCTGAACATATTTGGCAAAAAGCCAAGGAGTTATCTGAAACAAATCAAGCGAATGAAATGTCCGTACAAAAGGCTATAAGCTTCATGGGTAGTCCTCAAGCTATTGCTAAAGAATATAAACGGAGAGGAGAACCGAAAGTATTCATTACAAAAGAGATGTGGCCGCTTTATACTAGAGTACTTGGAATTGTGTTTGTTGTAATTATTGCGTTGACTGTATTTGGTTCCGTAGTAAGTTACTTTACAGAAATAACCTCTTTGGAAACAATGATAGCAAGTATTGTAGAAGGGATACAAGTAGGTATTCTTACTGCATTCGCCATAATTACCATAATCTTTGCTGCATTATCCATGGAAGGGTATTTCCCAGAAGATTTCAAATCAAAAAAAGAGCAAAGAATGAAGAAAGAATTAGTAAAGAAAGCAGCCGCAGAAGGATTACCGTATTCTGAAGTTGAAGGGAAACCGATAAAACCATTTATAAAACCAGTTGGAGAAATAATTGGTGGATGTATTGGATTGATATTTGGAATCATTTTCTTACTCCAACCATTCGATCCTAACATCTTAATCCCAGATTTCTCAATCTTATTAAGATTTTTCGGTGCTATAATAACAATTCAAGGTTCACTTGACATTTCAAGAGGAATAATAGGCAATCATAAGCCAACGACTCACCAAGTTATACATGGATTCACAATCGCGGCAAAATTAGCGGTGATTCCATTATTGATAATTCTAATGAATCGTCCAGAGATTTTTCCATGGTTTTCAACCCCATGGATACAAGTTGGAATCCCAGTAGAGTTTTACGAACCATATAGAGTAATCATGACTGTAATAATTGTTATCGTATGCCTAACAACTATAGAAGACATCTATAAAATTATCAAGATCGAAAAATACAAAATCTAATTATTTTACATTTTCTTTTTTATATTTTTTTTAAGTTCTTTTATTTATGTAGTTTTATTTTAATCGAGTAAATCTTAAAATTGAAGAAGTTATTTAATTATCCTAGATATGACCTTAACTAATAGCCTCAATAATAAACTCCAGATTTTAAAAGAAATTTTAAAAGATAGATCTGTAATCGTTGCTTTTTCTGGTGGAATTGATAGTAGTCTCTTAGCATTTTTGTCTAAAAAATATGCACAGAAGGTTTTACTTATCACCGTGAATTCTGTTTTGTACTCAGAGGAAGAAATAAATGAAGCTACTTCATTTGCTAAAACACACGATATAAATCACGAATTGATAGAAGCAGATCCATTGAGTAATCAACTATTTACAACTAATCCTCCGAACCGATGTTATATTTGTAAGAAAGAAATATTTACCAAAATTCGAGAAATAAAAAGCGCACGTAATTATGATTTAATAATTGAAGGGTCTAATATGGATGATTTGGGTGACTATAGACCCGGATTAAAAGCTTTAAAAGAACTTAAGATTACATCTCCTTATTTGGAAGCTAAAGTTACAAAAAATGACATAAGGGAACTCAGCAGATTTTTTGCTCTTGAAACTGAATCTAAACCCTCGGGTGCGTGTTTTGCTTCACGAGTGCCATATGATCAGGAGATTTCAAGAGAAAAGTTGAATATGGTACAAAGGGCTGAAAAATATCTAAAAGATCAATATGGATTTAAACAATTAAGAGTAAGGATTCACGAGGGGTCACTAGCACGTATTGAAGTATTACATGATGAGATTAAAAGATTTTTAAATGGAGATTTAGATGCAATTATTTCTTTTTTTAAAGAGTTGGGATTTAATTATATCACAATCGATTTAGAAGGATTTCGGTCTGGTTCACTTAATGAAATTTTTACATGAATATCACATCTCAATTGTAGACAGTTCCACAGTTTCTGAATTACACCATTTCTACCTTTTCCTTCCTATTTTGAACGTCTTGACTAACGTTTTGGGTGTCAATTGAAAAATTTAACAATCCTCTATATTCTGATTCATTTAATCAGACAACTCTTTAGTTCCTTCCCAAAAGATATAAGCTTTGCGTGTACCCGTTATCTTCTTTAGCTTAAATACAATCAATGCGCAAATATTAATAGCGATTATATTCATGGCCAAAAGAATAAAACTTCCTAAAGAAAGCAAGGGGTTATTATAAATGATTGCAAGACCTATGTTCACAGCAGGAGGCATTAACGCAACAGCAATGGCTACTCCAATTAATGAGGTTTTGATACTGCCAGTAATTCCTATTCCAACTGCAATGCCCGCACAAATTGCTACAACTAAATCAAATAAATTAGGATATCCTCTCGCCATCATTTGTGCTGTAATACTTGGGGGATTTAGAAACACTAACCCTAATACACCTATTAGCATACCAGTACCAATTGAAATAATTAAACCTAAGAATTGTTCTAAAATTCCAATCTTTACCATTTTGAATTCCTTGCTTGCTATGCCGAAAGATACTCCCAATATCGGACTCATTAGTGGAGATAAAATCATAGAAGCAATAAGGATAATTGCAGAATTTAAGATTAATCCAACTCCGGCAACTAAGGCTGATAATAATATAAAAGTAAAAAAATCTAGGCTAAATGTCGAAGTGTCTTCTAAATTTTTCTTAATCTCCTCAATAGTAACTCTTTGCGTAACTATTTTCTTTCTTTTTTCCTGTTCTTCTTCATTTAAAGTGATTTCTGGAATTGATGCTTTAAGCGATAAAATATCAATTATTCCATGAATTGTTCCGACTCCACTCTTATTAAGACTCTTAACTATTTCCGGTACCATCATTCTATTACTCCTAATTATAATGAGCGAATTATCAATCCCTTTTATTAACATAATATTCTTGATCTTTAATTCATTCTTCAAAACATCTACTATTGCTTGGATATAGTCTTCGGGGTCATTAGGCAATGTAATTTGAATCTGACTAATTTTTAATCACATCGTTTTTGATTATAAAAAACTCTATTTAAATAATTTAATTCGAATCTATTATTAAATAAAGGCTTTAAATTTTCTTAGTTAAGAATTGGTTTGATTTTTTTTGCCAAATTTTCAAAAGAATTTTTTATTCTTTAATAAAAGTTTTGGAACTTGTATAGAATAGAGTTTTGCTGACTTTTTACTGAAGAATTTTGTTTCTATCTTAGACGAAATAGATTTAGAGAGATTTTTGTCTGGTTGACTCAATACGATATTCAATTGAATACTAATTATTATTAATATAATCAATAATTCTATTTTTTTTTCCAATAGCTTGACTAGCAGCTTCCTCTAGCCTTCTTTCCATTTTTTTGATATCTTCAGGAATCTCTTCCCCTATTTCTTGTTTAATTTTTGTATAAGCAGATTCTCTAAAACGTGGCAAAACATTTTGCTTCTCATCTTGAGAAATCATTGAAACTGTCTTTGAATCATCCACATATCCAATCTCAGCACATTCAATCTGATTTTGTGCGAGATCTTGAATGATATCATCGACGACCTCCTGGGAACAATATATCAATAATGCATCAAGTGATACTCCCAGATAATCGACATTTACCGATTCTAATAAATTTAATACTTTCTTGTTGACTAATGCTCTTACTTTTTCTTCATAAATCGTAACACCACATTCTGCTTCATAATTTATTTCATAAAGGTCTCCTCTTAAACCCCCGTTAGTGACATCGCACATTGCTCGGATTTCAGAAAGATAAGTAGAATTTAGTATTATTTTTGCTGCTTCCAAGAACTTAATGTTTAAAGTCTCCTTGAGTATCTCATGATTTCCTGAATAAATAGCTGTTGTAGTGATAGTACCTCCTCCAGTGCCCTCAGTCATGAGAATTCTATCACCTGGTTGAATATTCCTTCTAGCCAGGATGCTTTTTGAAGCTATACCTATTGCTGCGAGCCCTCCAACAAATCGATCCCCAATGACCATATCTCCTCCAATCCTTAAAGTTGACCCAGCAGTTATAGGAACTTGAGCCAACTCTGAGATTGTTGATACACCCGCCATAAAGTCAAATAATTTTCCAACGTCTGCATCATCTCCTAAATGTGCATCAATCATTATAGAAATAGGAATAGAACCTTTAACATAAAGATCCCTTAGTGCGGCTCTCGATACGCTTCACGCTAACATATATTGTGAATTTACGTGAAACCCACACAAGAATGGAAAATCACTTAAGCGACTGTGAATTCCTTCCATTTTGGATACAATGATTAAATCATCTTTCCCTTTAAATCCTTCAATATCACTCAATCTAACAGCACCAGCATCATCCAAGGAACTTGGTGATAAATATGCTTTCTTCTCAGTTTCAGATAATTTTGCAATGAGTTTATGAACAAAAAAGTCTCCTGATCCCCTACAACCAACTCCTTGTTTTCCAATAGTCACATTAGCTTTATTAACATCTAAGACATATCTCATAAAAGGATCCAAAACATCCTTTACTTCACTATTTTTACATTCTTCATAAATAGCTTCTGCAAGCAAGGTTGCAGACTCTTGTTCAATGTCTTTAAAAATTTTATATTCATTAACAAGGCGTCCTATAATTTCTTCCTCAGAAAAACCCTTTTCCATCAACCTTCTGGTTAAGCCTTCTAAATCACTCAAAAATCAAACCTCTTGTATATAAATCAATTTATACTAATTTATAATAAATAAGAACCTATATAATATGTTTCCCATTTAATCTGGTTTACCTTTTATATAAAATCTTGAAAAAATTAAAAAACCATTAATTGCTTCGCCTTATTTCCTTTTATTCTTTCTATAAATCTTAATTCCTCTGGACCATCACGGTGTCATCAATAAAAGATAATATAAATTGAACATTTTTGGGCTTAACTTTCACCCGCTTTATATTTTATTTATCAAATAATTGATTATACCTCTTAATCTTCCCACCATAAATTACCAAACGCTTTCGATTCTTAATAGGAATAACAAATATGCAGCATAATCTGACCAGATCTTGTATTATGCTATTTGGGGTAAGGAATTAAGTCAACCAAGTAATATGAAAAAGAAAATCATGATTAGGTCTATGGTTTACAATCAATTACGTATCACCTCTACACTAGAAACTATAAAAAATAAATTTGAAGACTACTTTGTGGTAATATTTGATAATGTTTCAGAAAATAATTTTTTAGTTTCCTTTAAAGACTAGGTTTTACTCCTTGTGTTCGCTGAAAAAAATAATTTGTTGAGAATCATACTTTCGTTTAGTATTTCACAGCTTAAATGATCAACAATTATATCCAAGAAAATTATACGTTATCTCCTCCATTTTCTTTTTGAATGTAGGGGTTGAATATTTTCAATGTTGTTATAAATGATAATCGAACATTATTTCATCATATTTATACCTTATTCTCGGCAAATCATAAGAGTTAGACTAATTTTACTTATCTCTCTCTAAAAACTTGATTAAAATAGATTATTCGCAATTTAACGAATTTTTTTTATCACTTTTAAAGGGATGAAGAAAACATTTATATATGGTTATCCTGGAGGATATTATGCCGAAGTCTCGGGTGGTGAGCCGGGAAATCTTTATACTGCTCAAGTGTTAGCAACCCCTCCCAACATGGCGAATTTTCTCAATATTTGGAACTGGGGTGCCGGAGCCGTTGCTGGTATTGAAGGCACAATTTCAGGACTGGTGGGATTCTTCACGGGACAAGAATATGCCACATCAGTAGACCTCATGCCTAACTTGTGCACAGAGATCAGAAAGATGATCAAATTAAAGCCCAAATGAGAATCGAGATTAAGAATCTTCGAAAAATAAACAATCAATTAGATGATATGTATCATAAATCAATTTTAAGATGTGGATTATGTAATACTATTGAAGGTGATCGAATATACTATAAAAGATTTGACAAGTGGTATTGTCTTAAATGTTTTGAAGAGAATTATAAAGATTGGGCTCCTCTGAATTGGAAACTTAGATATCCATTATTAAAAGAACAAGTGCTTGAATTCTTTCAAAAATTGGATAAAGTGGTGGGTAATTGTCAAACTAATCTAGATTTTTCAAGGGAGATCTTAACAGAAATGGGCATTTCCAAAAGCGATCAAAAATTATTTTTAGATACCTTATATCATCATGGAGGGCATTGGGATTGTGAAATACTGCTGAATGCTTATCCAAATGTAATGGCGGATTTTGATATTGATATAGAATAATCTTCTTTTTTCTTTTAACAAATTTATTTTAGAATCTTAAAATACTTCTCTATTCAATTTTACCTCCCTCCCCCGTGGTGCCCCCTCCCGAAATATCATGTGAATATTCTAAATTAAAGTTTTAAAAGTCGGCTTCCATGACTAATAGATATTATTTCCAAATGTTCGGATTTAATTAAATATATAATGCGATAATTTTTATAGAGGATTTCTCTCAGATTAGGATCATTATATTCTGGAACTTTTCTCCCAAATTTAGGGAATTCTTCTAAATGACTGACCATTTCATAAATTTGTTTTACTAAAATGTGAGCATAGTTTGGGGAATCTTTTGAGATATAACTTGCATTATCATCTAAATCTACAAGAGCATTGTCGGTCCATTTTATTTCAACCATTTTGCTAACCGCTCTTTCGCTTCTTCATGGGTGAATAATCTTCCTTCTTCAGAATCTTTCAAACCCTTCTGGATTTTTTGTCTTACATATATTGCTTCAATTATATCTTCCATGCTTACATCATTAGGAAGTGTTTTTATCATTTCTATGATATTTTCCTTTTCTGTTGCCATGATTATTACCTTCACTTAAGTAAAAGAATCTATTATATATATAATCTCGATCTCTATAAATTTTTTGGTGTTCCTATTCTTTTTGCTAATTGAATTTAGGATAATGAACATGATTAAAAGATTTTATTATCATTCAACCTAATAAAAAACTTGTTAAAGAATAATAGAAGCTAAAAATCCATAATTTTTCATCGAAT
>CAZWEM010000033.1:0-22631 GCA_964632315.1 uncultured archaeon
TTACACCAAAAATCGAACCCTTCTTAACAAGCTTCATGAACGACGAATTCAATCATCTCCCAAAATCACGGGTAAAGAAGCATTGCAGATTTCAATGGCAAATAGTTCTATCCCGAAAGAACATGCTAACTCAGAGTTACAAAGGATTTTAGCCTATTTAGAAGAGAAGTCGGGTTTCGATGTCAAACTAAAAAAAAGAATCATGCTCGTTGGAAGTGTGGTGGATAATGTCGATTTCTTGGAGCTCATTGAAAATTCAGGCGCTTTCATCGGTTCAGATTTCATATGTTTTGGAACGCGAAACTTTCACGATAACCCTGCTTATGACAATTCATTAAGCCCCCTCGAAAATATCGTAAAACGAGTATATTATCGGATTTCGTGTCCCAGAATGATGGATGATCATGACAACCGCTTAAATTTTTTGAAAGAAGAGATCGAAAGGGCAAAAATCGACGGTGTCATCCTCCAGAGAATTAATAACTGTGATTTGCATGGATGTGATAACATGCTTTTTACCCATGAACTAAAGGATCTTAACATTCCTGTTCTTAATATAGACCGAGAATCCTATCAAGCTGATACCACTAGATTACAAACTAGAATTGAAGCATTTATCGAAATGATCAAGTAATTGGTAAACCTAATTATGAATTCTCAAAATTTAGAAAACAGAATAATTCCCTATAAAATGTTGTTAAAATCTATTTCAACAACTCAGGAATTGGTTGAGAGGATATTACCAAATAATGGGATTCCTTCACTAAGAATTGGATTAAGGTATATAGGAAAGGTTCTTGCTGGTCAAATAGAAAAAGCAAGAATTGGACTTCCCGTGGTAGGATATAATTTTGCTTTTCCAGCTGAATTTTTATCTTGTTTTGATTGTGTACCCGTTTGCATTGAAGGTTCTTCTTACTTCCTCGGAGCGTTATTATTAGGGGGAGTCGAAAAGTATTATGATCTGATTGGGAACTGGGGACATCCTTTTCATACGTGTTCGAGCCAAAAGGGTGCAATGGGAATGACTCTTGATGATTTGTTTCGATTTGATGCAATTATTACTCCCACAAGTCCATGTGATAGCACGTGCGCTAGTTATCCTTGGTGGAAGTATGAGAAAAAGGTACCCTTAATCATTGCAGATATGCCCTTCTCATTTGAGGAAAAAGGACTAAAATATTACGCTGATGAGATTAAGAATGCATTATTCAAATTAGGTAAAATTATTGGCCAAGTTCCTGATTTTGAAAAGTTAAAGATACATATTAATATAGAAAATGAAGTTTTAAGAAAAAAACTTGAAATATTTGATCTAATCAAGGCAACACCTAGTCCGATTGAAAACATGTTTAATCCTGTATCTGCAGCTTTAACCATTTTTACATCTGGAACTGATGAAAATCTCTGCTATTATAAAGATATGTTAAAACTTGCTAAAAGACGATATCAAAATAAAGTTCATTATGGAGGTGAAGAGCAAGTTAGAAGTATTTGGCCCTACATGCTTACTTTCTTTGACATTTCTCTCTGTGAATGGTTAGATCGGAATTCAGGAATGAGCATTCTCATGGATATTTTCAACTATAACTTTTTTGAAGAGATTGACGTAAATTCTGAGTTGGACGAACTCTTTTTAGGGATGGCACGAAAAGCAATGAGTTTTCCAATGGTAAAACAATCTGCCGAATTTTATTATCCCTTCATAGATGACTGTATTCAAATGGCAAAAGATTATAGAGCTGATTGCTTTATTTATACTCAAAGTCTTGCATGTAAGCAATTTGGCTCAGGCCCTCATATATTACGTGAAGCATTACTGGAGGAACTCGGAATCCCGATGTTGATAATTGAATTTGATGTTGGAGATGCTAGAATGACGTCTTTAAAAACATTTAAAGAAAAAATTTCGATATTTACTCAAACATTATTATAAAAAGGGTAAAAAATGAGTAAAAAACTGAAAAGTAGGATAATTCCTTATCAAATGTTATGCGAAGCTATAAATGGAACGCAGGAATTAATCGAGGAGATCTTACCAGATTATGGGATCCCCTCTCTAAGACTAGGATTAAAACATATAAGATCAGTTATGAATGAGTTCATTACCAGTTCAGAAGAGGGATTACCTATAATTGGACATCATTTCGCATTTCCTACTGAATTTCTTTATGCTTTCGATTGTGTTCCCGTGTGTATTGAAGCCACTTCATATTTATTATCTGCTCTGCTCCCCGACGGTTCAGAACCATATTATGATTTGATAACTCATTGGGGGCATCCCTTTCATACGTGTTCCTCTCAAAAAGGAACCATGGGAATGACATTAGATGATTTATTTCTGTTTGATGCTATCATCACTCCAACAGCTCCTTGTGATAACACGTATGCTTCTTATCCTTTTTTTCAGTATCACAAAAAAATCCCTGTTATCACGCCTGATTTACCTTTCTTGAAAGAAGAGAAAAGCTATCTTTATCTTGGGAATCAAATTAAACTAGGATTAGAGGAATTAGGTAAAGTAATCGGTCAAGAGCCTGACTATGAAAAGTTAAAAAAGGCAATCGAAATTGAAAATCAAGTCACTAAAACCCAATTAGAGATATTTGAACTGAAAAAAGCAACACCATGTCCAGTAGAAAATATGTTTAATGCTATGGCAGCAGCAGCAGCAATCTATTTATCTGGACGATCGGAAAAAATCAAATTTTATGATGAAATGTTAGAGATTGCGAAAAAAAGGTATAAGTCAAGAGAACATCATGCTGGAGAAGAGAAGATTAGGAGTATTTGGCCTTATATGATAATCTTTTTCGATTTATCTATCTGTGAGTGGTTGGATCGAGAAATTGGAATGAGCATTTTGTTTGATATCTTTAATTATAATTTTGCTGATCCCATTAACATAAATTCAACAGTGGAGGATTTACTTTATGGGATGGGAAGAAAAACGATGGAAGCTCCAATGGTAAAACAATCCGCAGAATTTTATTATCCCTTCATTGATCAATGCGTGCAATTAGCGAAAGATTTTTCTGCTGATTGTTATGTATTTACATCTCATTTAGGGTGTAAACAATTCGGAAGCGTGCCACAAATTTTGAGAGAAGCATTACGAGATGAGGTTGGTATTCCCATGTTGCTCATAGATTTAGATGTAGGAGACAAACGAATGACCTCTGAGAAAATTATTAAAGATAAAATCAAGTTGTTTGCTCAGACTCTACTTTAAAAAATGAGAATTAGATGAGTCTCTCTCTTCTCCAATCAGGATTATCACTTGTTCTTAAGTACCATTTAAGCAAAAGCTCTTTTAATTCTCCAATGACTTGTAAATGATTTTTATTATCTATGAGATTTTCTAACTCTTTAGGATCGTTTATTAGATCATATAATTCGTCCATTTCATGATCTCTAAAAATTAATTTCCATTTATTATTTCTTATCATTACAGATCTAGAAACAGTTGTTTGATCATCCTTAGGGATATTGGTTTTATCATAATATATTCCAAAACCAATTGCATCAGGATCATTAAATACAATCTCAAAACATTGAGGCTCTCTTGGGTTATATCCCCCTTCAGAAAAAACCTCGTTTCGATGAAAATTAGTATCACCATTTATTAGTGGAAATAAACTTTTTCCAAAATGAGTATACCTTGTATCAACTTCTGCAAGCTCTAATAATGTTGGAAAGATGTCGATGTTTTCAATGAGTTGATTATTTATAAGATTTTTTACCCTAGCACCAGGTAATTTAATTATCAATGGAATTCTCACGAGTGAGTCTTGAAATGCATTTGGCCATTTTTCTGTTAATCCATGATCTCCAGTAAAATCACCATGATCCGAAAAGAAAAAAATAGCACTATTATCATATTCGTTAATTTCATTTAATTTATCGATCACTTCGCCTAACTGATGATCTACCTTAGAGACCATTCCATAATAGGTTGCAATGATTTCTTGATAATCTTCTTTCTCCAAACGATTTAAACCATATCTTTTATACATTAATTCCATAAATTTTGGCTTATTATGAAAATTAGGGGGAATAGGAGTTGGCACTCTATTTCTATCATACATGGAGAAAAAAGGTTCTTCTACGGTATAGGGAGGGTGTGGAAAGGATAGTCCTATGAATAAGCAGAATGGACGATTAGGAGATGAATCTAAATAATTAATTGCCTTTTTAATAACATTAAAATCTGTATCTTTGGCTTCTTTTTCAGTTCTCTCCCCATAATAAAATGATTTTCTGAGACGATGTCCCTTCGGATAGGGGTTTTTTTTCCATTCGGATGGAAATCTTACAGTAATTCTTCGAGTTACACTTGATTTAAATGATTCCTTCGAGAATACATCATTTCTCCCGATATATATTACTTCATAACCTTTTTCTTTAAGAAATTTAAACAGATTTTCTTCATGAGGTTGCAGTAATTGATACAGGCTTCTGTGACCATTAGAATGTGGATATTGTCCAGTGAAGACCCCAATTCTTGATGGAACACAAACTGGATTTACAGTGAAACAATTCGTGAAAGCTATTCCATCTTTCGCAAGTCTATCCATATTAGGAGTTTTTATAACGTCATTCAATTTCCCTCCCAATGAAATGCAATCTCCACGCATCTCATCAGCAGTAAAAATTATAATATTTGGTTGTTTCATAATTTTCTCTTGAATTTATTGAAATTAATTTAAATTAATTTTCCAAGTAAGTGGATTTTCTCCACCTCCTCTTCCATAGAAAAAGATTGAATCCCCGATTATCTCGAATTTTGTTGATTGATTATTTACAATTATTTCTTTTATTTTTTCTAGTATATTGGACTCAAATTTATAAGTAATTTTGTATAATCCTTCAAATTGAGGATTATAACTGCCCTTGTATTGAGATTGGTTTTTTTCAAACGAGATAAGAGGTGATTGTATTCTATATTCTTTTTCAGGAAACCTTGGTTCGAACTCTAAGCCTTCGATTGTGAATTTTAATCCTATGAGATGAAATATGTTATATAATGGCCAAGCGTGAGAATGTAAATTTAAGATTGGAAAATCAGTCCAGTTAATTCCGATTGAAAATAATCCCTCATCTTTATTCTCATTTTTATCATCAAGGGAATATTGATTGAACAAAGTGTGTCCAGGATATTCAGAATATATTGAGTTCCATGTATCTGGACCACTCCATATGCCATACCAAACATTTGGATATTGTTCAGCTTTATTAGCAAGGAGATTTTTCTTCCATTCTTCAAATGCAAGATTTCCATCCACAGTCGAAAGCGCCCAAATTAAGGTTCCATTAATTGACGGCCAAATTCCTGCATTAGTTGCCATTCCCTTAGACTCAGTATTACTCTGAACAGGGTCACTTAATATAATTGCACCAATAGGGGAAGGTTCTCGAACAAGTTTGTTAATGTTTTCAATTAATCCTCCTTTCTTAATATCATCAACTATTCCTGATATTATTGCCCAAGGTTGTGGTTCTAACCATAAAATATCATTACCTACCCATCCTAAATCTTCGGAAAGCCAAGCTCGGCTAAACCAATTGCCATTGAATTGTTCTTGCATGGGTTTTATGAGGCTATCTCTAAATTTCGAAACCAATTCTAATTTATCAGTAAGTTTTGTAAATGAAAGCATTTCAATGAATCTTGAGAATACGTGAATTGCCATCCCGGTATTTAGACAACTCTCACCTATTTTTTTTACTTCATTTTGTTTATCCTCAGGAACGAATCCAGAGATGACCATATCGTTCCAATCGCAATCAGCGACTCTTATTAAACCGTGTTTTCCTTTTCCAATTCTGTTAATAAAATAATCAATAGTGAGAAAAATTAAATCTTTAACAGTTGATTTTTTTGAACTCGTGCGATGAATAGGATATGTCGTTAATTCCTCATGTAAAAACTTTACATCTCTTGAGGATAAGATGTATTCACTTAATAACCATAAAACCCATAATTGTAAATCACTCGGATTCCATAACGAAGGCATTATCATTCCATTTCCAGTGATACCATATGGAATACTTCCATCTTTTTGCATTTCTTTTAGTGTATAACGAATAATTTCCTTAACAAATTTAGGTTCAATAAATAAAAATGGAAGTACATGCTGAAGTGGATCTCTTGATGCTCCTTGAAAACCAATAATATATTGATATATATGACCTTGTGAAAGGATATGTTCTTTAAAGTAAGAATCAAAACTTGCTAAACCGCGAAGATAATAATAATGCCAAAAAGTTTCTCGATCTATCCATTGATTAGCATCAATCTTAAAATGGACACGTTTTTCCCTCCATCTTTCAAGAGATTGGGTTAGGTTTTCTTCAATATTAGTCGAATATTTTGATATTAATTCATTCAAGTCATAACTTTCAGGTATGTATCCATATGCAAAAGTAAGCGTTTTCTTTTGTTCGGGAGCTAATTTTATTTTTCGCTCAAGAACTAAACAATTTTGGCTATCATTGAAATCTGGAAAAAAGTTTAAACCGTTTCGTAAACCGTCCGGACTTTTTAATCCTCCTTTTCCAAAGAATACGTTGGGATCATTACAAAACCCATTTGCAGGCCCATCAAGGCTTACTAAAAATACAGGTGGAGGATTTTTATCCTCAAAATCAGGTTTATTCTTTAACTTTGTTCCTACACATCTTAAATTGAAATCAGTTTGCTTATCTCTAATTTTAGACTTTTCTTCGAATTTCATGTTGAATAACCCCTTATTTCCATCTAAAATTATCGTTTTGTTCTTAAATCTTTTTTCAAACTCCAATCTATATTCTTTAAGGGTTTCTGGTTTTTTACTTTGAATTGCTTTTAATAAGGCTTGAAGAGAAAATTGAAAATTAAAGCATCCCCAGTATTCAAACCAAGTCGCTTCCTTCTCCTCAGAAGAATTATTAGTTATTGTAACTTGCGATACTAATAGTGGATCATCCCCAAATGGAGCAAAAATTATATGATTCACGTGATATTGATCGTCTGAAATTTCCTTTTGAAAATAACCTACCCCATATCTTCGTTTTAGGTTCTGATCAGCACTTAGATAATAGGTTGATAATTCTGAGATATTATCCTTTAAATATCCAAAACCCCCAGCATATTGGTTGAGTTTAGGCTCATAATAATTTAGATACTTCGGGCCACCTTCATCTTGCCGTACTTTTATATACCCAAAATTAGAAGCCACACCCACAATCCTATCATTTCCAACTAAAAAATAATGATCTCTACTCGATCTCCATATCTCGTTCATCGGAGTTATAGCTTTCTCATCATTTATTTGATCACAAGTATATTCATAAACCGGAAAATTGAACTCGTCTTTTATCCATTTTCCAAAATATCCCGACCCATATTCTTTTATTGGAACCATAATCACTTCTTTTATTATTAAATTAATTAATAGAAATATTATGTTAAAAACTAACTAATTTATTAATAACAATATGGAATTACACTACTTGATTGAAATAGTAATTGTTTAAACACTTATTTATAAATTAAGTTCAGATTCGTTTTTAAAATAAAAAGAAAAAAAATTATTTTTTTGGTGGTACAATTTGTACAGAATCTTCAGCATGTATTCTTTTTCCATTAGTAAGATATGCTATGAGTGTTCCATCAGTGTCTCCTACTTGAAAACCCGCTTCCTGTGTTCTAAAATGCAGTATTAAGTCAATATCTTGATCATCATCTATATCTTCATAGGCCCAGTGTGCTGGTTGAGCCTCGACACCACTATGACCAAAAGTAATTGTTGATATGTCTACATCTTCTGGAACAAAAAAATTCTCATTGAAAAGTACCACGGGAATAACTCCTTTACTTTTAAGGTTGATTGAATTTTGAGAAGTCCCTGGTTTGATATCAATTGGAGCGTCAAGAATAACAACATAAGCAATATCCTCCACCGATAATCCTCCATCATCTGTGACCCAGAAGTTAATTACACTTTGGTAAGGATCATCCAGGTTCTAATTGGAGACACGCCATATAATGAAAACTGGTATATCCAAGGAGGACCACCTGTACCAATAAAATGCCAAACATAGTTGGTGATATGACCATCGGGATCATAGGATCCTAATCCATCAAAGGTTACTTGACTACCCTCAAATTCTATATAAAAACCAAAAGGATAAGACTCTCCAGTGTTTGGATCGATTACTATGAATGGACCATCAGCATCTGCAATTGGAGGCATTTTAGTTGGTTCTGCTATTACTATGGCACTAAGGAGATTTAAAGTAAATAAAAAGCAAGATCCAAGTAAAAATACTTTTAGCTTTAAGTTTTTTAATTTCATGATGCGATTTCGCTCCCTGTTCGCATAAAATTGTGGTAATTAGTTACCAGTTGACAAATAAGTAAAAAAATTATTTAAATATTTCACTCCACTAATGAATAGGAACTGATTGAAGTGATTTAAAATACATCCACTTTTCTAAATGAAATTCTATTCAAAATATCTTTTAAGAAATGTGAGATTTATCTATTAAATAACTGCATTATTTTGAACGATACAAATGTCAAAAAAACCAAATATTATTTACTTATTATGGGATCACCATGCTTTTTATGGTCATGGAGAGATGATTGGAGGGCCTAAAATACTACGTCCAAATTCCGAGCGAATAGCAAGACAAGGAGTTGAATTTACCAAAGCTTATACTGCTTGTCCTTTATGTTGTCCCGCAAGGCGTACGATGTTAACAGGATTATACCCTCATAATCATGGGGAAATAAAAAATGAAACCAACCATAAATATGACCGAGAAACATATTTAGAGAAGTTAAAGGAAGTAGGATATAATCTTTTCTATATTGGAAAGTGGCATGCTGGAAGAGGGACTGCCCATCAGTTTGGATGCGAGGGATTCAATTACACTGGATATGGAAATCCCTATCTCACTCTGGAATACCAAGCATATCTCAAGGAAAAAGATCTCCCTCCTTTTGAAGTTAGGATTAAGCATAGCTTTTTAGATCCAAATGAACCATATAATCAAACCTTAAAAATCTATGAAGGAGAACTTCACAAGCCTGAATTTTCAAGTCTTTCAGAACATGCGGTCGGGATAATGACAACTCCAAAAGAAACCCATGAAGCATTTTTTTTAGCCCATTTAGCCTGTAAACGACTTGAAGCACTAGCAAACTCTAGAGATTCCTCTCCATTTCACTTAAGGGTAGATTTTTGGGGGCCTCATCAACCATATTATGTTCCCCAAGAATATTATGATATGTACGATCCAAATGCAATTCCTGAGTTACCCAGCTTTAGTAACGATCTTCGAAATAAACCAAAGATTTATTGGAGCAACCATGATTCTAAAATCAGTAAGAATGGGCAATTAATTACCCCCAATCCTCTTAGTTGGGAAATATGGCAAGAAATTTTAGCGTGTAATTACGCACACCAAACTCTTATAGATGATGCAATGGGACTTATACTTGAGAAGTTAGAAGAATTGGGATTTATGGAAACCTCGATGATCATCTTATCTTCAGATCATGGAGACGCTGTTGGTTCTTATGGAGGACACTTTGATAAGGATGCATACATGCCAGAAACAATGATTCACGTTCCTTTTATAGTAAGTTATCCCGAGATTATCACGAAAGGTATTAAATCTGATAAATTAGTCAGCAACATTGATTTAGCACCAACAATTCTCGACGCTGCAGGAACTAATTTCTCAGATCCCGTCGACGGAACTAGCTTACTCTCTCTCTTTAAAAATGAAAAAACAGAATGGCGAGAGGAGTTAATGGTTCAGACTCATGGACATTACGTCAAGCATCTTGGAAGAGCAGTTCTTCACGATCGATATAAATACATCTTTAATGAGGATGATATGGACGAACTCTATGATCTTACAAGCGATCCCCATGAATTGGATAATTTGATCAATAATCCAAAATTTGAGGAGGTCTTGAAAACAATGAAACAAAAACTAAAAAAATTAAGAATTAAGACTAATGATGATATCACAAAAAGCATGATTAGAGGAAAAAGACTAAAAAAGTAGGTGATCAAAATGAATAAAGAATTATTGAAACTTACCAAGGAAGAATTGGTGAATTATGTCGAAGATATTTCTAAAAACTGGCTAGCCATTGATGGTACTTGGTTCCAGTCCGTTGAAAGAGAATTTGGAATTGAAAAAGCAATTGAATTAGATGTCGATCAATGGAAAAGATTCACGGTAATTGAAGCAAAAAGAATTATGAAGCGATTTAATATTAAAGAAGGAGGAGGCATTCCCGCATTAGTTAAAGCATTAAATTTTCGCGTGTATGCTAATATTAACGTTCAAGAAACTGTGGAAGTTACTGATCAAAGATGCGTGTTTCGAATGAATAATTGTCGGGTCCAATTTGCCAGAAACCAAAGAAATCTACCCGATTTTCCTTGTAAATCCGTAGGACTTGTAGAATATGGCGATTTTGCTAAAACAATTGATCCGAGAATCAAGACAAGGTGCATTGCATGTCCTCCCGATCCACATCCTAATGAATACTATTGTGCATGGGAATTCTCCATTGAAAACGAGGAGTAATTAACTTAATATTTGCTAAAATCTAATCTAAACTATAATTAATATCTATTCAAAATAATTAAGGAGTGATTATTATGTTTGATAGTTCGCACTGTGCAGAATGTGAAACGGTTGATTGCATGATGATGTGTCAATGGATCGATTTTGAAAATACTGCAGCAGCTAAGCAAGAAATTACTAAATTAGTTGATGAAGATGAAAACTGCCGAATTTTAAAGGATTGCATGCTATGCTTTGCATGCGATGAATATTGCCCTTACCATTCCCATCCTTTCGATAAAATAAATGAACTTCAAGAAATATATAAATCTCAAGAGATACCAGATGCCATCGTTGAAAATTCTCTTAATATGTATAAAGCAAAAGGCGAATTTGTTCCTCGTCCATTGGACCCAAATGAACCAATATTGAATAAATGTGCATTTCCAAAAATGAATGCTAAGGAAATGTCTGGTCCGATGTTTGATGATTTACAATCAGTAGGCGGCTTACATTACTTTTGCCAATTGGTTTATCAACACGTTACCAAACCTTCCGTGATAGCAGAACGCGTTCCAGTCATTTTAGAAAATTTTAAAAGAGCTGGAGTTTCAAAGGATCAAGAGGTTATCTGTTGGCATGATGAGTGTTACGGCTTGTACACCTCATATTGTCAGAGAAATAACTTAGAAGTGCCATTTAAGCCCGTTCACATTTATGATTATGTTTACAAATACCTGAAAGATCATGAATCAGAAATTAAAAAATTGAATATTAAGGCTGCTTATCAACGAAATTGTTCAAATCGGTATGTTCCTGAAACAGATAAAACATTAGATAAGATTTGTGAATTAATTGGAATAGAAAGGGTTGCAAGAAAATATGACAGGGAAAATGGTTTATGCTGTGCGGCGCCATTTGCTATGAGAGGGCATAAAAAAGAAGTACGTAAAACCCAAAATGCCAATGTCCAAGATATGGTAGATTATGGTGCTGAAGTTGCGATTTTCAATTGCCCAATGTGTAAAGACACCCTTGAAAGAAAAATTGAAGCAGCTGGACTGAAGTCATACTTCATTTCGGATTTAGCAAGGCTTGCTCTGGGAGAAAAACTTGATTATTAGATTTTCTTTTTTTTTTTAATATTGCTTAATAATTATACTAGACTAGTTACTAAAAGCTATTTAAAATGTGATCGTGATGTTCGATGATTCTAATTGTTCTAAGTGTTCCACAATTGATTGTTTAATGCGTTGTCAATGGATAGAGTTCAAAAACTTAGCAGAAGCAAAAAAAGAAAGAGAAATATTGAATAATCAAGAAAATTCGAGAGTTTTATCAGAATGCATGACTTGTTTTGCTTGTGATGAATATTGTCCATATAATTCTCATCCGTTCGATTTACTAACTGAACTTCAAGAAAAGTATAATTCACTTTCAATTCCGCAAAAAACTGTTGAGAACACCGTGAACCGTTTTGCGCCTTATCCTGAGTTAAAATTAAAAGAGATTGATCCCTCAAAACCAGTTCTTAATAAATGTGGATTAGCTAAGATCAACTCTGAGAGATTAAAAGGAAGGTTATTTAATGATTTACAATATGTGAGTGGAAAGTCGTATTTTTGCAACTTGGTTTATCATCATTATGCCCGGGACTCGGTGATTAAAGAACGTGCGCCAATTATAATAGATAACATCATGAAACAAGGAATTAAAACCATGATCTGTTTTCACGACGAATGTTATGGTTTTTATGCTTCCTACTGCCCTCGTAATGATATTAAACTTCCAGATGGATTCAAAGCTATTCATATCTACGAATATTTATACAAATACTTGAAAGAGCATCAAAAAGAGGTCAAGAAATTAAATTTAAAAATAGCTTACCAAAGATCTTGTTCTAATCGTTTTATACCTGATACTGACGAATGGGTTGATAAAATTTGCGAAATTATTGGCGTAGAGCGAGTTCCACGGGAATATGATAGAGAAGATGCGTTGTGCTGCGCAGGAATATTCAGCACATTAGGTAAAATGCCGTTAATGCGAAAAACCCAAAATAATAACATACAAGATATGTTAAACTATAAAGCCGAAGTAGTTGTATACAGTTGCTCAATGTGTTTAGAGAGCTTAGGTTCTAAAGTTGCGAGAAAAGGATTAAAAAATTATCTACTTTCTGATTTATGCAGGTTAGCTTTAGGAGAGCCCTTGAATTACTAAAGTTCAAAATTATTGAAAAACTATTAAAATATTATTTTACTTTGATGATAAAATAGATTTTAGAAATCCGTATTTTAGCTTGGTTCTAACCGAATAAAAAAAATTTTTAACTTAAAAAATATAACCTCAACTAATAGAATAAAGAAAAAATATATAGTGAATAGAAAATGTCAGAGGAAGAAATTAGGACTAAAATTAGCGATTTAAAGGATGATATCACGAGAATCGAAGAGGATGCGACTAAAAAAGAAGCAGGAGCTGAAAAGAAAATCGAAGGAGATTGGGATGAGAAAATCGCTAATACTAAAGAAAAACTGGACGTTACAACTACTGATTTAAATGAAGCAAAAGAAGAGGCTAGCAAATGGGTCAAAAAGAGGGATAAACTCACCGTAGGAGAGAAATCTTTAAGTAAGCAATATGATAATTATCTTAAAGGCAAGGAGAAAGCTTTAAAGGATTTACTTAACAAGATTGATAAAGAAAAGAAAAATAACATCAAACAAAAAGAAAAAGAAATCAAGTCATTAGAAAAGAAACTGGAAAAACTTGAAGAACAAAGGCTTAAAGACAAAATGAACGATTAATTTTGTGCTTTATTTTATTATTATTTTTTTTAAAATTCATTAAAATATGATAGTATTAACCGGTTTTGAGAAATTCTCTAGCTATAAGAGTAATTTGAGTGATATATTAGTAAATCAATTTGAAGATCGAATTGGGGAAAATCAGGTTCAAAAGCAAATATTACCGGTAAGTTGGAGAAGAAGTGTTATAAGTTATAAAAATAAACTTTCAAATCTAGGTAAATTTCCCGACTTAGTAATCTTACTAGGAATACATTCAGGTTCAGATATAAGAATAGAACGCTATGCTTGGAATATTTCAATTGGAATGGATGAAGATAATAAATTTAGATTTAGTCCAATAAAGTTGAACTTGAAATCACGAATCAAAACGATCTTAAATATAGAGAACTACACACGTATAAAGACTCAAGGGTTAAGTATTAGATTTTCAAATTATATGGGCTTTTTTTTATGCAACTATATCTTTTTTAATGCGTTATTATTTTCTGCTAATCTATACCCCGTGATGTTTATTCACATTCCAGATCGCGGTCCTATAAATGAGTTAAAATTTATATTAAAAAAGATCATCACAATTACCATTCGAACAATGAAAGGAAGTCGCTCATAAATTAATTGGGAGCTTTTGTCCTTTTTCATTTAAAAGTTCTTTTGATAAACCTGTTTGGATTCTTATTTCATCATATAGCCAATTTAGAAGCCTCATCTTTGCATTATAGATTTCGATTTCTTCTTCAATAATTTCCAGATCTGATTTATCTAGTATATCTGTCATTTTTATTCCTTAGTATAATGTATAATTAAAATAAGAAAAAATGAAGATCCATAAGTTTTCATCTAATATGCGCATATTATCGAAGAAAAATTAACACGATTGGTGTCAAAAGTGCTGGATCAAAGGGATGCAATATTACAAAAGTCTTTGTAATTAATATATAATAGGCATCCCTAAAAATGTAGGTCAGTTTATTTATTCTGTATAGTCCAGAGACTATCCATGGAGCAATTAGAATATAAAACCCACAACTAATAAGCGTAATAACAAAAGAATCAGAATATCAGTATAAATTGCTTTTTTTCATTCAAAGCCTCTCCCTATTTATATTTGGTTTCAAATTTCTCAATATCGTATGCTAAATTTTCTATGGGATCTCCATTTATTACTTTATCCATTCTTTCAATTAACTCTGATGGAAACAAGCTAATTTCTGTCATTTCTTCTCTAAAATTCTTAAACTTATCTGTTAACGTATATTCACTAGTACTTCTTTTCGCATCGAATTCTTCCATGATGATTTTGATGAATGAGTCAATTAAATCTCCAATAATTCGATTTTCAAAATCTTTTACTTCAATTGAAATGTCTTCAACTAAATGATCATATTTTTTATTGACTTCCGCAATTTCTTCTGCCCTTCTTTCGTTGAGTTCTATTATTTTCGGAGAAGCATCTGATTTCATCAATTCCAATTTCGCTAGCTTCGCTTTAATTTCTTCAATCATGATAACTCCTTAATTACAAAAGTAATATAAAAATTTAATTAAAAAGGTGAATCTAAAATAGAGACGGATGTTTTTCTTAGGAAATTATAAATTCCGTCTTTTCTTTCTTTAATTAATCATTTTTAAATTTAACACCGTTAAAGCATGCCAAAAGAAGTCAAACTCCCTGAACCCGAAAAAGACTTGAAATTCATCGACGTTCATTGCCATCTTCCGTTCCCACGGCCAAAAAAGAATGATCAATTACCTTCCAATGATGTCCAATTTAGACAATACTTTGAAGAGGGAGGTCTTTACTTGGTCACAAGCACGATTGATATGAATACATTGAAATTGACTCTTGATTTCATCAAAGGACGGGAACTAATGGGCTTTTGTTGTGGATGGGCACCTCAAACAGTCACTTATACTCCCTCTCGTAAATATTCCAATGAATGGGAGAAGTGGAAAGAATACATAACGAATAACATTCAAGATTACCTCGCTATAGGTGAGATTGGATTAGATTTTCATCATGCAAAAACACTAGATAAAAGAGAGAATCAAGTGAATGAGTTGGAAAAAATTTTTGAACTTACAGAAGATTTGAACAAACCATATGTATTACATGTTAGAAATGCTGCACCACATGAAATTGACAAAGAACATCCTGATCATCATTTTAATAAAGATGATGGTGCTACAAAAGAAATGTTACGAATCTTGGAAAAATATCGAATTAAACCTGATAATGTAATGTGGCATTGCTTTTCAGGTCCAGAAATATATGGATCTCTTTTTTCTCAACAAGGTTATTATCTTTCCGTTCCCAGTTCGGCTTTTGGAATGAAAAAATGGCGAAAAACAACAAAAAATGCTTCTATCGATTCTCTGCTTACTGAAACTGATAGTTATTATCAGCACCCTTATTTAAGAGGTCCTGTTAACGTCCCTTCAAACGTTAAATATTCTATAGTAGCTATAGCTCATTCCCATGGAATTTCACAAAAAGAAGTGAGTAACAAAACTATAGATAATGCGGTAAAGTTTTTTAAGCTACCAATTAGCTAATATGGAGTATAACTCCTAAATTCACATTGAAATTGACCCTTCTCTGAAATTAGTCTTTCCGATCAGTGCATTTATAAGAACTGGTTTTCCATTTTTACAGATATCTTTAGCTTCTTTAAGGATTCTCATTACATCTTTTGGATCGTTCACAACCAATCCTTCGGCTCCATATCCTTTTGCGACTGCATGGTAATCACTGTACTTCAATGTTGTTGCTACATCGTCCCCTAAATATTTGACTTGATCGCGTTGTATTTGAGTCCATCCCCCATCGTTTCCTATGATTCCGATAACTGAAATATTATGTCTCACGAATGTATCAAATTCTGTTATACTATAACCAGCAGCTCCATCTCCGTATATAAGCCATACTTCACTTCCAGGATTTAGTAATTTCGCAGATAACGCAAAACCCGCACCCGCACCCAACGTCCCAAAAGCTCCAGCATCTATCCATTTCAAAGAACCAGTTGGTTTCACTAAATAAGAAGCAGTAGCTATAAAATCGCCCCCATCAACGATAATAATGCTATCATCATCCATCAAGCTTTCAATGTCTTGACATAGCTTTAATGGATTAATGTGCTCCGTTTTCTCATTCATAAATTGTTCGATTTTATTTATTCCTTCTTTTTCCCTCTCTCTCAGTATATTAATCCAATCACTAAAATCTTTATCGATTTTCTCTTCTTGAACGATCATTTGAAGAAAGTATGATGCATCTGCTTGGACTGCTAAATCTGGTTTGCGATTTTTTTCCAGTTCTTTCCCGCTCCTATTAATTGAAATTAAATAGGCGTTAGGATTTATGGACCTACCATAATTTAGTCTAAAATCTTGAGGCATTCCTGCTAGTACAACTAAATCAGCTTCCTTTAATGCCATACTTCGCTTATAGCGAAAATACAAAGGATGATCTTTTCCTAATAAACCCCGTGCCATTCCAGTTAAATAAACGGGAATTCCAAGATCTGCAACAGCATTTGAAAGATTTTCTGCTTCTTCAGCTTTAATCATTGCCTGACTTCCAATGATCATGACTGGTTTTTCAACATTATTAATTTGTGAAAGTGTCTTTTCCAAATCCTCTTCATCAATATGAAAAGGAATTATCTCATCTTGTTGTTTTTCTGATTTGATTTCTATGTTGGAACAAGCAAAAAGTTTATCGACGTGTCTTCTTAGATACCAACCAGTTAATTTTTGTTTGATTGAGTCTTGGCTTCTTGATTCAATGTTATACCATTTCCTTACAAGTTCTTCATCGTATAATAAGTCAATCGGACATTCTAAAAATACCGGTCCCGGTATCCCAGATTGAGCCACATCGAAAGCTTCTTCCAACATCGGTACAATATCGCAATTTTCCTCAATCTTAGATGCCCATTTTACAGTAGTCTCAAGAAGTTTAATTTGCTCGATATCTTGTAGTGCGCCCCTCCCTTTTAATACTGTTGCAACGGCTCCACCAAGTAAGATTATTGGTGATTCTGCTAATTGGGCATTCTTTAAAGCTGTTATTGAATTAGTAACCCCTGGTCCTGCGGTTACCGCAGCAACTCCTGGATTCCCAGTAAATCTAGCCATTGCATCAGCTGCAAAGACGGCTGTTGCTTCATGTCGAACATCGATAACCCTTATTCCATTCTTTTTCGCACCAACAATTATGGGAGAAATGTGTCCCCCGCATAATGTGAATAAATACTTAACTTTCTTCTCTTGAAGCACTTCACCAATTATATATCCTCCATTCATTTTAGATCACCTTTTCTTTAGAACATGAACCTCAGGAATGAAACAAGTAAAAATACCTTCAAAAACTAGATCATCTTTTCTATGCACTTCCACTTTTACCTCACTTTTCTTTCCTTTTGAATTAATTACTGTTCCGTTAGCAATTAAAGTATCATTTAAAACAACAGGTTTTAAAAATTGCACTTTTGCTTTTCCTAACACTACATTTGGATGATTTATTGTAAGCATGGCACAATAGTCTGCAAGACTAAATATAAATCCTCCATGAACTAACCCAGTATCATCGACAATCATATTGTTGGTTGTTTTAAGTTTTAGTTTTGCAAAATTTTTTTTAAGTTCGATTGGGACTCCAGATAATTGCCCCTCTATTTTTTGATGTGTTTCTTGCTGGTTCATTACTTATCTTGAGGTCTATCTTTTACTCTAAACTTGGTAAAATTAGTACTAAATTTAAGTCCTCTCTCTAATTTTTAGAAGTTTAGTTCTAAAATTCAGTAACAAAAACCAGACTAAATTTAATTTAAATACAATCAATCAAATTGAGTGCATAACTAAAAAATAAAATTTTGTGAGAATAGAAATGAGAAGTTATATAATCGCATTAATTTTTGTTGGTGCCTTGATCATTGGAGGTACCATAGGATTCTTTGTTACTGGATTCGTAACTGCAAGTTCTATAAAAAAGGAGTCAACATTTTATTATGATCCATCTTCACCTGATCTAATTGAATCTTTAGACATTTACAGTGATATTGGAGAAGTTTCAGTACAATATAATTCCTCAAACACACCTCATTATGCTACTATCGATGTGAATATCGAGATTGGTGGCCTTTTCATGCAAGGTAAATCTTATACTGACTTTTTTACCGCAGAATCAAACTGGTGGAATCCCTCTACAGCAGAATTCACTTTAAAGGTGAAACCAGATATTTGGTTTGATCCTTCTTATTGGTTTAAAGCATATAATGTTACAATCAATGTCTTGCTTAGAACAGATATAGTTTATGATCTTACAGCAATCTCCTCTACAGGAGCAGTTAAGATGACTACTAAAAACGGTGTAGTTTTGAATAGTACAATTTTAGATACATCTACAGGATCAGTCGCACTTACTTCAAGTACAAATGTTGAATTTCAAGGAATCGTCAAATTACATACGAGTACAGGCGGAGTAGCCCTCAATACATTAGAAAACTCAACTTTCTTGGATTCCCTAACATTATCAACCAGTACCGGTAGCGTGAGTTTAACTTCGGATCGTACTACATTTTCGAAGGGATTTCAGTTAGATAGCTCAACTGGTTCGGTAGAAATGCACATGAACAATTGCACCGTTGGAGATGATCTCATCGCAACTACATCCACCGGAAGCGTGATATTAGTGAGTACTGACATGATTTACACAAATGATGTCAACATGCATTTAGAGACATCAACCGGGAGTATTAACGCCAATATTATACATAATAATGACTTAAACGCCAACATAACTGCACTGTTTAAAACTTCGACAGGAAGCGTGAATGTGGTCTATCGGGATTATAATTCAACGGATGGTTTTAGATTTACGAGCTCTACAAGTACTGGATCAGTCAATTATACATTTCTAACTGCTGAAGCTGAAAGACTAGGAGATGTGCTTACGAGCCTTAATTATAATTATCCTTCTGTAGACACTTACACGTTTACTTGCACCACATCAACTGGTAGCGTAAATGTAGATGCGAGATCAACAATATAATTTTTTTTATCCTTTTTTTTATATTTTATTCATTGGATATTTTTCATAAAAAGTTTTAAAAATCGCTCTAAATGGCAAATCATGATTAGTACCACGATCCATTAAATATTCAACATATCTTTCGCCTTTCAATGTTTTTTCTGGAAGAATAGCATCATTTATTCCATCAAATTCAACGGTTTTATATCCAAATTTATCACATAATTCCTTATTGAATGCAGGAGTAGCCTTAACCCATTTACCATCCAAATAGAAGTCAGTATATCCATGGTATAGAAAAATATCAGTACCTATTGTTGTTTTTAACTTATCAGGAGTTTGATAGTTCCTAATGTCTGCAAAATGAAGCCTAGCTGGTATTCCAACAGCACGCGAAAGGGCGGTTAGCACTATTGCTTTCTGAACGCACCATCCTTTTCCTTCTTGAATAATTCTAGATGCTTTATAATGCCTTTTCAGTGAAGATAAACTGTAAGCATCATATTTTATCTTGTCTCTGGTCCAGTAAAACAAATTTATTGCCTTTTGTCTTATATCATCAAGATCTGAAACTAGATCTGATGTGGTATTTTGTACTAAATCTGAATCTGAATCAATAAAGTAAGTAGGCTGTAAGTATTTATCCATGGTTACTAATTTCCTAATGTATAAGGAATAAAAAAAGGAAACATTGATAAAATTTTTGGATGAAAACCATGTTTAATTAAAGAATTTCAATATTGACAATGTTAATCCGATTTATCCCAACAAAACATATCATATGTCGGTTCATTGCTTAATTTTCCATCCTTAATCCAAATATTCTGACCTAATGGATTTTCTGAAATTATCTGAGCGATTCGAGGATCATGAGTCACAATAATGATTGTTTTACCTTCTTCAGCTAAACTAATAAGAAGTTCAATGATTGATTTCCCAGTTTCAGAATCTAAATTACCCGTTGGTTCATCAGCTAGTATAATTTTTGGATCATTAATCAATGCTCTAGCTATTGCAACTCTTTGCGATTCACCACCAGAAAGTTTTCTCACTTTACTTTGCCCATGATTCCCTAAACCTACGCGATCTAATAAATATTGAGCTCTTTCTCGGTCTTCTTGCTTGATTTTATAAGGGATCAATGGAATTAGAACGTTTCCAATCACATCGAGATTGGGTAGTAAATAAAAGTTTGACAACAATGTCTTACTCTCCAAAAACCGTGTTCGCCAACACTATAGGAAGGACAGAATATTACTTTTGCACCTTTTCAGGTTAAAATTCTAATAACTTCTGGAAATTCCATTTCATAACATATTGCTATACCAAATGTGCCAAACTCTGATTTAAAAATTTCAAGGGTATCTCCGGGGATCACTCCCATTTGTTTTTCTAAAGGAAAAAGATGAGTTTTACGATGTTTAAATATTGTTCCATCTGGAGAAAAGAGATGACTCATATTATATTCAATATCTCCCTCAATCACCAAATGAGACCCAGCAACTATATATTGATCATGTTCACGTGATAATTCAGAAAATAATTCCACGTAGTTATCAGTAAATTCTGGAATTTTGGAAAGATCATAATTAGGTAGAAGATATAGCAATTCAAAAATAAAGGTTTCAGGAAATACGACAAAATGAGAATCTTTTGTTTCTTCTAATAACTCTTCGACATTCTTAGCAAAATCTTCGAAAGTGTTGATTGATTTATATGCAAATTGAATACTACTCACAATCACATTATCCATGATCATAAGTTGTGAGAATTTTATTTAATAAATTTTATAATTTCTGTGTGAAAAAATTATGAGAATTCAGTATTAGCATGGATTTTTTGTTATTGATTGTAAGCTTATTAAATCGATTTAGTGTCTTCTTATGATTAATTTATTATTAATACTTACAATTAAGGAATCTTCAGAGAAGGGTTTAATAATATATTCATCTACACCCAATTTTTTACCATACTCAATCTCTTCAGGACTGGTACGAGCGGTCAAGAAAATAAATGGAATTTGGTTAAATATTTGATTTGAAGAAATCTTTGTAAAAAAGTCATATCCATTCATTTCAGGCATTAAAATATCACTAATAATTAAATCTGGGAGCCTCTCCATCGTTTCGAGTAACTTTAATGCTTCCTTTCCTTGTAATGCTGATACGACATCTAAATTATGAGATGTTAATAACAGTTCTAAATTAAATATAAAGTCTTTATTATCATCCACAATCATTATAAGATTTTTCATTAGTAAACACTTAACAACATTAGAAATAATGAAATATTAACTTATCCTAAAAAATTATCTTTTAATAATAAGCATAGATTTGTATTAAATATTTAACCTTAAAAATATAAAGAGATTATAAATGTAATTATGAATTGGAATTTTTAATTTAATGAAATTTTGATTGTATAATGATTAAGAGGAATGATTTAATATAAAGAGAAATGAGGACGAATACCTATGTTGAATACTTAAAACTTGGATTAGAATTCGTCAAAAACTTACAATAATTAAATATGTTGACTTAATATGATAGAGTATACTGAATATTTTAATAATTGCTACTACGTTGTCTCCATCGTTTAGAAAAAAAACTTATTTTCAAAGTTAAAATAATGAAGTTATATCACATAAGGTTTTATCAATGGAAAAAAAAAGGGATTCCGGGATTGAATTTTTAGGTAAAATTACGTGGGGTACTCATTTTTGCCAATTTTATGAAACAAGAGAAGATTTAGTAGAACTATTAGTACCGTATTTTAAAGCAGGATTAGAAAATAATGAATTTTGCATGTGGGTTACTTCTGAACCACTCAATGTTGAAGATGTTATAATGATTATGAGCAATAGAATTCAAAATTTTGACCAGTATATAAATAAAGGTCAAATAGAAATCCTTCCTTACACCAAATGGTACCTTATAGATAATGCTTTTAGATATCAAGAAGTCTTGAATGGCTGGATTGAAAAACTTGAAAAAGCATTAGATAACGGATTTGATGGTTTAAGATTAACGGGAAACACATTTTGGTTAGAAAAAACAAACCTTTGGAGTGATTTTTCCCATTATGAGAATGAAATAAATAATGTCATAGGTAACTATAAAATGATTGCGATGTGCACTTATTCCTTTTCTCAATGTAGTATTAATGAGATTTTAGATGTAATGAATACTCATCAGTTCGCATTTTTAAAA
>CAZWEM010000033.1:22641-51353 GCA_964632315.1 uncultured archaeon
ATTATGCAAAAGCAATTAAGGTATTTAAAAATAATATTGCAATGGAATTAGATGATAACAAGAAAATTATCATTACAAAGAAACAAGACAAGTTTTAAAAGATGAAATTATTTTACGAAAACAAGTAGAGGAACAATTAAATATAACAAATAAAAAGATTTCTGAAATTTTGGCAAGTATTCAAGATGGTTTTTTTACTCTTGATCGGAATTGGAATTTTGTTTATGTCAATAAACGAGTAGCAGATAGTCTTGGTTTAAAACCTCACGATCTTATTGGATATAATATATGGGAAAAATTTCCGGGACTTCTTGGAACCTCGTATGACACTTTTTATCATAAGGTAATGGAACATTCACAAAAGCAACAATTCGAAGCAAAAAGTCTTATTACTAACAATTGGTATCACATCACAGTCTATCCTAGTCTCGATGGAATATCCGTATATTGGCAAAATATTACTGATCGTAAGCTCACTGAAAACGAACTCCTAAAAAATGAACAAAGATTAAAATCTCTGGCAGAGAACATACCTTCTGTTTTAATGAGATATGATAATGAGTTTCGAGTTTTATATTTAAGCCACAAATCGGAAGAATATACTAATATTCCTGTTGACGAATTTATAGGCAAAACTAATAGAGAAGTTGGTATGCCAGAACATCTTTGCGATTTATGGGAAAATGCAATTTCAAAAGTATTTCAAACAGGTCAATATCAAACATTAGAATTTGATCTTGATTCCGAGAAGGGTACAAAATCATTTTATCTCAAATTAGCTCCAGAACTAAGTCAAGATGGTACAGTAGAATATGTTTTAGGAATTTCAACAGAAATAACTGAACTTAAACAAGTTAAGCAAAAGCTTGAACAATTTGTTTCTAATATCTCCCATGAACTCAGAACACCACTTTCTATATTAACGATGTCTATAAATAATTTCAAGAAGATGGCAGAATCCATTTCTCCAGAGATAAAAAAAAAATTATTGGATGCAATTTCACTTAATATAAGATTCATAAATGATTTGATGGAAAGTTTGCTCACGCTCTCCAGAATTGATGAAAATAGGATAAATTTGGATATTGTAGAAATAAATCTTTTAGAGGTTATAAAAGAGATTTTATCTATCCATAATCCACAAATCATTGAGAAAAAAATGCAAATTTTTACTCAAATCGATAGTGATCTGAAATTAAGAGGAGATCACGACAAATTAAAAGAAATTTTCCTAATTTTATTAGATAATGCTATCAAGTATTCTCCGAATAATTCTAAAATTGAGATAAATGTCATAGAAAATTATAATTACACTAATGATTCAGAATCGATTAATGGAACATTAATAGAATTTATAGATCAAGGAATAGGTATAAAATCAGAAGATCTTCCTAGGCTTTTTGAAAGATTTTTCCGTAGCATTGATGTTATGAATATAAAAGGCACAGGTTTAGGATTATCAATCGCTAATGAATTGATAAAAGCCCATCATGGAAAAATTCTTGTTGATACTGAATTTGGTAAAGGATCAACATTTTCAGTCTTAATCCCATTAAAATAGCAACTAATCTTAAAAATAATTTAACCCTTTTTAGATATTCTCATAATTTCTTAAGTTATTTTTGAAATTTATTGTGAGATTTAGATATAAAAAGTAAGGAAGTTTATTATTACATCAAACAAAAATTCGATATCATTATTTTAGATAGTGTAATTTTATTTTTAGACGAGTTTGGAATGCAAAATGTTCCTACAACAAAGCGAATTTGGCCATTAAAAGGAATTTAAGCTTAAATTTTAGCTTTTTCTTGTAGTGCTCGAAAGCGACAACATTTTCTCAAATTTAAAAGATATATCAGAAAAATTAAGAGAATTATGCATTTTCAGAAAACTATTAATTCATTATAAATAATTGGAAAATCTTTTAATTTAATCAATATTTTTCTTCAGATATGGTTAACCAAGATATATTAATCGTGGGAGCTGGTCCAATAGGACTCTATTTAGGATGGCAGCTATCCAAGCGTGGAATTTCTGTCCTCATAATTGAAAGTAATTCAAGAGAAAATTGTGGATCAAAGATGGATCAATTTCATTTAGAAACTCACGTTTTTGAAAATTATGATATTCCTCCTCCTTTAGAGGATTCTGAAGAGTTCATAACAAATTTTGAATATACTTCATACTATGGACCCTATGGAAAATACCAACAAGTCATGAAATATCCTATAACTGCTATGCGTTTTCAATATTTCATCCAAAGGTTGATAGGACTAGCTGAACAAAAAGGTGTAGAATTCAATTTTTCTTGCGAATATAAAGAACCAATTATTCAAGATGGATTTCTTACTGGTGTTTCATGCATGAAAAATGGTTCAGAAGTAAAATTTCATGCTAGACTTATTGTGGATTGTTCTGGAACGTCAGCTGTTGTTCGTACATCATTACCGAAGAGTATTGGAGTTGAAACCTTTGAAATCGAAGATGATGAGAAAATGTATGTAATTCAAAGAGTAATTCAGTGGTTAAAACCAGATGAACCTCATCCAGGGATAGGAGAATATGAGGGATCCATATCTTGGTTATATTATAAGACATGGGTTGCCCCTCATTTTTTACCTAATGCTAATATTTTTGGTGGGGGTCAACCAGGAGGATATGAAAATGCTGAAAAAGCAGCTAAAATTTTCTTAAATGATGTCCCTTTTCCTCCATATAAAGTGCTTGAAAAACATAAAGCGACCACCGCGTATAGACGTTCCCCTTACTCAATAGTTGGAAATGGATTTTTATGTTTAGGTGATAGTGCGTGCATGTCTAAATCATTTAGTGGGGAAGCAATTGAATCTTCTTGGAGAGCAAGCTTGATCGTTATAGACGTTATCACCAAACTAATAGATCAAGGCTTAGAGTTAAATCTAAAAAATATGTGGCCTATAAATGTTAATTACTTTAGAAATCAAGGAGCAAAGTTAGCAGCATTACTCTCACAGATTCCTGGAGCTGCTAACACTACTAAAGATGATGTTACTTACTTGTTTAAACATAGCTTTATTTTTAGTAGTCGTGATTTTACATCAATGTGGGAAAGTCAAGAAATGGATATGAAACTTGGAAGATTAATTAAAATCATTGGGTTGTTTATATGGGGTTTAATTTCTCGTCAATTTTCTCGGAAAGCATTAAGTACCATGCTAAAATATATGAAAATTTCAGGGAAATTAAGGAAGCATTATGAAGCATTTCCCGAGAATCTGGATGAATTTGATGAATGGAAAATTATCGCAGATAAATTATGGAATCCTGTTGAGAAAATGAGATATACTTTAGAAGATTTTAAGTGAAAAATTTTAACACGATTCAATTACGGATAATTAAAAACTATCCCAAATTTCACTCTTATTTCTGAATAATTAAGAACATTATTATCTTGATAGTTCCAAGTATTAATATAATACTTGGAACTTTCATGAAATTTTCGAAAGGATATCCATAAAAGAGAGTAAAGTTGGATATTCCTTAATAAAACTTTTGGATTTACATTCAATATATGATATATGATCAATACATCCAATAAATTCAAATCTAAGATGAAATATGGTCGTAAAATATAATGATTTGGAGTTCGAACTAAAAAAAAACTCATTAGGAAAAAGTAGCTTATTCATTGAAAATCAAGATATTTTTGAGATCTCCGCCTTAAATGGGCTTGAAAAGTTGACTAATTTAGACAATCTTACATTAAATAATTGTAAAATCAAGGAAATCAACGGAATTGATCATCTGCAGAACCTGACACAATTAACATTAGAAAGCAACCAAATTGAAAAGATTGACGGATTAGAATCTTTATCTAATCTAAAATTACTGAATTTACGACATAATAATATCGAGAAGATTACTGGATTGGATCATTTAAGAAAATTAGAGACTTTAGGGCTATGTTATAATAAAGTTTCGCGCGTTGAAAATTTAGAATCCTTAATTAGCTTGAAAAGAGTGAGTTTTTATAGTTGTAGTGACTTACGGGAAATTCATAGTTTTGGAAATTTGCGAAACTTGAATTTAATTTATTTAACTCACTGCAAAATAAGAGAATTGAAAGGTTTCGATGGATTAGAAAAATTATTGTATTTGGATGTTGAAAACAATCTTCTAACTGAAATTAAAAATCTTGAACCCCTGAAAAAGTTAATATGGTTAAATTTAAGTGTAAATCAAATAGAAGAGATTAAAGGATTGGAAGAACTAAGGAATTTAAGAAGATTAGAATTAGAAAATAATAACATTTCAGAAATTAAGGGCTTGGAAAACCTACGCAATTTAGAATGGCTAGCACTATGGAACAATAAAATAACACAATTAAAGGGATTGGAAAATCTAACTTCTTTAAAAGGTACCCGAATAAATAGAAATCCTTTTAATGAGGAAGCTAAAAAGATTCTTGGTAAAGGCACAAAAGCAGCGAGAGAATATTGCATTGAAAACACTAAAGTTAACATTTTTATCAACTTTGCTAATAGTGAATATCAAAAATTTCAAATTGCAGATATAAAGAAATTTTTATTAGAACAGAAGGAAATAAACGAAGTTTTTTTAAAAGAAAGTGAATCTAATAAAAATCGTCTAGAAAATTCCAATATAATGCTATTTGTTGCCTCTAGAGATTCAGTTTTCAACTCATCGGACTGTAAACTCTATATTGAAGAAGCCCGTAAGAATTCTGTGGGGTTAATTCCCATAAAATTCAAGGATGTGAATTGGATAGAGTTAAGATCGATCGGTCTTTCCCGAGAATTGGGGATTGAATTCAGTCTAGAGGATTTTGAGAGTAAATTAAGAGAAATTTATATAATGATTCAGAAATACCGCCGAGAATACAACGTATTTGATCCTCAATTTGAAAAGGTTAATATCCTAAGAAATCAATTGCAGGATGCATTGGAAGCTATTTTTGATTCTTACCTCTTCACCAACTTTATTATGGATTATAGGAAGAAAATGGCTGAAACCATTAAAGAAGATGGAAGTTTTAATTATCAAGTGTTCTTTGACATGTTTAACTCCTATTCGAAAAAGAGAAATTAGTATAAAACAGTTAAAAAGTGGAAAAAATGAAGTTTTTAGGACAATTATGCCATATTATAGAAAGTAAAGGCCGAACTAAGTTATATTTTTATAAACAGAGACGTATTCCTAATAATTTAATAGATTTCGATGTAATTAGAGAAGATCCCAGATCATTGGGTATTCAAGATTTTCATATTTCATATTGTGCTCCCGGTATCGTGATTAAAAACATCGATGTCCTGAACAATTTAGAAAACATCACGATCAATCAGCAAGAAGTAAACCAGATTGAAGGATTATCGCAATTAAAGAAATTGAAAAATTTAAAATTCACACATAATGAACTACCTCAAATAAAGTGGCTTAGTAATTTATCAAGCTTAGAGGAACTTACCATAATAAACAATAAAATAACAGATACAAGTGGAATTGAAGATTTATACCATCTAAAAAAACTCCATTTAAGTCATAATAGAATTGAAAAATTATGTGGCCTAGAGAAGTTGGAGAATTTGGAGGAGCTATATCTTTATCACAATAAAATAGAAAAAATTGAAAGTCTAATAAACCTTAAAAAGTTGAGAATTCTGGAGCTTTCAAATAATTCAATTAAAAAGATAGAGGGTTTAAATTCCCTTACAAATTTGAAGGAATTATATTTGTCTGCAAATCAAATCTCTGAAATCTTTAATTTAAATGTATTAAAGAATTTAGAAACACTGATACTTTCCTCTAACCAAATAGAAAAAATAAAAAATCTTGATCAGCTCGAAAACTTGATTTTATTAAAAATAGATTATAACAAAATAACTGAAATTGAGAACTTAAAGAATCTAAAAAAATTAAAAACACTAGTTTTAAATGGCAATATGATTAAAGAAGTGAAGAACTTAGGCGAATTAAGTAATCTAGAATTTATCAATCTAAAAAAAAATCCTCTAAATAAGATTTCCAAAATGATTATGGAAAAGCCGATACCGGACATTTTAGAATTTTGTCGCAGAATTTCTCAAGTGAATCTTTTCATGAGCCATGCTCTTGTTGATTTTGAACGATTTAAAATTGGAGATATGGTTAACTTTTTAGAAAAAAAAGAAGAGATCTATCATGCATATTATTGTGAACGAGATATGGCAGGAAATATTGATCGTTTTATGAAACAATACATACCAAAATCGCAGATTCTGGTTTTTTTCGCGTCTAAAAAATCTCTTTTCAATTCACCCGATTGTAAATTCGAGTTAAAAGCCGGTCGAGAAAGAAAACTGCCCCTAATCATTGTGTACGGCGGAGAAGTGAATAAACAAGATTTAGAAAAAGCGGGACTTTCAAGTCAATACCTCCAATCCTTCGATAGTGTTGATTATAATCAGTTTTTGGATGAAATCTACGCAATCATAAAAAATGTCAATACTCAAATAAGGCAAAAACAGGGTGCAAACGACGATTCAGAGAAATTGGTCAAGGAACTCCAAACTGAAATTGATCTCATAGTTTCCTCTGATGATTTTTATGGAATCCTTCATAAAAATCTCTCTGATTTAAGTGAACTTGATTTAAGTCTCGATTGCGAACCTACCAAATTGGCTAGAAATATTAGTATAGTGTTTAAAAAAGCAATGGAATACGATCCTTGGACTTATGAAAGCCACGGAGCGTTTTTTGATTATGATTTCTTTTTTACTCAATTAATATACAAATTTGATGGATTTACTCAATTTTTTCAATAATGGAAAAGTGTGATCTAAACAAACATTCCTTCAACAGAATTTAAATAACCTCCCAATTATCTTTTAGGCAAATCTGAATAAATTGAATTGTTGGTTTGTGTGGCTGGTTCATCGACCAAATAAAAATACATAAGAAAAGATTTTATTGGATTATCTGAATGCTTACGCATTCGTAAGGTGAATAAAAAAAATAGAGTTTTAAAATTTAGTACCGCAATAAGAACAATATACTGCTGTATCTTTCGCCTTCGCGGTGCCACAGTTCGGACAATACTTCACTCCTTCTGGAGTTGGTTCTTTTAAATCTTCGCTCACTACTTCCATGTGGGTCATTTGGCCAGTTTCTGAGGAAAACTTTCCGCGTAATAAACCTCGAGCTTTCAAATCCAAAACAATTGCTTGGACATCCCTAAATGAAATTCCCGTGCTAGCGGTAATTTCTTCTATCGTTGCATTAGGTTTTTCTTCGTATTCATACAAGACAGCATTTCGTAACTTATTTCGGTTTGTATAAGCAGCAATTTGCCCAACCAGAATCGCGGCGGCAATTCCTAACCATACTAACCCAAACCATCCAAATAGAGCTCCATATAAAAAGGGTCTTATTAAAACATCATTTAATCCCCAATATATGAAGATTCCAGCAATGATAAGAGAGCAGATGCTTATTCCTTCTGAATATTGGTTTCTTTTATACTTCAAGTGAATCACTCTTTTTTAGAATGTAAGATTAATTATGAAAAGTTGACTTTAAACCTTTTTCTAATATCATTCATTTCAAAAGTTAATTAAATATTATTGAAAAGAACATGAAAATTTTAATAATATACTATTCTGGAACGGGAAATACCAAAAAAATTGCTAATGCGTTGAAAGATGGATTAACAGATCACGATGTTGATCTTATACCCGTAAAGGAAGTAAATCCTGCAGAATTAGGATCATATGATCTTTTATTTTTGGGATCTGGTACCTATGGATTTAATGTTTCGAGAAAGCTTACCTCCCTAATTAAGAAAGCACCCTCATTACCAGCTAATATCGCTTATTTTTCCACCCATGAAAGTCAAAAATCATGGCCAAAGGCATTTAAATCAGTAAATGAAATACTCAAGGATCATGACTGCATTATATTGGGAGAATTCGATTGCTGTGGTGAAAATCTCGTTGAGAAAGCTCAAGAACAAAGAGAAGCAATGTATAGTAGAATGAAACCAGAAGAAAAGGCAGAAGCTGAGAGAATACATCAAAAATTTATCAGAGGACATCCTAATGCAGACGATCTAAACGATGCCAGAAATTTTGCGAAGGAGATTATACAGAAATTAAGGTAAACTTTTATATTATTTATATAGAACTTTAAATTGTGAAGCTTATGAATTTTAAAAAAAAAGGCAATCCCTTAAACTTAGCTCATACCTATTCAATAGTCGCTAGAGATGAAGAGTCTGGAGAGATAGGAGTAGGTGTACAGAGTCATTATTTTAATGTTTCTGTTGTGGCGTGGGGAGAAGCTGGGGTAGGAGTCGTTGCAACTCAATCGTTTGTAAATAAATCATTTGGATTGCGAGGACTTGAATTATTAAAGAGGGGTAAAACTCCTAAAGAAACGTTAGATCTGCTAATATCTGAGGATGAGGGAAGAGAAATGAGACAAGTATCGATAATGGATGCTAAAGGGAACGTAGCAACTCACACTGGCTTGAAATGCATCAAATATGCGGGACACAAGATCGGTAATAATTATTCTGTACAAGCAAATATGATGTTATCAGAAAAAGTTTGGCCATTAATGGCAGAAGCTTTTGAGGAAAATGAAAAATTACCATTAGCTGAACGCATTATAAAATCATTGAAAGCCGCAGAATTAGTTGGAGGAGACATAAGAGGAAAGCAATCTGCTAATTTGGTAATATATAGAGGAGAAATTTCAGAGAAAAAATGGGTTGATCCTTTAATTGATTTGCGAGTGGATGATCATGAAGAACCACTAAAAGAACTTGAAAGGCTTTTAACCCTTTATAGGGCATATGAACAAGGTGATAAGGGGGATCAAGCAGTTGAAGAGGGAGATATTGAAGCCGCGTTAAATCATTATAAAGAGGGAATGGAGATGATCCCAGATAACCTTGAAATGAAATATTGGACAGCAGTTATGCTTGCAAATAATAATAAAGTCGAAGAAGCTCTTGGATTATTCTCTGAGGTTTTTGCTGAAGATAGTAATTGGCGCATTCTTACAGAAAGATTACCTGAAGTCGACATTTTAAAGGTTAGAGAAGATGAATTGCATAAAATACTCTCATCCTAAATTAATATTCGACCCAAATAGGTCCAGCCCAGGTCATCCTACCATTGTCTCCCACAAATCTAATTAGGTAATAATCAAACCCGTTAGTATTCAAAGAGCTTGGATCGATTGGATTATCACTAAAGGAATTTATATAACTATTTCCATCAATTTCTATACAATAAGGCGCATAACTGGTTCCAGTTATTGGATGGGTGTCTATGATTGATATATTTGTGACTGGATTCTCTATATCAATGGATTGATATAAATAGCCATTCTTCATTACTTCAACGGTTCCTTTCCAATTTGGAGCCCAATTAAAGGAGCTCGAGGTCGATCCCCTTATCTTAGCCGCGGGATTTCCATCTTGAGCTAAAAAAATATTAATTAATCTATGAGAATTTTGATTGTTCATTATAATTGTCGAATTATCTCCCACTTTTGTACCGTTAATATTAAATAATAATATAGGTCTCCCATGATCGGAGTTTGCAAAAATTCTCTGATTTTCTAAGCCGAAAAATACTCCTTTTCTTGTGAGATTATCAACGAAGACTGCAGTTAATCCACCAGGATATGGATGTTCATTCCTCGTTTGCCAAACACTATAAGGTCTTTGATGTCCAATGTAAGCTTGGGTGTGACTTAAGCTATGTCCGGGGTGAGCGTCATGTTCGTCACTCGAACTATATAAGGTCAGTCGATAACCCATCGTAAAAGCATCCATTATTGAAGTTCCTCGAGTGTGAACTGGAGGGGGATCGATTGCTCCTCTATAATTCAAATCATTTCTATGTTCGAACAAGAAATCCCCATGAACGGAAGAAACTTCAGCAATTTTAACGTATTTAGGATTAATATAGGTCCAATCTTCAGGATATGCCCATTTAGTAGTGTGATGGGGCAAAGCTAATGCTCTTGAGCCAGTTAGATCTGTAAAAGAGTCAAGTGCATTCCATAAATCTTGCGTTGTTGGAAGAATGAGATAAGAGAGAATAGGATCCTTTATCAACTCGTCGCCACTGAAAATACAGGTGTAATGACCAGTTTTAACTTGAGTCCATTCTATACCATGAAAAGTCACAAATTTACCGGGAACATAAGCATTATTCGTAGCTGATTCTAAGTAATCTAAGGAAGATGGATTCCACATCAAGATCTCGCCATGGTCTGTAATTGCATTAAAATCTATTCGCGCGATATAGCGAGCATAATATAAGGAATGTTCTGGAGTCCCTGTACCATCTGAAAGTCCTGTATGAGTATGAAAATCTCCCCATACAATGCGTTGACTATCAAGAGCTTGATTTTGCACGAGAATGGGATTGCTATAATACAAATTATTAGTATAACTATCATCCACCAAAACATAATGAATTCCAGGAGTTTGGATGCTCATGTTAAACACGTGAATGCCGTTATCCTTTCCATCTCTAATTTCATACGCAATATCTGAACCAAGCAATTGTCCGGTAAAAGTATATTCAATTGGAAGATTAGATACCGAGTTTTCAATTTCTTCATATGTAGTTATATTGAAAGATAGCAATGAAAACGACACAGTTCCTTTATACATTGCACTTATTCTTTCAAACTGGTCCCAAACCTCCACTGTTAACTCAAATTCTTGATCGATTCCTGCTGTTGAGGGCCCATTTACCCAAAGTAAGCAAGGAGTGTTATCAATAATAACTTCTACATCAATACTTACAACAGACCATAGAATTAGTGGTGTTATGGTTGCGAAAACTAATATTGAAGATTTTACTTTTTTCGACAAATCTCCATAAAGTTTCATTATCCTTGTTTTAAACCGTAAAATTGCTTCATATCTTCTCTTTAAGATAGATACTATCAATAAGGAAGAGAAAAATGTTAGGAAAATGCCTAAACCAGACCATATTACTAAACTTAAGGGAGAAAATGACTTATAAAAGAAAACCAATAAAGTAACGAACGTGATCGAATATGAAAGAAGGATTCCATTTCTCTTCCAAGCGTTATCGTTGGAAAAGAAAAAGAAGTATAATCCAATAAGTAAACCAATGAATGACCAAAAGTACCAAAAGAATGTTACTATCCCAAATAGATATAGAAGCGTTCTTGAAATGCGCTGTAAATGTTTCCATTTCTTGCTATTGGAAGTTGCATAAAAATGTCTACTTACTGTTCGATCCATGATTAGTTCTGTTTTATATCAAATTCAATGGTATCTAAAATTTCCATTAGATCTAGTATCAAAAAATCAAAATCGTATTTATCTCTTGCATCTGAAAGGTTTGTCTTACAGAATGGGCAAGTAGAAGTGATTATCGAGGCTCCAGTTTCAGATGCTTCTTCAAGCCTCTCTTTCGAAATATCAACAGCCCACTCAGGATATCCGATCTTTACACCTCCTCCTGCACCACAGCACCAAGCAAAGTTTCGGTTCCTTTTCATTTCCACAAGCTTCAACCCTGGTATTTTTTTATATATTTCTCTAGGGAGCTCATAAATGCCCATGTGCCTTCCCAAATGGCAAGGATCGTGATATGTGACGGTGTATTTGAATTCCGATTTGAATTCGATTTTATCTTCATCTAATAGTTGTTTTACTAATTCCATGGTATGGAGCACTTCAAAACCATAATCTGCTCCAAATTTTTTAAAATCTTTTTTCATTGTTCGATAACATCCAGCACAAGATGTTATTACTTTAGTGGCTCCGGCATTTTTAATTGCAGCAATATTATAATTCATGTATTCATTTGTTAATGAAATTTGACCCGTTCTTATCAAGGGACTCGTACAACAACGCTCATCAATTAATGTAAAATTTATTCCTGCTCTTTTGAGAAATCTTAATGAAGAATCTCTAAGAGATTGTTGACGATAATTAGATGTACATCCTATGAAATAGACGTATTCTGCTTTTTCAGGAAGATTATATTCTCGCTTCAAATCTTCATTGGTTGAGTTTTTGTCCCCATACGGATTAAAATTTTCATTACATCGGGAGATTAGAAGTTTTTGATTCTTTGCAGGCCCAATATTTTTGACCGCTAATTCTCTTAATGCTTCTATCATGTCAACAATGTAATCAGCATGAGGTGCCTGACAAGAATCACTACATGCTCCACATGTAGTACACGCAAATATGGGATCGAGTATATCCTCTGACCATTCTAGATCTCCAAGTAAAAGGCCTCGAATGGTCCGAATCTTGCCCGACGCCCAATATGATTCAAATAAAAAATGCTCACCTGAAGGACAAGTTTTATCATAACTCTTGTATCCATATTTACACGTACTACATTTGATACATCGATCAAATGCCATCTCAAGAAATTCTTTTCCAATTATCTCATCCTTAATTGTAACCATTAAGTATTCCACCTTCCAGGATTAAAGATATTGTTTGGATCGAGACAATTTTTAACCTTTTCAAACAAACCAAGCCATCCGGGATTTATTTTTTTTCTTAATTTTTCTGTCATCCAAGTCGGCGTTTTGTAGGGAATGCAGCCCAAATCAATACAAGTATCAGTTATCTCTTCCAAGCATGTATGATAACGTTCTTCTTCTCCCTCTGTGAACTTTTTATAACGCATTATTGGTCTAAATATCGAATAATGACTACTTTTCATTGATTTCATGTAAATAAATGAAGGGATGTCATGTTTATGGAAAATTGTATCAACTTTTTGAATTAATTCTTCTAATTTATGAGATGGAGCATATGATCCAAACCATGTTAGGCCTGAGTATTCTACTAAGGATAATAATGCTGCTGGTAGATCTAAATAACATCTCACTCTCAAGCTAAAAAGCTTACTAAATTCGTCTACATCGGCAAGAACGATGTTTTTTCCCTCTTCATTCAATGACTCTATAGTTTTTTCTAATATCTCTTTTTTTGCTTCAAGATGCTTATTAGACGTAGCAGAAATCACGAGAAGAGCAGCAAAATCTGGTTCATTAGCATATTTTTTAGGTTCTGGAAGTTCAACGGTCATCTTCACGACTTCAATGCTTACAGCTGAAATGTCATCAACGACTTCAGTTCTTCCTGCTTCTCGCAGAACCGAAGCTACATCAGTTAGTCCAAAAGTTACAGCTAAATATGTCTTTTTAAAGTTCGGTTTTGGCCATAATTGGACAGCACATTTACTCACCAAACCCGTCATTCCTTGCCAATTAATAAACAAGCCCATTAGATCTGGCATTGGATACCTGCTCCACCATGATTTTACATCGGCTTCCTTTTTTCCGTAGAAGCAAGAACCAATGCGAGTAATATTTCCATCAGCAGTAATCACTTCAAGTCCATTGATGGAATCTCCCATTGAACCTAATTTACAGGACAAGTTGTTCATTCCACTTAATATCGCATTACCAACTACACCAGCATAAGGAGGAGCGAATGGATAACTATATCTTAAATGTGGAAAGTTCTCTTCGAGATGTTTTTCTAATTGTCCAAATGTTACTCCCGGTTCTAACAATGCGTACATCATTTCATCGTCAACATGAAGGATCTTGTTCATTTTCTTACCGAAATCTACTATGATCCCTCCTTGTTCAGGAATGGTTAAACCCCCAACATTATTACCAGAGATATAAGGAACAATAGGTATAATATTTTTATTACAAAACTTAACCAATTCGACCAATTGGCTCTCATTTTCGGGGATGACTATGAAATCGGGCATATGGGGGTTACTTTCTGTCATATCATAAGAATAGGGATATAAATCTACTTGTTTCTCGGTAACATTTGGTTTTCCGAAAATGGATTCTAATTGAGCTTTAACATCCTCCTTACTGATATTTTCATAAATATTCCTTTCCTTTATAGATGTCATTTTTATCTTGTCTCCTTATTTAATTCATAATAATTTTGATTTGGATTTGCAGCAACCATTTTCATGGATTTCACAAATATCCTCAAAAATTTCAGTAAGGTGAAAAGCCTATACATTCCTTTTATTTTAACCTTGCGCATGGTTGTACCTAATATCGGATTTAACCTTCCAAATGCAATATCTAAGAGAGTATCCAAACTCATCATGATTCTCAAATCGACTTCCTCGTCCAAATCCTCGATTTTGAATCTCACTTGGTTCCCTTCAAATATTACCTCAAGTGGATAAAATTTTTCAATCTCAATGATCAGTTTTTTATTCCAATTATTAACTAACTTAATGAATTTTTCTTCATTTTTTCGATAACTCAGTATGTTATGCACTGAAATTCCCAATAAGTCATCCGCTTTTTCTATATTGATCATTTTTCTGTGTTGTTTGAGATTTAATATTTATATGAGTAAATTTTACTTTCAATTATAAATATTTATTTATTTAATTTGAAATAATATTAATCTAAATTTCCCAGCGAAAAGAAAAAACTTGAGTAAAGAGCAATTCTTATCAAAAATCCATTACTTTTTCAAAGAGCAAGAAGATAAGGGAAAGACATTTACAATCTATAAATATAAACAAAACTTTCAAGATTCTCTAAAGCAAACTGGTATTGGAGTTAAATTAAACCAATTTAAAGAATTAATCTTGGAAGAAGAGACCGGAATTGAATTAGGTGGATTTGGTCAAAAAAGCTTTTCATTAGTATATCCAATCGAAGAAGGTTTGATAGAAGATGGAAAAATTTCACTTTTGGGTCCTGAATTGGATATAAATTCAAATAAAAACCTTGATTTTGGGATGTTGTTAATAGTTGAAGTTCAAAAGTTAACCGGACGAACTTACAGAGAACTTAACACTTTTAGTATTATATCAAATGGCCTAGAAGGTTTTTCAGTACGAACCATTCCAAGAAGATTCTGGTGTAGAATTAGCCAAAATCTCATGAAAAAAAATTTTAACCTCGAGATCTTTGGAAACGCTATAATTGAGCTTTATAAATCTAATTTCGAAAATATCAAATCAATGGAAGTCTTTTTCATAAATTCTGACCGAGATGCGATAAACAAATTTATAACACTCAGCTCTCAAATTTCTTTAGAATTTGAGAAGGATTGGAGAAAAAAGGTAGATAGTTATAAAAAAAGAATCGATTGTGAATATGACTGGGGCTGTGATATATGTCCTTTCCAGTTAGATTGTCAGGATTTCAAAGATTTATTAACAACCAGAAATCAATTGAATGATTAATGTAAAAGAGAAAAAGATAATTATGGTAACTACGTATGTAATTGCCGTTGTTGGAAAAGGGGGCGTGGGCAAATCTATTATCACAGCTTTATTAGCTAAGGCAATATCAGAGAATAATATATATAAACTCTTACTAATTGATGCTGATCCTGCCTATCCTCACTTGAGCGTAATGCTCAATTTAAAACCTAAAAAATCCGTGGAGAGCATTAGATCCGAAATTATACAAAATACATTGCAAAAACAAAAGGATGTGAAGGAAATTGCAGAAAACATAGATTTTTACGTGTACAACGCCATTGAAGAATCAAAATCATTCAGTTTACTTTCAATTGGTCAACCGGAAGACTCTGGTTGTTTCTGCCCCTCCAATACTCTTCTCAAAAAGGTAATTGAATCTATATCAAGAGACTTTGATATTGTCTTAATTGATTGTGAAGCCGGGTTAGAACAGATATCTCGAAAAGTAATAGAAAATATAGATTATTTATTAATAATCACGGATATCTCTCTTAGAAGTGTTGATACAGCTGTTACTATAAGCAAAATGGGAAAAAAATTTACTAAGTCTGAGAAATCGGGTGTTATTATCAATAAATCGGAAGGAAACATCTCAAATATCATAGAAAAAATCAAATCTCATGGATTAGATCTAATCGGTGTCATTCCAAGAGACCCGAAGATTAGTGAGTTAGACCTTAATGCTATACCAATGACATCAATTGGGCAGAATAATAGAAGTTATCAAAAAATTAAAGAAATATTAAACACTATCCTTTTAATTAATTAAGGAAATAAGCCTCGTAATTCATGAGTCTTTGCTACTCTTTCAATCGCTATCATGTATGCGGCGTTGCGAAGTGTAACTTTTTTTTCTTCCGAAATCGCCCAAACTTTTTCGAAAGCATCGAGAAGAATATTTTTCATCTCGCTTATTACCCTTTCTTTTTTCCAAAAATATGAATGCAATCCCTGAATGTACTCAAAGTACGACACGCACAATGCACCTCCATTCGCTAAAATATCTGGCACCACTAATATCCCTCTGGAGTCTAGAATAGCATCTGCTTGACTAGTCACTGGACCATCAGCACCCTCAAGAATGATCTGGCAGTCAATCTTCTCTGCATTTTTGCTGGTAATTTGATTTTCGATTGCTGCAGGAATTAAAACGTCACATTTTATTTCCAGTACCTCGAGATTTGTTCGTTTAATTGTACTTTTATCCTTAAAATCACTAACTTGATTTCCCTTCTTCTTCCATTCGATTAATCTATCAATATTTAATCCATCTTCAGAATATATCCCCCCAGTACTGTCGGAAACGGCCAAGATATTGCAATCATTATCATATAAACTTTTTGCTATTACCATTCCTAATTTTCCGAATCCTTGGATTGCAATTTTTAGATTTTTTGAATTTAACCCCCTCTTACCACAAATAGCTTCTAAAATAAAGAAAAGTCCAAGTCCTGAAGCATCTGCTCTGCCTTCTGTGCCCCCTATTTCAATTGGTTTCCCAGTAACTACTCCCGGTACTGATTTGCCTTTTTGCATTGAATATACATCCATGATCCAAGCCATCGTTTGCTCATCCGTATTTAATCCAGGAGTGAGAATATCCATATCTGGACCAATCATGTTAATAATTTCTGCGGTATATCTTCTCGTAAGTTTCTCTATTTCCTTTTTAGATAACTGTTTAACATCTACTCGCACACCCCCCTTAGACCCTCCTAATGGTATTCCTAAAAGAGCAGTTTTAAAAGTCATTAAAAAGGCTAAAGCCTTGATGTCATCCAAAGTGAGATCAAGAGCATATCTAACACCTCCTATAGCGGGTCCCCTAAGGATGGAATGATGAACTCGATAGCCCTCAAAAATCTTCAATCGACCATCATCCATAATGATTGGGATTGTAACCACTAAAATTCTGTCCGCTCCCTTTAAATATTCGATGGTATTCTCATTTAAATTAATTAATCTTGCCGCAATTTCGAGTTGTTTCTTTCTAGTTTCATAGGGATTTGGTCTGGGAATCATCAGAAATATTCTCCTTATTCATTAAAATCAAGTTTAGAAACATATTATTTTATATAAATTCACAAGATACATGAAGTTTATTTATAGATTTATCAAGCAGTATTCAACAAATTTGGTTGCATCAAACGCACACCCTCCAGCATCAAGTCCACCTAATTGATCTAGAAGTTCAGTATCAACATTATTTCCATAAAGCCAAAGATCCTTTAAATTAGTGAGAGATTCTAATCCACTGATTTTTGAAATGATATTGTCCCCTAAATCTAATGTTTCTAAGTTATGTAAAGTTTCCAGACCTTGAATGACTTCAATTTTATTCCCCGATAAAAACAATTTGTTAAGTCCAGTCACTTCATATAGATTATTGATTTCATCAATTTGATTATCCTTTAAATTGAGAACGCTCAAATTCACGCAGTTTTCTAATCCATTGATCTCTTTTATCTCATTTGAAGTAATCCAAAGGGTATTTAACTTTTGTAAGGCCTCCAATCCCGTAATTTTTTTTATGTGGTTATCATTAAGGTATAATTCTGTTAATAATTCTAATTGATCTAATCCTTCAATGCGTTCAATAAGATTTCCCGCAAGATTCAATATTTTCAAGTTCTTTAGTCCACCTAATCCTTCTAAAGTTTTTATCTGATTTCCCGCTATCCATAATACTTCTAATTCACTTAAATTTTCCAATCCTTTAATTTTTCTTATTGAATTCCAAGATAAATCTAATTTTTGTAAATTAGTCAGATTTTCTATACCCTTTAATTCAGATAACTGGTTGCTCCGTAAGTAAAGTTCTTCCAAGTTAGTCAAATTTTCTAAATCCTCGATCTTGGAGATATTATTCGAAGCTAAATGTAAGATTTTTAAACTTTTAAGATTAGAAATCCCTGACATTGAAGATAATTTATTGCTAGTGATGTTTAGTATTTCAAGATTGTTGAGTTCATCTAATCCAGTAATTTGCTGAATCTCATTCGAACTCAATTCCAGATGTTTCACGTGGGACTTATTTAAATTTTGTATTTGAGAAATATCTTCTATTTCTAATAATCCTAAGTCCAAAAATCCAGCTTGAACTTCATAGGTTTCACCTTTATATTTTACTTGGTTTATGCTATCCACATCCATGCAATTTAATGAGAAAAAATAGAAAACTTCACTGTTACATTTGTTTGCTTTTAATTTATAATTTTTCGTTAGAATTAAATCTCATGAGATAAATTAGCATCTGTTCAACTTTTATATTATAATTTAAAAATTTAAGATTCACTAATCGCATAAGAATTGTGATGAGACCATGATTTTTTGTATAAAATGCAGAACACAAAGAGTTGGAGAAAGAGACGGTTATTATTATTGCTCTCAATGTGGTAAAATCACGTGGTTTATCCCACTTAGATTCAAATGATAAGCGCTTTTGACAGATCAATGAACCAACTTGAATGATACTGATATAAAAATGATAGATATCAAGTAGACAGCCTGGCAAAGGTATCTGGTTCACTATTTCCAACTATTATCTTATATTATGAGAAGAACTTTAAATTATAAAAAACATATTTTTAAATTCTAATTCGCTAAGAGATTAGATGAGAGTAGTTGCTTGTAATAAATGCCATATGATTATGGAAAATATAGACCCTGGCAAGTATTTTTGCAAAAATTGTGGAACGGAAATGGATTTCTTTCAAATTCAAGCTTTTTGTGGTGCAAAACCAAACCAATTAAATGAGAATCCAGACTAGATTATTTCAAATTACACCAGTATTTAAAATGAAGTATTATATTATTTGTAAAAACTGTGGACTCAGTTATGAAAATAAGGAACCTGGTAAATATTATTGTCCTCAATGTCAAAAAATTGTTGAATTTTTTAAACTCGAGCTTTTTGATGGCTCGAAGCCAGGGAAAGTTTATGAGGATCCTTAATATAAACCCAGTTAGTGAGGTATAAATCAAATCTTATTTACGTAATTATTTAAAAAAATCTTTCTTTTTCCAAATTATGACCGAAGCTTTATACATGAATGATTCCTATTTAAAGGAATGGTCTTCTAAAGTGGTAAAAGTAACAGACGGGAAATACATTATTTTGGAGAGAACTGCTTTCTATCCAAAAGGAGGAGGACAGCCTTGGGATGAAGGAGTTATTCGTAGAAATGATGATGAATTTAACGTGGTTTATGTTGGAAAATTTTCTGGCGATATCAGTCATGAAGTGGATAAGTCTGGTTTAAAAGTGGGCGATTCAGTTACTTGCGAACTTAATTGGAAGAGGAGATATACGTATATGCGTTATCATACTGCTTGTCATTTAATATCTAACATTTTATTTAAACGAGCAGATGCTAAAATAACTGGGAACCAAATTGGAGTAGATAAGAGTCGAATGGATTTCTCTATGGAAGATTATTCACCAGAAAAATTGCAACAGTATGTTGACGAAGCCAATCAAATCATTCAAAAAGATTTGCCTATTACCATTGACTATATGAGTAGAGAGAAGGTATTAAACCACCCCGAGCTTGCTCGATTGGCAATTGGTTTACCAGAAAATCTTCAAGAATTTAGAATTGTCAAGATTGGTGATATAGATAAACAAGTCGATGGAGGGACACATATTAAAAATTTGTCTGAAGTTGGAAAGATAGAATTAATTAAAACAGTAAATAAGGGGAAAGATAATCGTAGATTATATTTTATATTAAAAAAATAAGAAGATCATTAATAAAATTTAATTTTTTTACCTTGATCATTTTCGATCTATGGTTTTATTTGGCGTAATCTTACATAAAAATTTCTAAATTACATAATGATTGGAAAATGATTTTATTTATAAAAAAGGTAAAAAAAATGAAAAAAGCGAAAATTGTTCTTTTAGCAACACTAGGAATATGCTTATTAAGGCTTGTTCCACCAGTAGCAGCGACATTCCCCCCAATCTCTCTATACTTTTTTTTTAAAATTTTGTCTAAAAATCAGTTAACTTATTGATAAATAACTTAAGGGTCCCCGCTTTTTCACCATTTAAAAATATGAATTAAAAATATGAAAGTTATTGTTATCGGATCGGGCCTAGCGGGACTCACTTCTGCAGCATTATTAGCTAAAGAAGGTTTTGATGTCACACTTTTCGAACAACATGAAAAGATCGGAGGCGTTACAGCGACGGTAGAAAAAGATGGTTATCGATGGGATTGGGGTCAGATGATTGTACCCGATTTAGGGGAAGGTGAACCTGCTCGTCAAATTCTGGAAAACCTCCAGATTTCAGAAAAGATTATTGGAATAAAGGGTTATAGAGAGAATTTTTTTCCTGATTTCAGAATTGAGCGTCCTAAAGAATACAAAGGTAGAGAATGGAGGAAAGATTATTTTAGGAAAATTTTTCCCGAAGATGCGAATGGATTGGAAAAATATTATGAGATCTACGAGAGAATTCATGATCTTTCAGCGCTCTCTACAAAAAAAGGGATTTTCTCAAAGCTTAAACAATTGATCAAGTTTTTACCTATAATGAGTAAGAAGGAATGGAGTGCCCAGCAGTTAATGGATTATTGTTTTACTAATAAGAAACTTCAAGCGGTATTTATTGGTATACTCGCAGATTACGTTGCTTCACCCAAAAATTTTCCAGGACTAATCATTCCCATCATTAATGCTGAATCTCAATATGATGAGAGGGTTCCTTTAGATTATAATGGTCATGAACATAGGTCTTCTTGGCATTTCATAAAGGGAGGTTGTATCGAAATTGTTAAAGCGCTTGCTGAGGCTTTTATATCCAATGGAGGAGAGATTATGACTAACACGGCAATTAAGAAGCTTATTATTGAAAATAATGCGGTAATAGGAGTTATCACTTCAAAAAATGAAACAATTGAAGCTGATTTAGTTATTGCGAGTGGAGGAGCAAGGGAATTATTCTTAAATTTAGTTGGTGAGGAGAATCTACCAGAAGAATTCATACAGAAGTATGTTGAGGACCTATTTACGACTGAATCAGTGTTCATGATCCATTTAGGAGTCGATTATGATCCTTCCATCCATCAAAATGGTTCATCACTTTGCTACTATTATTTCACTTATGATATTGAGAAAGCCATAGAGGAATGTCAAAAAGGAATTTTTCATGAGGGTAAAGATGGTTTACTCATTTACATTCCCTCTGTTCATTCACCAGAAATGGCACCACCTGGACATCATGCGGTTACGATATATACGATCGCCCCTAATGAACCTGTAAATGGTACTTGGAGCATTAATAAAGATGAATGGGCAGAAAAACTGCTGGATTTAGCAGAGGAACATATTCCTGGTTTAAGAGAACATGAAAAAACTAGAATCATATTGACTCCTGAAGATTTGCAAAAACGTACTTATCTTAAGCATCACGCTTTTGGTGGCACGGTTCCCCACTTGAAAATTCCTCCACCTCCTTACCAAACCCCTATAGAGGGATTATGGTTCGTGGGCGGCCAATCAGAGAACTTTGGAGGTGTTACAGGTGTGATGATAGGAGCTAATAACGTTATTAATCGTATCCTTAAAGAAAAAGGAAAAGATGCGAAAGCAACTGTCTATAGAGTTTAAAATTATAAATTTGATATCTTATTTTATGTTTCAGACTCTTTTTCTTCCTCCTCTTCGAAGTCCCTTTCCCTACTAAGCTCCCAACGACGCTCTTCTTCTTCCTTTAATTGTCGTTTCAAGTCTCTACGCTGTTTAAGAGTTAAATGTTCTTCCCAACGGGCTTTTGTAATTATTTGATCATATTTTTGACTCAGCTTGGCTGCATCTTCTACAGGATTAATCCTACCTTCAATCCCGTCTTCAAAAAACCAATTCCGCTTAAAAGCTTTAGCAGGTACACCAGCATATATAAAATTGGCTTTTAATTCTTGCCCTACCGTAGTGACCGAGTTTGTGGTAAGCACGCTTTTTTCTCCGATGTGTGTTCCTGGCATCACGATCGCATGTGAACCAATTCGCACGTCATTGTCGATAACAGTCTTTCTGATTATTAATAGATTCCCTACTATAACGCTTGATTGAATAATTGCGCCTTGCCCAACAACTACATTTTTTCCGAATTCAATAAATTCAGTATCAACCCAACCTTCAAATAAAGAGTTAGAGAATTTTGTTTTTACTCCAAAGACTTTAAAACAGATATTATCTAAGAATGGAAAAGGAAATCTATGACAAATCCAGAAAGGAAAACGTTTGACAACATTTCTGAGTGTCCAGTATCGAAAGTCTCGATCTGAAGGGTGTCTTAAAAATACGCCTTCCTTAGGTTTATGAATAAAATTGATGAAAACTAAGAGAAGTTTCGCCCAGAATATTGCGCTAAAAGCCAAAGTTAGATACATTGGAATCAATAATAAAGCGATATAGATATAAAAGAAAATTGGACGAGTTGGATTCCAAGTTAATTGCCAATAAAACCAAAATTCTATAAATAGTGGTACCGAACTAATCCATACTATAAAGATGTAGTAGATAAGATGTCTCTTTTTTCCTAATATTGTAGGAAGGAATGGACCTACCCTCATGGTATTTGGAATGGACGTTTAATCATCATCTCCCGCTACAATAAATTTCTTCTTGTCTTCATCAATATTTACTTCATGGGTTTCTTCTAACTTTTTAGATTCATCCACCACTCTTTTAACTACAATATCCCTTCGTTCTTCCGCATACTTGTTTTCTTTGAGAAATCTGGCAGGAACTGCACCATAAATAGTATTTGGTTCTATTAGTTGCCTATACATTGTATGACTTACTGCACCAACAACGGAATCATGTCCCATTATCGTGCCTGGTGCGATTGTGGTATGGCCACCTATCATCACGTAATCAGATAATATGACGCGCTTAATAATTAAATATTTACCAATAACCATGCTTGACATGACTGTAGCACCTTGTCCAATTAAACAATTTCTTCCCATGGAGAGAAAATCAACATCACACCAAGCATCATTAAGATGGCTTGAAAAATCCATCTTTACTCCAAAAAGTCTTAATGCTATTGCATCAACCCAAGGTAGTGGAGAATTCCGTAAGAACCATAAGGCTAACTTCTTCAATTCCGTGCGGAGCATCCAGAAGTCATAGTCAGGATTACCTGTCTCAGCCAAAAATATACCTTCCTTCGGCCGATGAATTAAGTTCACCAATATCAAGAGTAATTTACTAAATACTAATACCCCCAATATGAAAAGATATATCATTGTTAAGATCGCGATTGGGAGATACAAAGTGGCACCAAGCCAATTTTCTTCTTTGGTGTATTCATACCAGAATATTGAAATCATCATTCCTGCTAACCACAATATCGGAACATAAACGATGAGAAACTTGATGTTCACTCTACTAATTGCACTTGAAGTTGTAAAATCTACAACAAAAGATTCATCGGAGAGTTCCTCACTTTCATCTAATTCAATTTCTTCCTCTTCCTCTTCTTCGTCCTCCACGATTGATTGGTGAGAGTTTAAGTTATCTTTTCTTCGAAGCTTTTTCTTTTTCACTCCATCAATAAAATCTTCTATATTTTCATTACGTTCAAGATCTTGTTCAGAAATACCTAAGTAGCTCATCGTTTTCTTCTTAAAGATCTTTCTGAGAGGGACACCAAAATAATATCTATGACTTTTTTTATCCTTACTCCCTAAAACGCTATGTTTATTCGTTGAAGAAAAAGGTAACAAGTAAGAATTATCCCATATTTCACTCCCGGGGCCAATCTGATTTCCCGCTCCCAATGTAACATTATCTCCAACAATCATTCTAAAATACTGAATGTTTCCGAATATTGCCTGAACTAAATGGCTAGCAAGGGTATGGTTTGGTCCTAAATAACAATTTTTCCCTATTGTAGCAAATTTATCCGACCCAACTGATTCTTCAATAACACTTCCTTTACCAATCACATTTGAGCCTACAAAGTTGAAAAACCATTGAGATAGCCATGGAAACATTCCTTTAGTAAATAAATTCTTTCCATATTTTATCATGAAACTCCTTAGATGATAATAGTCAGCTGCTTTACTTTTAATGTTCCGCGGAATTACTCCACTTTTAGAAGGAGATATCTTCTCTGATAACTTCCAGAAGAACCTTGTTGTAACTGCAATACATAACAACCTCAAGAAATAACTGAAAATTATCACTAATGGCATCACAAGGAGAGTAAGTAATGATTCTGGTTGGAGAAATAAACTAGAAAACGAATTTACTTGGAGCACATAGGGATAGAAAAGATTTAACACATAAAGGAAAAAAATTGCGCCAACCAAAACCCATGAAACATAATAAATGACGATGAAAACAACTATATAAAGCCCAAATTGAAGGTTTATTTCTTCTCTTATGGGTTCTTCTGGCAATTCATAAATTTTGGGAGATGGTATTTCGCCAGTTTCATTTGACACGATTATCAGTATTTTGTTAAATTATATTTAAAATGTCTTAAGGATTTACTGCATTAAAATATAATTATTTAAAATATAATTTTTAGACTATCTTTTTGATAGTTTAAACCATTTGAGTAAAGTAACAAGAGATATGGATTTAACATGATACATTATTGTCAAGAGTGTGGATTGTGCTGCTTGAATACTGAAATGTTCATTTCAGAAAGTGAAATTAAGACAATTTTACAGAAACTAAAAAGGGAGGTAAAATCCTCGGATTTTTGTTTTTTAAATAAGGATGGATTTTATCAACTGAAAAATGTTAAAGGGGCTTGTTATTTTTTTAACAAGCATAATTGCACGTGTAAAATTTACGGAATTCGACCCAAAGGCTGTCAATATTATCCATTAGTTTATGACACTTATAAAAAGATATGCGACATCGATAAAGACTGTCCAAACCCTCAGTTAGTTTATCCGAATAAAGATTCGATCTTAGGCACTTGTATAAGATTGAAAGATTATCTAAAAAGTGAGCTAGAGGTTGATATTTAGTATTCTATTTTAACAACAATTTTTATAGTATCTCTGTTCAGTTTTTTGTTGGAAAGAACATTTTCAACGTCCTCCAAAGATATTACTTTTGATATTAAATCCTTTACCAGAATATCTCTTGATTTTAGTCCCTTTATTGCCAATTCAAACGGCCCACATCGGCTTGAATACAATGTAATTTCACGAACGACAATATCAGTCAAATTTATCGGCGTTTCAATTCCGTGAGTACTTTTCACATGAATTTTACCTCTTGTCCTGCAGGAAGCAACGATTTTGTTAAATACTGCTGGAACTCCAGTGGAATCCACAACAATATCCGCTCCAAGACCACTTGTATGGTTTTTAATTTCCTCAGATATATTATTTACTTTAAACCGATTTATTAGATGCTTTGCTCCATATTTTTTTGCTAATTTTAATTTAAATTCAGACCCATCTATCGCAATCACGTTCAAATTATGTGATTTTGCTACTTGAAGTAATAACAATCCAAGCTTACCAAGGCCAAAAATAGCAATATTCTTATCATCTTGGTTTAGGGGCATCATTTGAAAAGCTTGATAAGCAGCAGCTAAAGGCTCTATAAATATGGCTTCTTCGAAAGACAATTTCTCAGGAATTTCATGTATTAAGTACGATTCTACTGCAATATATTCTGCTAATGCTCCATCAATGTCAATTCCAATAGCTTTACGGGAAATGCATTGAGTATATATTCCTCGCTGACAGTAGAAACAATTAAAATCGATGTTAGAATTAATTTCTGAAGTCACTCTTTTCCCTAACCATAATTGATCTACATCCTTTCCAATTTTGATTATCTCTCCACAAAATTCATGCCCCAAAATTATGGGTATTTTAGATGGTAAATCACCATTGGTAATGGCGAAATCAGTTCCACATATTCCAACTGCCTTTACTTTTATTAATACTTGAGTATCAGAAATTTCTGGGATTGGAACTTCTTGAATTTGATTTTTATGTCCATCAAAGATTACCGCTCTTATCATTATCTTCGTATTATTTTCTATAAATTAATAATGTAGTTACATTATGTCATGATAAGTCTTCCATTATGCCTTTTTATCAAACATAATCTCTATCTATTTTATGATTCGATTTTTATTTACTATTAAATTCAATTATATGAATACAGTTTAGCTATCTTGGTGTTTTTATGGAAAAAAAAACTCTCTTATGGCAACTATTTGGAGCAATATTCATTGTCCTACTCGGATCTTTTATGCATTTTCTCTTTGAATTGACTGGGAACTGGGCACCCATTGGTGCGATTGCTGCCGTGAATGAAAGCGTTTGGGAACATTTAAAACTTGGATATTTTCCCTTGATTATCTTCGCTTTAATTGAGTATAAATTCTTAAAGAAAAGCTTTAATCAATTTATCGTTGCTGTTGCCTCATCTGCGATTATAATCCCTTTAGTAATTGTTGTTTTTTTCTATAGTTATACAACGATTCTGGGAGGAGACTCTCTCTTTTTTGATATTCTAAGTTTTATAATCGCTATCTTTATAGGTCAGTATGTTTCATATAGAGTATTGCTTATAGAAAAAGTGGGAAGCAGATATGCCATTCTTGCATTGATAATTTTGATCGCTTTTGGTGCAAGTTTCGTGTTTTTCACGTACTTTCCTCCCCAATTACCGATCTTTCAAGATTCTACTACTTCTGGTTATGGTATTGTAAGTTAGGCTTAATTCTTTTTATTTTATTCTTTTTAAATCTGTTCTAAGAAATTATATCATTATTTTCTTCAGTGATATCTCGGTCTTTCCTTTTCATATACAAATCTTCATATAACTCGTGGAGTTTTTCCATCTCTTCTGGTAGAATTCCAAGCTTATCTTCTAAACCGTCTTCAAAGAAAACATTTTTTTTGTATTTCTTGCACGGAGCGCCTACATAAACGTATCCCTCATCCAACTTTTGTCCTACCGTTGTAAGAGAGCATCCTGACAGAATGCAATTTTTTCCGATATGAGTTCCAGGCATGACAATTGAATGTGCTCCGATCCGTACATTATCCTCGATGGTTGTTTTACGCATGATAAAAAGATTTCCTACAATCACGGCAGATTGTACTATACTCGCTTGTCCTAAAACTACATTTTTCCCGAATATTACCATCTCACAATCACACCAACCTTCGAATAACGAGTTTGAAAATGTTGTCTTAACTCCAAACATCTTAAAACATAGATTGTCTAACCAAGGCAGAGGAAATTTATGACTTAACCACACTGGCCATTTTTTTATGGTATTTCTGATTGACCAATATCGATAATCCTTATCGGAAGCGTCTCGGAGAAACACTCCCTCTTTTGGCTTATGGAAAACATTTACAATCAGAAGCAAGAGTTTTGAACTCCCTAAAGATACAAAAACTAACGTGACATACATTACAAATACTAATAGTGGGAAAAACGCGATAAAATGAATGTATTTCCAGTCATATAGAAAACTCCAATACCACCAAAATTCATACTGCATGACAAAAAAACTAAGCCAAATCTGAATTAAATAGAATAAAATATACCTTTTCTTAACCATGACTAAGCTCGTGAAAGGTCCTACATTAAGAGGTGCTGGAACGGACATTTTAGGATTTTCCTCCATTTGCTAGATCTTTCTTATCTTCATCTATATTAATTTCATGATCAACTTCATACTTGGTTTCTTCATCAACATCTCTCTTTATTATCTTACCCGTTCTTTCAAGAGCATACTTATTAGGTTTTAGCTTGTTGGCGGGTTGCCCAAGGTAAATCCAGCCAGCTTCAATGATTTGATCGAGATGAGTGGTTGTAAATGCTCCAAGTACGGACTCTTTTCCAAGTATAGTACCTGGTGAAACATTTGATACACCTCCCACGACTGTATAGTCATCTATTATTACTTTTCTAATTATCAAATAATTTCCGATGACCATTGAACTCATGACAATCGCCCCTTGACCTACAGTCACTTTTCTACCAAATTCTATGAATTCACTATCTACCCATGCATCTTGGAGGTGACTTGAGAAATCAATCCTTACTCCAAACCACCTGAAGCCCCACATCACTACCCATGGGAGCGGACAATTACTCATAAACCATAATGCCAACTTTTTTAATTCCACTCGCAACCGCCAAAACTCAAAATCCTGTTCTCCTTCAACTGCTTTAAAAATTCCTTCTTTAGGTTTATGAACCATGTTGATAATGAGTAAAAAAGCCTTGGCGAAAATAGCAATCCCGAATAAGAAGACAAAATACATTGCAAACATCCAAACTGGAAAAAATAGGATCTCCAATAGCCAATTGTTTAACCAAAAATGAATCCAACCAGTTATTCCGAAAAAAGAGCCTATAGCCATATATCCACCCATCCAGAGAATCGGTAAATAGAACGCAAGGAATTTTAAGCTGATACTGCTAATT
>CAZWEM010000034.1:0-51009 GCA_964632315.1 uncultured archaeon
AAAACTCATTAGGAAAGCAAGAAGAGCTGGAACTCCGATAGTTCGAAAAGAAAAAGGATAATATCCAAAATAGGAGAATGGAGAGATTAACCACGTAGTTTTTGAAAATAAAGCACCATTTCGAAGTGCTTGAGCCATCCACATGACTTGAAATGCATCCTTACCATACAAACGAGGATAATTAGCAAATAAAATAACGATTGCTGCCAATACAAGTATATAATAATAAAGATCAGTTTTCTGGAAATTCACTTTCATAGAATTTGGCTCAAGAATTTTTCTTTTTTCTTTTAATTACAATTTTTTTAAAAGTTTTCAGGGTAATTTCTTTTTTTGAAATGATTTTATAGGATATAAAAGCGATATATAGACATAAACCAATGAGAAACACAATAGTGGCAATAAAGAACACGTCAGGATATTTTTTATTCTCCAATATCCTTTCATAAATAGTACCGATTCCATTCCCGATTAGCATATTACCAGATATCGTATTATATGTACTATTATCAAGATATATCCCGTATTTTTGGTTATAACTGGCAGAATTTTCACTTATAGTATTATAATGGGAATCTAACAACCAAAATCCATGTTGATCGTTATTATTCGCACTATTATTGAAAAAAATGTTGAGATTAGAAGAACTAATGGTGAAACCGTTGAGATTTCCAGTAGCATTATTTTTTTTAAGAGTATTGTTAAAGGAGGAGCTTATATAGAAGCCAAGGTATGTATTATCTTTCACTTGATTAGATGAAACGGTATTATTAGAAGAAGATTCAAGGCAGAAGCCATGTCGGTTATTAGTGATGAAATTGCAGGTCAAATTATTATGAGCAGAATAATTTAAAGTCAAACCATTAATATTTCCAAAGGCTGTATTTCCAATTAAAGTGTTGTTAAAGGAGTCTTTGAGATAAAACCCATATCGGTTATTAAATGCTATATTTTCTTCCAATCGCCCATTGGTGACGTTTTCAAGGAAGAATCCATTATAATCACTTGTTTTACCTTCGCTTATGGTTACATTTCTTATAACGAAATAGAGGTTAGTATTCTTAATATAGATGCCGTGATCTATTGTAGCATAAATTGTGTAATTTTCGATAATATAGGGATTGGATATACTACCGTCCCCCGTAAAATTATTATCCATGGCTTTTTGATGAAAATCTTGGTTTCCATTAATGTAAATGAGGAATTTTACAGTAACTCTTATATGATTAGAATCGACATATCCATTAATATTAAATGCCCTTACATAATATCGATACGTTCCAACAGCAAGATCGGTGAGAGTATAATTAGTAGTGATTAAATTCTCTGCTAATATTACTCCATTTTGATACAGAGTATAATTATCGGCACCCCCTGAAACAGTCCAAGTTAAGTTAAAAGACCCATCAGCGTCGAATTCTCCACAATCAGAAGTTAAGAAAAAGGTCTCAGGGTTATACACGTTATCTTTAAAATAATTTCCCACACAATTGACTTCAAAAATGCTTCTGAATTGATTGAAAAAGAGTGAATTTCCCGTAATATTATTGTAGTTGCTATTATCCAAGTAAATCCCATATTCTAAATTGCTATTAATGGTACTGTTGGCCAATGTGTTATCATGAGAATGCAAGAAGCGAAAGCCGTGCAGGTTACTATTTGCTCTATTATCAGTAAAGGTGTTATTAAAAGAATCCGTGAGGATAAAACCTGCGAGGTTGTTATTTGCGGTATTATTTTTGAAAATTCCATTAGATACATTAAACAAATAAAAACCATGAAAATAATTGGATAACCCATTTGTTATGGATACATTTTGCACGATAAAATGGAGATTTGTATTTCGAATTTCTATTCCGTTTTTGGTTGACGCGGAAATGTTATAATATTCAATAATATAGGGATTATTAGGCGTTCCATCTCCATTCCATCCCTCACTTGTTGCTGTTGCTACAAACATCGGATTTCCATTAATATAGATTGATTCATTAAATCCAGATAGATGTGGGGTAATTGGAGATTTACTATCAAATGAATTGTAGTCGGAACTTTCTGGATAAGGGAAGATGGAAAGAAATAAAGGGGTTCCTATTACAAATGTTGTGAGAAATAAAACAATAATAGGGAATTTTTTACTTTTCATGGTAGAAGCAAATAGTTGTAATTGTGATGATATTAAAAATGAATTGATTTACTGTGCAATGTTCTGGCTTTATTTTAAGTAAATAATTGAGATATATTTAATTTATTATTGAAGATAATAAAATTTGAAATATTAAAAAAATTCTTATTTGCTGAAAACTAACCGAGTTATCACAATCTTTTAAGGTTGGGATTTGATACCTATTTAATTGGTATCTCTTTTTCGAGGAAAACAAGTAAAAGCAAGCAAAATAGAAGCATTACTAACTCAATCCTTATTTTATTGTTCAAATTTATATAACGATCTTTCTTTCTATTTTGTAATGTCAATTATCCTACAAATTGTAATTACCTATAGTTTATTTTTTTCATTTGTAGTGATGGTGAGCATCTTAGGGGTTGTAGTTCTCAAGATTGTCAAACCCTTAATAAAATTGAAGGATGAACTGTTCCACGTGAGATATTTTTATATCTTTTTTTTGGTAGGTCTTATTCTATACCTTACTTGGGGGTATGTCTCGATTTTTTTTAATTCTTTTAACTTTTATACGATCTACTTACCGTTGCTCGTTAATTCCTCAATATATATAGTAATAAAATTCTTGAAAGGACATCCGATCGATAAAAAATTAAAGCAGATGAGGTTATTCGTAAAAAATAATCGAAATAATCTTTTACAAATATTACTCATTTTTATTAGCATAATTATACTTCAATTTTTACTGATGGGTCCCATATTATTCCAGAATATCTCCTTACTAAGTAAAGACCCATATTATTGGACGAAAAGTGTTCTTTTTTTGAAACAAAATGGGTTTATAAACACGGCGAGACAGGGGGGTGGTTATCCCCTTGGATTCAATTTATTTTGTGGTGCTTGCACGCTGATAAGCCCTGATTTTATCACTACATACTATTTCATGAAATTGGGGGGACTTCCCTTCCTCACGCTATATTTAATTCTAATATTCATTGTGTTAAAGAAAGTGATAAAAAATAAGGGTATCTTATTCTTATCTTTAGTTCTGTGTATTTCCAATGTTTATTTCATGTATCGTATAACCATGTTCTTGTCGTCATCGCTTTCAGTCTTATTAATTCTCATTGGAACATTAATTTTCATCACACCTGAAATTCATAACTATCTATTAGGATTTGTATTAGCGGGTTCATTTTTATTTAATCCGGTGTACACTCTCTTTTTTATAATTACGTTGTTAATTTTTTATGGCATAGAGTTCTTTAAGAAGAAAGGGATGAGAAAGGATATCTTCAAGGAAATATTGTTTTTAGGTATCATTGCGTTAGGATCTTTAGTTAGTTACTTTTTGAGTTTAGGATTGATTTTCAACACGAACCTTCTTAGCGTTATCATGAATTACATCAGGTTAGTGAATCTTCCAGGTAAGGTTCAAACCATATTTTCCGTTAATTTAGAGGTGATTAATGAAACCTTTTCGATAAATATCCCCCAGCTGATTTCAGATATTTTATATTATGGATTATTACACGTCGTTCCAATCTTTTTGGTGATGATGAAATTTCGCATTGATCAAACCGAGAATAAACAAGTAAAGACAGATTTTAAGCTCTTTCTGCAGATAACGGTTATACTTATTCCCATAGTCTTGGTAATTACATCTTTTTTGACTTTAAACACCTTTTTTGAAATCTTTTTCTTGAGAATTGTTGAGGGATTTAATGTATTTATTGTGGTTGCATTAGGATTAGTTTTTTCAAGATTCTATTCGAAGTTAATTTCATTTAAGGCTAAGTTTAGGTTTAACTTGTCAAATAAACAAGTTAAAGCGGCAATGAGGGTTTTTCCTAAAAATAGCTGGAAGGCAATATCAATGGTGATCTTGTTTCTTTTCACATTTTTAGCATATACATATGCCTATAATAATTTCATATATATATACTTGTATGATGATTCAATGACAAATTGCGTGTTTTACATACAGCAGAATTATGAGCCAAACACGAAAGTAGGCACGTATGAAATTAATACTACCTCTCATGATGTATATGATTTATTGTTTGATTATGACTTGTACTTTTATAACCAGTTTGATCATTGGACATTTGAAGATTTTTGGAATTATACCCAAGTCAATAGCCTCCAAGCGGTGATAATTAAGCTGGATTTTTTCAATGCTACATTTATTGAAAAATTTTATAACGAATCTAGCTTTGAGCAAGTTGCGGGTGGGAAGAATTTAGTTGATTATCAATTATTTGAAATTCTTTGACCCATACTAAAATTAAATAAGATAGGCATACCTTATAATCTAGAATAAAGATTCTTTATAAGATTTTAAATACCTTAATAATCATCAAGATAAAGATTCAGTTCGAAAAATAGTCTGAGCTTTTTGATTGTTAAAGTATGGTTAATTGAAAAAATTGAAAGCAAAAGAAATTAAAAGCGGAAAGGGGCAATTCGATACTGATTTCAAATTTCTCTTTGAATTGTTAGGAAGAAATGGAGTAAAATCCAATGGAGCATTAATTTCAATTGTGATTCCTGTTTATAATGAGGAAAAATCCGTAAAAGCAGTCCTATCTAATTTACCGAATCATGAAAGTATCGAAGTTATAGTAGTAGATGATAATTCTACGGATAATAGTCTAAAGGAGATTAAAGCAGTTCAAGGGGATTATAATCTAAAGTTAAAAATAATAAAACATAAAAAGAATCAAGGATATGGAAGGGCTTTACTCACGGGAATTGCAAAATCAACCGGAGAAATCATCCTCACCATGGATTCTGATGGTCAGCACCGTGCTGAGGATCTTTTCAACTTGGTTGAGCCCATTCTCGCGAACGGCGCAGATATTACCGTGGGCTCGCGCTATATGGGAACATATAACTATAAACTTCCTCTTTCCACAAGAATTGGAGAAGCTGTTATTGAAAAGTTCATTTCAATTCTTTTCAGACAAAAAATCATGAACAATCAAGGGGGATTTCGGGCGTTTCATAAAAAAACGCGAAAGATATTCGAAGATATTAGGTTTGAGGATTATGCATTTACTACTGAACTATTACTAAAGGCAGCATTATCTAAATTTAAAATAAAGGAAGTACCGATACATTTACTAGATCGAGAGCATGGTTCCTCAAAAATTATTCTCACAAAGCTGATCTTGCATATAATGTTATGTGTTGTCTATTACACCATTCAATGGGTAAATAGACCATACATAAACAAATGGATGATAAAGCGAGTAAGCTTTCTTAAAAAGCTTCCTATATATGGCAAGCCTAAAAGGATTCAGAGGATACCTTCAGAGGGAGATAAGATAATTTCTGTAGCGTACTATGTGAAATAAAGTTAAGCGTGAGCTTGATACTCATATTAAGGGATATCCAATAAATTTAAATTTTATTTTCCTCTCTTCTTATTAAATCTTACTTTTTAAATTCGATATAATTCAAAAGGGAGTGTGAATCGTGGGCACATATAATTCGGAAACGGATTTCGGTTTGCACTCTCAGAAAAAAAGATCAAATGAACTAAGGGGGAATGGTTCATATAAAAAGTTATATGAGCACTTAGACAAGCATGCAAATGGAAAAATTCCCCTTTTATCGATCATTCTACCGGTTTATAATGAACAAAACACGATTAGGAGATTATTGGAGAGATTACCCCATCATGATGCGATAGAAATCATTGTGGTTGATGATCACTCTACGGATAATAGTTTAGCAGAAATTAAGAAAGTTAAAGATCATGGAATTCTCCACGTTCTTGAGCATAGGACGAATAGAGGTTATGGAGCGGCGCTAAATACAGGTATTCACTATTCAAAAGGGGAAATATTTCTTACCATGGATTCTGATGGACAACATCGCCCAAAGGATATTTTTACTCTGGTTGAACCAATCCTTAAAGGTGAAGCAGACATTACAATTGGATCTCGCTACAAGGGCTCTTACAATTATGAACTCCCGATCGTAAAGCGGTTTGGAGAGGCAATTTTAGAGATTGGGATAAGATTCTTTTTTGGTCAAAAGGTGAAAAATAATCAAAGTGGATTTCGAGCGTTTCACAGGAAGACTTTTTCTATTTTTGAGAATATTCGCTTTGAGGGGTATGCGTTTACCACGGAATTGATATTAGCTGCTGCTTTGCGAGATTTACGCATTAAAGAGGTCCCGATCGATTTATTAGGGAGAAAACATGGCTCTTCATATATAATATTATACAAGCTGTTAGCTTCACTATTTATATGCATGTACATGTACATCTTATTAAATGCGAAACGTTTAGTTAAAAAACGATTTTAAGCTTTGAAAATTTCAAGTTTATTCTAGACCAGGTAAAATTTTAAGGTTAAAGTTTATCGAAAAGTTTAATCTTTAATCTTTTCTCGTTTTCTTATAAAAAAATTAGCTACTTTAATTAATGTAGGTAGAAACTTATTCAGTAGGGGAATTTTTTGAAATTCCTGCATAAAAAATTTGATTTCAGTGTAGTTTATCAAGTTTATCCTTATCAATACTAAAAAATACGAGAAATAATAGAGAATAAACGCTAATCCACAAATTAACAAAATCATAAATTCATTATTCAGTACAATAAATTTTTCGACTAAAAGATATCCAAGGAGCATGATAAAGCTTAGTACTCCAGAAATAAGAATTGTTAATGAAATTTGTCTACCCTCTGAAAGAAGAGCCCTTCCAAATTTCTTTTTGAGAAGAACTAGTCCAAAAATTAAACCTAAAAAAGCACCTAAACTAATTCCGAAAGCATATCCATTACTCTGAAAAATTAATGAAAACAGTATAGCGAGGGAGATGCTAAAGACAAAAGATAGAAACTCAATGTGAAAGGCTAAACGAGGCTTTTTTTGCCCAAAAAAGAAAGGGGGTATTACATTCATTCCAAAAGCAAGTGGGAAAAACGAGATTAAAAATGTTGATATGAATTGGCTACTTGCTGAGTAATTTGAACCGAAGAACACAGGGATTAATTTACTCGCAAAAAACACGCTGTAGAATACTACAGGAGTGATAAATAGGATTGAAAATTTGAGGGAATAATGAAAAACTTGAATTAAATTCTTTCTTTCTTCAGGTTTATCCCATGAGAGTCTAGTAAACATGGGAGTGACTGAAAGTCTTATAGGTCGTAAAATGAGATAAAATATGCTTGAAACAGAAACAGCTGCTTTGAGATAACTCACTTCAGAAAAAAAGCTAAACAACGTCAAAGTCAGAATAAAGAAGTAATTCTTGGTATTACTGATGATTGAATTTAGCGAATAAAAAAAGCCCCTTTTAATTATAAGAGAGGTAAAGGCCCATTCAATTTTTTCCTTCCTTCTTTTGTGTAATAAGCCCTTTTTATAGAGATACAATATGCCCAACAATCCAACACAAAAAGTTGAAATTACTAATGCTACTATCGCTCCATAAAATCTGATGCCAAAAAAGACGAAAAAAAGCGTTATAATGAATTGAAGCGCAATTTGAATGTTTTTTAGAGAAACTAAAATCCCCATACTCATTAATCCTTGTAAGATTGCTAGTACCGCTTCAAATATGTTTTTTGCAAATAATAATAGGGAAGAAAATTGTACGATTTCAATTATAGATTGAAGATGTATTCCAAGGAGAGGTGAAATGACTGATTGGGAAAGAAAAAATATGATAAGAGATAAAATTAACCCAATTAGTGATTTCGTAATCAAAGTAATTTTCATTATATTCCGAGTCTTATGCTTTTGGTTTGTTTTACTGAACCGAGCCACATAATACACACAACCATAAAATAGACCCAGATCAGTCATATATGCCAAGATCATGGGAAAAATTAAAATTCGATTAAAGTAACTGTATTCTGCTACAGAAAGAAAACGAATAAGAAAGAGATTGAAAGCCATCAAGAGAATAAAATTGATGGACTCTCCAATTAATAGAATTTTTGTATTTCGCGTAAATTCCCTTGTTTCTCCCATATTTTTATCTATAGTAGGTGTAGGATCGATAATCCTTAAAATTATTGATTGGTTAAGTGATTAGTCAATGATTTGATCACACTTGTAAAATCGAACTTTAGCACCATAATAATACGTTTGAGTGGGTTTTTACTAATATACTAGCGTTTTAGTTTATTAATAAAAAACCAAATTATTATCCCCAAATTTCATTAATTAAAAACAATTTCACATTGAATTTGAAAAGAGTTATTCTTTCGTTAAGTTTAACTCGTTTTTTGCGAATCTTTAGAGAGTTTCCGATTTTTTGTATTGGTAATGGTTTCTTCTTTGATATAATCTATCATTTCTTTTGGATTGATCACGCTAATGAGATATCTAAAGTCTTTTTTTGTAAAGAGTTTTGTGAAAATAAGGAATCCTAAATAAATAGCTAAAATCACCAAAATGATGATAATCCGGAAGAAAAAAGGAAAGTTAAAACTAAACAAGAAGAGGCTGATAAGAATCATGCCTAAAATGACGAGTAGATTAAGTCCATATTTTAAGTTCATTTTCCCTGATCCAAAGTATTTAAAACAGTAATATCGTATAAATATAGCTTGGGGAATAATAGAAATCCAACTTCCTAAATTGATGCCGACGATGTTAAATAATGGGATGAAAAAAATCCAAGAAGCTATTGCGAACACTAAAGAAAGAAGCAGATTAAAAGTATAAACTTTAAATTTTGCAGCTGCAACAATTAAAGGGGTATAAGGTCCTATTAATGAAAAACTCATTAAGCTTATGAGATATCCCACGTATAGGATTAAACCAGAATCTATATCAAGTAAATGTAAGAAATAATCCCCGAACATAATACCCACTACTATAATGGTTCCATTTAGTATAGCCATGTATTTTTCGAATAAGACCATGGACTTCTTGATGTCGTCAAATTTCTTATTCTGTATTAATATTGAGTAATTAGGTATGAGTAATGAACGAAATACTTGCTGTATTCCTAAGATCATGAGAAAGAAATTTGAAATGATATTATACACGCCAAGTAAGTTTTCATTATAATTTTGAAGAAAAATTAGCGGTCCTAAATTATTTATTATCACATTCAAAAAGAATGGTAAAACAAAAACGATATCTAATTTAAAATACCTTAAGAGAAGAGGTTTATTGATTTTGGTTAATTTAAATTCTCTTCCATTGTAAATGCATAAAGCCAAAGTAAATAGATTGGAAACAATGGTATTTAATAAATATAAAATGAAGTTATGTAGGATAAGAATTGCAATTAATCCAAATACCAAACCAAATATCTGACCAATAATTGTAGCCATTTCCTTTTTAGCGATTTTGAATGTTGCTTGAAAACTATAATAATATACCATGAGAATGCTTATTATCATGCGATCAAAGAAGACAACTATTACGATGGTAATTTGTTGTATATTGTTAGAAATTATGTAAGCATTTAAAGAGAATATAATGATAAATATGAAGGTAATACTCGAGATAATTAAAAGGAAGATTTTTAAGTAAAAGTATGTTGAAAAAGCAATACTCTTCTCCTTCTGCTCAGCCATTAATTTTAAGTGAGCAGTTGACAAATTGAGATCAGAAAAAAACAAAAAGAATGCTAATAGTGATTGTGCGACTGTTAAATAACCAAATTCAAAATGCTGAAAATTATTTGCTGCAAGGATCAAAATTATACCTTGAGCAAAACGAATGAAGAGTAAAGAGAACACAGATAAAAATGTTTTTCTTCCCAGCATTTAAGATTTTAAATCGCTGAAGGAATAAAAACTTAATTGCATCCCAAAAGTTTTTCTAACTTATAATTCTCTAATTAAGACGCATCGTTTTTATGTATTAAGCACCATTTTTACAAAATTCTTATAATTTTCTTTCCACATTGGATCAAAATAAATTTCTCGATCCTGTAAAGTATCAAATTTTATTTTGTTAAGATCTAATTCTTGAGGTGTTTTAAACCATACTCCAATGTCTTCTGGAATCTCGTTTTGGGACAATTCATTGTCTAAAATTAGCAATTTCTTATTGAACCCTAAAGCTTCAAAAATGGCTGTTGAATAACAACCAATTATGTATTCTGATTCCGCAAAATATTGGTATATGTCTCCAGACTTAGCAATTTCAATGTTTGGATAATCATATAATTCTTTATACCTGTTTTCAAATGGAACTTCTCCAGGATGGAGTTTGAATATAATTTTATAATTCGGATAATTTTGTGACAAGTATTTAGCAATTTGCACGAACTCATCAGTAATAGTACCTTGAGATATTATTAAAATTGAGTGCGGGATTTCTTTAAGTGTCTGGTATGTTTTTATACTTTCATAAAAATGAGGATTTCCTATCGTGATTTTCTTAGATGGAATTTTTATGTTTGCATTCCAGTAATCTCCAAATGTCAGAATGTAATCGGGAAGATATTTTTTATATTTTTCATTTTTAAAAATCTCATCGCCATAATTATATGCAATATGATGTTTAGAAATGACTCCATGTTGAAATTCTGCCGTGGTGATACCAAATTTTTTTGCCGTTTTTAATAACATCGCTTTAAATCCCGTATAAGTTGAAGTATGAACAAAAATTATTCGTGGTTTTAGCTTTTTAAAGGTCTTGGTTATATAGGATTCATAAGAATCATATTCTGCGTGATAAAAATATAATTCTTTTTTGACCCTTTCAATGAAAGGTTTCTCAAAGTCATTGTAAGATTTCAGAAAATCAATAAATCTCTCTATTACCTCGTTATTTTGTCTCGATATGATCTTTTTAATTTGATAAATAATGCGGGTTTTAAATTCACCAAATTCTCCTGTTGCAAAGTCTTGCGTGTCATTGGGAATCTCATAACGACCTCTATATGCACTATCCATCGTTAGTGTTTTAGGAAATAAAGGAGAATAATAATCAGTAAATATGTTGAAATCTTTATTTATTAAGCGCCCTCTTGCACTAGAATAAAAAATTATGTCATATGGTTTTTTTAATCTATGGGGAGCGTATTTAAAAGAATGATAGAGTAATTTAATATTATTCAACGAAAGTTTATTAAGGCGAGAGTGAGGAACTGTTAGATTTTGTGCTTTAAAGTTTAAATAGGATAAAACCATCCATCTGACTAAGGGCCAGATCATTAGATCTTTTTCTTTAATGATAAATTCCTGTTTAAGGATTTGATTGTCTAGGTCAAAAAATTCTGGAGTGGTCATTGTAGCTTCCTAATCTAATGAAATTTCTTAAGTTTTTTTAATCTTTCATAATGCTCTTTATCTCTGTAGGAAAAAACTTTCGCAGGATGTCCTCCTGCTATAGCATATTTTGGAATATCGCTCACAACTATGCTTCCCGCTTGGATAATGGCTCCTTCACCGATTGTAACACCACCTAATATAATAACTCCAGTTCCAACCCAAACGTTATCCTCAATTATTACATCTTTGTAGATGTAAGTGGAATCATAAGGAATTTTTGTTCCAGTATCGTAATTATGATTTTGAGTGATAACATGGATGTCGGTACCTGAGTGAAAATTATCTCCTATAATTAACTTTCCTCCTCCCTCCACTTTAATCCCATTAAAATTACAATTCTTTCCAAGCTGCGTGTTTAAATTGAAGATTGTATTTGAAAATGGTCTTATATAAGGAACTGTTTTGTAACTCACTAATCTCTTGAGATTATATCTTGTAATTAAAACTTGGGCTATATGTCTTACAGCGTTAATTATTTTGTTTGAAAAAGCCACCAGCTTACTATAACACCTTTACGCGTAGATATAGGTAAATAAACGATGAAAAAGTTTTAAACTTATTTTTTAAAATAAATTATTAATTGCAAAAATCATTTATTATACACAAATTTAAATCTCATCTGATATGAATAACCCTTTAGTCTCTATAATAATTCCAACCTATAACCGACCAGATTATCTTGAAAGAGCAGTTACTTCTGTGCTAAAACAAACATATGAGAAGATAGAAATCATAATCATTGACGATCATTCTGTTAATGATCTTTCAAAGATAATTAACAAATTCCAAGATCCCCGGATAAAATTTTATAGGAATAAAACAAATCGAGGTTCAGTTTACAGTAGAAATCGAGGAATTTCACTTTGCAAGGGAGACTATATCAATTTTCTTGATGATGATGATGAATTGTTACCTAACAAAATAGAATTTCAATTAAGAAAATTTAAGCAATCTAAGATTCAGAATCTCGGAGTAATAGTTTGTGATATGGCATATAGTCGAAGAGACATAAATCAAGTCAAGCAAAATCATTTGAAAGGACAAATATACAAGAAATTACTTGCTCAATATTGTGTTTATGGAATCCACAGCATGTTAATCAAGCGAACGTATTGTCCAAGATTTGATAATAATCTTACTTCTAATCAGGAATATGATTTAGCAATTAGATTGGCCAAAATCTGTTCCTTTGATTACATCCCAAAAGTATTAGCCATTACTCACGAATCAGAAGATCAGATCAGTTTTAATTACAGGAAGAAAAAAGAAGGAACCATTTACCTTTTCACGAAATACAAGCACGAATTCATAAAATTTGGAATCAGATTCTATGTTTATAATTGGTTTAGATTTCGATATTTGCTCTTTAGATATTTTATAACCTTAAAAATCGGTAATGTGAAAATTAATAAAATCATGCATGACTTTCATAATAGATTTTTGAAAAACTTGTGACCAAAATGAGCGATCTCCCATTTATTACTGTATTCACTCCTAATTACAACAAATCAGACTTTTTATCTGAGACGATCGAAAGCATACTCAATCAAACCTATAGTAATTTTGAATATGTTATAGTTGATGATTGTTCTACCGATAATAGTTGGGAGATAATTCAATCGTATGCTTCAAAAGATAACAGAATAAAAGCATATAGAAATGAATTGAATTGTGCGATCGTGGAAACTCGAAATAGAGGATTGAATCACAGTTCAGATGATGCAAAATATTTTGCAATCATCGATAGCGATGATGTGGCAACTCCAGAAAGATTACAATCTCAGGTTAAATTTTTAGAAGAAAATCTTGAATATGGATTGGTAGGGAGCGATGCAATCATTATTGATGAAGATTCACAAAAAATTGGATATCGTACTTACCCGCATACAGATGCGGAAATCAGAGAAAAGATTGTTCGGTTTAATCCTTTTACTCAATCCAGTATAACTATCCGAAAGGAAGCCATACGAGAAATTGGTCCCTATGATGAGCAATGGAAGGTTTGTCAAGATTATGATTATTGGTTACGGGTAGGGAAGGATTGGAAATTACAGAATTTGGAAGAGCCACTTATTAAATATCGATTAAGTCGTAGCCAGGTGAAAAGTACTCATCTTAAAGAAACAATCCAAAACACGTATCGCATCCAAAAAAAAGCAATAAATGAATACGGGTATAAAGATAATTTTAAGAATAAGTTTAATAGGTTCTTGTTAAGAGTTTCATTGCTATATCCAAAAATAGCTTATGTATTTTATAAAAAATTTATAGTAACTTAAAGAAAAGATGAAATCATGATAAAAAACAAGAGAGTATTAGTAACTGGAGGAGCAGGATTCATTGGGATCAATCTATGTCAAAAATTGCTTCAAGAGAGTAATCTTGTAGTGATAATTGATAATTTTAACCAGTATTATGGTGGGAAAGAAGCAAGGCTTCAGAATACCTTGAGCGAATTCGAGGTCGGTAAGGAGTATTTTGTTCACAACAAAGATCTCATAAATCAAACCGCGTTTGATCAAATTGATCAAGATTTCGATTACATATTCCATTTAGCTGCTCAGGCAGGAGTTCGCTATTCCATACAAAATCCGGTAGAAGTTACGAGAAACAATATTGAAAGTAGTGTGAATGTTTTCGAGCATGCAAGCAAATTACAACCAAAAAAAGTCATTTATGCATCATCTTCGTCAGTATATGGAAATCCAACATACACTCCTTTAGATGAAAATCACCCTAAAAATCCAATCTCGCCATACGCGGTTTCAAAACTAGCCGGGGAAATGTATGCAGATTATTATTTTCGCGAAAAAAAGTTACCAGTCTCCTCACTTCGGTTCTATACCGTTTATGGACCGAGGGGACGTCCCGATATGGCAATCAGAAAATTTTTCAATTTGATGTTGCAAGATAAAGAAATCATGATCTATGGGGATGGGGAACAATTAAGAGATTTTACATATATCTCTGATATCGTAAATGGTTTGATATTAGCTGCTGAAAATCCCAAATCTATGGGAAAAGTCTTTAATTTGGGATGCTCAAACCCAATTAAGGTGATCGATTTAGTCGCGAAAATGTATGAGATATCGGGAAAGAAACAAAAGTTAAAATTTGTTGAAAAACAAGAGGGAGATGTAGATATAACGCATTCAGACATTACAAAAGCAAAAGAAATATTAGGGTACTCTCCTAAAGTATACATTGATGAGGGATTGCAGAAAACCTTTAAATGGCAATCCAAATTCACACCGACATAAAGGTTACTTTATGAAAAAACTCAAATTAAATAGATGATAAAAAAATTAATGAATAATAAGGAAACTTAAAATGGAATTTCAAGATAAAAGGATTGTAGTAACGGGAGCTGCAGGGTTTATCGGTAGTAATTTAGTTGATAGATTACTTGATTTGGGAGCAGAAGTTATAGGAATAGATAATTTATATAATGGTAGGATAGAAAATTTAGAACTCGCTTCCCAAGACCCCAAGTTCAAGTTTTATCGTGGTGATATAAGAGATTTAAATTTCTTAATTGATGTGTTCGAAGGTGTGGACGTTATATACCATCAAGCAGCATTCACAAGCGTACCTCAGTCCGTTATTATGCCTAGTAATTGCAATGATGTAAACGTGAATGGCACACTAAACGTGTTAAATGCAGCACGAAAATGTGATGTGAACAAAATTATATATGCTTCTAGCTCCTCAGTATATGGAGATACCCCAACGCTTCCCAAAAGGGAAGATATGCCTCGTGTTCCAATTTCACCATACGGTGTAGCTAAATTAGCATGTGAGGCATACATGGAAGCGTATCATAATGTATACGGATTGAATACTACTTCATTGCGATATTTTAATGTTTTTGGACCAAGACAAAAGGATTCTCCGTATAGTGGAGTAATAGCAATTTGGTTAGGTTGCATTCTCCGGGATGAGGATTTGGCAATATTTGGAGATGGTAAAAATTCAAGAGATTTTACATACATCAAAGATGTGTTGGAAGCAAACATATTAGCAGCAACGCATAATACACCTGGAGAAATCCTGAATATTGGGGCAGGTTCTCCCATAACATTGACAGAGTTAGCCAAGATAATGCTTAAACTAGCTGGTAAAGAAAATCTTAGCATCAATTATGCAGATCCAAGACCAGGAGATATTATTCACAGTTATGCTGATATTTCTAAGGTAAAGAAGTTATTAAAATTTGAGCCAAAATATAATCAAGAAGAAGGATTAAAAGATTATTTTAAATGGTATCAACAGAAATATGATGTTCACTTGATAAAATAAAGTTCTATAGAGTCTTAGGATGATGCTAAAAGTGAAATTTAATAAAGGTGTTTTGGTTTTATGGAGAAATTTTAACCTAGTCTTAATTCTAATTTCTTATGTTTCACTTTTCGTTATTTTCCTTCAGATTATTGGATTAAACAATTTACTCCAAGCAAATGGTTTAATATTACTTAAACATATTTTTAATAGTTTTGATCTAATGTGTACTGCGTTTGTACTTTTGTTTTTACCCTCCTACCCAATTTTCTTTTTCCTTGTCAGATATGATGGATTTAAACTCATGGAGAAGATCAGTTTAACAATCATCACAAATCTTTCTTTTTACATTATTTCAGGAATTATTGCGCAAGATCTAAACGCTCCACTGGTGTCTACATATTTTTTCACATTTACTTTTTATCTTTATTCGGGATTAATGGTGATTTCTTTCTTTTTGGGTTCAAGATTTCTCCAAGTGAATGGGATGCACACTAAAATGAGAGAAATAAATCAAGAGCAGTTTATTTCAACTTTTTCGATTAAAAGATTATTCAAAAAATACTTCTCTCTTAATCAATTACTTTTGATTCTATTCATATTCCTTTTTATATTGTTGGATTTTGCTCGTGGAGGATTTTTCGTGGGGACGGACCCATGGGTTCATTTAAGCATAATTAAAAGTGCGAGTATAACCCATCAACTTCCGATGGATGAATATTATGGAGCCATGGGGCTGCATGTATTTAGTTTGATCTTTTACTACTTTACTGGGACGGATCTGCTCTTAATTCCTCGCGTTTATCTTTTTTATTCCTTTCCAGTTTCAGGACTAATCTCATATTGTCTTTTTAAAAGAATCTTTAAAAATAAAAATCTCGCCGTCCTCGGGGTCTTCATACTCACTTTTAGTTCCTTAGGTTTCACCTACATGATGTATCAATATTGGCCTTCAGGACTCGCACTACTCCAGATGCTCATGGTATTCTTAATTCTATACATTAGGCAACCCATTTTTATTGGTGAAAAGCCACCTACTAAGAAAACAATCCGGGAGCATCTTATCGAACATTATGTTCCAATAATTTTGATTTTCACCAGTTCATTGATCACGCATTCACTTATTACAATGATTATCTTAATATCGTATTTATGGATTTATTTAGTATTTTTTGTGGTCAACTTTAGGCGAGGATTCGATCTCTTCCTCCTATTAGGATTGGTTGGGATCTTTTTAGGTTTTCTCCTTTCTGGAATGAATACTGGGCACTTTAGGGTATTTAACTATATTTTTGAAGTATATCCCATTTTTATTATCATTTTAGGATTAGTAGGAGGCGCTGCACTCTTATTACTCCCCTTGTGGTTTTTTAAAAAGCACACATCGTTTTCTAAAGGTAAGTATGGTTTGATTGTTTCAGGGAAGAAGCGTGATATTTTTACTCGGATCTCAGATAAACATCTTTTTCTTGGAGTGGCTATTTTAGGTATAATTTTCACAATAAGTTATTTTATTATAAATTTAATTGTCTTAAATGCTGATCTAAGTTTCGTGCTTGTAGGTTTTGAACTCATCCTTATAATACTATTTTCGTTATTTGGGATTGGAATTTTTCAATATAAACCGAGAGGTAAGTCTTTGTGGTTGTGGTTTTTAGCATTATTGTTCTTGGTCCTTGCAGGTATCTTGTTTAATAGTCTAACAGAAACGCTGAATTTCTTTACACGTATTTTTTACATATCCTCAGTTGCCATAGTAATTGGATTCGTTTCATATATCTATAAACTAATTCGTAATGGAGTAATTCGTGAGTGGAAGGCGAAAGTTTTTATTGGATTTATTGTCTCATATTCCCTTGTCGCCGCATTTATAGATCTTAATAATTCTGTAGAATTTTTTAGCTTGAAGAACTATGAAGTAGATGCTATTGAATGGTATTCAAATTATACATCTAATAAGAACGTGATTATTGCGGAATACGGATGGGAACATGTGTTTGTATATTATGATTATCCTTTTGAAAGCAATACTGTTTCTTTCAAAGGGATTTTCGTTTACATCTATGCTGATAATCAATACATGATTCCAAGCAAACATATTCTTCCAAATGGGACTAATATTTTAAGACAGTTAAAAAAACAGAATCCTGGTTCCAACGTGTACTTATTTTTATCGGATTATTATCTCTTACCATCAGGTTCAAGTTTATTTGGGAGATTAACCAACGAACAAGTAGCAGCTTACTATAACCTGACTTATTTAAATAAAGTTTTTTCTGCTAAACTTGAAACGGGAGTAGAGTTGCCCATTTACTGGGTCATTTGAGCATTTCATAATCCTCTGGGAACGCAGTTTCAAACTTATCTTTTAGAAGTTTCGCTTTATCTCCTTCAATCTTGAAGATTTGAGGTAATTTCCCAGCATATCCTACGTTATTACCCCTACAGATTAAGGCGCCTCTTATACTTGGAAAATCATCTACCGCATCCAAAGCAGTTTTAATAGATTTCTCTATGTCATCACCCTTTACTAAATTTGCAATCATAGTTGCCGCCGCATCAGCATTAGTAGCATTATCACAAAAAATTGTTGCGGCATCAGCTCTCCCAAGGCTAACGGCATGTCCAACAGTTGCAGAACTTGTCGCAATCCCCAAAGGACAGTCGTTATTGGTTATTAAAAATCCGATATTTAGATTCAATCGATTTTCACCAGCATACAATGCAATCTTCATGTCAGTTTCAGAATCGATGGCAATTTCTCCACCATTTTCAACCAAGGCAGTTTTAGCGGGAATAAACTCAGGTTTTTTAGATTTCATGTCTAATAACATTAGATCTGCTAATGCTCCAGCAACAGCAGCCATTGGACCAACCTTGTACAATTCGGACGCTTTATTCATGATCTGAATAATAGGTTCAGAACTATAGATTTCCACGGGTTCAAAAGATCGTTCGAATAACGGATATTTGCTGACATAATTTTCTAAAATGGTTCTATCACGATAAAAACCTTGCTTAGCACGGTTAATAGCCACTTTTGAGTCTGAGATAATGGTAATATCCGATTCTTTTTCAGTAAAGTGGTGTTTGAAGACTTTCAATTCAAAGAAGTATTATTTTTAAATTTGTAGGTTAATTTAAGCAATCATAAAAATATAAATAAATTTAATACTATTAACTATTCAAGACTTTCGGCTGTTGAATCATGAAAAAGGGTAATTATGACCAAATCATCTCTGAACTGAAAAAGGAATTAGATTCAGAATGCGCTATTGCTAGTAAGTATGGAATTGTTTTAGCGACAAAGATTAAGGAATTTTCGAAAGCGAAAATAATTCCTCAAAAAATACTATCTGTAATTAAAAATTCTCAAGACATTGCAAAAGAACTTGGGTTGAAGCAAATTAACTCCTTTGCTTTAGAGGCAGAGAAGTATAATTATCTATTTACATTTAGCTCAGAATTAATCTTAATCTCCAAGTTGAAGTTAGACGTGAATTTAAGCAAGTTCATGCCAAACGTGAGTGCATTTTTGAATCAATTAAGTGAGAATTTAAAGGAAGATGAGATAAAGGAATTTTCAGAGTTTGATTTTAAAAAGGAGATTCAAAATATTGAAGAGAGTATTAAAAAAGATGAGTCGAAAGAGAAGAAATATTCGATTATAAAGGATCTTGTAAGTTTCATTTCAAACTAAATTAACTATAAAAGGTAGATTATAATTTTACGGCAAGTTTATATTTTAAAAGATGGAAATCTCATCTATTATCGCCACTTTGGCAAAGCATTGAAAAAGGAAATGTTTGATTCGATAATTGATGATTTATTGGTAGATGCTTTTGGAAAAAGTGGGAATAAAATTGACTATCATGATTATTATAAATATAGAATATCCTTTACCACTCAAGATGAGTTAAATCTAATCTTTATTTTTGTCACAGGGTTAACAGACAACTTTGATAATATTAAAAAAGAGTTATTTAAATGTAAGAAAGAATTTCTCAATCTATTTGAAGATATTTTACTCCATAAATATGATTCTAAAACGTTTGAAGTATTTGATCCTACGATTGATTCAATACATAGAAACCTACGTCCTAAAATTTCTTTAGTTGGATTTTCTGGGGTAGGTAAAACTACAATTACTCGTTTAATCAAAGCTGAAGAAATCCCAATGCAACACATCCCAACAATTACAGGAGACATCGCAACAATTAGAATTGGCAAGCTTTATTTTCATCTTTGGGATTTTGCAGGACAAGAACAATTTAGTTATTTATGGAACAATTTTATTAAAGGGAGTGACGCAGTTTTATTAATTACTGATTCGTCATTAGAAAACATTGAAAAAAGCAAATTTTTCTTGGAGCTTATTAAGGAACAAGCAGCACAGGCTCACACTGCGATAATCGCAAACAAACAAGATCTAGCTGATGCAATGAAGCCAGAACAAGTTGAAAAAATCCTGGGATTAAAAACTTATTCCATGATCGCAAAAGAATCAAAAAATCGAGATAAAATGATTCAAATTATTGCTGATATTTTAGAAATGAGTGCAGAAGTTTCACCATTACTTAAACCACTTTTAGAAAGAGACACGTTGATAGAGAAGGCGACAAACAGCTTGGAGAATGCTGAGTTTGCTGAAGCAGCTGGTTTATTCGAAAAAATTAGTGATCTATGCATAGAATTAGGAGATGATTCTTTAGGTAGAGAATTTTTTCAAAAGGCTCAAAAAATTAAGGCGATGCTCGAGAAAACCACCAAACCAGTCCAAGTACCATCAGAGCCAGAAAAAGTGCCTCCACCCGTAGAGAAAGTTAAAAAAGCTCCAACACCAATGCCTCCTCCAATAAAAACTGATAAGAAACCAATAGTCCAAGATCTCCCTCCTCAAACTACTAAAAAGCCAGAAGTGCCTTCAAGTCCTCCTTCTATTCCCAAGGAGCCCGTGAAAACGATTTCTACGGATAATGTAAAAAAACCTACACTTCCAAGCACTCCTGAACCATCGTTCCAGTCACCTCCTCCACCACCGCCCCCTTCTTTAAAAAAACCAGAACTTGCATCTGTTCCTGCTACAAATAAGGAGTTAAAGGCACCTCAAGCATCTCCTCCAAAAGTCTTCTCAACTCTTGAGAGAACTTTAGATGGGTCAACTATGAAGGAAGGTGAAAAAGAGAAACTAACTTCTCCAATTAGTCAAGGAAAATCAATAAAAACCCCAGAGACCCCAAAATCTCCAGAGGATGAAAATTTAATTGATGCGAATATTAATTTGGAGCATGCTGGCCTAAAACTAAACCCAGATGACTTCATTGTTAAGCAAAGGCCTAAAACAGTAACAAATGTTCCCAAAGATGCTAAGAATAAATTAAAGACCTCCCCATACGATCTTGTCTCCAATAAACCGAACGGTCCTCCACCTTCTCCTCAACCAGTTGCTCCATTTAAGTTAATAGAAAAGGAACAAGCTGAAGTTCCAAAGACGCCTCTTATTCCACAAAATGAGCAAAATTCTGAAAAAACAGCACCACCCCCTATCATTAAGCATCCAAAAGTAACTACAGTTCCGATTCAAAAGCACCCTGTCCCCCCACAAAGCCCAGGAACTCTACCAACACCCCCTCAACCGATCAAACCCGCATCTGTTCCAGCAACTCCCTCTCAAGTTGAGGAACAAGAGATCAGTGCCGTTAAAGAGCAATCACCAGGTAAAGCGTCTCAAGAAATGAGTCAACAACAAAAATCGGAGTTAGAAAAGTCTCTAATGGATCTTAAAATAAAGAAAGCAAATTTATCGAAGATCGCTTTAGATTATGACATGAAGGAGTTAACTGGAGAAATTACGAGTGATGAGTTAAATGAAAAAAAGCAGAAGTTAGAAAAGATCGTAGAAAGCGTGAATAAGCAAATTGAGGATCTTGAGGGAATGTTAAAATAAGACTAACATAAATCTATTTCCTAAGACTTTTTATTTATTTTTCTTACTTACAAAAGAGATATAATCCAATTCTTCATTAATATACTCAATGTAGTGTATTTTCATTATAAACTTTTTAAAGATTAATCGAAAATCTCATGGATGATAGGGAAGTAGGGAAATATTGGGAATCAAATGCAGAGAATTGGACTAAATTGGCAAGATTGGGGTATGATCGTTGCCGAAATTTGATTAATACCCCTGCTTTTTTCAAAATGTTACCAAATATTAAAGGATTAAAAGGATTAGATATCGGTTGTGGCGAAGGATATAACACAAGGATTGCGGCAAAGAAAGGGGGACACTTAACTGCGATTGACATCTCCGAATCTTTCATTAATTATGCAATAGAAGCCGAGAAAACGGATCCTTTAGGAATAAAATATCAGATCGCAAGTGCAGTAGATCTTCCATTTCCAGAAAATCATTTCGATTTTATAATGGCTACAATGAGCATGATGGACATAGCAGATAATGAAAAAGCTTTCAAAGAAGCATTTAGAGTGCTTAAACCCGGTGGATTTTTTCAATTTTCTATCAGCCATCCAGTCGCATCAGCTAAATGGGAATGGGTGAGAGATAAAAACGGAAGAAAAACAGGCCTTATACTGAGAGACTACTTTAATAGAATTGAGGGTGAACTCGACGAGTGGATCTTTGGTGCAGCACCAAAAAAGATTACAGAAAATATGGAAAAATTTAAGATACCACGATTTCATCATACTGTCTCTGATTGGTTGAACATGTTGATAAAAGCGGGTTTTACCTTAGAAGAACTTTGCGAACCCCATGTGGAGGAAGAGGAATTAAAGAAACATCCTGAAGAGTATGATTCTTTAATAGCCCCTTTAATCTTGATAATTCGATGTAAAAAATAGCTTCTATTATCAAAATTATATAATAAAAGATTAAAGTGAATTCTGCTTTTCATATTAATTAAATAAGTAGAACTCATTAAAGCATGTAAAAAGTTGAGTTTACCATGACTATAGTTATCATGAAATTTGGTGGGAGTTGTCTCGTAGATGAAAAAGCATTCCAAACAATCTTACAAATTTCTAAAATCTATGAAGATAAAAAGAAGATATATGTCGCATCTGCTCTAAATAAAGTGACAGATCTGCTTCTTGTAACAGCGCAAAATGTTGACAATTCAATCCTACTTGATAATAACATGGCAATTATTGAAAAAATGCATTTTGATATAATTGAGCAAATTTTTGAGGAGGATTCTGAACACTACAATTCAGTTAAGAAGTGGATTGATGAAAAGTTGAGTGATTTGGAAGATATTTTTTCTGATATTCGAGAATTTGGATTAGAACCGTATTATCAAGATTTAGTTTTAAGTTATGGCGAAACTTTGTCAACCTATATTCTATATGAGTTCTTGCTTAGTAAGGGATTAGATTCAGTATTCATTCCCTCTAAAGACATCATCATCACCAACGATGAATTTAATAACGCTTATCCTCTCTATGCCTGGACTAACCCTCGTATTGAAAGATCAGTAATACCATTACTTGAAAATCAAAAAAAAAATATCATTATTTGCATAACAGGATTTATTGGGAGGAATAAAATCGGGAATATCACCACATTAGGAAGAGGAGGTTCAGATTATACGGCAACCATTTTAGCTCACTCAATTTATGAAGTTGGGAATGATAAGGATATTTCTGTTATTTTATGGAAGGACGTCAGTGGATTGCTAGCAATTAATCCAAAATATATACCAAATTCTGCTTTAATTCGAAACTTAGATTATGATGAAGCAAAGCACGTCGCGAATTTTGGCGCTAAAGTATTGCATCCTAAATGCTTGGAAGCTATTGAAAAGCATCTAATTCCCCTAGAAATCAGGAACTTTGATAACCCCTTAGAAAAATTGAATTACACTCTAATTTCTGAACACTCAGATAGAAAGGAAATTAAGGGAATTTCTGCTGAAGAAAATGCTACCATAATCACTATAGCTTCTGGAACTTTAGTAGATGTCCCGGGGGTACTTGCTAAAATGTTCAAGGTGATGAGTAAAAAAAACATAAGCGTATCGTTAGTGGCCCAAAGTGCATCAGAGATTAGTACATCTTTCATCATCAACACGGAAGATACTGATATAGCTTTAAAAGCATTACGAGATTCGGAGTTTTTTTCTGATTTCTTTGAGATCAAACATGAGGAAGTTGCTATTTTGAACATCACGGGAGCAAAAGTACTAGAAAATTTAACAAAAGTATCAATATTCAAGGCTCTCGATGAAAAAGACATACACGTTAAAGCAATAACCCAAGGAACAGAAGAATTAAATCTTTCACTTGTGCTTAAAAGAGAGGATTTAACTTCTGCCGTAAACTTGATACATAAACATCTTTGTGAAAATTCAGAAACGGGATTTTGTAAAGAATGATCTCACAAGAGTTACATGATAATTTTAACTTTTATCAACTGTATCTCTTTAAGGCATTTATTTTGTAATATATTAAATACCTCTTTTCCAAGTGAAAATTTAAAAGCATTAATCACTACTATTATCCCATGCCTTATTGTACAGAATGTGGAAGCGAAGTAGAACAAGAAGCACGGTTCTGCCCTAATTGTGGACATGATTTATCTCAAGAGGCTTCGGCTAGTTCTCCTAATACTGTAGGAAACCCTCCTACTCAGTACTCTACGCAACCTGCTCAATACTCAGCACAACCTACTCAATACTCTGCGCCATCAATATACCAGCAGTATCATAAAACTGATAACACAAAGGGCATTATCGCATTAGTATTCGGAATTTTGGGTCTTGTCCTTTTACCATTCATCGGAAGTATTGTTGCCATCATTCTTGGAGCGCTTTCACGTTCTCAAGAAGAAGATACCTCTTTAGGAACGATTGGTATTGTACTTGGCATATTAGGGATGGTATGCTGGGTCATTTTCTTCGTCTTTCTTTTCGGTTGGATTTTCAGCATGATGGGATCTTATCCTTACTACTATTAAACCTATTATAAGAGGAAAGGACGCGTAGGGGATAAAGGGAATTAAGAATTGATCAGTCCTCAAATTGGAAAAAATTCTTAAATGGTTCAAATTTATAACTTTAAGAGGTGTATTAGTAATGGGAATGACTTTATTTGAATTAGTGAAAGACCAAAAAGTTGAGCAAATTGGCTATTTGTATAAAGATGCTGAAAGACAAGCTAAGATAATGGAGGAAGCCTTTGGAATGCCGAGTTTTGCATTCATCCCAAGCCAAAAGTCCGAGCTTACCTATCGAGGAAAAATTTCAGAAGTTGAGGTTAAATTAGGAATAAGTAGGTTAATGAATACTCAAATTGAACTTATCCAGTGGATTTCTGGTGAATGTTATCATAAAGAACATTTAGAAAAATATGGAGAGGGCTTTTACCATATTAGCCTATTTGTCGATGATCTGAATAAATATCTCGAACTCTTTAAAAGCTTAAATATAGGAGTGTTGCAAGAAGGATGGATAGGGAAACAGCATTTTGCCTACTTTGATACAAAAGATGTTTTCGGATTAGTAATTGAGGTCCAAGCAACAGAGAGAAAACGCAAGAAATAATCATCAAATTTCTTTTTCTTTTTGTTTGAATGAGATCTTCATAGATCATTCAATCATCTCAAAATTAAGCTTTAAATAGATGCATAACCTATATTATGTTATTATCAATTGACTAAAAATCAATTTTAAATTAGGATTTGTATTAGAATCTATTTTTTTCCCTTTTTACAGTTTTATTTTGAATCAAACGTAAAGAAAAAACACTAATTATTACAATACATGCTACTACTACTATATTTTCTTTAAAAAATAGATCAAATTTGTCTGGAGAATTGTCTGGAGTGTCATTTTTAATGTCTAAATACATATTCATTAACTTGAATATATCGGTATTATCAATAACACTGAGGTTAGTAAAACCAGAAAACTCTGTGTTATATCCAAAAAAGGGAACATTAGAATTAGAATGAGAAGTAGTTGACCAATCAACAGAAATATTATTAACTCTCTCAATTCTTATTAATTTATTTTCTTCTAGCGTGTTATTTGGCAGGGGGATATTATTATTCAAGGTGCTGTTTAAAATTTTTAAACCTCCTGTTTCATGATCAGCGGTAACTAACAATAAAACATCATTATGCTCTTTGGAGAAAGAAATAGCCATATCTACTGCGTGAGTGAATTCAATTGTCTCTAAAGCCATATTAATTTCATCATTAGCGTGACAAGCGTGATCAATTCTTCCTCCTTCGACCATTAAAAAAAAACCGTCTGGATCCTGAGATAGTATTTCGATGGCCTTCATTGTCATCTCAGCCAATGATGGAATCACTTCTTGCTCACGATCAATCTCATATGGCAGGTGAGAAGGTGCAAATAGTCCTATTAAATTATCCGAATCTGTCTCCATTAATTCAGAGCGATTACTTACAACGTCATATCCTCGTGCGTCTAATTGAATGAGTTGTGAAGTGGAGAAATAGTTACTACCTCCACCAAATAGAACATTAACAGTCGAATTCTCAGCAATCTGTCGTGAGATCTCGGTGGTATCGGATCTAGATTGCACATGAGTCATAAAAGCAGCAGGAGTCGCATGAGTTATCTCAGTTGTCGTGACAATTCCAGTGGATTTTCCAAGTTTATAAGAAATTTCCAGAATTGTTTCTAAAATCTCCGATAATGGAGAAATTGAAAGCATTCCATTATTTGTCTTATTCCCGGTTGCGATTGCAGTTGCCGCTGCCGCTGAATCCGTGATTAAATTATCTGCACTTCGGGTTGTTACATTTAACTGCATTGGTAACTGTTCAAGCGGAAATCGATTGTCCTTTCCAAGTTCTACCCATCTTGCAAGTTTCAAGTGTTCAAAACCCATTCCATCTCCTATCATTAATATTATACTTTTATTTGTTGTACTATTTGAGGATTTAACATCTCTTTTCGATTCTTGAGGATGATAAAATTCAAATTTTGCAATGAAATGTGTTTGACTTATGGTTAGTATTAAAAAGAAAACCAAAAGTGATTTTATGAATGAATAGGTATGGTTAGCTTTCATACAAGTCTATATCTCTTATATATATGATTTATACCTTAATACAGATTTAAATTTATTGAGTGCGATAAAATAGATTCAAATTGAAGAAATAACTATTAATGTGAGAGTATCTAATTCGCTTAGTTGCAATTTTTACCTCATAATTCCCAAAAAATGCAAATTAAATTAAATATATGAAATAGTAAGCCAATCAAAAAGGAGCGAATTTTATTGAGAACGGGAATCAATTATTCTTCTGGTTAGCTCAGTAAAAGCCTCATCAACTTGTTGACCGGTTTTTGCAGAGGTCTCTATGTAGATACTACCTTCACTTTCAGCGAATTTCCGAGCTTCGTCTCGATCGATGACCACTCCAACGTCTTCTACTAAATCTAATTTATTCCCAATCAAAACAAATGGGATTTTTTCTCCAGCGAATTGCCGTATTTCAGTTAACCATTTTCGAGTTTCTGTATACGTTTGTTCACGTGTTAAATCAAAAACTAATAAGGCTCCTGCAGCTCCCTTATAGAATGTAGATCGGATGAATTCAAATCTTTGTTGTCCTCCAATATCCCATATTGAGAGGGTGGCAACTTCTTGGGGTTTAAATTCTACATCTTTTGTCAGGATATCGACTCCAACCGTGAGTTTATAATTTGCTGCAAACCGGTTTTTGATGAATCTTTGAACCAAACTAGTTTTTCCTACAGCCGCAGCACCAGTAAGTAGAACCTTGAGTTTAAAACTTGACATGGTAATCTTTAACCTTAATAATTTTAAAAATTGTATATTAGTTTTCTTGTATATTAATTATTATCTTAACGTTTATTTAAGAATTTATTTAATTCTTTTTTAAAGGTAATAATGTATGTGTTAAAAATTTAATATATTTATTTCTTAAATACTTTTACCAATTTTTTGTATAGATACTTTAGTCTGAGTGGACTTTAACTCTCTCAACTCTTATTTTCCATCATTTTAAAAAAGATTGAAATCTGAATAATTTGTCTTAAGTCGTATAATCTTCGAGACCTTGTAAAATGAAGATCCCCTCATAAATACGCCTTTCATTATATAATTTAACTCTCCTAGGAAAAATCATACCATAAAAATTGAAATAGTCTATTGGTAATTTTGAATTTTAGAACCTAAAGATCCGGGAGTGTCTTACGAAACTTTATTATTTAGAGATGCAGATGGTCTCGATTTCTTAGGATTTATTGGAATTTTTCGTGATTTCTCCCATGCTCCATATAACCTTAAGAAAGCGTTTCAGCGAATAAAGTGACATCGAAACTATTTAGCCACTATTGTAGAGTAAGATTCTGCAAAAGCGATCATACAAGAAAAACTCCTAGAGATGGATAATTTTATCTAAGTGTTTGAGAAAGAATTCATTACATTTTATTGATTGCAATAAAATTGTGTCATCTCCATTTACTTAAAATCAAATAACCAAGTGTTAAGAATTGAATGCTCTCATCTAAGCACTTTTTTTTGGAATTAATATTCAATCTCTTTTCCACAGCGAGGACAATACTTTTCTACTCGTTTGAGTTTGTAACCACACCAAGCACAATATGAAACTACATCTCTATTACTTAAAGATTCATATCTATACTTAAGTTTAGGGATCTCTTCGGTATGGTTTTTGAAATGACTCCTTGATACACTAAGTATTATTATAATAATCCCCATAAATATCGACATAATAATAAACATCAACACAATTGGATTAAATAGATATGGTAATCCATCATCACTCGATGTGGGATTATCATCTGGAGGTTCTGATGTTGTCGAGTCAGAGGAAGGATAGAACTCAAGCTGATAAGATACTTTAATTGTTGTTTGATTGGGCTCAAGATTGACGAATACTAAATACATTGGAGATCCCGTCTTGAAATAATAGCCCATACAATAATGAGCTGTATCGAAGTATACTAGATTTTTGAAGGGATATACCTTTAGGATTTGTTCAAGATTACCCGTGCGATTATAATAATCTCTAAGAAGATCGTAATTATTACCGGACATGACCCGATATAAAATATCAACGTATTTACTATTGTTACTTAAATCATAAGATTTAAAATTAAATTTAAGATTCATGTTCTTGACACCTCCTACTCCAAAATATTCATTATAACTTAGTTGGACTGTCCCGCTCTTGGAAGATGAAGAACCACTAGTGTTTAATTGAGATCTATTATTTTTGGTATCAAAAGAGGAGAAATTTATAAAATAAAATGAGAAAGGTATTAAGAATCCTAAGAAAACTATAATTAGAAATGATCTCCTTAATGCTTTCTTCATTTTTAAACCCATATGATAGTTGTTACTGAATTGATTCTTATGATTTGCTCCAAAAGATCATAGATAAGAAACTATAAAAATATTTGTTCTAAAAGTTTGTATAAAACTAAAAAAAATCATAAAAAGGAGAGTTTTCATTTTGGGGAATCAAGATAACTAAGCTTCGACCGATATTTCACTTGATTCCGAAAAAGGTAGTTTCACCATTAGTTTGGTAGCGACCAAAGTAAGGCGATGCCCCAAGTGTCTCGCTAAGTTCAATTCATTCTCACTGGGCTTCCTTTCACCATTTTTACCTGCAATAGTTGAAGCTCCATAGGGAGAACCACCTGTAATCTGATCCATTCTCCTTTGCTCATCAAAAGAGTAAGGTAATCCAACAAAAATCAAACCGTGGTGCAATAATGTGATTAAAGTCGTAATAATGGTAGTTTCTTGACCACCGTGTTGAGTTGCTGTACTTGTAAATACTGAAACTGGTTTTCCAATGAGAGTACCCTTCATCCAATCTCCGCCAGTTTGATCCCAAAAATTTCTCATTTGCGCTGTCATATTTCCATATCGTGTAGGAGTTCCTACAATTATTCCATCAATGCCCTCTAAATCATTACGAGGATCCGCAATTGGCACCTCTTTCATGAGATTTTTAGCCTTTCTTACATTTTCATCCCAATATTTTTCTGGCATGAGTTCTTCAACTGTCTTTATAATTGGTATTCCTCCTGCTTCTCTTACACCTTCTGCTACAGCTTTAGCCATTGTAAAGATATGTCCGTACATGGAATAAAATAGAATCAGAATTTTCGGATGTGCTCTGCTTATAAAAATCACCTCTTCATTTACTATATATTATTAATAATTAATCTGAGATTACTCATTTCTTAAGAAGTTTAATTTCCCTTGAACAATTTCTTATTAAAAAATCAGTAATCGTCTCGTTTCACTATATCTAGGTGAAATTACTAATATATACCTCGTTATTATAGTTAAAATTCGTTTTCAAAGTTTTGCTTAATTTCAATATGCTTTTATTCGATAAAAAAGCAACCTAATCTCCCTTTTTCCAAGTCTTTATGTGTTTAAAGGCCATTCATGCAATGATTTAATTAAATTCATAATTGATAAATCTCCATTAGTTAACTTTCCTATTGCTGTTTCTCTACCAAAAGTCTTTCTAAGGATCTTCTTTAAAATTTTTGGTTGATCATATCCTTCCTCAGAAAATTTTAAATAGAGACCATGTACTCTTACATGAAGTTCTTGTATCTCTTCAATTTTTTGTTCTATAATCTCTCGCCCATAAACACCATGTCCGCTGATAAATACTTTAAGATCGCTGAATTTTTTAGTATATTCAAGCAAATTTTTCATGGACTTTATAATTTCAGAAAGATTTTCTTGAATATCGCTATTATGACCAAATAACATCTTATATCGCGGTTGAATGGCATCAGATACAAAAGCCCATTGTTGGGATTTTTCTACTAATGCGATGAGTTCAGGGGCATGACCTGGCATTGGAAATATCTCAAATGTGAATTTATGAACAGAAGATTTTAAATGATTTGGTACTTCTTTGGCAATAACTGGTTTTCTTTTCTCACCCCATGCTAGTTGGCGATATTGAGGATAATTTGATTCATTTTTTAGAATGGGAATTGCTTCTTTATGGGCATAGATAGGAATATTGAATTCTGAATTAAGCAAATGAGCCCCTCCGGAATGGTCTTCGTGAGAATGAGTTATTATGCATTGTATTATTCTTTGCTGTTTAAATAGTGATTTTATGAAGGCTTTTAAGTCATTCACGCTTGCGGGAGCTCCAGAATCAATTAAAATTCCATCAACAAAATAACAAGATGTGAAAAATGGACTTGGGATTAATTTATTGTCAGAAGCCCATTTCCATTCTAAAATCTTCCCATCTTCATACGTATTTAATTGAATTACCAAAAAATAACCTCCCGACTACATATATGAAAAAACATTAGATACTATCTTTTTGGAATTTCAAGATATTCAGGTAAAGAAGGGAAATTCTCAAGCTTTAAATGAGGAAAGTACATGGCCTCTGCGTATTCCCTTTGAAAGTTCTCTTGAACGGCGATTTCTACATATTTAATTTTCTTTAACAACTCTTGCGTCTTCTGTCGTAACTTTGTATTTATCAAGCAATGTTGTGCACCCATACCTGCGGCATTTCCAATTTGATAGATTTTTTCATCAGAGATATCAGGAATCATCCCAATGAATTTTGCATTCTTTTTATCAATGTAATTGCCAAATGCTCCTGCTAAAAAAATTTGATGGATTTTATGATGTTTTTCTCTCGTGCGATTTAAAAAATTAAGGATTAAATTCGTTCCCGAATAAAACGCTCCTTTTGCCATTTGAATTTCTCTAATATCTTTTTGCGATATGACTATGGGTTTTCCAGAAGCTGTATCTTCTTTGGGGGCTAATATGAATTGAAAATTTTTCTCTTTTTGTATAAATCTTTCATGGTCTATAAATTCCTTGTTGAAACGTCCACTTCGAGTAATAATCTTAGACCGTAGCATTTCGGCAACAGCATCAATCAAACCAGAACCGCAGATTCCCATTGGCTTTTTATCGTTAATTGTTGTATACTCAACATAAAAGGTATCGGGATCTATTTTCACAGAGTCAATTGCTCCTGCTGCTGCTCGCATTCCATTTGAGATATGAGCCCCTTCTAAAGCAGACCCTGCAGCACAAGAACCTGTTATTAATACATCTCTATTTCCAATAATGATTTCACCATTAGTTCCTATATCTATGGCAAGTGTTAATTCTTTTTCTTTATCAATTTCAGAAGAAAGAATTACTCCTACCGTATCTGCTCCAACAAAGCCCGCTATCAAGGGTAGTACATAAGTGTTACCGTTTCGAGCCATATTTAACCCTAAGGAGTGAGAATCAAAATTTAGTCCCGTTTGAATAGCTGGAACATATGGACTTAAACCAATATAGCTTGGATTGATTCCTAAAAAAAGATGATGCATGACAGAATTACCAACGATGGTAGCTTCATAGATATTTGAAATTGAAACTTTTGTTTCTTTACTGGTTTTTTCAATTATTTTGTTTAGTGCATCAATTACTAATTTGTTTAAAGTTTCTAGTCCCTTGGGGGTGTCTCTTGCATAAGTGATCCTGGTGACAACATCCTCTCCAAAAGCAGTTTGGGGGTTGAGTGTTGAAGAAACAGAATAAGTTTTACCATCATTAAGATTCATTAAATACCCCACTATGGTTGTTGTTCCTATATCAAAGGCAATTCCATAGTTATCTTGAGAAGTATCACCCGATTCAATATCAATAATCGTTTCTTTTTCTTTAAAAGTCAAAGTTAAATCATGATCCTTATGCCTAAGAATATCGGGTAATCTCTTTAGGGCATCATATTCAATCTGTATTGGTGTTCTTCCCATTGGTTGATAAGATCTCAATATTCTTTCAAAATCGGGTACAGGATCATTCAATGAAGGTTTTTTTACATTTACATAGAACTTTTTTATGTTAGGAAGAAGCTTTATTCTTTTTTCTACTCCCGAGGTTAGTATCTTGAAATCTTCAATTAGAATCTCGTCTGGCAAAAAGATTCGAATTTCTAAGGGTTTATTATTCGATTTTTCAATTTTTTTTGGATCTAATTTTACTTGGCAAGCTAATCTCCAACCATCTTCTATTTCAGTTTTAGTTAACTTTTCCAACTCCGAGTTTGATGGATTATTGAGATGCTGGGATCCTTTTTGAATTAAAACCTTACATTTTCCACACGTTCCTTTTCCCCCACATAGAGAGCTAATTCTCACTCCTGCGTGAGAGAGTGCGTCATAAATTGATAAATCATCTGCATATAAGATCCTTCTGGAGATTGGTTCGAAATCTAAAATTATATTCCTATTATTTTGAGTCATGAGCTTGAAATCCGGAGATCTATTTTTTTAAAAAAGATTTGAAATGAGATACTGTTTAATTTTTAAAAAATATTATTAATCTATAAAATTTTCTTAATAAAATAGAAAGAGCATTTTTTAGAATGCAATATCTTCTATTATTATAAGAATAATCCAATTGGTTAATAAAATCATGGAAAGAAATGAAAGTACAGCTCAAGAGGCTTTGAAATATTTAGATAATGCCCAAATATTAGAAGAAAACGGGAAGCTAGAAGAAGCAATCGAAAATTACTTAACAGCTGCTGATTTTTTGAAAAAAAGTGGTTTCGCGGTTACAAGAGTAAATGATATTTACGAGAGGGTTCAAGAATTAAAAGATTTTATTAGTAAGGAAAAAACATTAAGGCAAGCTCAGCTTGGTGCTCAATTAGAACAATTGCAAGAAAGAGCATTTTCACTTTTAGACGCTGCTAATAAATTTGAAATTAGAGGTCAACTCAACGAAGCTATTGGGCAATATAATTCTGCCATTAATTTACTAGTTAACGCTGGATGGTCTGATATGCAATTAGAGAATTTGAGAGAAAAGGTGAATTCTCTTACTCTAAAACATGCTAAGAGCCAACAACAAAGCACCCAAAACATTGAAGGGGCGGAAACACAATTATCTCAGGCCCAAGTTGTTGGAGCATTTGGTAAGAAAAAAGACGCTGTAAAGGCTGAGGAACTACGTAAATTTTCAGAAGCTAAAGCCAAAGAAGAGAAAATCCAAAGTGATGCTTTCATTTACATTGATAACGCAAAATTTTATGAGCAAGATAGAAAATATGATAAAGCTATCGAGGCTTATAAAAATGCAATTAATTTATTAAATTCTATAGGATGGCATAGTCAAACAAGTCAACTAGAATCAATTGTAGCCAAATTGGAAATAGATAAACGGAATTATGATTCATTCAAGGAATCAAAGAAAGTTCGTAGTGGTGGAATTGAATATATTGAAGACTCTACTACAGAAAAAGAGAAAGAATTTCAAAAATCAGTAAAAATTATTGAAGAACAGAAGGTAAATGAAGAGAAAATTCAATCGGAGGCTTTCAACCTTATTGATGAAGGGAAAAGCATGGAAAAAGAGCAAAATTATGATGAAGCTTTGAAGAAGTTCAGCGCAGCAATAAATTTATTTAATTCGATTGGATGGGATTCTTACATCCAGCCTGTAAGAAATTTAATCAAAGATATTAATGAAAAAGTTGCTCAAGAAGATAAGTTCAGAACTTTGAAGGAAAAGAGAGAAGTTGAATTAAAAAAAGTACAAGATTCCATTTATTTAAAAGAACAAGACGAAGTTCACAAAGAAACGAAAGAAATGGAAGAAAAACGAAAACTATTTGAGAAGAAAAGGGAACATGATTTACAAAAGGAAAAGGAACTTTTAGAGTTAATCGAAGAAGCAGATAAAATCGTCAAAAATGAGGATTTTGATGGAGCTATCACTAAATATCGGGAAGCTTTAAATCTAATAGGAAACTTGGGGCCTGGTTGGGAATCATATAAAAATATGATTAACACAACCATCGATAACATAAAGAACCTTAAAGAAAAAAAATTATCTAGGGAAATCGAAACACAAAAGAAATTGGAGGAGCAAAATAAGCGAGACATGGAATTTCAAAAGCAAATGAATGAATTACTTAATCGAGAGCGTTCTCGCTTGAAAAAGGAAGAAGTTTCCATGCAAGCAAAAGAAGAATTATTCAAAAAAAGAGAACAAGGTAAAAAAGAGGCTTTTGAAATTTTGGAAAAAGCCCAAAATTATGTCAAATCTGGAGATCTAGATAATGCAATCCTCTCTTACCAAAAAGTAGCAAATAAATTTGCTGAAATACAATGGACTGATGAAATTCCAGTCATTGAAAATTCAATTCAAGAACTTCAAAAGAAAAAGGAAGAAAAAAAAGAATTAAAAAAAAGAGAGATGGAACGATCTATCCAGAAGATGAAAGAAGAGCAGGAATTTCAAGTACAAATTTTCAAGCAACTTAAATTAGAACGCAATAAGATTAAAGAAAAAGAGATTTCCATAAAAATAAAGGAGGAAGAAAAAAGTCATCAAGAACAACGGAAAAAAGGATTGTTTAGCATATTGGAACAAGCACAAGATCTTTTAATCCAAGGCGATTTTGATGATGCTATCAACAAGTATAATGAAGTCGTAAAAGTAATGGCAGAAATGCAATGGCATGACGAAATTGCACTGATACAAAATTCGATCTTAGATATCGAGAGAAAAAAGCGTGATTCACAATTACAAAAAGAAAAAGAATTAAGACAGAAAATCAAGAGAGAACAAGAAGAACAAGAGTTTCAGAACCAAATAATTGACCAAATGCGTATACATCAAGAAAACTTAAAACAAAAGCAAATAGTAATTCGAGAAAGAGAAAAGGAGTTAGCGCACAGAGAAAAAATGAAGGGAAAAGCATTTGAATTATTGAATAAAGCTCAAGATTATTTGGCTATTACAAAATTTGATGAGGCCATTGATTTATATCGAGATATAGCAAAAATATTTGCCCAAATTCAGTGGAAGGAGGAAATAGCATTAATTCAGCAATCAATTCAAGAGATTGAAAGAAAAAAAGTAGAAAAAGAAGAATGGAAACAAAAAACCATGCAGGATACCATAAAAAGAGAAAATGCTTACAAAGAATTTATCGATCAGATAAAACATCAAAGAGAAATTGAACAAATTAGAATAGAAAAAGAGCTTGAATTGGTTGAGAAAAAGAAACTCCTTGATGCTGATAGTATTAAGAGACAAGATAATGCACTTAAATTGATTGAAGAAGCAGATGAGTTAATTCAACAAGAGAATTACAATCTTGCAATAATTAATTATGAAAATGCAGTGAAAATCCTAGAGGAGATTGGTTGGACAGGAGGGTATTTGAATTTGTTACAAGAGACATTAGACACTATTAGTGCGAGGCAAAGAGAAAAGTTAGCTGAAAAGCAAAAGCAAGAAAAAATCTTAAAAGAAAAGCAAAAATCAGAAGAAGCCTTCCAAAAGAAATTGAGAGCAACAATGGAAGCAGAACAAAAACGCTTGCGATCAAAAGTAATTGAAATTCAAAAAAAGGAAGAAGTAAAGGTTCACGCAGAAAATCAAAAAGAAAAAGCGTTTAATTTATTAGAGGATGCTGAAAGATTACTAAATCAAAGAAATTATGAGGATTCAATAAAGCTGTATAGAGAATCGGAAATTATTTTAGCTGAAATTGAATACCCTACGGATATAATTAGAGAAATGATCCGCAAAATAGAGGTTCGAAGAAAAGAGGAAGAACTTGCAAAAATTAAAGAGTCGGAGAAAGCCATTTTAGAGGAGAAAGAAGAAGCTGAGTTTCAAGAAAAAATTCAAAAGGTAATGCAGGAAGAGACTAAAAAACTTCGAGATAAGCAGATAAAATTAGAAGAACAAGAAAAGCGCAAAAAATTATTAGAAGAAAGAAAGCAAGAGGCTTTTGAAATTTTAAATAAAGCAGAAGAAGAAGTCAGTATAAAAGCATACGAAAAAGCCCTTGCTTTGTATCGTAAAGCAGAGTTGATTTTAAATGAGATTCGATTTCCAACAGATTTATTAAAAGATACAATTCGAAAGTTACAAATTAAAAAGAGCGATGAAGATCTTCTTAAGCAACAACAACTTGAACGTCAGATTGAAAAACAAAAAGAGGAAACAATTTTCCAAAATAAGATCTCGGATGGAATAAGAAGGGAAAAGAAGAGATTACGAGAAAAAGCAATGCTTTTAGAGAAAAAAGAGGAAATGACGAAAATTCATGAAAAATTACAAAATGAAGCTTTTAAGTTATTAGATTTAGCTCAAGAGATGACAGTTACGAGTGATTTAGAAGGTGCAATAAACAATTATAAGAAAGTAATGTCAATTTTTGAAGATATCGGTTGGAAGGATGAAATTCCCTTATTGAAAGAATCGATCCAAGTCTTAAGAATGAAACAAAATGAACAACAGACCTCTCAACAAAGTCAATTAGAGCAAAACCTGAAAATAGAAAAAGAAAACTCTGAATTTAACAGGATAATAGCTGAGCAGTCTCAACTTGAAAGAGAAAGATTATTAAAACAACAAATTGAGTTAAGAGAAAGAGAAGAGGAGTTACAATTCCGAGAAAAAAGAAAAAATGAAGCCTTTATTAAAATTGATGAAGCTAATGAACTGGTTGAACTGGGCAAGTTTGAAGAAGCAAAGAGATTATATCTTGAGGTAGAAGATATCTTTGCAGAAATCCAATGGATAGATGAAATAGATATGATTCATAATTCAATAATAGAGATTGAGAAGAGAAAATGGGATAATCTTGTCAAAAAGCAAAAAGAATTGCAAGAGGATTTATATTTTGAGAAACTTGTACAAGATTTTCAAAACCAAATAGCACAAGAAACTCAAATTGAACAAGAAAAAATTAGAGAGAAAGAAGTAACGCTAAGGGAAAGAAAAGCAGAACTCAAATTGAGAGAAAATGAAAGAATTAAAGCATTTGAACTGCTTGATAAAGCAAGCAATTTGGTTGAATTGAAGAATTATGAAGAAGCTATAAGTATATATCGTGATGTTTCGCTAAAGTTTGCTCGAATCGGTTGGACTGAAGAAATTTCCGTAATAAATCAAGCAATTTATGATGTAGAGAAGAAGAGGACCGAAGCTGAATTGCTAAAACAAAGAGAGATCACAGAATCAGGTAAAAAAGAGAGAGAACGCTTACAGTTCATTAATAAGATTAAAATCGAAAGGGAGAAAGAAAAAGAAAAACTGAAGGAACAGAGAGAAAGAGTTGAAAAATTAGCAAAGCTTAAGGAATTAGGGAGTAAAAAACAAGAAATAGCATTTAAAAAGATAGAAGATGCAGATGATCTTATAAGACGTGAAGATTTTAATGAAGCAATTCAACTATATGGTCAAGCTCGTGATATCTTAAGTGAGATTGGCTGGACAGGCAGTTATATAAACCTGATCAATGAGAGCATTGAATTTTCAAAGCTAAAAGTAATAGAAGTAGAACGTAGAAAAGAAAAAGAGAAAGCTTTAATCCAGAAACAAGCAGAAGAGCAAAAGATTTTTGAAGAAAGGTTAAAAAAGCAAGCAGTGGATGAACAAGAGAGATTGAAAAAGAAACGATTTGAAATTCAAAAAAGAGAAACGTTCACTAAATTATTGGAACAAAGAAAAGAAGAAGCTTTTAAAATAATGACACAAGCAGAATCTTTGTTGGAACAAGGATTATATGAAGAGTCATTAGGAAAATATAATGATGCTGAATTGATCCTCAGCGAAATTAATTTTCCAACAGATGCTGTACAAGAAATGGTTCAAAAAATTCGATCTAAAATTCAAGAACGAATCTTAAATGAACAAAGGGATTTGGAACTAAAAATACGAAAGGAAGAAGAAGATAAGAAATTCCTTAAGAAAGTATCAGAAGAAACACACAGAAAGGAGGAGGAGCTAAGGAAAAAGAAAGTTCAATTAAAGAAACAAGAAGAACTTAGAGATTATATGGAAAAAAGAAAAACTGAAGCTTTTGATTTGTTAGATAACGCAGAAAGTTTAGTGAAAGAAAATGCATATGATAGAGCTCTAGAATATTATAATAGGGCAGAAGTGATATTAAATGAAATCCAATTTCCAACTAATACTATCCGTGGTATGAGAGAAAAAGTAGCATTTATGCAAAAGAAGAAACAGACCGCAGTATATAATGATCTCCAAACAAGGTTACGAAAGTCTCATGAAGAAAAAGAATTCCAACAGAAACTAGCAGAAGAAACCCTCAGAGAAAAACAAAGACTTGAAAATAAGAAGATCGAAGTCAGAGAAAAAGCATTTAAACAAGCAGAAATCGAAAAGCAAAAAGAAAGGGCATTTTCACTTTTAGATGATGCTAAATCCCTAATAGAAAAAGAAGATTTTGATGAAGCAATTGAGTTATATCGTAAAGCCATGCTTATTTTAAATGAGGTTCAATTTCCTACAGGAGCTTTAGATGATATGATTAGAAAAATAATGCTGAAGAAAAAAGAGAAGGAAGAAATGGAAGAACTCGAATATCAACGTAAAGTTGATGCATTTAAACGAGATAAGCAAATGGAAGTCATGATTCAAGAAAGAAAACGACAAGAAAGGGAACAAGCAGCAGCAAGAGCAGCGGCATTAAAGGAAAAAGAAAGATTGGTCCAAGAACAGATTAATTTTCGAGAAGCTGCATATTCTCTCTTAGAAGATGCCGATAAACACTTAAAAAAACAGGTTCCAGATTATGACAGAGCAATTTCACTCTACATTCAAGCCAGAAACACTTTATCTGAAAAAGTCGGATGGGAACCCGAAATCAACAATATCACCATGCTTATTAAGGATCTAGAAAAAGAAAAGAAGAATTATATTGAACGGAAGCAGTTAGAACGGGATTTAGCACTAAAAAGACAGAAAGAGTATGAAATTTTTCAAAACGAAGTAAAAAAGCGAAAGGAAGAATATGAGAAACAAAAAGCACAACAAGAACAAAAATTGCGTGATCTTTATCTTTCAAAAAGAAAGGCAGAAAAAATGAAAGAAGAGGGGTTAGCGTTAATAGACAGTGCCAAAGAATACGTAATTAACAGGGAATTTAATAAAGCATATGATGAATTTAATGATGCCATTAAAAAATTCACACAAATAGGTTGGACGGAACAGGCAAAATATATCAAAAAAGAAATAGAAAATGCTAAAGAAATAGAACAAAAGTTTAAGGATGAACGTTTAAAGTTAAAACAAGTACATGAAGACTTGTTAAGAAAGAAACAGAAGGAAGAGAGATTAATTAAAAAGAAAGAGCAAGAACTAAAATCGACTATTTCTGATGTAAGTGATCTGACTGGAGAGATATCGGATGTAATTAAAACTAAAAAGCTGGAAATCGAAAAGAAAGAAAAAGAAAGGAAAGAAAAGATCAAACTAGATGCTAAAGATTATAGAAAAAGCATGTCCGAAATGATACAGTTAAAGCAAGAATTGATTGAGGAAATTAAAAATTCGGAAGTAATGCTCAAAAAAGAACGAGAAAAGCATGAGATTGAAAAGGATAAGGAAAAAGCAGAAGAAATTAAAAGAATGTTGAAGGATATATCAAAGAATAAAAAAACTTGAGTCTCATTTTCTCTGACGTTTCCAATATAAACTGCTAATATAGACCAAACCTGCTATGTTAAAAATCATAACACCAAGAAGAATTAGGCTTCTTAAATCAATGATCAATATGATCTCAAACCCTCCAGAACTTTTAACACGAGATTTTAATACCAAGTAATAATCATGAGTATCAGTTAAAAATACTCCCATCCTTTTAGATATATCGATGCTATTTATTGAATTTGATACTAATTCAGGGGTACCATCTTGATTAGGTGTCTTATCAAAAAGATATAGTTCTGCTGGAAGGGAATCTTTTTGAATTACCTCAAAAAAATAGTGATTTGGATTTAACCGAACAGGTTGGCAAAATACACTATAATTTTCATTAAGTTCGACTTGGAATTTAGTATTTTGAGTTAACGTGAGAGGTGGATCTAATGCTGCTAAAGCCGCATATCCTTGGATTATACCCCATCCCTGACGATTGTCGCTTATAAACAAGGGATCAATTGTCCGATAAGACGAAAGAGAGATGATATTTTTTAATTCAAAAGGATTTAAGTTTGGATTTTTTTCTAACATTAATGCTGCTAATCCGGACACAAAAGGGGTTGATGCTGAAGTTCCTGAGGCATAGGCAAATGAATTGCCAGGATATGCTCCATAAATAGATACACCTGGTGCACAAACATCTGGTTTTCTATAACCCTTATATGTCGGCCCTATACTACTTTTAGAATACATTCCACCACTATTATCCACTCCTCCAATAGTGAGAACTGATTCTGAAGACCCTGGTGCGTTAATAGTTCTAATTCCCTGATCTCCATCATTTCCAGCAGCAGCAACTACCAAAATTCCAGCATTTACAAGTTTCTCCACAGCGGTATCTATTTGATTGATGTATTGCAAATCATTTGTAGTTGGTTTTATCCCAAAACTCATGCTCGCAATACTGACATTATAGAGATCTTTATTATTAAGCAACCAATCTACAGCCCGTTCCAATATGGAGGGTGTAGTCACTACTTGACCACCCCCAATATCTTTAAATATTTGCATTATCACGAATTTTACTCCTGGGGCTACTCCTTGATAAGCTGTAGAGTTACCTCCTAAAATTGAAGCCGCCCACGTGCCATGCCATAGGACTTCTGTCGGATTTGGAGATAATCCATCAGTTGATTCACTATAAAATGCAATTATTCGTTCTGACCAATTTATCTTCCCATCATTAGTAAATACTTGATGATTTGGGGAGATGCCTGTATCTAACACGGCAACTGTGACTCCTTTTCCAGTCAAATTACCGTTCCATAGACTGGGAGACAATCCAATAAGATCTTGGGCATCGAAACAAACTTTCATATCATCTGAAGATCTTATCATCTCATCATGATTTACGTTTTGCGAGGGAGCATCTATTGACACAAATGTTTGCTGAGATGGTTGGAGAAAAATTATTCCTAAAAGAGGTGAGAAGATGATGAAAAATTGGATAAGATGGATTCTGTTCAATTGATATCCTTTAAGAGCGTATATTTATTTATTTTTATTTATATACTTATATTTAATTGTTTTCATTAAAATAACTAAAAAAGATTGCGGTGTTTAAAATGGTAGAAAATAAAGACGAGATTTATAAATCTCGAATGTTTGCTCGTCAACAATTGATTGAGGGATGGAATCAAGCCACTCTTGAAAATGGTTGTATAATGATTGTCGGAGTTGGTGCTCTTGGATGTGAAATTGCGAAAGATTTTGCATTGATGGGTATTGGGAAACTCATTCTGGTTGATTTAGATACGATCGAGATTTCAAATCTATCCCGACAGATGTTATTTCGCCCAGGAGATGAAGGAAAACCGAAGGCAGAGGTTGCAGCTGAGCGTATCAAAGAAATGAATCCATACTTGAAAGTTGATTTTTACTTTGAAAAATTGCAGAAGCTCCCTGTTGCTGTCTTTGAAGAAGCTGATGTAATAATTGCCGCTTTAGATAATTTTAACGCTCGAATGGATTTGAATAAATTGTGCCTAAGACTAAAGAAGCCAATGGTGGAAGGAGGAACTGTAGGATTTGAAGGTCATGTCCAAATCGTGATTCCCGAAGGATCGGGAATACAATATAAAGAAAGGGAAAATGAAGTAGAAAAAATAGTTCAAGCTAAGCTATGGGAACTTGATGATGTTGAAAATACTCAATATTACAATGCTTTGCGAGAGATCGAGGATTTAGAAGAAAAGATTGAAACTATTAAAAAAAATAAAATTCAGCCCATTATAAATAGCGTTCGTGCTCAGGTGGAAGAGGAATTCGACAGAGTTTACGCCGAAAAAGTCTTAAATGTTACTCCTTGTTATCGTTGTTTAGTACCTATACCTCCTGCGGATGATAAACTTGTCGCGGCATGTACTCTTAAAGGCTTACCGAGAAATAGGAATCATTGTGTTATAAAAGCAGAGGTAAATTTTGAAAAAGAAAATGGGTTTAAACCAGATATGAATTTAGATGAAGATGTTCTCAAATTAAAAGAATTAGCTCAAAAAGAATTAGAGCAGCTACGTGAGAGAGTATTTAAGGAAAATATTCCTGAAGAAAAACTTGAAAGTCTTAGTCCTGAAGAAATTCAAAGTTGGAAAGAAAACATAGAAAATACTTTTGGTCCTGATTTTAAATTTGAAGAGATGGAAAATATCTTAGGTAATAAAATAGCTGCCGTACAGACTGTTAGCTCGGTCATTGCTAGTATTCAATCACAAGAGGCATTGAAGCTATTGTTTAGAGTTAATGGTCGAGATATTGGAGGGCCCATGGATCCTCCCTATGTGAATTATAATGGGGTATATGGTTTATTTGATCATCTCGATATATTAAAAAGGGACGATTGTTTAGCATGTGGGAAAATTGAAGGAGAAGAAAATGTTCAATTAGTAGTGCCATTTGATGCGGATATCGGATACATTTTCAAGGCAATGAGGATCATAGGCTATAATTTAGATCCTATATTGTGGATGATAACTAATCCCGTATCTAAAGAGATCTATTGGAATCCTTACATGCCTTCCATGAAAGATAGTAGCATTCTTTTAAATTCATTGGACGTGAAAAATAATGACATCTTATCCCTCACCCCCCTTGGAAAAGCAAAAATAGAATCTGAAATCAAGAAATTTAATTTAATAATCACTTACATGTAATATCTAAAATAAAATTGAGTTTTTCTTAACTCATTTTCCTTAATTAACTATTATGTTTGATAATTTCTTACATATTCAATGAGTTCGTCCACATAGTAGGAATCTACGTTAGCCGCTTCACCAGCTATTAGATCTTTCTTCATATCTCCAAAAAAGATTAGTTCATCGGGTGAAATTGAGAAATGATTTATTAATTTAATTAAACCCTCGGGTTCGGGTTTCCAACTGCGTACATCTTCTCTGCCTATCACTTTCTCAATAGAATCTGAAAGTCCTGCGATCATTAATGATTCTTTAATAGTTTGTCTTGTATTCAATGATAATACAGCGATTTTCATATCATTTGAAATTCCAAATCTTTCTTTATTTTTGATAAAATCTACGATTTCAGGGATGATTTCAGTTTCAGTTATATTCTCAAGCTCATATTGACGAATAATCTTAAAATTTTTTTGTAATTCTTCTTCATCCCCTTTTTTCACTATATTACTCAAGCATTCAGAGATGCTTGAAAAAGCACAACTTTCTTGATTTTTTTCAGAATAGCGCTTAGAGAGCACATCCTTTAATGCATGCCAATTTGCTTTTAATCTCACTATAGTTCCGTCTAAATCAAAGACTATAACTTTTTTACCTTTAAAGATGTTTTTTTGTTTCATTTCATTCAGATTGTATAATATTAGGGGAAAATTAAACACGCTCATTTGAGGGATTTCGGATGAGTTCTATATCATACACACATTATCAATTTTATCAAAAAAAATGTTCTCAATTAATAAAATATTCAATTGAAATTTACGAAAAGCAACTAATTTTTTAAAACTATATGTGAAATTTTAGTTCGTGACTAAAAACTAAAGTATTAATGGTTCTATAAATTGACATGAGTATCTTTATATGTTATTTTTAGTATTTCTTTAATAGAATGGGAGAAAATAAGTCATATTATGAAATTCTTGAGATAGAAAAAAACGCTTCTGAGAAAGAAATTAAGCTAGCATATCATAGATTAGCTAAAAAGTATCACCCTGATCTTAATAAAAACGATCCAAAAGCTAAAGAAAAATTTATTGAGATTAAGAATGCTTATGATACCCTAATTGATCCAGAGAGGAGAAAAATTTATGATCAGTTAGGATACACTCCAAGAAATATTGATTTTAGTGATATCTTTCAAAGATATGACTATAGAAGCATAAGAGAGATTCTGAGAGAAATTTTTGGAGTACGTCATTCTTATTATAATAAACCACCTCCAGAAGGTATGTACGTTTAAATTATCTTCTTTTTAAAGGTTTTTTAAATTATAACCTAATTTTATAGTTAGATTATTTTACTAACGAGATTCATTAAAAAATACACTTTACTGTTTAGAATTTATGGATTATGTGAAAGTATATAAAAAGAAAGTCGTTTTTAATGGAGAAGTGCTTAATTTAGAAAGCTACAAAATTAAAAAAATAAATGATATCAAGAAGCTCCAAAAGCATTATAATTTAAGAGAATTATATTTAGAAAAAAACCAAATACCTAATTTGCAGGGTTTAAAGCCCCTTATTAATCTGGAAAAACTGCATTTAGAAGCGAATAAGATTAGCAAAATTGAGGGTTTAAAATATTTGGGGAATCTTAAAGAACTCGAGTTGAGGGGAAACCAAATTACACAAATCGAAGGATTAGAAACATTGACTAATTTGAAAGATCTTGACTTATCTTATAATCAAATCAGAGAAATTGAGGGCTTAGAGACATTACTCAACCTCGAGAGATTAAACTTGAGTCATAATAACCTTTTAGAAATAAAAGGTTTAAACAACTTAAAAAACTTGAAGCAATTATATCTTTCTCACAATAATATTTCCTCCATAAAGGGCTTAGAAAATCTACCCAGTTTAAATCATATTGAATTGAATGACAATCCCATTTCAAATAAAAACATTATCTCAAATTTTAAAGATTTAGAAGTAATAATTTGAATAAAAAATAAGGATTAAAATTAATAAAAAAGAGTAGTTGCTACAGTATTTAAAATTCAATTAATTTGTGTAATTTTTCACGTGAAACCTTATTTCCCTCGGATATTATTATTTTGGCTTCATCAACTTTATCCCAAACATTCCAGAATAATACACCTTTTACTTTATCGTCCTTTAAGTAATAAAGGATGCCTTCCTCGAACGGTTCTTTCCATACTTCTTCAATCTTTAATCTAGGATCTAATAGTCCAACTGCTTCATAACCATAATCGAATAAATCGGAATAAAAATATGATAATAGGTGATACTCATTTTCCTGACCCGTCATATTTTGACCGGCGGTCCATCCCATATTGATCGCATTGTCTTCATGCTCTACTCGTATTTTGGTATCTAAGGCCGGCACATAATAGCGAACAACATCTCCAGCAGCATATATATTTTTATCTCTTGTTTGAAGATACTTATTTACGACTATTCCATCGTCAACTTCCAAATTCATTTCTTTTGCTAGTTTAGTATTAGGATTAATGCCTAAACCGGCGATAACCGCATCAAATTCCATCTTTTTCCCATTCTTGGTCTCAACAATATATTTCTCCCCTTGTTTTTCTACTCGTGAGACGAATTCTCCAGAGAGAACATTTATCCCCTTCTCTTGATAATATTCATTCAGAAATTTGCTTAATTTCTCGGGGAAAATGAGACCACCAATCCCATATTCAGGAAAGATAATCGTAATCTCTGCGCCTGGTTTGTAGATTTTAATTCCAGCAGCTATTTCAGATCCTATGAAACCTCCTCCTATGACTCCAAAACTGTTCTTTTCATTAACTTTTTTGCGTAGTGTTTCAAAATCTGCTAAGGATCGGTAATAGATAATTCCTGGGACTTTAATATTTGGAATTTCTTTCGGCGTTCCGCCCGTTGCAATAAGTAGTTTTTCATAGCTATATTCATCTCCATTCTCAACAAATGCTTTTTTTTTGTCAGGATCAATTTTGGATACGGTTTGATTAAGATGGAATTCAACATCAACTTCAGCAGTTCCTAAATAAATATCATCCAACTCTTCTTCACCTTTCCATAAATCCTTCGATAATGGTGGACGAGCATATGGTTCCGAATTCTCTTTGCTGATTATCCCAATAGTTCCTTCTGAATCAATTTCACGAATAGCTTGAGCCGCTGAATCAGCAGCCATTCCACCACCAATGATTAAATACTTGTAATTATAAACGGTAATGTTTTTTCAACTCCTTTTGTGTCAAGTTTTTTACTATTTCTAAAATAGTTCTCATTTCAATATGATCATAATTAGACTTATTTATCTATAGCTTATGAACTATATACGATAATGTGACAAAAGTTTAATTTAAAAACCTATAAGCTCAAAATCAACTTTATTTAATAAAATTCTTTTAATAATCTTTCAATCGAGTCATTCATTATCCATGTCAAGATAAATCGATATCGATATAAGTGAATGATATTAGAATTCTTATCAAAATTAATAATAACCTTTTTTTCTGTAAATCAACATGTATAATATGGAAAGAACGAGTAGATCCATTTATTCATAAGGATTCATATATTGGGGGATAAAAATAAACGTAAGGGTGCAGAAATCTAAATCGAGTCACCATCAATTTTATGAAAGAGAAAATTGTTGCGATAATCCGAGTTATAGAATTAAGAATGGACAAATAGTGTGTATCAATTGCGGAATGATTTCAGGACAGTGCTTTGTCACCCATGAAAAAAGAGCTTATACAAAATTAGAGGTTAATAATAGGAGACACAATGAACCCGCTTGGAGAGAATTTGGTCCAAGAACAATGTTATCAACAAATAACTGTGATTTCCAAGGAAAAACTTTGAGTGCTAAGAGCCGAACTTTGATGACAAGATTGATAAAAATCCAAAGATCATTAGTAAATTCATTAGAACGAAATTTTTGGGAAGCAAAGCCAAAATTGAAAAAACTTGCTTATAAAATTAACATACCAGCTTATATTCAAGATACCGCTTGGAGAATATATTGCGAGGTTGCAAAAAAGAGATTAACAATGGGGAGGTCAATTGATGGATTTGTAAGTGCCTCCTTGTATGCTGCGATTAGAGTTCATGGGTATCCCAAATTACTTGAAGAAGTGTGTGAAGGTTCAATGGTACCCCAACGTACCTTCTTTCGTTCCTTAGGAATGATTGTCAGAGATATATTACCCATTTTGGATTATCATTACCAACCGATTTCTGAAGACCAGCTTATTTTCTTGATTGGGAATAAGCTAGGTTTTCCGATGGATGTACAGATGGAAGCGCTTAAAATAATGAATCGTGCTTTTAAGAACAATTCTGCCACAATCGGAAAAGATCCTAAGGGTATAGCTGCTTCAACCCTTTATGTAGCTGCTAAGAGATTCCACATGAATAAAACTCAAACGGAAATTTCAGATGCAGCAAAAATCACGGAAGTAACTCTAAGAAGTCGGTTAAACGATATCAAACATTTTATAAGCTATTAAAGAAAGTGAAATTGCATCCTCCTCATTAAGATTTTTTATGACTCATCTTAAAAACTTTTAAGAATATAATGATCTTAAAATAGAATAATTAGAACTAAGTGTGAAAAAAATGACCAATGTGAAAAAATGGGAGGATAACGATCTTTGGGTTGAAATTGATTTAGATTTATGCGTTGGCGCTGAAGAATGCATTAACGTGTGCCCAGCAGAGGTGTACGACCTCGTGGATGGAAAAGTTATTGCAGAAAACATCGGAGAATGCACTGAATGCATGGCTTGTCAGGATGTATGCCCTACTGGAGCAATATTGAGGCATTCTGCTTGGACTTAATACCATTAAAAGAATTAGGAGAGTTTCTCAATAGATTTTTAAAATGCATTGATTTAAGTTAGAAAAAACTCATCATCATTTTTTATTTTTTAATGCTTATTCTTGATTAAATTTGGACTCCAATTTTTTTTTTAATATATTTGTTTATTTTAGAGTTAAAGGAAATGTCAATATCAATTCCTTTATGGGGTGGGATTTTAATCGTACTTTCTTATTCCATTGCTTTTATAATACTCGGTATTGTAATATTTCAAAAGAAGACTAAATTTTAATGTCTCTATTAATAATGTATGAATAATTAGAAAATTGCCAATCAAGTATGATTATCCAGTATTAGACTTAAGAACTAGTTTTATATAGAAAATATGTTTATTCTTCATTATTAAAACTTTAAAGGATAAAAAAAATGATATTTCCTTCCTATCTAATCGTTTTACTGTATTTTTCTTTTTATACTCTTTTACTTGTTGGCATAGTAATTTTATTTCGAATGATACAAAAAAAGATGGTTAATCTTTTAGGTTTATTTCTCTTCTTCATTTTATTTGCCCTTCAAACAAATCCTCCCGCTTTTTTGCCCGATTACTTCATTATAATATTTGCATATTTTGCCCTCTTTTGCTTAGCTTTTTTTATAAAATTTACTTTTTATCAACGAAGAAAAAGCTTGTTTCCCTTAATTATTGTATTATTGACTATTTTGAGAGGTTTAGAACTTATATTAAAATTGATATTTAACTTTCAACCCGGTTTTTCATATCCTTCAAATCCAGGAGAAATCCCATATTTTTTCGTATATATACTTGTAATAGTATCTCAATCATTACTTGTAATGGTGTGGTATTCGTATTCAGTCTTTAAAAGTTATAATAATTTTAGAAAGCTCAAGATAGGGGTATGGCTAAAGATACGATACTTAATGTTGGGAATAAGTACGATAATATTTTCGATAGACACCTCTCTCTCAATTTTACTTGTAATCGATAACTTTTTGATCATTTTATTCTTAGCTTATGCTTCAATTTTCGATATCTTGCTATTTACAGTGGTCAATTTTATCGCGTGGGTTATCCCTTTTAAATCGTTAATTCAATATGTTAAGGGTGAAACCAAAGAAAAGTTAGATGATATTAGTGAAGCAAAAATTATAGGAAAGGTAAAGTCTGAGCTTTCGGAGGATAAACAAGGTGGAAATTCTTAACTTATTAGCTTCCATAATTTCAAAGGAGATAAGTATAAGTTTTCCCGCAGCTCGGGGGCTTTTAAAGTTGTCAATAATAGATGAATTTGGTCCCTTTAAAGCACTCAAAGAAATTAAATTTTCGGACATGACATTAGTAGTCAATGAATCTTTGAAAAAACGGTTAATCGACCTCAATGTAAAAAATTACGCACAACTCATATCTATCCTAATTGTTGAACTGAAAAATAATCAATCTCTATTTACACTTGGTTAATGAATAATTGGAAAGATAAAAAAAATTGAAGTGAGTTTAGCATTTCTATATCTTGCTCTTGTTTTGCTAATAATACTCACTTTAATTTACATAAAGGTTTTAAATTAGTTATATAGACTATTTTTATCCAAGATCAAAAGACGGTTAAGCCCCATTATGCAACCAAGTACATAGATGTTATTACCTTGAATTTCTACGGCATCAATTTGTGAAAAGGGAGGATTGTACGAATATATCTGAATTGGATTTAATAAATCAGATAAATTATACACTAAAAAGCCATCTTTCCCCGAAGTACAATATAAGAGATCAGAATCAATCCAAACTTTCTCAATGTCTCTTGAGTCAATCTTCCAAATTAATTCTGGAATAAAAGGGTTGGAGATGTTGATTGCATACAAGTTGTGGTTATATTTGTATGGATCCTCGGTAAAGTTATCGAAATGATCAGTAATAAAAGCTACATCGCCATAAATTTCAATGCATTGACCAGCATGCCTTCTTATTCCTTTATCAAAATATGTAGATACAATACTAATATTGTTAGGATTGCTTAAATTGACGATGGTTAACAATGCGGGACCACCTACGATGTAACCAAAATTATCTTTTATCGTAAAATCTTTAGACCAAGATATCACAGCATTCCTTTCGGATATTAATGAAAGTTCGTTTGGGGAAGAGAAATTATACACGGCAAATTCTCCCGAATGCAGGGTATTAGGTGATCGAATCGAGTAAAGGAGTCCATCACGTAACGCAACGGTACCACCTTGAGATAATATATTTAAAACCGCTGGATTATATGGATCGTTAACATCAATAATCTGAAGATTTCCATCTCCTTCTTGCAAAAATAAAAATCCTTGTTCATACAATATCCATTGTGGGTTTAACATGTCTATTATTTTATAAATATTTGGGGTTGAAGGATTACTCACATCGATGATTGTTAATGATTCATCGCATACATAAACAAAATCTCCGTTCACTTCCATATCTTTTATACCTCCTGGTAATCCAGTTACGTTTCCTACAGCAAAGAAATTAGGAAATAAGAAAAAAACTGGAATAGCTCCTATAATGGAGATCAAACCTAAGGTTAACGCTGTTTTTTTTAACATATTGCCCTCCTATTTTTGTTATTCAAGATTTAATTATTTTTTGGTTATTTAAACTTTTAGACAAAAAATATGCTATACAAATCAAGATTTATGGTTTAAATTTTTGTGAGATCTAAAGCCATTTCAGCTTGCTGAAAGTTCGTTTTTCATCCCTATTCCCAATTTTGCTAATAATTTATATAATTCTATTCAAAAATAACGTGCCATTTATGGTTTGATAAAGAAGCTAAAGAAGCTGCTGAGTT
>CAZWEM010000035.1:0-50410 GCA_964632315.1 uncultured archaeon
ATATTTCAATTTAATAATGATTTGTTTTAAAATTTAATTATTAATATAACAGAGTACTCTAATAAAAAAATTTTTATGTTTTTATGCTTTTTGACTTTATAAGGTATTTCATGTAATTGAATAGTAAGAGAGTTCCCAACACCTTCAAAGGGCCATTTGCTTAGCCTGGTTAAAGCGCAGGTCTTATAAGTGACCCACAATCATACAGAACATTAAACTTTATTGATTGTGACAGTAAAAACCTGAGAGCCTAACAGATTTCCTTAAGGCATGGAAATCCGGGGTTCAAATCCCCGATGGCCCATTTATTTTTTTCTAAAACAATCTAAAAATTATCGAAATAACAAAGAAATTTGCAAGTTATTTATCCAAATGAGTTGTGATTAAATTTAATATCCATTTTTTAATTTGCATTAAATTTTTAACTAATCCTGATACAAGATCGTCTGGAAAATTTTTTTCTTGATCTAATAACTGAACTCTCGTCATCCATTTATTTAAAGCTAACTGTACTAAACTAGCTCCTTCCGCCTCCATAAACAAAGGGACAACCGCAGCACTCTCCCTAGCATCTCCAATGGCAAAATAAATCTTCCTATTTTGTCCTTTAAGCATAATATAATTCATGCATTCATCTAGCTTTCTTTCTACTAAAATCATCTTTAAAACTTGCGATTTAAAGTCCTTCTCTTTTGCTAAAAAAGATGCTTTTCTTCTGCTTAGTTTAGGCTGTATTTCTGTAATCAATTTATCTCCAGTAGTATCTTTTGGATAAAATTTCTTAAGAATAATCATATCATCTGAAGTTTCTAAAGTTGTAAATTTCTTACTATTTGAATACATTATCGCTTGAGAACCACTTTTATCTTCAGTAGGAGATAATTTAATCGAAATAGTTCTATTTGTCAATGAATTACACGTGTGATAGGCTAGTTCAAAAAGTTCTTTTGAGGTTAAAGGTTCGTACGGTAATTTAAACTCTTTAAATTCCCATTGCGTAGAAATTACACTATTAAATTGATTTAAAAGCCGATTTTCCATGCTCACAAAAACCGTTTATTTTATATTAATATTGTTGTTTTTATTTTTATTTTTTTTCAATATTCTTTAATCAATTTCAATGATCTAAATAAAAGATTTACTTTTCAGTAATTTGTTGGTAAGCCTTTTCAAATCGATCTACTGCGGTTATAATATCCTCTCTGGTTGCCCCAATCGCAGCATTCATAACAATATATGGAGTTTTATAAGAATTGGTACACGTTCCGAACATTCTTGCTGAGGGATCATAAACCCTTGGTCCTGTGACTCTTAAGTTATATAGGGCACCTCCTAAAGCAAATAATTGTTCCTTTTTTAGCGAGTTTAAAGAAATTGCCACTGCAACTGGATTAAATATCTTAAGCACCCTCTCATTTATTTTTGAAGCAATTAGGGATAGCTTTTCTTCTAAAAGTATGCGATTTTGTTGTTGTTCTTTAAGAAGACTTTGATACCCCTCCACACCTAATGAAAGAATAGATATTAGAAAATCAACAATGGGGGAGGCAGAAGCTCTTCCTGCATATGCTTGACTTATTCTTTTTATCGATTCTTTATTCTTTGAAGCTAAAATTGCCCCACCTACTGGAGTCAATACATTCTTATCTGTTGATTGTATTATTGCATCCACTCGACCTGCATCTATTGCTGATCTGATTAGTTTCATCCATTCAGGGCTCTGTACTCCATAAGCATTAATAATAATGTGAACTAGATTATTTTGTTCTGCGATCTTGCTTATTTCTTTCACATCATCATTTTCTCTAGGAGGGAAGAAACTTGTAAATGATAATATGGCATAACAGGTATCATCGATGGAATTTTTTATTTCTTCTATCGGAATTCGAACGGCATCCCCATAAATTTTTCCTGGGACTATTTTTTTAGCTACTCCTACTAAATCGAGACTTTTTAATATTGAATTATGATCTAATTGGGGAATGATAACAACTCTCTTCTTAATGAGGGTCTCATCACTCCAATCTGGGCGTAGAGCTGCTAAAGCTAAAGCTAAAGTCATTCCAGTACATAAAGGAACTACAATTGCTCCCTTAATATTCGGTAATCCAAATTTTCTTAAGAAATCACGTGCTAAGTAATTCACTAACTCATACATTATAGATCCCCCTGGAGCTTTAGGTTGAGGAGCAGTCAGAAATCCACTTCTACCTATTCCATGACAAAATCCTCCTGACGTTTTTAGATGTAATTTTGATGCGATTCTAGCTTCTCGTTCTCCCACTCGTGATGCAGAATCATCTTTATCTGTATCCATACTTGACAAACCTTGTAGCAAGAATTCAATTTGGGCATCACTCCAAGGTTTTTGAGGTACCGCTTTTTGTTCAAATAGGACTTTCAGTGGATTCAAAAAATTATTTAAGACTAATTGTCCACGCTTCAACATATTTTGGGGAATATCACTATTAGAAAAGTAGTCAATAATATTGCTGAAATCAACCATTTTGATCACGTTTACAACGAATAGACTAATTTGGCGGCCCTCGAGGGGAATCGAACCCCTATCCCTCCGCGGGATAACTAGGTTTGAAGCCTAGCGTCAGAGACCACTCCAACCGTCAAGGGCCAATATTAGATTAATTTAAAAAAATCTACTAATAGTTATTATTTTCAATTTTAAAAGAATTTTATGATTAATATAGATAGTATTTTATAATCAATAAAAGGAAAAGAGATATTCTATAATGAATCTTCCATCCTAATGAAGTTAATATTTAATTTTATTTTACTATTTTATCTTTGATATCTTCACATCTAACTCTTCTACAATTGGGATTCATTAAACCTAAACCATATACAGTGTCAATAAAATTCACAATAATATGTGATGTTGCGCCAAAGATTACGTATTTTCTTCCTAAAGAAGATATATAGCTAAACTTTCCGACCCCTATTAAAACTTTTTTTAAATAATAAGTACGTTCTCTATAATTCTTCTTATTAGCAAAAAAAGTAATAGGAATTTCAACAATCTCACTTACTTCCTCATCTTCCTTGTTCATAACTTGGTTTTCATTTATGTACCCAACGAATGGTGTAATAATAAATCCTTTTGGGGTTAGATGGTCATCAATGCAACCAATAATCTTAACATTCTCTTTTTTTATTGCTAACTCTTCTTCTAATTCTCTCAAAGCTGTATCAAGATAGTCATTATCAATTTCTGGATCAAATTTTCCACCTGGAAAAGACATTTCGCCAGAATGCTTGTCATTTTTATTTTTAGTTCGTCGAATCATGACCAAATCATATGGTCTATTATTATGCGGAAGAATTAAAAACAGCACGGCAGAATTTATGAAATATTCATGTTTCATCGATAATCTAGATGGGGAATTATACCTTTTCAAACGCGATTGTATCAAAATCGGGTCAAAAATAAATTTTTTTTCACTCATGACAATCAGAAATTTTTCGTGATTTGATCCCTATATTTTATATACTCCTTTAAATCCTTAATTTTCTCTAATCTGAATCGTTTTAAACCTAATTCAGAAAGAGTGAATCCATAGACTTTTTCTATAAAATTGACAATCATGTAGGCAGTTGCACCCCAAACAGTATATCGCTTTTTATTAATCTTATCTTCATAATTGAAATAAAAGACTGGAAATTTATTGCCATCAATATCTACTGCTTGTTCTCTAAACTTTAGTCTATTAGTAAAGAAATTAATAGGAATCTTTAAAATTCTTTGAACTTCTGTTTCTTGTCTAATCAATTTTTGCTGTTTTTTAATAATCCCAATGAATGGAGTAATAATATATTTTGTCATCGTGGGAAAATCATCTAAACAGCCTATAATTCTGACATCTTCCCTTAAAACACCAATTTCTTCCTGTGCCTCTCTAAGTGCGGTATCTTGAAGTGATTTATCACTTAAAGGCTCAAATTTTCCTCCAGGAAAAGACATTTCTCCTCTATGTCGACTTCCTCTATTAGATCGGTGAATTAAAACTAAATCATATGGTTTGTTATTATAAGGGATAATTGTAAAAAGTATTGCAGAACTTGTAAAATAATCATCCTTTAATGAAATCCGAGTGTTAGAATCACAGGGTATAAGATTTTGCGTGATTAAGGTTTCATCATAAAGGAATTTAGTAGGTTTCATAAAATGTATGATAAAATTTTAAGATGGTAATTAATTAAATTTCATAATATTCATTTCTAATAAAATTTTTAGTAAGTGAAAATGAATGAAACTTCCTAAGGAACTAAGAGAAAAAGAGGATCTAAAGGGTGCTAGCAGTAAGAATAAAAAATGCAGCATTAAAGGATGTAATGAAGTTGCCATAAGATCATTATCTGAAAATAAATGGAAGAAATATGTTGATAATGCAGATTTAAATTATATTGAAAATAGGCAACATAAGATCTATTTATGTAAAAACCATTATAGAGATGTAAACAAATATAGAAAATCGCAAGAAAAGTTTTATCTTAAAAAGGGTTTCTTAGATGATGATGTTTCTCAAGGAAAGGTAAAAAGGTATGATTAATCAAGGAATAGAAGCCATTTGGGTATAAATTGAAGGATACTGTAAAAATTCTGTTCCTACTATTCCTAATGTGAGTAAAGATAAAGCAATCAAAAATATAATGACTCCTATTATTTTTTTCCTCATTATAATCATTAGAGTAAATTAATTTATCAAAATAAAATTTTGTTTTCAAGTTACTTGACAAGTTTTTCTAAAGTCTTAATTTTCACATCAATCTTTTTTAATCTTGTCTCAAAATCTTTTTCTTTAGCTTTAAAATCTTGTTCAGTTAATTCTTTAGCATGAAATCTTCCATCATTGAGATTTTTCTCGGAATTAATTTCTGCTTTTTCCAGTTTTAGCTCTTTTATCCACAATTTCATTCCAGATGTCAAATTCTCCCGTTCTTCTTCCAGACTTTCTTTTTCTTCTTTATATTTATCCCTTAATTTCTCAAATGAATCCTTATCTACTTTATGCAACTTATGTTCTTTCGTTAAATTTTTTAACTGGAAGATCTTTGTATCAATATCACTTTGAATCCTCTGAACTATGAAGGGCTCCTCCATCTTTCCTTTAATTTCAATTTCTTTAGCCTTTAATTCATTTATTAAAGTTTTTATTGCATCTAACTTGACATTAATTGTGTTTTTATATTGTTCATCATACTCATATTTTGGATCTTTTAGGGACTTCTGCAATTCTTTTAATTTATCAATTAAGAGTTCTTTATTTAGCTGAATATCATTATATTCGATATATAATATCATCTGTTCTTTGACCTCATATGGAAGTGGTTTTTCGACGATCTCATCCTTTTTTTTCTTTTTTGATTTCTTTACTGATTCTAACTCTTCCTCCTCCATATCACTATCTTCATCTGTAAATTCAATTATTCTTTCTTCTTTTGGGGTAATTTTAGGACGTAAAGGTTCTTGAGACTCTCGCCTTTTAGTTTCTGGAATGTCTCTTAAGACAGGTTTTCCACATATGATACAGAATTTATCAGTTTCCTTCAATGGATTTCCACAGTACACACAATATTTAGGCATAATTTTCACTATATTATTATATGATTTAATCTAAACTACTATAACTTAAATTAAAATCCATTGAATTAAATTTTATTGGAGTCCAATATTTAAAGTAATGCTAATGAAAAGGTTATTTGATTCATGCAAGAGATTAAAAAAAAGATCCCAATACATATTGGATTATTTGGACACATAGATAGTGGTAAAACCGCGATTGCTGAAAACTTAAGTGAAGTAATTTCTACGGCTGGTATTGATGCTCATCCTCAAAGTAAGGAGCGTGGAATTACAATTGATTTAGGATTTACTAGTTTTATTATTGATGACTATATCATTACATTGGTAGATGGTCCAGGTCACGCGGACTTGATTAAAATAAGTGCTTCTTCAGTTGAAATTATAGATTTAGCATTAATCGTTATAGATATCAATAAAGGACCACAAGTTCAGACTGGTGAACATATTATCATGATAGAGGCTCTAGGAGTTAAAGATATTATAGTGGCTTTAAACAAAATCGATCTATTTAAAGGAGATCTTCAAAAAGAAATACTAAAAATTAGAGATTTTTTCAGTTCTACGTCTTATGATGCCAATATTCCAATTTATCCCGTATCAGCAAAAGAGAAGAACGGCTTTGAAGAGCTAAAAACTGGACTTTTAAAAAAAATAAAACAACTAAATGTAGAGAGGGATACTGAAGGAAGTGTTATATTTCCTATTGATCATCATTTCTCGATAAAGGGTAGAGGTACAATAATCACAGGAACTCTTATAAAAGGTAAATTAAACGTAAATCAAGAATTGCACATTTTACCTATAAATGAAAATGGAAGGATTAAGTCCATGCAAATGTTCCATCAAGATGTTTCTACAGCAATGGCGGGAGATCGACTTGGGATCAACGTTAAAGGGGTAAATGTAAATAAGATTTATCGTGGATGTTATGCTACAGATAATATAAATAACTTTGAATATTGGGATTTAATCGAAGTACATGTCAAAAAAAGTAGTTTGTTCAAACCAGAAATCAATTTTGGCAGCCAAGTTCATGTGACAATCGGAATGTTTACTACGGCTGGATATATTTATCCATTCAAGGAAATTAATGAAAAAAAAGTACAATTAAATACAGTTAAAAAGGATGAATCTTTCAAAGCTTTCTTGTGGCTAAATGAGAAAATTTTAATAGGCAGAGAAAAGACATTCATTCTATTGAGTAGGTTAGACCTACCTCCCACCACATTAAGAATTATTGGAGCTGCTGAATTAAAATCAATTGTTAAATCACCACCTGAATTGCACAAGTATAAAATTAAGAAAGGATTCATTCAGAATCCAAATCATCCTCAAGGAATTGTGTGTGCAGGTCTAGCTCAAAGTTTAAATGGAGCTAAAAAAATTATTGGAAAAAAATTAGAAGCTCCCTTTACTAAGATTTTAAGTACTTTTGGGACAAAAGGCTTGATTATCGTGGGAATAGATCCATCTGTTAAAAAAAGTCTCTTGAAAAAAGGAGAAACTGTTATATTAAAGGAGTTGAGAAGTTTTACTCTGAAATCTAAAAAAGATTTAAATGTTCAAACTTAATTATTATTATTAAGTGAGGTAATCAAATTGGAAAATTATCCTTTACCTGAGATGAATATCGATCAAGAAATACTCGCAGATCTAATGCGAAAATTAGAAAACTTAGAAAGTTCAACAGATTTAGAAGGAACCGCTTTAGTTTCAAAAACAGGGTTAAGAATAGCAAGTTCAGAGACTGCTGATATAGTTGCGGATATTTATAGTGCAAGTCCTGCGACATTAATCTCATTAGGCGAAAAAATCAGTCATGGTTTGGGTCAAGGAGAGCTTCAAGAAATTGTTATCAGAGGTGTTAAAGGATATACCATTATTTTAGTTGGATCTTCAGATAATGATTTCATGTTATTTACTAACTGTAAAAAGGGGTATAAGTTAGGATATTACTTTCATAAGATCAGAAAAGCATTCAAAGAAATGGAACCAACTTTAAAACAGATCGATAGCCAGCAAATTCCCGGGAGATATTAAACTCTAGTCCAATTTATTGAATCTCCATTCTCTAATGGATATAAATTTGAAGCGTCGCCCGGAAAATAATTATTAACATAGTAAATCCAACTTCCTTCAATTCCATCTATTTTCCTAATAAAAAACGCTCTTCCAGAAATAGTGTATTGAATGATACACCATTTTGCTAATGCATCAAAAGCAGTCGTCTTTCCTCCATCCAATGTAAAATTTTCTCTAATTTTTATCGATCCATTGTTATAATCGACATATAAATTTAATCCCTCTACTCTTTCAAGCGTAGGAGGTGTTTGTTTCAAACTAAAATATATGATTGTGAGAGTAGTAAATGACATTATCCCAATTAACGCAATTATTATAAACTTAAACTTTTTTCTCATCCCTAATCCTTAAAAGAAAAATAATTAAAAAAAATTAGTAAGATCACTTAATTTTAGATTTAATATTTCTGAAAATGATCAATGGACTAATTAAAATTACTAATCCAAGAACATAAAATCCATACGATGGAATATTATAATGTGGCGTTGTTGGAGTTGATTTTTTGGGAAGTGTAAATCCAATCAAATTCATTTCTAAAGTGTAATCTCCAACACTAGTATACACCCACTGTAATAGACCAGACATTTTTTCATAAATAAGAGATGTTATTTGTTGGGACCCACCGATTTGATTATAGTTAATTTGAACTGTTAGTTCATTTTCTATTATTTCTACTTCTCCTGGATTAGCAGTTGCAAGTGCTTTTTCTTTGATGAAAGAAAGATTATCTATTAGGGGAATTAAAAAACCAGGTTGCATTGCGCCATAACCAATTGTCATTTGTATAGCAGCTTCTCGATTTGATATATTGTTCAAGTTTATTTGTGGTCCTATTTGTCCAGAAAATCCCTTATAAAAGATCTCAATGTTTAACCACGCTCTTGGAACATTATTGGGAAATGCATCCGTTGCCCATTCTGGTTCATAGGGATTCTTTGGATAGAATCCAGTGAAACTCACATTTACAATACCTCCTTCGTTTGTAGTCCAAGTGTCGAAGTAATTATTCCAATCATACCAAAAGATTGCTGCTTGGTTAAAATTAGTTACATTGTAGGAATAAGTGTTAGTTAAGTCGAGAGAATAGTTAGTTAAAAACATTTCCAAGTTATAACCTAGAGGATTAGTTATTGGGGCTAATTTGGTACGAGCCCAAATTAACAACCCAGTCTTTTTCTCATAAACCAAGGTTGTGTTTTGAAATTTGGAATTCTGTTTAAAATCAAACGATATAAAATTAGATGACTCCTCTACGGTAATTTTCCCGGACATAAAACCACTGTCTTGCGCTAAAGCTAATTCCTTTAAATATGTCATATTATTGATGGGAATTAGAAGCCCTGATTTAAAGTAATTGTATCCTAAAGCGGTATTAGATGCAATTTCACCATTAGAAACATTATAAAATGTATGGTTCGAAGTAAGAATTCCACCCACATTCTCTTTAAACTCTATATTCATATAAGGCATAGGACTTTGAAATGCGTTATACATGTCATCTGGATTTTTTTCATAAAACCCGGTAAAGTTTACCGTAATTTGGCCACCGATATTAGTTGAAGTATTATATTTTGAGATGTAGTCAAATCCTAACCAATTTAAATCCCCACCAAATTCAGTTACATTATAAACATAAGTGGAGTTTGTATCAAGATTAAAATAAAAATTGGAGGGAATTGTGATATTAGCCTTTGAAATTGGAATAGAAAAGATAAAAAAGCCTTGAAACCCAAAAATAAAGAGTAATAGTCCAAGTAACATTGATTTTTTAGTCATAATTTTTCCTTATTTTACAATTTAGTATAGAATAATAGGTTATCTTATCCTAGGATAAAATTCCAAATTTTTTAAAAAATATAAATCTTACTAAAAAATATAAAATTTTGAATTCAATTAGAAAGCTCAAGCTCATAATGTATTGAGATTGCATTTTATATTAGGATAAGTCTTCCTATAATTTTTTAAATCTTCAAATATTATGTTTTTTAATAAAAAAAATTGTTTGCATATTTTTCTGAATATTGAAGTATTCTATATTAACTAGTAATTTAAAGTCTCAAACTGATAACTTGGGTCACGAATCAGAAAATGGGTCAGTTTGGCTAAAAAGGAGATCCTTTAGGATTGCATTATTAGGTATATTCACAGCTTTAGCTGTCGTATTTGGTTATATGCTAGTAAATCTGCCAAATATAGAACTGTTCACTCTTATGATCTTTCTTTCAGGGTTTATAATGGGAAAGAAGGATGGGATGTTGGTTGGATTGTTGAGTGCGATAATATTTTGCCTTTTTAATCTGTATGGAGCGTCACCGCTACCACTTTTAGCATATCAACTTACACATTATTCACTAACGGGATTAGCTGGAGCCTTAACGAGGAATTATTTGAATAAAAAATCTTATTTCAAACCTAAAACAGATTTATATGTTCCCAGGATTCTTATATTGTTTGGTTTAATTGGTGCGATCATTACATTTGTATACGACATTTTAAGTACATTTTTTGGGGGATTAATAGTTTCTTTTGCATTTGAGTATTTTGTGGCCCAATATCTTATAGGATTAGTATATAGTGTCATTCATTTAATAGGTAATGCTTTAGGATTCATATTTATATTACCGGGATTAATTCAATTAATCTTGAAACAGATAGATTAAAATGAATTTATAAAAATAATAGAGAGAGAAAGCATTTAGGTGCAATTAATTTATTCTGATTTTACTAACAAGTTTACTTTTCCCCCAGCAGCTTCGATTTTCTCAATAGCTTGTTTTGAGGCTTTATTTACAGTAACATTTACAGATTTGGAAATTTCTCCACGACCTAAAATTTTTTGAATATTGAGTTCATTTAAATCAATATTATAGGTCGCGCCTGATTTAGTAGCTAAATCTCGTGAGGAAAATGTGTCAATTTTCATATCTAGTTCTTTTACATTCATTGTATTAACATGAGAGATACGTTGTATCTTCTGAGGTCTTTTAAAACCATGGGAGCCCATTATCCAATCTGGATCTGGAAAACCTAATTCTTTTTGTTTTAGATAATAAGATTTTTTACTAAATTTCCATTGAGTCGTTTTACCTCTTCCAGCTCGTTGTCCTGTTTTACGATGTTGCCCAACAACACCGTATCCTATTGTACGTGTTCCTCTTTTCTTTCTAATTTTTTTCGGATATTTTTTCATCTAAAATCACCTAAATCATTTTGTGAATTAATTCATTAATATAGATGTCAACATAACCTAACGTTCCGCCTTCATTGAAAGCTTTCTTAATCGACCCTCTAAAACCTTTCTTTGGAGGATGTAATCGAAATACGGGTTTAATCTTGTAAATATACTTCTCCTTATACTGGATTTCACCCTTTAATAGGGCTTTTGTCAATTCTTTAAGATTAGCATAATTTGTTAAATTTTTGACATATTCATCTGTGAGTGGATTATTTCCCTCTATTCTTCCACGTACTCTTAACAATCTTAGCAAAGTTTTTTCATTGATCTCACCAAATGCAATATAATCCTTGCACTTATAGAGCATGCCTAAAACAGATGGATCTCCCCATAATAAAACACCATGATTTACCTTGTTCATTCGGAGCATACTTAATGTATCCATAATTTTCCTTTTCATGCCTGGAGAACCTCTAATTCGGATTGCAAAATGTAATTTAGGTTGGCTCGATTGCTTCTTTTTTGATTTTTTCTTAATCATAACATCTTGTTCTGCTATCATTTTCATCACTATTTATGATTTTATGATTTTTATAATTTGAAATTTAATTTATGAGCATTTCGAAGGGCATCAAAGGTAGCTTTAACTAGATTTTCACTTGTTCTTGTGTCACCAAATGTTTTACTCCATATATCTTCAATTCCTGCTAATTTTAATACTTGCTTTACTTTATCAGCACATGCTAATCCTACACCAGCTGGAGCTGGGATTAATCTAACGGTTACAGAGCCACATTTCCCTTCAATTTTAAAGGGAATACTATGCATTTGACCGCAACCACATTCCCCGCTTCCACAACCTCTAAGTACGGGCACCACTGCGAGTTTTGCTTTGTCTATAGCTTTTCTAATTGCAGGACCAACTTCCCTACTTTTTGTAGAACCTACTCCGATATAACCATCTGCTCCTACAAGTACAACGGCCTTAAACCTTGATCTCTGACCACTAGCAGTCATCTGCTGGACCATTTTTATTGTTACTACATCCTCAGCTAACTGTGGCAAAAGCATATCTATTATTTCTTTTTCTTTTACAACAAGATTATTTTCAAATATTTTATCGATAGTAATCAAACCTTGTTGTACCAATTCTCCAAGTTTTGTCCTTGGAATCCAAGTTTCTTCAACATTTCTTTGACGACTCATAATATTCACTTTTACGCATTATTTTCAATTGATTTTAAAGTGCTTGCTACTATTTGACTAAATTTTAAAGGATTTATTTTAGATTTTTTAATATAACCAGAAAAAGTTTTCTCGTATTTTTCTGGATCATCTGATTTTAAGGTTTTGGCATAATTTTCAACATGAACTCCTTTTGTTTTTTCTTCCAGATTTTCTGGAAAAAAATCTTCACTGTAAGGGATTTCTATATCGGCATTCAAAACTCCTTTAAATGCTGCTAATACCCGGTTAGTATGATAATTGATTCCTAAATCCAAAATTGCTTCTGATATATTTAATTTTTTAGCTCTTAGGCCTGCAAGATAGCCTGTTAAATATGCTGCAGGAATATTTCCTGTATTTGCTTTCCATCCAAATCTTTTTATTAATTCTTTTGAATGAGCTGAAGCGAGAATTTTATCTCCACCTAATTTTGACTCAATAATCTGAACAACCATATGAGTATTTGAAGCTCTTATTACACATCTTAACCGCCGAGACTTTATAAGTTTCAATCTTTTATGATAATTTGTTTTTCCTTCAGCTCTTCTTCTAAAAGGCAATCGATATCTAGGTCCTTTTGCCATCTTTATCTCCCTCTTTTAATTAGTTCTTTTTCGCGAATATATCTATTCATTTGAGCTACGCTGTTAAACATGCCACCCTTAGCATTCTTATAGAGGATTCTATAAGTAACCGGGCTAATAATTTTTCTATCTCTTAGTTTTTTTAATTCTCTTCTTTGTGGTCTAATTCTTGCCATCCACATTTTCTTTTTTGGGCTTCTAGCATATTTTTTACCTTTTCTTTTTCCCAGTCCTCTAGCTCTTCCTTTCTTCTTTCGATCATGGCGAATTAATTTTCTATGTTTTGATATACCTTTTTTATACTTTTTAGAAATTACGCCTTCTTTTATCAGATTTCTTACATCTTCTCGAGTAATAGCCATTCGAATGTCCTCAATTAAATAAGGATCGAAATAAACTCTATTTTCACCACACTTCAAAATTTCTGCTGCCATTCTTTTCTGGGCTTTTAGACTCATCTTAAATCACATTTTTATTTAATCTTCATCCATTTCATCAATATCAACGTATTCATCTTCTTCCAATGAAGATTCTAACAAGCTTTCAAAACTTTCTAATTCTTGTTGAGAAATTCCAAGATTTAAAATTTTAAATCCTTTTCTTTGTGCCACTTCTATGAGCATTATGCGCTTTTTGGCACCTAATCTACTCGATATCTTTAAAGCATGTTTGTTTTTATTCAAATTATCTAAATCCTTGATCGTGAAAACTCTAATTTCTTCATAGCCCGAAGGATGAATTCCTCTTATTTTTTTGGGACTTCTATATCCCACAGATGGTGACTTCACTCCTGATTTACTCTTTCTTCTTGTTTTAGAGTCAATACCTCTAGCTTTTCTCCAAGAACTTTTAACTCGCTTATATCTCCAAGATTCAACTCGTTGAAAACTTGGCCGTTGTTTTTTCATTTTTTTCCTTAATTCAATTAATCTTTTTTGTTCCATTTAATTCACCTATTTGATTTGCCAGAGGATCTCATCTCCAAGCTCTTTCTTATATAAATAAACCCCATCTTGAAAAACTCGGGGATCTTTCTTTCTAATTCTGCAACTTCTTTTCATATTGGCTGCTGTTTGTCCAAGTGTTTCTTTATCAGGACCCATTAGAATAACATCATCACCAGAGATTTCTACTTTAACATTTTCTAAATATTTTGTAACTCTAGGCGCTCTTTCTCCTAAAAAATTAACAAAATGTATTTCATGTTGCTTCGGTTTAATTTCTGCATTGAACGGAAAATGACTATAACAAATTTTACAATAATATTTGTAATTATTTTGAACTCCAGTGATAAGATTTTTTACCAGATTATAAGCAGTTTTAGTTAGCGCTACAGTTTCACCTTTAGGAAAGTAAGTAGAAAATTTTATGAGGTTCCCCTCAACGATCATTTTAATTCCCCTCATATGGGAAAAATCTTTGGTAATGGTTCCATTTGGACCCTTAACAGTAATATGATGATCTCCTGTTACTTTAACCTCGATTCCTTCAGGAATCTCTAAAACCTCTTCTAAAAAGGCTGTTTTTACCATTTTTTAGCACCTAAATCAATTAATAAATATAACAAAGAGTCATCCCACCTATTTTTTTCTCTTCAGCATCTTTAATTGTCATAATTCCTTGATTGGTTGTAAGAATTATTAAACCTAAACCAGGAGCTGGTAATAATCTGCGCTCTAATTTTTCAAAGTCCCCTATTCCATAGTTCAATCTCATCAATGCTTTACATTCGTTTATTTTTCCATTTAAAGCAATCTTAAACTTTCCCGTGCGTCCGTCGTCATATCTTTCAAAATTGCGTCTAATAGAAAGATCTATTAGATTTCGCCTATATAAGCGTATTGCTGAAAGATACGAAGAACACGTTGGATTAACTTACTCGCGGGGCTAACTATTACTTCCTTTTTTCTTGCCATTTCCGCATTTTTTAACATGTTGCACGCGTCAGCTAGAGTGTTTGTCATCTATTTTTTCACCTTTATTTTATATTTTATCCTTTCATTCATAACGGCGGAAACCAATATCTTTTCCAATTTCATAGAAGCATCTCCGGCATATATATAATCCATATCGCCGAATTAATCCACGATGAGTGTGGCATCTTCTACATTCTCTTTGGCCTTTTCCGCTGTTTTTTCCTTGAGGCATTTAATCATCCTTTTAAATTTATTTTAAATTAAAAATATTCTAAATCTAATTTATCAACTAATTTTATTCCAAATTTTGTGGTTAAAAAATATTGTGCTTCATCCTTAGAGACATAATGATGTCTTGGGATCTTAGTTTTTCTTTTTCTTCGATATCTCACTCTCATCCCTGGTCTAACTATTCTTCCAACCACATCTAAACCCCAAATACCGATTAAATTATCATAATCTATTCCTGGAATTGTGATGTGTTCGAGAACGCCAAATCCAAAATTACCATAATTATCAAAACTCTTGCGCAACATTCGATTATTATTCACAATAATTAGCCTTTTTAAAAGTTTTTCTGCTTCAGCTCCTCGAATAGTCACTTTTGTTCCAATTGGGCGTCCTTTTCTTAAATTAAATTCCTTTACATTCTTTTTTGATATAGTTTTTACTGCTTTACGACCAGAAATAGTCTCTAAAACCACTGATGCTTTTTCTAGTTCTTCTCCTCCTTCTCCAACTCCAATATTTAGAACTAACTTTTCCAAAAACGGTCTCTTCATTGGATTTTTCCACAATTCTTCATAGTATTCCGAATCGAGTTGTTGTTGAGTTTTATTTTTTGTTGACATTTATATCCACCTTCTTAATTAAATAGAGGGTAATGCTATTTCTGATTGTTCTTCTCCAATTATAAAGGTATAATCATAAAGAGTTTCCGTAAGTTCTGACTCATGTTGGATTGATACAGTACTAGCTTTTGGACCGAATCTCTTCAAAATATTTTCAATTTTACCTACTTGTCCAATATTTTTACCGGACATAATTATAGCAAGATTTCCCTCTTTAAACCTTAATACCTTTAAAATCTCTTGTTCTGGAAGCGAGATCTTCAAAACATCCATCCTTTTATAAATATCTTCTTTAGGATTTTTTGGATCTTTTACTTGAATAATAATATTTCTCCCGTCATGCAAATTTAATTGAATGTGACCACCTTTTATAGTGGTTTTTTGTGTAATTCTGCATAACTTGAATAAACTTTCTTTTTCTGTGATTTCATATAACTTTAACCCATGATGTGAATCAGGTAGAATTCTATAATGCTTTTTAATCTTCTCAATGCTTATTACATCCATCAATCCAACAGGATATGCTTTATCTTTTACAATTTTTCCATCAATTTTAAAGTAACCTAGACCTATCAGTTTTTTTGCTTCCCTATAATTATCGACAATCTTTAACAGATCTCTTACAACGTGGAGCAAGGGTAAGCTAAATCGTTTTGGATGAGGCCCTGGTGAAGGATTTATAAAGAATGTCCCGTGCTTTCGCTTTATTTGCATAAAATCTGGAGTGTTTAACCGCTTTAAAGTCTTATTTCCTCCATGTTTTGTCATTTATAATCCTCCTCTTTCTTTTGTTTTTTAGGTGCCATTAATTCTTCAGTACCAAAACCAAATAATGCTTTTCTTTCAATCATAGACGCCCTCCATTGATCCATTTTTCTTTCATCTTTAAACTTTGTAATTATCAAATTCGAAATGTGAATAGCGGGGTGGAATTGGGTTCCATCAGTCTTTTCAAAAACACATTCCTTTACTTTTACTCTTTGGTTTGCAGCGATTTCAATTACTTCTCCTTCAAAATCCTCAAATTCTCCTTTAACGACTTTTACTTGATCTCCAATTCGTATCGGGAGTTTTTTGATTCCATACTCTTCACGCAAGAAGTCCGCTACTCTCGTGGAAAATAATTTTGATCTTTGATGATTTGAATAATTATAGAGAGCTTTCCTTTGTTTTCTAGGTTGTTTTGACTTAACTTTCATCAACATCTACCTTCATTTATTATATTATTAACGATGAGATTGAGGCTAATCGTGGAAATAGTTCTGCAGCCTCTCGTGCTATTGGCCCTCTTATTTCAGTACCTTTAGGATCTCCTTCTTTAGAGATTATTACTCCAGCATTATCTTCAAAACACAATCTAGTTCCGTCTAACCTTCGATATATCATTTTTTGTCTAACAATTACTGCTTTTACGATGTTTCCTCTAAGATCTGGTCTTCCTTTCTTAATAGTCACAGAACAAACGGATCCTACGGTCGCTTGGGGTAATCTTCTTAAACGGGTTTTAGCATGGTCAACATTGATAATTTCTCCTATTTTTGCGCCAGAATTATCTGTAATCAAGATTCTACTTCCATTTTGAAGTCCATAGCTAGTTCTGGACTTAACCATCTTCTTTCTACCCGTCTTTCTTCTAGATCCCATTTAGATCTCCTCTTTTTTTACCTTATCTAATACTATAAATGCCTTAGTTTTTGATACTTTACGACTTTCACCAACTTTAACTAGATCTCCAACATTAATTTCAGTTCTTAAGCATTCTGGTAAATGACATGCGAGTCGTGAATTTCTTCTCTCATATCTTTGGTACTTTTTAATAAATTGAACGTAATCTTGCCGAATTACTACGGTATTTCTGGAATTTTTACTCACAACTACTCCTTGAGTTATTTTACCTCGAATCCTGGTTTCCCCATGGAAAGGACAACTAAGATCTTCACAAGTTTTCTTTGGTAAATTTACCCCGGGAATACCTATATTTCTAATACTCATTTCATTATCTCATCCTTTTTTTCTTTTTAAGGCTTCTCAATCTATTTTCAGGAACACCGACAATCTTGGTTCCATCGATTTCTAAAATTCCTCCTTCAAATAGCACCCTAAATTGATAATCTTTTTTTACATATTTTTTTGTTTTATTATCTTTCTTAACAATCAATAAATTTTTAGTATCATCAATAATAATACCACTACTTGTAAACCCATCTTTACTTTTTTTAGGTTTCACTGATACTTTAAATCCAATTAAATCATGGTAAGCTATATATTTCGGAGCAATCATCGCTTTTCCTCATTTTTGATCGTTAAAATTCTGGCAATCTGTTTCCTCAAGATTTTTGCTTTTGCGGGATTATCCGAAATACCTCCTCCAGTTTGTTGACTATAAAGCATCATCAATTCTTCTCTCAAATTAAGTAAAGTTCTTTCCCTCTCTCTTTCATCCATTTCTCTTATTTTATTAGCTTTAAGATTTGCCATAATTCATTCCCCAATGATTTTTATTTGTTTTTTTTACCATTATCATTTTCAGGTTGCAAAGATATTTCAGAAATATCTTCCTCATCAACTTCGTCAATTAATTCTTTATCCTCGACATCAGGTTCTTCTTCAGATTCTTCTATAATGTATTCTGCTCTTGTTTTTTGCGTCTTTGATTCCTCCTTTGCTTGAGCTTTTATTAATAAATCATCATGTATTTTCACTGTGTCACCCATTTTTGTATCAGCACGCATTATTTTAACTAAGATTCCTAATGTTCCAGATTTCTGAATGCATTGAGCAACTCCTTTATCAACACCATCTTGAGCAGGCTGTCCAGATTTAGACATTGTTCCGGCTCTAAAGATTTGAGTTCTTGCTCTTTGAGAGGTAACTTTTCCCGATATTCTAATCTCAACGCCCCTAGCTTCTCCAGAATCCATTACCTTACGTAAGATGTAATATCCTGCTCTCCTGTAGTGTCTACCTCGATCTAATGAATAGGCTAATCTTTCAGCCATAATTTGTGCATTCACATCGGGATTCTGAACCTCTTCCACCTCCACCTGAGGCAGTTCAAGGTCAAACCTCTCTTGAAGGGTATCGGTGATCTCTTGGATTCTTTTTCCTCCCTTCCCAATTACTAAACCAGGTCTTGAAGTCCTTAATGTTATTCTCACTCCTAAGGGTGTTTTTTGTATATCAACCCCCGCAAATCCCGCACGTACTAATTCAGATCGCAGGTATTCGTTTATCTGCATCATCTTAATCCCTGATTCAATGAAGTGTTTAGATAATGGCATAATTTCACTTTTATAGATTGTTATTAATTATTTTTTAACTAGGAACTTCATAAATTACAATTTCAACATGACTTAAATGTCTATTTTTTGGAGATGATCTTCCATGTGCCCGAGGAATAAATCTTTTTATAGTTCTTGCTTGGTGGGCAGCTGCATGTATAATCCGACATATATCAACATCTAATCCCTTATATTCCGCATTAGATTCTACAGAAGTTAAAATTTCATAGATTCTTGCAGCTGCTTTTTGAGGATATCTTCCGGCATACCATTTGAATTCCTTTAAATCATGCCTATGTGCTTGCTTTTTTTTATATCTCCTATAGGGAACCGATTGCTCTAACTTTATAACACGCTCTAGAAAGGTCTTAGCACGATCCACCTTCATTCCCTTGATCGTTGCACATATTTCTCTCGCATCTTTGGGTTTAATTCTTAAATCTCTTCCAGATGCTTTTGCTAATCGATCTGAGTCATACCTTTGCTCAACGAACGAATAACTCCAATTTGGCAATTTTTCACATCTCCTTTATTTTATCTTGTTTACTTTAATGGAACGTACTTACTTGATCTAGTGGCACCAATACCAGGAGAACCGTGTTGTACTCTCTTTCGGGTTAAAGCAAATTCTCCTAAATAATGACCAATCATCTCGGGTCTGATTTCTACATTCTCGAAAATTTGACCATTATAAATACCGATTTTTAAACCTACCATCTCGGGGAAAATAATCATATCTCTAACATGTGTGCGAGTAAGAAGATCTTTTCCCCTTTTTTTGGCTCTATATGCTCTTCTTAACCTTTCTAAAAGTTTTTTTTGTCTTGGCGGTAAACCTCTTCTTAAGCTTCGGCGAGCTCTAGCTGGTAATAATTGAATAAATTGATCCATATTCATTTTCTTGAGTTCTTCAAGTGTGTATCCACGATAATGAAAGCGAAGTCGATCAAGTTCTTTTTCAGAATCTATATCCTCTTCACTTTCAATTTCTTGAATTTCTTCATCGATTTCTTCATCTATATCGTCTTCTTCTAGATCCTCTGATCCCTCATCAATAGGTTCTTCATTCGGAGTCATAATTCAATCAATCTAAGTGTTCCAATTAATTAATTATATATAGTTTTTTCACAATATTTACAACGTGTAAGCTTTTTAGTATTCTATTCAATTTTAATTTTATTAAAACGCGTGGAGTCAAAAGCATAAACTTTAAAAGTTTGGATTTTGAAATTATTCTGATATTATCTCAAAAATTGAAATTTTATCGACTAATCCGAGCTATATTTTAGAATCAGATTAAACTGCTTTAGTAATAGTGGTTTGGATTAAAAATTCTCGTAATGTCTTTCTCATCAAAATTTCCAGTCCATGTTTCTTTTATAATTACATAATCATCTTTTATTTTACTTGGGTTTATCACCGAATGAAAGGACTTCTTAGGGGTGGAAAATTCAGAGCCAATTTCAGTGAAATAATAGACTTTATCTACGTTGATAATAATGGGATTTCCAGCAAGAACTTTCCATTTCTCACTACGATTATCGTGGATTTGAATAGAAATTCCTAAACTAGGTTTAATGAAAATGATATTATAATCGACATAACTAAATTTTATACTATACCATTTAGCAAGTACGTCAAAATATCCCTTAGGGATGGAAAAATTATTTACAAATGAATTTGGATTAAGATTTTTTTTTTTAGATTTTTCGTAAAGATAAGGATTATAAATTACCTTATGATTTGAAATAACATCGTTATAGAATATTTCCAAGGGATCATTTGAGTTATTTATCATCATGTAATAATCTAATGGTTTAACAATGAGATTATCTTTTTTTAAGCTTGTATAAAAACGATTTTGATTGATCATTAAAACGTTATTAAATTTATCAGGTTCAATATCCAAACGCAATTTTTTCGTAGAATTTTTTCTTAAACAAGTTCCTCTTTTCGGCTTTAATACTTGCTTATACATTTTAATCATTTAAAAAATGGCTTTATATTTTTCTTCAATCTCATTTAAATCTGGCATTGAGTCTTGGGCACCCTTTCTAGTTACGGCAATTGAAGCTCCAACTACTGCATATTTTACTGCGTTAATCAATTTTTCCCCCTTACTCAAGAAACTCGCCAATATTCCATTAAAAGAATCGCCTGCTCCAACTGTATCAACTGCGTTGACTTTTGGAGCATCAATTTGAATTATTTCATCTGTTTCTGATTGATATATTTTGCAACCTTTAGATCCTAGAGTGGTAATGACAATCTTAGGACCCAAACTCACTAAATTTTTAGATGCAATCAGAATATTTTTCTCTTCTTCTTCAAAATCTCCTAAATTATATAATCTATTCAGTTGAAATAATTCCCCTTGATTTGGAATGATTATATCGATCAAATTTAGGATATTTAAAGGTATTTTTTTAAGAGGAGCAGGATTTAAGATCTTTAAAGGTTTACCTTCAGAAGCAATTTTAAAAATCTGTGAGATAGTTTCTGTGGGAATTTCCATTTGAACGAGAATAATAGTGGCATTTTTTATAAGATCAGATATTTGATTTAATTCTTCAGGCTTCAATAAAGCATTCGCTCCAGGAGCGACACTTATCATATTCTCTCCATTTTCATCCACCATAATGAATGCAATCCCACTAGGATTTTCATCAGCTCTTATTATATTTTCAATATAAATACCTTCCTTTAATAATTTTGAAACCATACGATCCCCAAAATCATCTTTTCCAATTTTAGCAATAAAATAAGTTTTTGAGCCCGCACGGGTAGATGCTAACGCTTGGTTTGCTCCTTTTCCACCAAGATGTTGTTCAAAAGTGCCACCTGTGACAGTCTCACCAGATCTGGGAAGCTTTTCAGAATAAATAACAAGATCCATATTGCTTGATCCAATTACTACCACGTACCTCTCATCATTCATCAATTAGCACTTTAGGTCTTTTTTATTCTTTGACAATAATATTTTGTGGAACATCACAATTAATAGTCTTTGATTTATTATCGAATGGTTTTAATTTAATAGTGATTTAAATGAAGTAATAAGCATTATTCATTGCTTAAGATTAGAAAATCTATAAATATCAAAATTAATCTTCGAGGTTTTGAAATTGGCGAAAGATAAGATCATAGGCGCATTGGTTATGATAATCGGTATCCTAATCTTGATTATCTACACTATGGGAAGTATTGTTGATTTGTTTTTCCGCGTAGTGGCTGATAATCCAAACTGGGCTGTTAATATTTTTGGCCCGATTGGCAATTTTCTCGATTGGAGACTATTTGTAGTCGTGCCTTTATGGATTATTGTCATTTTGATTGCTGTTATTGCTATTTGGATAGGATATAGCATGTTAACTACTCCAGCACCAGTTCCACTTGAAGAATTAGAAGAGGAACTAGCAGCAGAAGAAGCAGAATCAAATGAAGAATAAGGTCAATAATTTTTTTTTTATTTTTTATTTAAATTAGATATTTTTATCCATTAGAATGCTAATTATGTTAAAGATTTGATCTTTGAGTTTTTATATCTGAATTAAAATATACTAATAATGATTGTAAATGTTGTTGAAGCTACAATCCATAGTAAGATAGTATATGTGGGACCCGCAATGTCAGGTAAGACAACAACATTAAAAGTACTCTCTGAATATTATCGGGAAAAAGTAGTCAACGATTTTTTAAGTATAGAAAATACATCAGGTAGAACTTTATACTTTGATTACTTATTGATGTTTTTCAAGAATCGAAGATACTCATTAAAAACACATATATACTCTACGACGGGGCAGGATTTTTATGCCATTACACGACCAGATACGATTAGAAATTTAGATGGAATTGTTTTTATCGCAGATTCATCAAAAGAAGCACTAATTAGAAACATTTCCTCTTGGAAAGAACTAGAAATATATTTAGGACAAAATTTAATAACAATCCCTAAAGTAATCGTGTTTAATAAGCAAGATCTTAATGAGAAATTTGAGAAAATTCTCTTTTTTAATGCAATAAAAGTCAATAAATATACTAATTTAGAAATGATGGATTCAATCGCAATAGAAAAAGAAGGAGTTGTTCCAGCCTTTAGAAAAATTTTAAAATTAATCTTGGAAAACTCTGATTCTTTAAAACGTGCAGAAAATGAAGAACAGAATAAAAGTATAATCGCATAGAAAGATGCATTAGTCAATTAGTAAGCCTTGAAGAGCTGCTGAAACCTCTTCTGGGAGGTGGTGTTCAATTTTACAGGAAATATCTCGAACTAACTCCTTATTTTTCAATTTTAAGAAATGAAAAAAGAAATCATATAAAATCTGATAATTTTTCAATGTGTGTTGAGCTATCTTTTTACCTTTCGAGGTTAATCTTACGGATCCTCTAGGTTTCCAATCGATTAGTTCCCCTTCTCTAAGATTGTATAACATACTCGTTACTGAAGAGGGTTTTACTCCAAGAAAGCGGGATATTTCGGAGTTTGAGACCCACCCTCCTCTATGGGTTTTTGAAATTTTATAAATTGCCTTCAAGTAATCTTCATGACTTTCATGAAATGAATTTTGGTTCATCTCATTTATGAATAATTATTCATAAAATTTAAATCTTATACTTTCATTATAAAATTATAATAAATAAATTTCAAGGTAAAAAGATTTGATCGTTGCAATAAGTACAGAATCAGGAAGAGTTTGCCCTCATTTTGGTCGCGCACCTCAATTCACAATTATAGAAGTGGAAGATGGAAAATTAATTGAAAAAAAGATAGTTTCAAATCCAGGTCACTCAGTTGGGAATATCCCTAAATTTATGCATGAAAATAATGTAAATTACATGCTAACGGGAGGAATGGGGGTTAGAGCTAAAGAATTTTTTAATCAATATAAAATCGAAACCATCACAGGTGTGGACGGTTTGATAGAAGATGTAATTAAGAATATCCTAAATGGTAATATCAAAGATTTGGGTGGAGATAGTTTGTGCACTCCTGGTGGTGGTAAGGGTTATGGAATCGATAAAATCCATGATCTTGACCATGAATGTGAAGAGGATTAATTTTAATGAAAGTTACATAGTTCCTCAAGATTATCAAAGAATAGCTCTTTTTCCCATATTATTTTTAGATTCATTAAGTTGTAAAGATGTCTAATTAACACACGTGGATAAACGGGTTTTTTCAAGTTTCTTCTCTTTAGATATTCATAAAGCCTCCTAGCTAATAATGAGTCAATCTCGTCCATTTTTAAATTTTCATTCTCAAAATCAGAAAGAGCATAATCTACTGATTCATAAGTGTGCTTTTTTAATTGATTATTGATGAGAAGGAGAAATGAATGTTCGCATAATTTAAATTTTGGGATAAAAATTTTACTAATTTTTTATTCTTAAGTAAATAGTCAGCAATTCTAATTTTTCGGTTGCTTTACAATAGGGACATTTGATTGAATAAAAAACAAAATCGTCAATGATCGAATCTTGATCCTTCAGGAGATAATAAATCATAATATTTTTGGTAAATTGTAATAAATTCTTTACGCTTCTCTTCCGGTGTCTGGCTTAATACGGTTTCCTCAAATGATTTATTGCGATAATTCAATAATGAGGGAATCCAATTGATATTTTTAATTTCACTAGCCATTTGATCAATTATATGTTCTTTAGACTTAAGATATTTTATTATCTCCAATGATTCACTCTTGATATCGATTTCATTAATTAAATAAGTAATAAACATTTGCTAATATCCCCCTCTTGAATACTCAGAATCAATCAAAAATAAATTGTTAATACTAGAATACGTATTATTAGAAAGGATGACATATTGCCCGTCATATCAAAATCTAATAGTTTTAGCAATTCATTCCGCGTTAATTTGTTGATTTGCTTATTACAATAGAAAACTGATGGTCCTATTATCTGATCAAAATAAGATATTAGTAATAACCAAGATATAGTCTTCATCCTTCATAATCATACTGGATAGAAATATTTATACCTTCATATTTCTAGTTTCACGAATTTAGTGGACAAATCTAATAAGTTTATTTTTATCAGAACATTATTCGGTATTTCTTTCATATTTTCTAATAATGGAGTAGTACTGACAATTATATTATTGCTATAAGTTTTAATAAATAGCGTATGATGGCGCCCATTAAAATTGGTATTATGATAAGTTATTACATTGCATTCCCTTGAGTTAAATAAAAAAGCATTTGCTCCCGCCCCAATTTCAACTATCCTAAATATTTCTTCTAATGAAACTTTTAATCTCAACCCATTTTGAATTTTATCTAAGATTGTACAGAGATATCTCCTAGTATCTAAAGAAGTTGATGCTCTTATTGTTTCTAACGTTGGATCAATTAAACTTGGGAAAGAATCACTTTTAATAACTCCATTATGAGCAATCAAATAATTTTGTTGGATGTTTATTGGGTGGATATCCTTAAAATTCTTATTCCATGGGTATGCTTTTCTAGCATGAACCAAAAGGAAGCGCGTTTTTATCTTACTCAATGCTTTCCAATCTGATTTATATATAGGATTAATATCTCGTTTTATACCTAATTTAAGATTTTCATTCAAATATGCAAATCCCCATCCTAAATTATGATGACCAAATAGGTTGTATTGATGAAGATACTGCCAATGACAGCTTTTCACAAATTTTTTTAATAAGTCCAATTCAATAAAAAAGGGTTCGGTTGAACACCTAAAAAACATGCGGCACATTTTTTATCACGAAATTAATTATTTATTAATTCAATAGTTAAGGAGATAACAAGAGATCAGACCATCATCCTGACAAATATAAATTGTGTCTGTAAATGTATCGTATTTGATATCATTAATGCAAGATGAGGTTTTAACATTACAAATTAGATTTCCATTTGATCCATCAACAATCATTAATTCTCCCTTTGTAGTACCAAGGATAATTTCATTTCTATGTGGAATAAAAACTTCAGTATTTACGTTCTTTAATTCCCATTTCAAATTTAATCTATCATCTAAGCACACCATCTTAGAAGAATAAACTATATTATTTTTCGCAACAGAATCATTTAGAAAATCAAAGGAATAAGTCGTTAGCACCAAATAATTTTCATTTGCCTTAATTTTCCATACGATATCATCAAATGGAATAGTCTTAATCTCGTTTTGTGAGGTATAATCAATAAAATGTGCTTTATTATCATCTCCGCCGCAAACAATCACAATTTTATCATAAGATTTAATACAAGAAACACATCGCATTTTATTAGAAAAACGTAAGAAATTAAGAAGCTCACCATTATATGCATCGAAAAATCTAATCGTGCCATCATTACCGACCGCAATGATTGATGTTCTCGAATTATTTTCTTTCAAAATTATAGCATCACTTATTCCATCTTCAAATACTTGTCCCCATATTAAGGATCCGTCTATTGAGTCAAGTACTCTTAAAGATTTATCAAGACTGTAAGCAATAATCTCATTTTTATCATCGTAATTGATATCATTAATCATGATTCCACTAATAGAAGCACCGAATTGATGAGTCCATATTGGTTTCAATTCTAATGATTTGTTTATTTGAAAGACTCTCAATAATCCGTCTAAAGAACCTAGCAACATTACATTGTTAAAACTTTTAGAAACATTTGAAATTTTTAAAATCCAAATTGGAGATTTCTCTGTAATATTCTTACTGCGTAAAATTTGACCACTTGCGGATAGAATGTAAATTTTACCTGATTTTGTTTGGGCTATAATTTCCTTTGTTCCATCTTTAGTCAAATCTTTTAATTCTAATCCTAAAACTTGTTCATTTGCATTATAAGTCCAAAAATTTGAGATTTTCAATTTTAATTAGACCTTATAAATGTAGAATTCAAATTTACTACCAATATTATAAAACGAAACAATTTATTTAGTTTTAAGATATATTAATTCTTAACAAAATTTTAGTGATTAAATGATGTCATCTCAAAGAAACGTTGATCCCTTTTCAGTACTGATTCTATTCATCAGTCTTTTAGCAATAATATTAGAAAGCGTTGGTGATTTCGCTGGTTTATATATTGGTGGGGGGCATTATCGATATTCTTGTCTAGATTGTGAATATAGTACAATAGGAGATTTAATCTTTCAGATTCTAAGTATAATTGTTTTTATCATTATCGTAATTATGGCATTGAACAATTTACTTCCTAATAGATTTATTGCTAAAGACTTAACCAAAGTTGGATTTTTACTATCAATTATAACAATTATTTTTGCAATAGCCGGATTAACCTCTTTTGGTATTTATTATAGTGCTTATGAATGGTGGCCAGAAATGGGATTTTATGCTATAATTATTGGAGGAATTCTAAACACCATCTTCTTCTTCCTTAAACAAAAGAATGCTTAAATTTTCAAAATAATTTTTTATTTTTTTTAAGTAAGATGCTAAAATAATAATCTCTAAATAAAAAAGAAATTTATATTTTTTACATAATTCTCATTATTAAAGATAATTAATTATCTATTAGTTAAAAAAATCTTAATAATAAACCAAAGTGTAATAAAGATGTCTTTTGGAATTGAAATTGATATGGATGCTTGTACCGGTTGCGGTACTTGTTATGAAGTCTGTCCAAGTGAATGTTTTGGAGAACCTGAAGGTGGAAAGGTTAACGTAATTGAAGAGAATCGAGAAGATTGCGTTGGATGTCGCGCTTGTGAGACACAGTGTCCTGAAGAAGCCATAACCATCACTGAAGACTAAATTACATACGATTGGCTTATCGTAAACGTATTTTTTTTCTTTTTTTTGCTATTATTTTACTTGATTTTAATTTCAAAAAAGTAAGATTAAGATATTCTTCGTGAAAGGGGGGTTTCACGACAATGCATATATATTCATATATTATTTAGATAAATCTCTAAATATCATCACATAAAAAGACAATTAATTCCTTAATATACGTGAGAACATCTTTCATCCTTATATATTCGTTCACTCCGTGAGAATTAGAGCCAATGGTCCCAACTCCATGAAAAATAATGTCGTTTGTATTTAGAATTTCAGAAACATAACCCATATCAGTAGAACCCGCATTACCAACGATAAATACTTTTTCGTCTGGTACATCTTGTACTTCCATTATCACATTCTTAATGCGGGTGATATCTGGTGCACTAGGATCGGCTGTCATAGGAGGATAATCATAGATATAAGTTGTTTTAACATCTAAGAGTTTGCTTTGAGCTTTTCCTCGTTCAATGGCTTCTGCGATCTCTTTTTTAACCTCCTCGATATTCTCATCCGGAATAACACGCCTGTTTATCGTTAGCTTACAGAGGTCTGGGACAATATTGGTTTTTGTTCCAGAATGAATAATATCTAAATTAAACATTGGAGTCATATTCCTTTTTTCACCCGTTCCAAATTGGGGTAACCCCGGAATGATTTTACTTTCTCGAGCTTCGACAGTTTTCTTTAATTTCATTAATTCCACGAGAATAGGAATGGTTTCTTCTAATGCATTCACTCCCATAAAGTTCATTCCTGAATGACAACTTCTTCCTATAGATTCCACGATTACATTTAACGCACCTGCCGTTCCAACTACAATTATTGGATTTATGACGCCTTCCATACAAAAAACGGTGCCTTTTATATATTCATTCTCTGCTAAATATCGAATTCCAGGCCAAACTCCTATTTCTTCATCAGTGCAATTTAAGACATGAATGTTGTATTTTGGGGTTAATTTTAAAATCTCAATGATTTGTAGAGCAAGGATCAAACAAACCATTGATCCTTTCATATCAGAAGTTCCACGACCATAAATCTTCCCACTTTTAATCATCGTTGCTTTGAAAGGAGGAAATCTCCATTTTTTCTCACCTTCATTAGGAGCTGGTACCACATCCATGTGACCGTAGAAACTGACATCTCTTTTTTGACCAAAATTTTTACTGGCGACTAAATTAATTCTAGGGCCTTCAAGTTCATATGGGATTTCTTTGACTAGATCTTCTGGAAGCTCAACTTCAACAGTTTTATAACCTAAATCCGAAAAAAAAGGTTTTAATGCATTAATATATTCTCTATAGGTGTTTGCTGGAGGTACTGTAGTATCAATGTTAATAAGTGTTTTCATAACGCTCATTATATGGTTTGGGTCCAAATTATCTACAACTTGAAAGATTTCTTTCTTATCAATCATCATTCAATTCCTTCAGAAAATTAATTAGTTATAATGATAAAATTAGAACGATTTAAAATAATTATTAAAAAGAAGGAGGTTAGAAAATTCACCATAGTAGAATTTTACCACAATCTTTACATACTCCTTCATTGATCTGCACATTAAGACAATTCTCATGATATAAAGCATTGCACGAATTACACTTATAGATCTTACCTGAATATTCCCCAAAATCATACCCGCAATAAGCACAATTATTTCCAAATGAAAAGTTTGCATCATTTACGTTAACCTGGATTACTTGAGCCGTTCCAGTCAACGCTGAATCTGAGATTGATGGAGTGATATAATTAGGATTTTCAAGTGAAGGACCTGGTACCGCTTCAGTATGTTCCCAATCTGAAACATAACCTTGTGAGGATCCTTTGGATAACCCCATTCTGATTGTAACTTTCTCATCTAAAATATTAGTAAGGATTAATGCTGAAGCATACTTCCCTTTTGATCCTCCCTTTTGAAGATGTGTATGAGAAATTAAATGGATAATTCTACCTCCCGTCTTCCCATAATCAAAATAACAAAGTACAGGAGCATCTCCCCATTTCTGCTGTATTTCTATCGAAGAAATTAGAACTCTCACTTCAGGATTCAATACTTGAATGGGAAAACTTCGGTTTTCAAGCCACCATTTGAATTCAGATTTCTTTGTATTACTTACCTTTTTGCTCCATTTATCTTGTTGAATTTCTGTGAGAACTCCTTCAAGAAAAGGATGATTAGGTTCTAATATTTGGCAAGATACAACAGCATCACCCGTCCTTTCTTTATTCCATCGAATATATCCAGGGAAGATCATTTCGATAATATGTTTTAATGCCCAGTCAGTGGTTATCAACCAACCTCCATTTAGATTTACATATTCACTTATTTTTGGAAAAGCAGAATGCGGAATTTCGTCACCAGGACAACCTATTAGAACTAAATCATATTCATTTAAATTATATTTCATTATCTTAGCTGGTTTTATTGTTTCGTGTTCTGACGCATACATGTGATCTACTACTTTTTCTGGTTTTTCATATCTACCCTTTATAGCAAGAATTTTTCCATGTTGTTCAACTGCTTTTACCACGTCTTTTTTATTTAAGGCTTCCATTTTGCGTTGTTTAACTTCAGAATATAAATCCTTCCAGCTACTCATTTTAAAGTCTCTGTAATTAAAATTTTATAGTTTTATACATTATTAAATAATAAAAAATATTTCTTATTTATATTTGCATGGAATAGGATTTATATGAAGGATTTAAGAAAATTAGGCAATCCAATTGAGTTTTGGAATTATTTTTATGAGATCTCTCAAATACCACGCTGTTCTCAAAAAGAAGAGAAGATCCGACAATATGTCAAAAATGAAGCAAGCAAATTCAATTATGATACGAGAATAGATGGTATTGGAAATATTGTTATTACAGTCCCCCCCAAAGAAGATACATCAAAAACGAAGATCGTTTTGCAAAGTCACATGGATATGGTTTGTGAAAAAAATTTAGATATTGAGCACGATTTTTCAAAAGATGCATTGAAATTAATGACTATACAAAAAGATGATGAAGAGTGGTTAACTGCTGATGGTACAACATTAGGAGCGGATAATGCTGTTGGAATTGCTTATCAATTAGCAATAATGAAAAAGATTCATGATGGAAGTCTTAATCTCGGCCCTTTAACCTTGGATTTATTATTTACAGTTGATGAAGAGCGAGGACTATCTGGAGCGTCCCAAATGGATAAAGGCATGATTGATGGAAAATATCTCATAAATTTAGATTCTGAAGAAGATGATGAATTTACAATAGGTTGTGCAGGGGGAAGAGTCTTTAGTGTCGAATTTGAAAAAGTAATGGAAGAGCGACTTTCGGAAAAGGATAAAATTCCGATCAAAATTTCAGTTTCTGGGTTGATCGGAGGACATTCTGGAATGGACATAAATAAAGGAAGAGGAAATGCAGTAAAAATTCTAATCGAGATTCTTTGGAAAATTGATTCTAGCTTTGATGTTTCAATTAATACCATTGAAGGAGGAAATTTGTCTAATGCGATTCCAAGAGAATCTAATGCTATCTTATACATTGATAAATCTCAAAAGGTTGAGATTGATAGGTTTACGAAGGAAATATTCCCTAAAATCAAATCTTTGTATAATGTTATTGAGCCAGATTTAACAATTAAATTAGAAGAAATATCAGATTTCAATAAAAATCTCAGTTTTAATAATAATTTTCAGCATAAATTAATCAATCTTTTTAATCTTATACCGACAGGTCCAATAGTGCAACACCCAACAAGTAAAGGTTTAGTTCATACATCGTTGAACTTTGCATCAATACATACCCTTGAAAATAAAATTGAGATAAAAATTAGCACAAGAAGTTTAACTGGGTATGATAAAGATAACTTATTTGAGAGAGTCAAGTCTCTTATTAAAATGACAGGATTAAAGTATAATATTATCATTGAAACGATTTATCCTAGTTGGTTTCCTAATTTTGAATCTGAAATCGTTAAAACTTCTAAAAGGGTATACAAGGATAGATTTAATGATGATGTTAGGATTAAAGCAATTCATGCTGGATTAGAATGTGCTTTTTTTAGTCATTATTATCCTGAGATGCAAATGATCTCGATAGGACCAGATATTATAATGGGGCATTCACCTGATGAAAGATTGAGAATAAAAAGTGTCGAGAAGATCTGGAATTTTTTAATTACATTCTTGGAAAAATTGGTTGAAATATCTTGAAATGTATGCAAACTAAAAAAAAATTTAATTAAAATAGAAATTTATTAATCTTATATTGAATTATTGATTAAATGTTTTTAGTGAGAATGAAGCATAATGGAAAAGAAACAAACATCACAAACTAACAATAAAAAACAAGATGTTAGTGGTTCTGAAACTGTACTAGAACGTTTTAAAAGCAGAACTCCATGGATTTTTGGTAAAAAATTAAAAAAACCAAAAATTAAATTTCCCGATATGACACTCCCTCGCATGGATTTACCAGTTCCTGGTAGATCTATCGCCGTAATAGGGATTTATGCATTTTTATTTCTTCTTCAAACAGGGTTTGTCTATTTAATATATACCAAACCTCCAGCACTGGGTACTAATTCAGATGGACAAGCAATGTTCTTGTATGTAGGTAGCATTCACGATGCATTCATAATTGAAAGTATTGTAGCATCAATATTCATTTTTCTATGCTCTCTAGGTTTTGTATTTCTGTATCAAGCCTCAAAACATGTATATAACAAGAAAATTGCCACTCGAATCTTAGCTATAGGGATAATTTTAATATTTCTATCGTTTTTGGCGCTTAATGCAATGATAGATATAAAACTGGGTAATAAATTGTTTAACGTTTAATAATTGAGAGAAAATTAAAAAAAAGAAAAGTTAAAGGCTAATTATTTAAGACTATCTGTAAATGCTTTATAAGCTGATTCATCAAGCAAGTTTCCTTTTTCTGCATCAAAATTTGAAGCTTCAACCTTAAATAACCAAGCAGAAGAGGGATCTTCATTAATTTTTTCCGGTTCATCCATTAAGTCAGAATTAACTTCGCTAACATTCCCGGATACAGGGCTATATACATCTCCCACAGCTTTACTTGATTCCACTGTGCAATCTAAAGGATCGCTTGTTGGTTCATCACCATCCATTTGAACTTGTTCAACACTTGCACCTTCAAGTGCTTCAACATCCACGAATGAAATTTCACCTAATTGCTCAGCGGCAAATGCAGTTATACCAACTTCACCAGTGGCATCATTATACCATTGATGGGTCTTTGTGTACCAAATTGCCATAATTTCATAAACTCCTTTTTTGTTATAAAAAATTATAATATTGAATTTTGTATGATAAAATTAATTATATAAAAGATTTAAAATTTTTTTATTAGATGATTTGATTTTTTGAGAATAATTATGAGATGAGAACTTAATAATTATAGATAAAATTAATTTTTATCGAGAATTTGAGGAATGGTATTGGAAAATAAAAAAGGACTTTAATTTTAATTACGAATTAGATCAAAAAGCTAGAGACTTACTATTAAGTTTTTTTAATAACAAGGATCCTGAATGGATCCTTGAAAGGATATTAGAATCATTTTGTAAGAGAATCCAAAGCAAAAAGTCATTATTCATTTATGGATGCGGTCCTACTCTTGTTAATACTGTTAATTATATAATTAATACCAAATTAAAGGAGCAATTTATTAATAGTATCCATCTAGCCGCAGATGGTGCAACCAGATTTTTGAAAAAAATAAATCTTCCAGTTGATGCTACATTTACAGATTTAGATGGTATAAGAACAGAAGATTTCAACTATCCAAGTTATATAATAGTTCATGCTCATGGTGATAATATTGATAAGCTTCAAAATTATAAACATGAAATAATACAAGCCAAAAATATAATCGGAACAACCCAAGTTGAACCCCACGAGAAAATTCTCAATCCAGGTGGTTTTACTGATGGTGATAGAATCCTTTTTTTTATAAGATCCTTAATCAAATCAGATCAGAACATTTTTTTGATCGGTATGGATTTTAAAGATGTGATCGGTGAATACAGTAAACCAGAATATGAAAAGAACCAAAGAGGTTCTCCAACAAAGATTAAAAAGTTAGTTTATGCATATAAGCTGACATCTTGGTTCGCAGAGATGATTGATAATAAAATATTTTTGTTAAACAGTAAGCTAAAAATTAAACAAATCGAATCAGTTTCATTATCCGAAATAACCGATTTAAAATTTTAATTCGCATCAATAATGCCCTTGGAATTAATCGTATAAGCTACTTTATTTTCTCTTAAATGAGAAGAATTAACTAAATGCATAAAAAGATTCTTACTAGTTTTTGATAAGTATATAAATTCTGAAAAAAAATGATTAAGATATTGAATACCCACCGGAACGTGTTTAATAGTTGAATTTGGATTAAAATTTGGACTGACTTGAGAAGTATATATTGAAATCAAACCATATTTTTTAGTTAACAGATTTAAATGATTTAAAATGTTGATAAATAATTTCTTTGATTTTTCAAATGATATGCCTTGTTCCAAACGATAATAATTATTGATCGTATCGATTAAAAGTAATTTAATCTCTGAATTTTTCAAGACATTATCCAATTCACTAATCTTGTAATTTAAAACATCATCACTCCTAATGGTCGCAACCAAAATTGTTTTAAGCACATCATTGTAATTTAATCCTCTTGTTAGACATAATTCTTTGATACGTTCTGGACGAAATGTGTTTTCTGAATCAAAATATGCTGTTTTAATTCCGCTTTTAAATGCTTCAAGACAAACTTGATGACATAGCTGCGTTTTACCCGTACTATTTTCACCAAAGAATATGTATGATCTACCAGAATAAAATCCACCACCTAAAAGGAGATCCAAATTATTAGTACCAGATTTGAGAATAAAATTACTTTTCTGTTTGAAATTTTTAAGTTCACTTTCTAAATCAATAAGTAAGTTAGATTTTCGGAGCGAATCTTTTAAAAAATCTTGATCCATATCTAATCAATCAGTCAATTTTATATTTAAATAATGAATAACAAAATCGTAAAATTATTTTTAACGTAATCATAAAACATAGTATATTTCTATAATTTTAAAATCACACTAAAGATAATGGCAAAAAAGAAAAAGGAAGTTTGTCCATATTGCGGTAAATCTTTCGCATATCTTAACCGTCATAAGTGCAAAGTAAAAGAAAGAATTGAAGGGTCTGAGGAATCTGAAAAATCAGAAGTAGAAAGAAGAATTGAAAGAACAGAGGAAAGAAAAAAAGATTCCACACGAAATCTTAAGAAGGACGAGAAAAAAATACTCGATATCATTACTAAGGAGAAAAACATTTTTTTTGAAGATCTACGAAGTCTCACTAATAAAACGAGAAACGAATTAGATGACATTCTAGATGTTCTAGAACTTCAATCAAAAGTTAAAGTGAAAAGAGAAATGATAAATGCCACCTGGACAAAAAATATCTCGTTAATTGAGAATATTGATCTAGAAGTTGCCGAATTGGAAATTGATAAGAATAAAAAGGATTTCATTTTAGAAGTGTTTTCTTATCAACCATGTTTAGTATGTCCATTTGCTAATAAATGTAATGATACAAATTTAGACAAATTTAACCCTAAACATTGTCCTTGGCTAACTGATTGGATTGAAGCATGTATTGAGGGAAGAAAGTATTATATCAATTTTGAAGAAATCGAAGAAGAATTAATCGATTAAAATTTTTTCAACCCAATTATAAATGTCTCATTACTTTTTTTATAAGAACTTCTAGGTTTAAATCCCTTCACAAATTGAAATTTCCTTTTAACTAGTTTAAAAAAATCTTGATAGTCGACCCCTCGAAAAAGTTTTATTATTATATTCCCATTTTTTTTCAAAACTTCTGAAAATTCGAGGATTTTATAGCATAATCTGATTTGGTGGACTTGATCACTAAACTTATTCCCCGATTTTTGAATACTCGCATCTGATATTATTAAATCAACCTCATCACCAAAATATGATTTGACTTCTGGGAGAAATTCGGGTACAGAAATGTCCATTTTTAATATTTTTACATTTTCTATTGGAGTTATGTTTTTGACATCAACTCCTAATATCTTATAAGAATCTCTGTGATAATATTTATCATTATATTTTAAGAGGTTTTCTTCAGCTTTTAATTTAGCAACTTGCAACCATGATCCGGGGGCGCTGCCAATATCAATAATATAAAAAGCTCGTTTAAAAATCTTGAATCTTTTTTCGATTTCCAGTAATTTATACGCAGATCTTGCTCTATATCCCTCTCTTTTTGCTCTCCTATAGGTCGGATCCTTATTATGTTGTTCAGTCATTATAAATTCTCTTTCAGAATGTTATTTAATGAGTTTAAAGGGATGTTAGTTTTAATCGAAAGAGGATCAAAATGAGTTCTTGTTGCTTCATTTTTTAATTCTTTAATTATTTTAATGATAGATTGAATTTTTGGTATTTGCGAGAGATTTAGCTTTTTACATAATTGATGGATATTATAATAAGAAATTGGCATATTTGTTTCTTGAATAATAATTTTTAACAATTTGTCCACTTTATTTCGATTCGCATAATTCAAATTAGAATTTTCTTCCAACATTTGTTTAATAAATAATTCCTCATGAATTTTTCCAATCCAAAGTGGTCCTGCGTATTGCTGAATTGGTTTTTTACATAATGGACAAGTTGAATTTAATATAAAATCACCAATGTTTATTACTTTTCTATAACCACATTTTTCACAATGAATGATATAACCATAATTTGAAAAAAAATGACTTATTTTGTCTTTATTCTTAAATGTTAAAGCAAAAATTCTAAGAAAATGATTTGAATAGAATGTTAAAAGGGGGGAAATCCCGAGATTATTTATATTCGCAATTCTAGAGATGAAATGCAATAAAATTCTGGCTCCTATTTCTTTTGAATATTCTACTCGAAGTGGTTTAGAAAGATATTTTCTTATACATGCATCTGATCTTACTCCAAATAAAACAGCAGTATCAGTTGCGGTTATACAAATTAATCCTTTTTTTTTATTGATTACTTTAAAAACAGAATCCATATAAATATTTGGAGTACCAAATGGATCAATAGAAATAACATCAGGCTTGTCGTTATTCTGCTGATTCCTTATTTCCAAAAGCAGTAAACTTGCATCCTTCTGAGAGAGTGATATTTTATCAATATTGATGTTGTTAAATTTAAAATTAAATTTTATTAGTTCTATGGCAACGGGATTTATATCATTTACATAAAGCCTATGAATATTCTGGCAATCCTTGAGCATCCTGATTGAACCTATTCCTGAAGCAGCCATACAATCAATTACTATTAATGGTTTTTTAGCATAGAGCAAATCATAACTTTTTAAAGCGAGATTTGAGAGATCGCGGTTTAATTCCATTGATTTATTATAAAATACATTCATTGATTTTGAGGGGATGTTTTGTGCATCTTCTTTATATATATAGAATTGAACTGAATCTTCTTTTTTTTTAATTAAGTTTCTTTTTAAGCTCATTTTAATAAACTCACTATAAACTCAAGAACAGATCTACAGCTTTTTTATTTCCCACTACACCACCACAAGTTTTAGTATGTAAATCAGCAATGTTTTGTAATTTTAAAGGTGGGAAGTCATCTATCGTTCTTATTCTATCTGGATCTTCAGAATCTCCTATTGCTAAAAATTTACCTCCTAAAGTTATAGCAATAAATGCTAAAGGCAACCATTCATAGTAGAATCTTATTTTAGGTTTAGTTAGAGAAAAATAAGAATAGATTCCTCCATAATGAAGGATAGCATGAAAATCCCCAACAAAACTCCCACTATATCTATTTATAAATTTGTTTTGGATAAGATCTTCTTGATATTTAATACATTTTGCAGACCAATTCAGAGGGTCTCCACCCATACACCTTATACCACCTCTAGAAAGGTCTGGTAATTCTTTTAATTCTTGAAAAACATAATGATAAAAGGTCATACTATATGGAGATGTATCCAATACAAATTCAGCTACTTTTCCATTAATGGCTATTATCAAGTTAGTAAAGATTCCATATAGAACATAAAAAGCACATACCATATCTCCTTGTTTATTATGGATACCGACTATTGTTCCAACCGTTCTATTTACAACAACATTTGATGAACCATCCACAGGATCAATTGTAATTCCAAAAACACCTTCACCTAATACCGGATCCGATTCTTCGGATGCAATATAGAGATATTTTTTTCCTCTTTCTTTTATTGCTTGTAAGATGATTCCATGGGTTAAAATATCCTCATGAATTTGTTCCTCATCATAGACATTAATACTTGGATAAGTTGGTTCAACAATGTTCATTCTATGCTCTATCTCTCGAGAAGTAATACCGCGTTCCAATAATCCTCTTATTGGAATCGTAGCTTCAGCTATTACTTCAATTAGATCTATTAAAGTTCCTTTATTTTGAAAATAATGGGGTATATTTTCATCTAACCATTTTGAGAGTTTTTTTTTAGCCGATTTAGACATATAATTTACCAATTTAAATTATTTTTTTACAAATTTAAAAATGAATTATGATTGATAAAATTCTATAAACAATCAAAGAGGATTTATAGTTTAAATCCATTATTAGTCAATGATAGATAATATTCCTCTTTAATTTCACCATCTTTAATCAATAAGATTTTTCTCTTATTCAATGAATCTGTTCTTTCAATATGAAATGAGCAAGATACCCAATAATCCATTACCTTGCCACCACTTTGAATTTCATAATATTCATCCTTTTGCATTTTTTTACTTGATTCATTAATAATGATGATTTCCAAATCGAATCTTTTTTTCAAGTAATAAATAGTTGCTATAATAAAATTTAATTGATAATTAAGTTTTACATTAGAGCCCTTTTTTTCTTTATTTAAGACTAATCGGTATAAATCTGTGATCGAATCAAAAATTATTAGTTTTGGAGGCTCTCGATTTCTTTTCAAGTCATTTAGAAAAGCAGATTCTAATCTACGAATGAATGAATACAATTCTTTAAAATTGTTCATAGGAATAATAATTAAATTGTCCAAATGAATAGATTTTTTATATTCAATCATATCTTTAAGGTTCTCAAGGGGTAAATTTGGTTTACTGTAAATATAATATACTTGATTATATGTACTTATATTCTCTAAGGCAATTTGTATTGAAAAAATAGTTTTTCCTACTCCAAATTCCCCCCATATTGATAAAAGATCATATTTCTTTTTAACCGCATTTAATTGATCATTTAACACTTTGAGGGGAATTTTCATAATTAGAACTTTTTAATTTCATACTTGATTTATATAATTAATTTGAGAAATAAACCTATATATATATTAACTGAAGATCTAAATTTTTTTTATAGAATTAATAAAGCTCTAAATAACAAAAAACTCAATTTTAAGATATTAGGCATTCAGGATAAGATCCCTAATATACCTTCTATTATCCTCACAACCTTCGAAGAATTAAATCTTATTAAACCTAGAAATGATTTCGTTGACATTATCCCATATTTATCCGAAGAGAACCTTGAAAAATATATATTTAAAATATTAGCTGCTTATCGTTTAGGATATCGCGATTATGAAACATTAACCTTCTCAATTGATCCCGGATTAAATCATATAGGTATAGTTGTATTTCTAGATTATTTTTACCTAAATTCCCAAACGATCTTAGAACGAAAAAATTTAATCAAACAAATAAAAAAATATGAAGAGTCAATACAAGAAGATAATTCAAAAGAATTAAAATTAATTTTCAAATTTGGAAAAAGCTTACATGAAATTATTCGAAACTTTATTAATGAGATACTTAATCTATATGAAGAAAAGAGAGTTAGGATCTATTTAATTGATGAGTCTCATTCATCAAAGATTCGCGTGTCTCATAAAGGAAGAAAATTTCCTAAGCATGAAAGTTCGGCTTTAATTTTAGCATTTAGAAGAGGTTTAGAAGTAAATTCAGATAATTATGAAACAATGCTATCCAAACATATAAAACAGATCAAGGATTCATCTTCTAAACAATTTAAGGATGGTTCAATAAAACTATCAGAAATTGCCGAAAAAGTGATTAATGGTGAGATTTCTCTTAAAGAGTCATTTTATTTAATGAATAATGACGTTGAATTAAAACAAGGTTTTTAAATACTGTGGTTAATTTGGCAAGGAAAATGATTTAAATTAAACATAAAAGTTAATTTTTGCGTAATGTTTTTTTTAACTAAACTATTATTCAATTTTTTATCATGATTAGATTTAAAAGCATCGATACTTTTCGCGGAATATGCATGACTTGGATGTATCTAGGACATTTATTAGAGTGGTGGTTAAAACCTGAATATCTTTTTATAAATACAATCGCTCATCAAACATTAGATTCTGTTGGAGCTGCTGGTTTTTTACTGGTTTCTGGAATGAGCATTGCTCTCTCAATTAGGAGAAAAAACGCTCGAAGTAATGCTAACCAAAGTCAGATTAAAAAAGCATATTTTTTAAGAGCATTTTTCTTGTTAATCATTGCAATTTTATATAATGTACCGACAGCAATCGCATATAATAATTTTTTCGAAATTTGGATATGGTTTGTTCTTTTAACAGCTGCTTTTTCACTTATGTTAGCATGGCCATTGTTAAAAGCCCCGATATTCGTAAGAGTAATAATCGTGTTTTCATTTTTGTTTGCAAATTCTTATCTATTTATGTATCTCTCCCATTTTAGTGGAGAGTTTTCCATTAATGGCGTGATTTATTATATACTTTATAATCAGCCTCAACTAGACCCTTTAATGACTTTTTTTCCATTCTTTCTTTTTGGAACTGTATTGGGTGAAATGATCTTCCGATTAGATCAAAAAAAAGATACTTCGGATTATAAAGTAAAACTTAAGAAAAATTTTATAATTCCCTTAATCTTGATTGGTATAGTATTGATTATATTTGGTGTTATTTACAATTATCCACAATTTTTTACAATTAGGGGAAGTCTTGCTTGGAATCTTTATTCTTTAGGAATCGAAACGATTTTGTTAATGATATTTTTCTCAATTGAGTTCCTTTTTAAATACAAATCTAAAAAAAGCCATCGATTCCTATTTTACTTTTCATATTATTCATTTACTGTATATTTAGTTCATCAGCTTTTATACTTCTTATTTCTTGGACAATTAGATTATATTACCATCTGGTTCGCCATACTTATCACTTTTATTTTATCGGGACTAATTTTAAGAACTGTTTATAGGCATATAGGCCCATATGCTTCAATTAAAGCCTTAATAAGTAAATTTAGTACTTATATCGCAAAAAGAAAATATGTTGAGTAATGAAATAAGTCTTGAAAAAAAGATTAGATGTTATTTTAACAGAAAGAGAGTTGGTTGAGAGCAGAACTAAAGCTCAGTGGTTAATTAAAAATGGTTTTGTTTATGTAAATGGAGACTGTATTATTAAACCTAGTAAAAGAGTTGACAATAGCACGAAAGTCTTGCTAACGCAAGAATTTCCTTATGTGGGAAGAGGAGGAATCAAGTTAGAAGCTGCAATCGAGGAATTTTCTATTAATGTAAATGAAAAAACTTGTTTAGATCTTGGTGCTTCTATTGGGGGATTTACTGATTGTTTGTTGCAGAAAGGGGCAAAAAAAGTCTATGCTGTTGATTCTGCTAAAAATCTACTTCACCCTTCTTTAGTTTGTAAAAAGGGTAAGGTGATAGTTTTAGATGAGACTGACGCAAGAAAAAGATTCAAGCTAGATGAACTCATGGATATTATCGTAATCGACATTACATTTGCTTCCTTAAAGGAGCTAATACCAAACTCTAAATTATACTTAAAAAATGATGGTGATATTATAGTACTCGTAAAACCGTTGTTTGAAAAAAAAATAGAAAAGGGTGAAAAATTGATAATTATTAAAGATAAAGAGGATCTTAAAATTATATTAAGAAATTTGACTAATTGGGCTTTATTAAATGAGATTTACCCCATTAATATAATAAAATCTCCCATATTGGGAAAAGGGGGATCAATAGAATTTTTTATTCACTTTAAGTTAAACAAGAAAGATATAACAGAAAAATTTGCCGGTAATTTACCATTATTAATTAATTCACTGTTTCAGGATAATCAATAAATTTTTGGCCCCATTCAGATTTATTAAAATCATTTATCCTTTTCTTTCCTATGGTTGGATACCAGAACATATCATGATACACAAGAGAGGCTAAAATTGGTAGTTTCATAAATAACCTATTTCTCATTAAAGGATTTAAGAATTTAAGGCTTCCTTTCCTCACCATTTGGTCACCCCAAATGACTAAACTACGTTTTACTTTAAAGTTCCAGTTGATATTTGAGACATCATCCCCGATGATTTCAATCTGGTCGAAATCTCCGCATCCTAATCCTTCATCATGAGCAAGTTTTATCGCGGGTAATTTCAATGGATTAAATCCTAACATTTTTGCTACTACTGTATCTACTGCTACTTGATCATAACCAGCAAGAATATAATTCTTAATCTTGGGGATCATAGTCCGAGGTCCTGCTCCATCACCACACACAGTACCATCAACTACAGCCATTATATCAGGATGTAATTGTTTTTGAATAATCAGAAGGTCCACTAAAACTTCTGACATAAATTGGTGGCTATAATGGCGCCGTTTAGTAAGAAGCCCCCCAAATGCATTTTTCATTGCACATGTTATACCTCCATGTTTCATTTCATCTGAAGTCTGCATTAAGTCTCCACCTATTGCACCAGTATGGCCATGAGTCTTCATGGTGGGTAAGTGAATAATAGATTTTCCGAGATAAAATTGAGGAATTCGAAAACCATTAGGAAAGATCTTAGAGTCTAAAACATGTAGTTGTTTATTCTTCATGTTTATAAATTTTGAACGTAAGCTTTCATAAGGAACAAATTTAATTCTTGTTAATGGAACAAACCATACACCATACTTCTTAATTAATGGTTCCCATTTATTTCCTTTTAGACCTTTTTCGATATTAGTGACTACAGTTCTATTTTCAGCCGTAAATAATTTTTTAGGACTATATCCATCTTCAACCATCGTTTTTAATACTCCCTCAACTTGCCAAGGAGGACTCGAACAAGAAGGGAAAAATTTAGACCAACTAAGGTTTAATTTAATGACCACATCATCATCAAGGCTGATTTTATCCTGATAATTTGCTAAATGCATCAAATTAGTATAATCTTCGAGTATCGTTTGAGGCGAAGTTTTAACTACAAAAATTTTAGATTGTTCAGTATGCATTAAAAAGGTAAAAGAATCTTAATTTAATTTGTTTTTGATTTAAATCTGAATCGAAAAGATTGATATTTGAAAGAATAAAATGAATAAAAAATTAATAAATTTTTAATCAGATATATATTCCATTCCTTTATAGGATTTCTCAGGTTTAAGTAATGGACGGCAGTACATATAATGGTCTCCATCGAGATCTACCCGAATAGGAGTTTCTATTCCACATTTTTGATGTTTATCTTTTTCATAACATCTGGGATGAAAGGCACATCCAGAGGGGGGGTTTATTGGACTTGGGACATCTCCTTCTAATATAATTCGATTTCGCTTTGATGAGGGATCGAATGTTGGTCTTGCTGAAAGTAATGCTCGAGAATAAGGATGTGTGGGATTTTTAAAAACTTCTTCGACACTTCCCCCTTCCACAAATTTACCTAGATACATTACCTCTATATTATCTGCGATATGCTGAACAACGGTTAAATCGTGCGTAATAAATAAGAATGATAGGTCAAATTGGTCTTGAAGATCATTGAGAAGATTTAGTATCTGAGCTTGTACTGACACATCTAATGCAGAAGTCGGTTCATCCAAGATAATCACTTCTGGATTACATGCTAACGCTCTAGCAATAACTATTCGCTGTTTCTGACCACCAGAAAACTCATGAGGATACCTGTCTAAATGCTCTGCTTTCATCGAAACTGTTTCTAATAATTCCAACACGTGTCTTCTGATTTCACTTCCCTTCTTAATACCCATCAATAGTCTTAACGGCTCTCCGATTATATTCACTATTTTCCATCTTGGATTTAGTGAAGAATCTGGATCTTGAAATACCATTTGTATTTTCTTTCTTAATTCGGTATTAAACTCCTGGAAATTGGTTTTTTCACGTCGTTCCAATGATTTAACTTTTTTTTCCATTTCTTTAGTCTGAATTATTAATTTCCCCTTATAATAAATTTCTCCAGAAGTGGGAGGAACTAAATTTAAAATAGTATTTCCAATAGTGGTTTTACCGCATCCACTTTCACCTACTAAACCAAGAGTTTCCTTTTTAAGTAGATCGAAAGAGACTCCATCAACAGCCTTAACATCCCCAATTCTTCTTTTAAATAATCCTCCATAGATAGGATAATAAGTTCGAAGATTTCTAACTGAAATTATAGAATCCTCTGGAATATCCGGTTGGGAGTAACTTAAATTTTCATCTGCTTCTGTCATTTTACATCACTTTATTTGCATTTTAAACTTGATAAGATGTTGCTTTTTCATCTGCTTCCCATTCATATTTGGGAGAATCTTTATATTTTGGATCAAATAGATGGCACGCAACATAATAATTTTCTCTTATTTCATTTAATTTCGGTTTAATCTTGTCGCAAATTTCCATTCTAAAGTCACAGCGTGGATGAAAGCGACAGCCTGATGGCGGATAAATTAAATTCGGAACCATACCTCTTATTGTTTTAAGTTTCTCATTCTTCATCTCTTTGCTTGGTATTGCTCCTAACAATCCTTTTGTATATGGATGGCTGGGGTTCTTAAATAAATCTTCTGCTGTAGCATATTCAACGATGTTTCCACTATACATTACAGCTACTCTATCGCATAATTCAGCAATTACGCCTAAATCGTGTGTTATTAATAGTATTGAGGTTTTTAACTTTTCTTTAAGATTCTTCATAAGATCTAAAATTTGCGCTTGAATAGTAACATCTAAAGCTGTTGTTGGCTCATCTGCAATTAATAATGCAGGATTGCATGATAATGCCATTGCAATCATAATTCTTTGTCTCATTCCCCCACTTAATTCATGAGGAAAGCGATCAAGTATATTTCTCGAATCTGCAATACCAACTTCTTTAATTATTTGTGCAGCATAATCTCTTACTACATCGCTCAATACTGGGACTGTTTTTGTCTCTAGCGTAAGATTTTCTATTTGTCGCTCAAGATCCTCTCTTTCAGATTCATCCAATTGTTCTTCATTAAGGCGATTTTTCAATTCTTTTTTTTCATTTAGTTTCTCTTTTCGTTCAAGTAATCTACGATCTAATTCTGATTTAATCTCAGCTTTTTGATGCAGTAAAAAAGGTTCCCCTACTTGAGTCCCAATTTTCATAACTGGATTAAGAGAATTGAGAGGATCTTGAAAAATCATCGTTATTTCTTTTCCTCGATATTCTCTCATTTGATTTTTATTCAAGTGAACTAAATCTGTTCCTTTAAATAAGATTTCACCATCAATAATTTTTCCAGGAGCTCTAACTAAATTCAATATAGATAACGCAGTTACTGATTTCCCGCATCCAGTTTCCCCTACCAAGCCAATTACTTCATCCTCATAGATATCAAAGTTAATACCATCGACTGCTTTAACTATTCCTTCTTCTGTATAAAAGTATGTCTTTAAATTTTTAATTTGTATTAACTTGTTTCTACTTGTATTGGCAGTTTCAAAGTCTGTTGATTTTTCACTTTCTGTCATTTAATATATCTCCATTTTATAAGTATGTGTAATTTAAAAAAATATAATTAATGATCCTCTATAAGTTTTTTAATCGAGGATCTAATGCATCTCGCAATCCATCACCGAGTAACATAAACCCTAAAACAGCAATTAAAATGAATAATCCTGGCCAGAGGGAAGCCCAAGGGGCAATATCGAAATACAATCGACCTTGACTTATTTCATTTCCCCAATCGATCATTCTGTAATCACTAAATCCTAAGAATGCCAGTCCAGATAATCCTAATATTACTCCTCCAATGTCAAATGTTACTGAAATAATTATAGGTTGGATGACGTTTGGTAAAATATGCCTGAACATTATCCTTGCATTACTTGCACCAGAAACTCTCGCTGCTTGCACGTAAGGTAATTCTCTTGCTTGAAGAACATTACCCCTAATAAGACGAGAATAGTATGGTATACCTAACAAGCCCCACGCAAGCATAATATACTCGATTCTAGGTCCAGTACCGAAAGCTTGTCCAAAAACGACGACAAAAACCAATGCAAGAATCAAAGCTGGAAATGCCATAAAAACATCAATAATTCTCATTATTACTGCATCTACCCATCCTCCATAATATGCTGCAATAACTCCAATCATTACCCCAAACACAACACTCATTGCTATTGCGGGGAGTGCTACTGTTAACGAAGTTCTTGCACCGAAGATTACCCTCGCAAGAACATCTCGGCCAAATTTAGTCAATCCAAATGGATGTGCTTCAGTAGGAGGGCCCCACGCATTGGTATATACTCCAAGTGCTTGTTGGAGAGTATAGGGTGAAATCCAATGAGGAAAAACCGCTAAAGTGGCAACAAAAAACACTAAAAGAATTCCCAATATTGTTAACACGGATTTAAATCGTCTAATAAATTTCCTCTTGCTTCGATTCATTTCATATTCAAATTCTCTAAGGGTTAATTGTTCCAATCTCGAAGCTGGAATGAAAAGGAATTTAAGATTTTTACCGATCCATTTAAAAACTCTTTTTGTGATTTCTTGTACGCTATTTTCTCGTTCTTCTTCTTCAAGTATGGTCTCATACATTACTTCTTTTTGCATAATTTTATTCCTCTCTTATTAATTAGTATCTAATTCGTGGATCTAAAATACCATATATTACGTCCGTAATCAAATTGATAAAGATGAATACCAACGCAAAGAAAAAAACTAATCCGTTTAGAACCCAGTAATCACTGTCAGTTATTGCATCAATGAGCAATTGGCCTATACCTGCCAGTCCGAAAGTAGTCTCCGTGAGTACTGCACCCGTTAAAAGACCTCCGAATCCCAAACCAATAACGGTAACTGTTGGAATCATGGCATTCTTTTTAGCATGGGTATTAATCACATCTTTCTCTTTACAACCTTTTGCTCGAGCAGTTCGAATATAATCTTGTTCAAGAACCTCTAGCATACTTGAGCGTGTTTGTCTTACAATCCCTGCTAAAGAGATAAATGACAAGCAAAAAACTGGTAGCACTAAGTGGTAAAAATAATCAGTAAACAAATAAAATTGTCCCGAAATTAATGCATCTATCCATCTAAAACCAGTGACCAATGGGGGATCTACGTAAAATTGTGTCTTGAATCCTGTCGCTGGAAAGATATGAGTAGTTATTGCTAAAAGATATTGAAGAAGCATCCCAAGAAAAAATACTGGTACGGCTACCCCAACTAATGATATGCCTCTAAAAATTGTGTCCCTCGCCTTATTGCGATGAGTTGCTGAAACTACTCCAGCTTTAATCCCTAAGACTGCGGCAATGATGATTGAAAAGATTGCGAGATCTGCTGTTCGAGGCAATTTTAACATAATTAATTCCCAAACAGGCATTCCTCTTGCGATTGATTGAGAATAACCCCAATTTCCTACCAATACGTCCCCAAGATATCTGAAATATTGAATGATAAGGGGATCATTAAGCCCTAATTCCTGCTTTAATCGAAGGTAATAAGGAAGACTAAACCTACCCTCTCCGATATACGCTAGTACAGGATCTCCTGGCATGAACCTTGATAATATAAATGTTAATGTCATTACACCGAATATCACTGGAACGGCAATTAATAACCTTCTTATGATATATTTTAATAAACTCATTTAATTTAAACCTCTCTTTTTATTTATTCCTCAATCCTTTTAGTTCTTTTTATAAAGGCATTATATTTTTCTCTCGCGATTGAAGCTACGATGGCCGTACCGATATTTATACCAAGCAAGGTCAAGATCGTAATGTAAGTTTCAATCCTGAGAAAATATGCACCTATCATGCCAATATCAAAATCCTCAATTATAAACCAATACCAGATCCAGGATTGTACAATGATAAAGGGAATTAGCCAAATACTATTTCGAATGCCATATTCGAAAAAATGTTCCCTAAAAACCATAAGAAAAACGATGAATACAAGGATAAGTGAGGATAAGAATGATTGGGGGTTAAATAATACTTTATACAAAAATAAAACACCATCTCCAATATTTTTCTGATATACATTTGATAAATATCCGAAAAAGAGAAAATGAGTGAGCAATAACGCCAGTATAAAGTTACTTTGTCGAGCAAATTCAATTTTTTTGAACTTCATAATATCAAACTCAAGATATTTCTAATAATTCTTCTAAATTAAGTTTTTTTAGCTCTATCTTAGATGAAATTGTTCTAATATCATCAATAGTAGATGTTTTATTAATTATTTTATTATCTTCGTAAACTTTTAAATTTATCGGTATATCCGCATTCATTAGAAGCTTTTTGTTATAAGAAAAGCAATCCAATAAATCATCATAAATTAGATAGGGCACAAATTTCATGTCACGACTTTCATTCGTTTTCAAATCACTTATTACAATCGGAATTTCTAATGGAAAATATTTTTTTCTTCGCTCTAAGTATAGTTTCTCAAGATCAAAAGAATCCTCCTTCCTAACAAAGAAGATGTTTTTTTCAATCTTACTTCGGAAATAAGTAATTATCCTATCACAATAATTTGCTAATTGGATTTTGTATTCTTTATTGTTTATACTTGGATCCAGTCCTATTTCGTTGATCTTTGAATAGGTTTTTATAAACTCTGCAGTAATAAATGTGAAAGATTTATCCAAATCAAGATTACGAGTAGTAATTTCATTTGAAGCTTCCCACCATTTTCTTAATAAATCGCTCACAGTAAGATTTTTTTTGCTTACTTCTTCTTGCATTGAAAAAGCATATTTTAACAAGTTTTGTAGTCCAGTTTTATAAAACAAGGAATAATCAATAAAATATCCATACTTCTTAAATATTCTCTCTAATTTTCGTTGATTGGGAGTGATAAATAAGGTAGGTTGACCATGAAATACTTTATCTATCCTTAAAGGTATAGGAAGTATCGGAATCTGGAATAACGATGTGGAGAATATGTCAAAATAAAATCCTATTGGAGCTATATCTTGTTTGAAGGGTTTTACTTTTGACTTATATTTAAAAAATAACATTATTTTACAAGAAAAGTTAATATAAAAAAAAATGAAATATTTAATTTATTGTTTTGGTACTTTAACTCTTATGTTCTGTAAGAACTACGGAAAATTGGATAGATTCGTAGAGCACCCATGGCGTTAGTTTGAACGCCATAAATGTCACCACGCATGAGTCCAATTACTTTTGAGTGGTAGAGTGGAATGTGGTTGAATCCTTGAGTTGCCATGTAAGATTGTATGTCCTTATAAGTGTTATCCCTATCTACGGGATTAGTTTCTGTTAAAGCTGCTGCCATCATTGTATTTAGAGTAGTATCATTGACTTGAGCAGAGTTTGATCCAGAAGCTGGATTAAACAATGGATCAAGCATGTTATAAGGCGATAGATAATCAGGCGCCCATCCAATAGCGTACAATTCTAAATGGTCAAATCCTTGATCCGGAGTACCTCCACCAACATCGTAGAGATAATCCAAGAATTGATCCCATTGCACACCATCGTCTTCAGTGGCACAACCGATTAATTTAAGCCATTCCGAAACAGCAACGAATAAATCTTCTCTAAAAGTATTTCCGAGGTTATAAGTGTAACGTACAGTTGCAAATGGACTACCACTATTTGCTACAGCTTTCCAGGCGGCATCATCTGCTAGTCCTAAACCTACACCATAACCCATTGATTGCATAGTTTGTCGAGCAACGGTTATATCGCCCTGATCGGGAACTGATCTTGGATCAGAGGGTACAGATGCATTATATGCCGCACCAAAACCTGGTGAGATTGCAGTATAAGATCTGAACGCATTTCCTAATCGTAATTCATCAATTACGTAGGTATAGTTTACAGCAAAAGCGAATGCTTTTCTCCAAGTTGCGTTATACTTATGGTTGTTAACACCCATGTATTGATAAACTAAACTTGGTTTTCCTGTAATTGTAGTAAAATCTTGTACGAAAATATCATCTCGAGTTCTGTAAGTCTCAATGTTTTGATCAGAAGCCATGGCATTGGCATCAATAGAACCACTAAGGAATGCTTGATGAGCAGTATTAGCATCATCATAGATCGCATAGATTACTAATGGGAAGTATGCACCATGACCATAGAGTTGAGCTCCCCAATAATTATCAAAACGAGACATTCTTACTTCAACATCTGGAGTGAAACTATCGAACATGTATGGTCCAGTTCCAACAAGATCTCCAGAAAGAGGGATGAAACTTTCAGCGTCATCCGCATGGAAAGTTGGAGAAATCATACCAGAGTTAATGTAACTCAAAGTAGCCAAGAAAGGAGCATATGGGTCATTTAAAGTGATTGTTATGTTATATGCCCCATCTGAGGTGATGCTGTCCATTATAGGAGTTACACCATCAGGGAAACTCCATAAGGATTTAGTTTGAGCTACTGTATCATGATTATCTCCAGTAGCGTTTATAAGGTAATTTAACCTTTCTAAATTCCATTGAGCAGCATCAGCATTAAAGTCAGTCCCATCTTGGAATGTAACGCCCTCTCTTAACTTGATTTGAAGAACCGTTTCATTTACCCAGTAATAAGATTCAG
>CAZWEM010000036.1:0-33198 GCA_964632315.1 uncultured archaeon
TTTCATTTCACAGCCTCCAGTCCCTGCTTACGTGCGAGTTCGATCGATCGGAAGACTTCCGGGTCGCCTTTCACATCGGGGTGATGAATTTTCGACAGCTTCCGGAACTGCCGCTCAATGTCTTCAGCCGTTTCGGGCATGCTGGTGAAGCCCAGCATGATGGCCCAGTTGGGGAGTGATGTAGGCTCCGGAAGTGATTTCATCCCGCTGACCCACACTGAAAGGTCGTATACTCCTCTCGAAATTACCCTTGTGAGGTCCTCGAGGGCGAGTACCAAAATGATGAAACACTGTGTTCCTCGGGTCACATTCGTGAACATGGTAGCCGCTTTCTCAGCACTATGCTCGAACCGGAAATACCCTCCCTTGTACCAGAAGGAAATGAAGGCGTCCTTTCGCCCCCAGTCGTACTCCACCTTCGTGACGCCAAGCTTCTCGACAATGCGCTTCAGTTTCTTCTCGTACACGCTTGCATCTTGGCTAATTTTCAGTGTTGACCTTTTGCCCATTGCTTTCTCCTTCCAACAGTGCTACACTCTTAGTACACACCGTCTTGTTCGTCATTCTCCTTGGCCCTGGGTAGTTCGTCACTCAGGGCCTCTTTTATAACCCAAGCTCTTCTACCTTCTCAGTGACGTAAAGCCCGCGGTGGATCCTCGCATCGTACTGTACGTATCCTTTCTCCTCGAGGGAAAGGACACGAGCGTGGGCCCACTGATAGCTGCATCCAAGCCTCTCACCCAGCTCGCGAATGCTCGGGGGGTAGGGATTGTCAGCATACCAGTCGACAAGCTCACGTAGTAGGTCGAGCTCTCCCTTCGTAGGTGTTCCGTCATTCGGTGGGCGCGGCATTGCTCGGAACCTCGTCACATACCGTATCCGGCTGCTGCGGTTTGCCGCCGTCTGTTTCCGCCTCCGCCCTAACGAGAGCCGCATACAGCGCTTCGAGTCGTCGAATCTCCACCCGGGATACGCGAATCGGTCCGAACGGTACCATGTCGGCAAACGAGTCGCACAGGTCGAGCTGCAAGTCGTTGAGCTCAGACTCAGCTCGGTCGATACAGTACTGTGCCTTCTTCTTCAGATCCTCAATACGTGCCTTATCAACAATCATTCATCCACCTCCACTATGGCTTCAATGTCCTCCTCCTTCACGAGGAGGTAGTAGTTACGCTTCCGCTCCTTGTCTGTTTCGTCGGCGAACAGAGGTCTCCCGCGGTAGTTCGCGAACACCACAATCTTTCCGTCGAGCTCCGAGTTTCCTCCTTCCCCGACCCTGACTACCCGGCCGGTTTGCTCCCGCTCACGCGCGACCTCTGGAACGTACAGCGGACCGCTATATGACTTTGTGCGTGCTACCAGCAACAGTAGCTCCCCTCGCAGTGGCGTCACATTTGCCACGTCACGATGCTTCATGTTGACTCCTCCACCTGCTGGTCGCGCACCACTGTCTCAACTCGCAACACTGATTCCTGTCGTGCGCCGTCACGGTACGTGAAGAACCGCAACTCTGCCCCATCCAGGTAGCGCCGCATCATCTTTCTGTCTGCTTCGTCTGCCGGCCGAAATTCGATAGCAAAGCATTCTTGTCCATCCTCCTCAAATGTCGTAAATCTCGCATCCATGACGTACCTCCAAATACGTGTAAATAGTGTATCATTAATACAGACAAATGTCAATAGTTATTGCACTTTCTCGTCACTTTCCGTTGACAAGCCTCCAAAATCGTGTACATTGGAGATATGAGCGATTACGTTCCTCCTGAAGATCGTGTATTGAGCGGGCCTGATGGAGATGTTGATCTTCATGACCAAGCACTCATCATTATCCGCAACTTGATGTTCTCAAGCGAGGAAAAAGCGAAACGTGCCGGCCTTGATTCCTACATGACCTACCTGCAACGAGTGGGCGATGCCGCCAAACCAGCAGAGCCACCGTGGTCGCCGGAGTACATTGGGAAAGCCATGGCTGAGTTTTGTAGGTTTTTTGGAGAAGGAGGACTCATTGACCGAAACGAGGATGGATATGCTCTTAGACCGCTTGAACCAGACATTGCGGGAGAATTCGAAGTCACCGACAACGACGAAGACGAGCGAGTCGATGTCAAGGAACTCTTCACAAGAGAGAGCGAGTGATGGCGGAAGCAACGTCCAGTACATCCCCCGAGAAGGATTTGTCGATATGGGTTGAGCCCCAGCGGCACATTGACGACTCCTACCCGCTTCTCTCGGGAACTTGGGTCACTCCGCGCAACGCCCATCTCAAGCGCCCACATCTTGTCATAACGCCACATCCCGATGCACCCCTGTTCACCCGCGACTCTAATCCTCGTCTTATTGTGCAGCAGCTGATCGATGAGGTTAGGGGTGGAAACTTTCCTACGAACGAGAAGATGCGGGCTTACCTGCGCCAAGCTGCCCTCGTCAACATGTTCTTCCATGCGAATGTCGTAGCAGGTTTCAACGGACCGTACCGTAACATGACTGATCATCTCCACCTCGACATGTGCAACTTCTACCAAACACAGTCGCGAATGCTCGGCCGAAAATATGCGGTATTCGAACCGCGATTTCACGGGAAAAGCACCGTGTTCGTGCATCACTCTACTGAGTGGGACATCTCGCGAGGGGATGTGGAAAGCATAGGTATCTGTAGCGCAATATCCAACCGGGCCGAGGAATTCCTCGACTTCGTGAAAGATGTGTTTGAGAAGAACCCGTTCTTTGCGTGGTTGTTTCCGGAAGTTCGAAAGCCGTCTCTCCGTGAGGGAAAGTGGAATGCTACCGAGATCGAAGTGAACGGTGTGCGAGTTATTACCTTTGCCATCGGAGGTAGTGTCCAGGGTATCCACGTAGCCTCTCTAAAGATCGACGATCCCGTAGGCGAGGAACAGTTGAACGCAGATAGGCAAGCGAACGCGGATATGTACCGGATCCGAAACTGGATAAAGTCTAATCAGCGCACCTTGGTGAAGGATTGGGACCGCTCAACGGTGCTCTACGTTGGCACCCGTTACGGGACAGACGACCCGGGCGAGGACATTTGCCAGAACATCGCTAAAAGGTATGGATGCTGGGATGACCTGCCGTACGGAGAGCGTGATGATGGAGAATGGCACGTATACTACCGCATGGTGGCTGAGCGCGACCGCATCGTGTATCCCGAGAAGGTGAGTAAGAAGAAGCTTATGCAGCTCCTTCGCGAAGACTGGTGGACTGGTGCCACCCAGTTCTTCAACTCTCCGCACCTCGCAGGAAGTAACGAGCTCGCAGGATATAGACTCGAGCCATGTTACCTCGACACAGATGATGAAGGGAACTTTGTGTTGTCGTGGACTGACCTCACTTCAGGTCATCCCGAGACACGGGAATGCTATCTTGCCGATTGCGACATAATTGTCGCGACAGACCCTGCAGGAACAGAGAAGCGCATCAGTTCGAAGACAAGCCGCACTGCGGTTGTTGTCTATGTGCGCACCTACCACGATACCCGCCACATCATCAACCTTCGTGTAGGGTATATGAAAACGACGAAGATGATGGACCACATGTTTTCGTTTTTCGGAACGTATTCGCCTCGCAAAAGCGTGCTCGAGACGCAGGGACCATTCAGGCTGTTGCGGGGTCTTATGGACGATGAGCAAGCGAAGAGAGAGAAATGGATCCACCTCGCTCCGCAGTCGGCTGTTGGTGATAAGGATGCCAACATACGAACTACCCTTCAGCCACTGTTTGAGAAAGGACTCATCTATTGCGTCCCTACGGCAATAGACAATGTTATGCAGGAAGTGCGCATGTTTCCGAACAGTCGGAAGAAGGACATACTGGATGCGATAACTCTCGCGGAAAAGGCAAGTGTATGTCCGGAGTCCCCGGAGGTTATCGAAGAAGAGGAAGAGCGCGAGGAAATGATGGCTCTTGGACGTAATAGGGTTACTGGCTATTAATGGAGGAACCGATAAATGAGTGATCTGTCAAATATTCCTGAATTCCCCGTGCCAGGAGGCGCAGGACAGGCTGCAGCAGCCGAAAGTGGAACCAACCCTGCGCAGGACTTCGTCACAATCCCTGCCGATACCATTTTCGCGAGCGAAGAGATAAAGCAGCGCTTCATCTCCTACCTCGTCAACGAGACGGCAGCGATCAAGGACTACATGGAATCGCAGAAGTTCTACCAGAACTGGAACACATGGCGCCGGCAGCGTACTGCACGTCCCGAGAACGAGACGAAAAACACACCCTGGCCCGGTGCTTCGAATGTCTCTGTCCCGCTGGCAGCAACAAACACGAATGGGATCGTTGCGCATCTGAAGAAAGCGTTCAAGCTGCGAAAGCCGCTATTCTCTGCGGAAAGCAATGACGAACCGCACAAAAAACACGCGGTTGTCGCAGGAAAATTCATCTCGCGGTTGGCCGAGAGCCCATTCCACGTCAATATCCGGAAGAAGAACAATCGTATATTCTACGATACGGTTTCTCTCGGTACGCAATTCGTTGATGTACCGTGGGTAGTTGAGCATCAGTACTTCAAACGAGTTGACGCCAACAACGTTGCGCAGGTCGTGTCAAAGACGCTGTATGACGGTCCGGACATCATTCCCTACCGCCTCGAGGATGTTCTGGTTTCTCCAAACTATTTTGACATCCAACAGGCACCCCTTGTTGCTTTTGCGCGCACCTACACCGGGAGCGAGTTGAAAAACCTCGTCTACAGTGGATACTTCGAGCAGCCGCAAGGTGACACACCTCTTGAGGGCGCCGAACAGACTGAAATGGATCCCAACAGGGAAGCCGAGAAGAGGCGTCTGGGCTCCGAGCCAGACTTCACGATCGAGGAGGAGAAATCCTATCTCATCTACAAGTGCTACACCGAGTTCGATGCTGATGACAGTGGCTTGTCGGTTCCTCTCATCGCCTTCATCGAGCCCACGAACGAAATTCTGTTTCGTGTTGAATACAACGAGATTGGGCGAAAGCCCATAGGGCGCGTTCCGTACCTCGACCTTCCGGAAGAGCTGTATGCATTGGGTGTCGGCTGGATGGATGAGCTGCTGCAGGAGGAAATCGACACCCTGCATAACATGCGTGTTAACGGCATCCACATCTCATCGCTGCAGATGTACGTTACTCGTCGGGGTAGCGGCATCGGGCCGAACGAGACGTGGAAACCGATGAAGAACATCCAGGTAGATGACACGGCCAGTGACTTCAAGGTCGTCACATTTCCGGACGTCAGTGGACCAACAGAACGTGGTGAGATGATCGTTAGGCAGCTTGCGGATCGCTTTACCGGCGCAAGTGAGGCTCAGATGGGGTTGCCGGACAGCACTGCAAAAAGCGGCACCTCTCCAACGCTACAGATGTTTCTCTCACAGCAGGGAAATGTCATTCTCAACTCTCTTATCGACAACGTTGAGCAAGGCTACGGCGAGTTCGGGACGCTTCTGCTGATGCAGTGTGTCGCGAATGGAGATAGGGCGAAGCAGAATCTCCTTGGGCTCGTGGACCAAGCCGATCAAGCGCTATTGAGCGAGATCTTCGACATGAATGTCGAGGATATCCCCTCATTGTTCCATTTCCGGGTGAAGCTCACCGACGTCGACAAGACTGAGGACGCGAAGAGACAGCAAATTATGATCAAGCAGCAGCTGTTCTCGATGTACGAGCAGGCACTTCTGCAGGACCTTTCGGTAATGGCCTCTTCGCAAGCCTCGCCCCAGATGAAGGAATTTGCAGCTCAGATGTATGGGAGTCGCACCAAGATGATGGAGGAGACGCTTACCATGCTCGGTGAAGCAAACGCCGAGGAGCTCCTCCCCTACGTGCAAGACACGTTGTTCATGCTCGATATGATAAAGCAGCAGAAAGCAATCGCACTCGCACAAATGGAAGCGAGTCAGGGAGGAGGATCGAATGGCAATAACGCGGGAATCGCTGCCGGAGGACCAGCCATTGGCGGTACTGCACCGGGTGGCGGACCAAACGGGAATAGCCCCGAACAAGGTGGAAGCCCTTCTGGACCTAATGGAGCACCCGGGATGGGCGGTGGTACTGGAGCTGCGCCAGCAGGTCTTGCGACAGGCTCAGGGCCAGCTGGAGGTTAATCACGATCACGGGTTCCTTCGGGAAAACCAAGGGCGAGTAGCAGCGCTCAAACAACTATTCGAGACATTAATAGGTGGCGTAAAACGTACTTATGAGGAGGCACAGGATGAAGGGCATGAATAGCATCGAGGAATTCCGGAAACAACTGGAACTCATCCATTTGCAGTGGCACGCCAAAGTGCAGGCCGCGAAAGTGGAGGAAGACGAGGATGAGGACGAGGAGGAAACCGCCGAGGAGGAAGAGGACACCACAACTGACGACTCCGATCGCCCTGGAGAGGATGAGCATGAGCTGGATGAGGATGACGCGGGGGTAGAGTTCGTCGAGGATGACGACCTCACCAACGAGGAGCCGGACGAGGAAACAACGCAGCTCAATGATACCCTTGCGCGCCTTGCCGGAAAGATCGGCGAAGGAAATAAGCAGGACCAGACTGCTGAGATCCTTCGGGAAGGTTTTGCGAATCTCGAGAAAATCGTCGCAAGACGTGATACCTCTCCACAAGGCCAGCAAGTTGCCGGCGAGAAGGTAGAGTCGCTCGAGGATTTCCAGAAGCGCATCAGCGAGAAGTATTTCGACGACCCTGTGAAGGCCGCGCAGGAGATCGCCGACTACCAGATCAGAGCGCAGATGCTTCCGGTTCTCCAGCAGATTGTTGGTGGCTTTACGAAGGTCAGCGCCTCTACCTCCAAGGCGAATGCGAAAAACGATCCCGTCTATGCGACGGTTATGGAGAAGTGGGGGGACGACGTAGAAGAGCAGGTTGCTCAGCTCACGAAGAACAATCCGCTTGCCTCTGACACCTATGAGCAGGCTTGCGCGAAGGTTGCTCAATCGCATTTCAGCGAGCTGGTCCAGCTTGAGGTCGAGAAGGCCGTGAAGAAAGCTGGAAAGCCGGCCACGCCAGCGAAGGGTGGGCAGCCGAAAGGTGCTGCCGGAAGGGGGACGCCGAAGGGTGGTACTTCGACTGAGAAGGTTTCAAAGTCCTCGCCGCAGTATCGCCAGGTGGCGAAGTTCGCGATAGACAAGGGCGTCACTGAGAAGGAGGCGTACCGCTTCCTGAAAGAAAACAACATGCTGGTGAAGAAGTAGGAGGAAACGATGGCCGAAAGCACAGGTTCGCGAGTGAGTAGAGAGACTGGAACTACCACGAAGAAGTACAAGAACGAAAAGGTTCGAGTTTCTATTGACAATACCTTCATGGAGGTATTAGAGTATGATAAAGAGGGTGCCATTCTTGTGTTCGAGCACACGAGTGGCAGATTCCTCGAGCTGGAACAGGATCAGGTCTCCCAGCTCTCAGAGATGAACCGTGTTCGGTATCGTACCATCGCGGAAATCGTCGAAGAGGAAAGCGAAGAAGACCCGATTCTCGTGCAGGTCGCTTCGATGATTGAGGCGGGTAGCAACAATGGGAACGCCACATCGCGTTTGCATGTTGAAGGCCTTCCGAAGGGCGTAGACCATTACTGGCAGCGACCGGATCGACTTGGAGAGTCGTACAAAGAGGGGTGGGTCCTTTGCCAGATTGATGGCGTTAAGACGCTGAACAATCAGTCAGGAAAGGGAATTCACCGGATCGGCAAACGCGGCGAGGAGGAACTGGTTCTTCTCGTACGCTCCAAGGAAGAGACACGAAAGTTCAAGCAGCGGAGGATCGATACCTACCGAGAGCGCTCTCGAGGCATCACCCGCGGTGGTGCTAAGGAAGTCGAAACGGCCGGTTTCGCCTCTGTAACGGATCAGACAAAGGTGGGTCGAGGTGAGAAGTTTGAGCCTATTCCGCGAGAAGAGGCGGAATGAGGGGGTAATTCATGGGAGACTTTAAGGTCGTCAAAACCCGTTCGGGTATGGGCGATCCGGAAATGATCCCTTGGGTCGCCGGAGGCACGTTTGAGGAAGGGGACTCCCTCATTCTCTCCAGCGGCGAGGTGATCAAGTCGACCGACGACGCGGCTACGGTATTTGCAATCGCGAAGAGCGCGGGAGCAGACGGTGAGGTCGCGAATATCGTGCTTCTCACACCCGATGTGGTCGTGGAAGGGGTTGACATTTCGGGTACTGCGGCGGTTGCCGGAGACACGGTCGGAATCAATCTGACCGACGACGTTCTCACCTTCGAGAACGATGGGACGAACCAGCACGGTGTCGTCATCAAGGTAGTCGACGCAACGGCAAAGATCATTCAGGTGATCTTCCCGGTCGCGCTTACCGGCATAACACTCGCTGGCTTGGCACCGGCGTAAGGAGGTTGAGGAATGGCACTTGTAACGACATCCACGCTCCCCAATCAATATGACAAAACGATCGACAAGATGATCATGGACGCCTACATGAAGATTGCGAGTGAGTACCCGCAGTTCTTCCAGGCATCTCCTGCGCCGAAAGGCAAAACGTACAAGGAGTCCACGATCACCGGCCTCGGCAACATGCGGGAGCTCGGCGAAGGCGAAGGTGTCGACTTCGATCAGCCGGCAGAAGGCGATACGGTCGAGCGGTCGTACACCAAGTTCGGTCTGGGGTTCCAGATCGTCGAAGAGGCTGAGCAGGACGACATCCAGGGGAAGCTCCCTCGTGTAGCAGGCACCCTCGGGCGCTCGGCCGCACATAGGATCGACCTGTCCGCGTTTCAGATCCTCAACCTTGGCGATACGGTCGCTTCGGTAGCCGGTCGCGACGGGCTGGCGCTGTTCGCCGACAATCACGTCACGCTGAAAAGCGGTGACACCATCGACAACAAGGGAACTGCGGCACTGAGTGAGACTGCACTTCAGGCAGCCTTCGAGTATTTCAACACGCTGCTCACCCACGAAGGTTTCCCGGCTCAGCTTACCCTTTCGAAGGTGCTCGCAAGTGAGCCCAACCGCTGGATGCTCAACCGTCTGGCGAAGCAGCAGGGTGCGATCTCCACCTCGGGGGCAGCCCCCGACATGAGCGGCAACGACATGACGACCAACCCCGCGAATGGGTACGTCAATGCGTGGTCCGCGCATATCCTTCGCTACCTCGGAGCCACTTTCGGTGGGGCCGCGGATGCGTGGTTTGCCCTCTCGCAGATGGCCGACCTGCGCCTGTTCTGGAAGTGGAAACCGCGGACCGAAGCGGCGAGCGACTTCCGGACCGGCAACCGGCTGTACAAGCTCACCCTGCGCTTTCAGGCATTCTCGAACGACTACGAGACCATGTACGGCTCCTTTCCTACTTAGGCCAAGGGACCGTAGGGCATATCGGGGGAGAGGAGATGGGGGTCTTCTCTCCCTTTTTCTTTAGGAGGTGAGAATGGCTGAGCAACACGTCACCGTTGGAACTGGTACGCATAGTGACGGCTCCACGTACGACATTCTCGAAGCACAATACGCGACCACCCGCCGTGGGTTCCACGGACCGTGGTTCGTCTGCCCTATTAACGGGAACACGCTCCCGAAATCGGAAGGTGTGAAGATAAAGGGCGTCTATTACTCTCCGCAGGCGGCTCAAGATATCTTGGCCTCTGAGGCGAAAAAGAAGAAGGGGTAATATGGCATTTTCAAATCTGAATACGCTTGTCTGGAAGGGTGCTGCAGGTTCTGCGGCAACGGCTACTACGGGTACGGTTGTAATTGACCGTATCGATGCCGACGGTGCGGTCACTGTAACCGATGGCGCGGACAAGGCCATTGCCACCTTTACCGCAGCAGGATCTCGGGAATACAAAGACGGCCTTCTTGTTCGCGGGCTGAAGCGGGACGACGGCGCCGGCAACGTAGAGATTACCATCCGGTAAGGGGGAGTCTATGGACACCCTCGGAGAACTGGTAAAAGAACTCTACGACACTCTCGGCACACCCGAGGAGTACGATCCTTACGAAGACGATGGGGTAACACTCGACACTGGTAGTGAAGAATGGGCTACACTCGTTCGGGGGCTCAATTCCGCAGTTCGGGCACTTCTTACCTGGAAAGACCCCATTCGAGGTTGGCAGTTTCGCTTCAAATCATGCTACGAACAGCGTTACGTGCAGGCTGTTGTGCTATCAGGTACAGCGCAGGCCGGCGGCACTACGCACACACTTCAACTTGATGCTTCCCACACTGGCGGAGCGGCCAACGGTTATCGGGACTGGGTTGTGGACGTTGGAGACGGGACATACCGAACTGTTGTTGCCTCAGATGCGGCTTCAGTGACAGTTGGAAAGGCTTTCACAGCGGCTCCCGATGCGACGACTACTTACTCGCTCTACCAACGCTACATCTTAATCACAATCGACAGACAATTCGTCGACGTCCTGAAAGTGTTCGATATGGAGGCCGATCAGGAGCTAAATATGGCTCCGAGAGGTACAACCTATCGTTCGCCCTATACGCTTGGGGCTCCTTCGGAATGGCTGCGCCGCGCGGACAAGATATTCTTCGACACAGTTCCGTCCGATGAACGGTGGCTCGAACTCGAGTGCTACATTCTCCCCGCAGCTATGGCCGCTGAGGACGATGTACCACCTGTTCCTCCGCAATTTCGGTGGGGGCTCGTACTATGGGCACAGGCGTGGGGGTTCTCGCACACGCAGGAGCCCGCTGATATGAAAGCTGCTCAGCAACGGTTCGTCGATTTCATGCGCTCAACGCAAGGAGAGCTCGATATCGACCAGTCGAGGAACGCTGATCTCGGCGGTGTCGTGGAGGTAGGCTGATGGGTACTTGGAATAACTCCTACGAGGCGTCCCCTTCTGGAAGCAACACTTTTGGTCAGGTCGACGATATTTTTCGGGATCTGAAGACAACGACTCGAACCATTCTTGCGCACGAGCATGACTTCGATCTTGCCGATACAGGCAATCAGGGCGCACACCTTGCCGGCAGCGCGAAAGCGTACTATGGCGGAAATGCTCCGACAGATCGCCCTGGAGGATGGAAGGCGCTCGATGCCGAAGACGCCGGAAGGTCATGGCATGACACGGAAGGCGATGGCGTCCTGAAAGTGTACAGCGGTAGTGCGTGGATTCTCGCTCAGGTACTACCGGTCGGAACGGTGTTGATGTTCGACGGCTCGTTCACCAACAACGTCACCATGCCCGGTTGGTACATCTGTGATGGCAACAACGGCACCCCTAACCTCGTAGCCAAGTTCATTCGTGGGGCCGCAACGAGCGGTGATACAGGCGGCGCTGATAGTGTGACGATGACTGCCAACATGCTTGTTGCGCATTCGCATGCACTCTCGGAGGCAAACGCCGGGCTCACTCTGGATAATGCAGGCAGTCACTATCACCTTTTGGCGTACAACCACAATGAAGACTCTACGGTAGCGCCAACCAGCTCAAACTACCTCGCAATCATCTACCAGCCAGGCCTTATTGGGGGCCCGGGCGCTTATTTTCCGCCCGGAGTAGCTTCACCGCCTAATGCCGGAAGATCTTCCACCACGCCGGATCACACGCATACTTTAACTGTCGATGGCGCAACCGATGCCAGCGCTGATGCGACAGAGGACATCCCGACCGTTCCCAGCTACTACGCAGTCGTGTTCATCAAAAGGATGAGCTAATGGCCGTAGAGGGGAACAACGGCCTTAATTCAACCAATCGCCCCGGTTCGATGGATGTGAAGGGGATGGAGCGCGAGCTCTTTCCCTTCGATGCCTTTGAGTACGAGGCCGACCAAGATAGCAACAACTACCTTATCACGCTCAAAGATCCTTGGACGCTGGATGGAGGGAAGCTGGCGCCGAATAGTGTCACCGCTGACGCTATATCGACAGACACCCTAACAGCGCTGTTTGCTTCTCTGAACAACCTCTCTGTAACCGACGAGGGGATAATAGGCTACAACTCCGCAAGTCCCGGCTTGGCCACAGTAGGAGATACTCGTGTCATTCTCTCCAGCGACAAGATAGAGTTTCAGAAATGTACCGAGATCTACTACGTCGGAGCACCGGCAAACCATGCTGAATGGACTACCATCACGCAGATTGATGGAAAGTTCGCAGATGGGAATGTCGCATCCTACATAAAGACCTCGATAATCGCACCAATGAAGGCGGACATCACTAACTATTTCGGTACCCCCCTTCCGCCCGAGGGTGATGTGTGGGAGTTCGAAGACGCGAACTTTACCTCCGAAAATGGCGCGGATATGCGTGTCGTCTCCGCTACGTACGAATTTACTACAGACCCGAGTGAGGTTATCTATCGCACCACCTCTCTGAAGGCTACCGACCCGTCGTTGAATTACTTCATCATCGACCACTTCCTCAGCGACTTCAGCGAACCGTTCACGATTGGATTCACTGTACGTGTAGAAGGCACGGCAGAGCTTTTGGGAGATCGGCAGCTCGTCGTTTTTAACGCCCACAAGACCGACTTTGTTGGGGCTGAAGTTGACTATGACTACACTGCCGGAGAAATAAAAGTTGTTGCGCGCACAACTTCCGAAACTTCCGAGCCTGCAGGTGGTCCTTCGAGTTTCGCAGACGGAGACACAATAGCGGTCACGATCCGGCACGATCCAGCCAACAAGACACTTTTTGTCACTGCAGGATATAACGAGACAGTGTTCCTCTACACAGGGACTCTCGGAGCTGACACAGACATACCTCTCACTCTCGTTGTGGCCAAAGGGCAAATTATCGACAACGTGTTCATTGTTCCTGGCGTTCTTATGGACTCGTCCGATCTCTTTCACATCGGGACCGATCATGTTGTTTGGGATGCTTTCTTCTCAGATCAAGACATAGCGCTCATTCCCGGCCCTGGAGGAAAGGTACGAGTTAAGGGCGGCTTCGAAGTTGACGGGACTCCATACGACACCGATTGGCACTATGTAGGTGATACTGGTGAGCCCGCGTTTCTGAATGGTTGGACGAATTACGGGGGAAGTGGGGGAAGCGCGAAGTTTCGTAAAGACGCAGCAGGAAATGTGTTCATATCAGGATTGATTAAATCAGGAACGGTCACATTGACTGCGTTTACTTTGCCAGATGGATATAGACCTTCTGAACTTGTAATATTTGCAGTTCAATCAAATGGCAGTCTTGGAAGAATGGATATAGATTCTGTTGGTAATGTTCTTGTTGTGAGTGGCAGCAATTCATACTTTTCGCTTGAATGTTCTTTCAATGTCGGCGGCGGCTTCCCAGCGACCGGTCCGACTGGACCACAAGGACCAGATGGCGCAACTGGTGCAACAGGGCCGCAAGGTGCAACAGGTGTTTCAGTTGTCGCCGGTTCTTACGATCCAGGAACCACATACAACACCGGTGATTATTGTCTGTACAGCGGAAGAACGTATCAATCACTTGACGACAGCAACACAGGTAACACACCTGATTCATCTCCTACTTATTGGGAACAGAAAAACTATCCTTTCACGTTTTCGGAATCTGAACCAACAAGTGGTGACGGCGTTGACGGTGACATTTGGTTTGTGCTGGAGTCGTGATGTCAGGACAAGTTAACGTTGCTGGAACATGGAAAAACATCAAAGGAATCATGGTCAAACGTGGTGGCGTTTGGATGTCTGTCAAGACTCTCTATCAACGTGCAGGTGGTCAATGGGGGGTCTACTACCGGCAGATCATCATCCCACAAAACATCATTGGATTCGATACTCTTGCTGATTCGCTTTCACAACCCACATCGTGGAAGTTCTGCGATGGAACTGATGGTGCCCCAGACCTACGTTCACTGTATCCAAGGGGGAGCACCAATCAGGGGTCAGTCATAACTCCCGCTCCACATTCACCCCCGAACGCGGACATCGTGTCGAGCGCATTCAGTCATTCATATGCGAACTATTACAGGCAGATCGGATCGGGCAATTTAATCAAGGGTTCGCATACTCACACCTTCCGTCATCAATCGATGAGCGCGAACTCAAGTGCTCCGGCTTACCTGTCCCTACCGGGATTCGTCCTCAACAAGAAGATGCGAGAGGGTGTCCTGCTATTTTACCGGGGCACTTCCTCACCCACCGGGCAATGGATGGTTCCTACTGGTTACGATGATCTGTTTGTTCGTGGCTCAGCCAATGCCAATGATGCTATCGCCACGGAAACAACTGGAGCACACACTCACTCAGGATCAGGAGCATATGTACGGATCAATGCAAATCTCATAAGCGTACAGCTTGCAAGCAGCCAAAACTATCAGCCAGCGCTGACAAACCACAGCCATGGATGGACACCTCCATCGGCAACAGGTACGGCTACACCTCGGCATGTCCAGCTACTGCCAATTGTATCTGCTGTAAACCTACCAAAAATCGAGTCCGGGACAGTCGCCTTTTTTTCAGGTGTCGCAGTTCCAACCGGTTGGCAGCTGTGTGACGGTAATAACGGCTCTCCAGACTACACTGACCTTTTCATCAAACTCAACGCTACCTTGGGTTGGGTATCTGACTCTGCAATGGGCGCAGATGTGCACACAGATAGCTGTCCATCATCCGGATCGACCAGTAACCGAAGTAATTCAGTAGTGAATGCATATGGGTCAGCCTTACAGGACTACTCCAACCACAGCCATACAGTCTACGCGCATGATCACGGTTCCACCAACAGCAGTATCCCTTCAAATATACCGCTGTTGATTTGCATGAAAGTCTAATGAGAATATGGAGGTAAGATTATGATTAGGAAATTTAGAATCGACGGTTCCGTTGTAAGCAACGAGTACGAGACAATCGATGTTCAAGAGGCTAACAAGACGATCAACGCCGGGACGATGGGAGAACTCGACTACTCGGTGAAGAATGCCATGGATACCGGTGATGTCCACAAGGTCGAAATCCTTGTTGATGACCAGCCTGTCCAAACCTTCGCCAAAGTCTTGTGGATGGGTTGCTCGCACCAGTACTACCGAGACTACATGGGCACAAGCATCACACTGCAGATCGTGGCTGAGTAGGGTATAATGGACGAGAAAGGGACACGATGGCAGCGAAAGTGAAGCAGCTACAGGATCTGATTAGCTAAAGGAGGGGTCATAATGAGCGATGATCAGAAGAAAACAGCCGCGATTATTACAGCAATCGTCGTTCCCATTGCGCTTTTCCTGGCCTCGACTGCGTGGGCTATAAGGAATTCCGACATCTCGGGTCTCCATGAGACAGACTACGACCAAGAGGTTCGGATACGTAAGATTGAGCAGCAGGTATCGGGGCTGTTGCCTACCCTGCAGGCTGTGCAAAAGAACCAAGAAGCGATTTTGGGCAAAATCGACCTGCTTCAGCAGAAAGTTCTTGGAGGGAAATAGTGAAAGGAAACAAGACGATCGGCCAGCTGCTCATTGACTGCATCGAGGCTGTGTTCGCGCTTGTTGGTGTCGTAATTGGGCAGCTTGGAGTTATCGTAGTAGCTGACGGAGGAGCAGTAATGACCCTCATCAACATAGTAGGCGCTTGGTGGGTTTCTTGGATGGTCGCATGGCTTACTATAGGCCGCGGAGGGGACCTCGAGGGGAAGCGCAAGAACTGGAAGCGCAGAGCGGCTTTCGCGGGGTTGGTTGGGTTTTCGGGGCTCGTTGTGGTGGCTGCCATACCACAAATTGCCGCGCGCTTCGTAGGAGGGCTTTTCTGAAATGGACGCGCTAAAAGATCTCGTTCCACAAAATGCACTCTACCTCCCCGACGCTTTTCGGAAAGGCGGCTGCCGCGCGCGCTCATTGATGGCGATGGCTGAATTCACGCTTCTCCGCGCCATGACGAAGCTCCAGATCCAGCTTGCTGTTGCCACAGCCCTGCGCTACCCGAGTGTGTTGCGGATCGATACCTCAAGCGGAGAGCCTGAAACCGCGGCCGGCGCCGACGAGCACAAGCTTACCTACTACGCCTTTCAGCTCATGGGCGGGTACAATCGCTACTGCCTCCAAGCGGGTGCGCTGAAAGACGGCACATTCTATGACTGGCAGGGAAACATTATCCCAAAAGACCAGATCGTGTTCTCCGTCCTTGGTTGGGAAACGGACTTCCTTGCAGGGCATTGGACACTTGGAGATAATGAAGCGAATGAACTTTGGGATCCTTGGAGTGAAGAGGTTGGGCTTGACCCGTGGGATAGCACAGGAACGAAGCCCTATCACATCAACAAGAAGCGCGTGGTGAAGGCATACGCGTACAAAATATTCTGGGGGAAGCCCCCGGAACTGGCATAGGAGGCATCATGGCCAAGAAGAAGAAGAAGTCAGCTTTCAAGAAGCTGCAGGATAACGTAGCGAAAGGCTACGAGAAGAAGGGAATGAGCAAGGCCAAGGCTGAAGCTATCGGCGGTGGGGTCGCTTACAAGCAGGGTGTCAAGAAGCTCGGCAAGAAGAAGATGACTCAGAAGGCCGCTGCCGGCCGAAAAGCCGCTTCGAAGAGGAGGAAGAAGAAGTGAGTGACGCTCCCTCGGTAAAGGTTCGCCAGGCGAGTGCCTGGGTTGTGTGGGGTTTCATGCTTGCCTACGTGGCGATGCTCATCCTTGAACTGTTTGTCCAGTTTCCCCTCCCGATTGACGGCAGCACCTATGCGTTGTTCATGGTCGTCGGAGGATACGTGGGGATCGACCAAGTCGCATCGTATGTGAAATCGAAAACGCTCCCTCCGGGCTACAAGTACACCGGGAGCTACGCAAAGCTACGGAACATGGTCGTTGGAATGATGGCAATCACACTGTTGGCAATCGTTGTCCAGGCGCTCCTTCCACAACGACCGCTTCCGGTAGATAATGTGATGTTGGCCGCGGGGCTTATTGCGGGTTTGTTCGTCGGCGGCAATAAAGCAAACAACGCAGCCGAAGCTCAGACGAAGTAGGAGATAGTTATGAGCGATCAGCGGACTGTCGGCCCTTACAACCCTTCTATACCCGAGAACGTGCCGGTTCGTCCGGTGAATGTGGGGATGGTCCGCGATCGCTCGACAGAGGAGTTGCCGACTGGAGCTCATCTCATCATCGATGGATACCTCTGCGACCCCTCGGGGCTGAAGAAAGCCGGTGCCTTCGACCTATTGGGGGCGCTCTCGGCAGTACCGGCAATAGATCGTCCGTTGCAGGACCTTGTTTCTTTCTGGCAGCCGGACGGTGATCGGCTCACACTTCTCATCGGAAGAAAATTTCTGTGGCTGGTAGACTACGTTACCGGACTGTCGCGAGTAGCTGGCTTCGACTACACTCCGGCAACGCAATGCACCCTCGACGGCACTGCGCACACCTTTACTGACGCGGCAGAAACTTTCACCTCAAAGACACTCTACCCGGGAGACGTTGTGATCCTCGATCCGAGCGGAACACCTGAGTATCACGAGATCACCGCGCTAACCGATACGGAAGGTACATTTGTCGATGATACAGCTCTCGCCGACGGAGATTACGATTACACGATTGTGCGGTCCTTCCACAACGATGTCGCCCAGTACCGCGTCACGTATGACTTCGTCGATCAGAAGATTCTTTTCGCCGATCGGTCGCCGTACCGGGGACTACTCGCTTACGATGGTACAAACTTTGGGCTCCTGAACGATACGCCCACTGTGGATGTGACCGAGATCAACACGCTGCTCGTTTATGACGACAGAGTGTGGATTTTCGGGATGACGGAGGACAATGTCCGCTATCCCTATCGCGTTCGCTGGACGACAAAAAGTGACCGCACGGACTTCCCCGTTGCGCAGTATAGCGATTTGCCGTACACCGATTCAGAACCTCTCCGCGCAAAAGATGCTGGGTCACTCATAATCATCTACTGCGGCAAGAAGATCTTCTACGGCCGGCCGACGAATATCGTAGGGCAGCCTTTCTACTTTGTCCCGATGGATACCGGGGACAACGGTCTGGTGGGCCAGAAGGCACTCTGCTCATACCTTGATGGCCACTTTTTCATCGGGCAGGACGACATCTATTTCTTCTCCGCGGCGCAGGGCACTCCACAGCGTATAGGCTCGGCGGTTGCTGATGTGATGCTTGCGAACAAGAAGACTCTCGAGACAGCCTACGCTGTACCCGATCCCACACATTCCCAGGTGGTATTCGGAATTCCTGGTGCCACGGGACAAATTGAAACATTGTGGTTCTACAACTACAAGACAAAGGGCTGGTCATTTAAGCATACGGCTGCCACATTTGTCTCCTCAATTCCGATTGCAACACGCATCACCTTCGACAATATCGACACGGTGTTCGCATCTGATCCAACCTTCGATGGGAGTTTCGCCGATCGTACGATCGATAGTGCGCGCACTTCCGTTTCTGCAGCAAACGTTCATATTGGCTCAGAAGGGCTCATTTACCGATACAACCCCGATGCTGACACAGATGCGCAGTTTGGTGTTGAGGCAGTCGAGGTAATGAGCGGAGACATGGATTTCGGCTACCCAGATTATATGAAGACGGTGAGCCGCCTGAAGGTTAAGATAAGTCGTCGTCTGAACGAAGATGAGGATTTGCGCTTTCAGCTCTATCTGTCGTATAATAGAGGTAGGACATGGAAGCGGACAAAACGAGATATTAGAATTTCTGCGGGAACGGATGAGGGAAAGATGACGTTCAAGGCAACCGGGTCGCTTTTCCGATACCGGCTGCGATCGGTCAACCAGATCCGAACCTACACAATCGATATGATCGGACTACGCGTTCGCATACGCGGCGTCGAGTCGGCGCACCCGGCATAGGAGGTTAGAATGGGACTTTTCGACGCGATCGGTGGATTGCTCGGAATCGGTAGTGGAGCGGACCCGTACATAAAGACCGGAAGCGCCTCTGATGTGGTGAACACCAATCCGTTTACCGATGCCTTTCTCAAATCTCTGCAGGGGCAGGCCGGCCAGACGCAGGGCGATCTCAACAACATCCTATTTGGCAACGGTGGTGTCATCGACACGTCAAACCTTGCGAAAACTCTACTTGGGTCGAACGCGAATGCGGCCACAAACGTGGGGTATGACCCGAACGCGGCTATCAACGAATTCCTTTCTCGCACACCGCAGCTGCAGGACATAGCACGAGGCTCCGTCTCCCCGTTCACAGCAGACCAGCAGCTTCGCGATCTACAAACCCAGATCGGGCAGGCTGTGAGCGACCAATTCTCGGGCAACCCACAGTCTGGTGCATTTGTCGGCGCTATGACCCAAGCACAAGCTCAGCCGTTGCTCAACCTTTCCCTCAACCGGATGCAGGCCGAAAACACTGCAACACAGAACATGTTTGGCCAGGTTGGGAACAACCTCAACACCAACTACAACCTCGTTCCCAGCGTGTTGCTGCAGGGGTTGGGTCTCGCAAACCAGTCCGCAAGTGGAATTAACGACACGGCTGGGACGCAACTGAATGCCGGCAACATTCTCGCATCGCTTCTCGGGCAGAATCTCCAGCAGCAGGGTCAGATTGCGGCGCCGAACTGGTGGCAGCCGACCTACCTCAACAATCCCGACTACGTGAGTGCCGGAAACATCCTGAATCTCGGCGGGCAGCTTGCGGGAGCTGGAATATCGGGAGCTGCACAAAGTAGCACAAATGCGCTCCTTGATCAGATTCTCGGTAGGCTCCCGAAGACCGCATAAGGAGAAAATATGGCCATCGAAAGCGCCAGCTACGGCGGCGGAATGCAGCCGACCAATATCGATCTCGGTACTCTCGTACAGGCGATTCAGTTCAACCAGCAGGTACAGCAGCGCAATCGCGAGCTACAGGACGTTCGGACGAAAGAAACCGGCGACGCAATCGTGAAAAACGCCGGCGTACAGGGGCTGTTCCTCGCGGATCCGAAGCTGGCCGAGAACTGGGCAAAGCTTACAGGAGTCGATCTCAAGCCATTCACCAGCGGTGCTGTATACGACCAAAATGGTGGTCTCGATCGCCAGGCTACCTTTAGGCAATGGGCTGAGGATCCGAATACGCTGTGGGCGCAGGACCAGCGCGCATGGGTCGCCAACAACCTTGGGCCGCTTTTCGCCTCTGCGCCATCCGAGTCGCCTTCTTCTCCTTCTGTGCCCGCAACGGCGGGGGCCCCCACACCTCCCCCAACCGATACCCAAGGGCAAAAGCAGGTAGCACCTGTTCCGGGAGCGGCAAGTGATTATGCTCGCTCGCAAGGGGGCGCCCAAGCAGCGCCTGCCGGCGGAAAGGTCGTTGGACCGCCACCTGTCACTATGCCTGACTGGAAAACTACCCCTGAAGGCCAGCAGCTTTTTACCTCCTTGAAGCAGAACCTTCAGAGAGAGATTGACAGTGGAACAACTCCTGCAGATCTCTATAAGAAGTATGCCGACGGTAGGACATTCTCGAATGAGGATGTTGGGCAAGCGCTCAAGGATTTGGCAGCGGAACCTGCAAACATGCAACGGCGTACTCTTCTTGAGAAGGCTGCCGAGCTCTCCGGGGCTCAGCCGACTGTTCAGGAAGCGCAGGATACACTGAAGCAGAAGATGGTCCAATTCGATCAAGCCTCGCGCACTTTCCAACCCGATCATGTCGGCGCGCAAAATCCGAATGACGTGTGGAGAGGGATTAACGGGTGGATGCAGTCACGGATGGCTCAGGATGGCGTTTCGGCTGCTGACCAGAACCTGGTAATGAACGCATCCATGATCACTTCCGGGCAGAAACCTACTCCCGAGCAGACCCAGCGCCTCGATAAGATCGCGCAAGATGTTTTCGGGTTCGACAACTTTCAACAGCTCGCCGCAGCGCGACAGAATGCCGGCTACATGCAGGGCGGAAACCTGGGCGAGGGTGGTCGAAAGGTACAGGATCCTTCGGCGATATCACCCGATGTGCTCGACTAGACCTGGAAAGTGGGAACGGCAAAGACTTCGGTTGAGCAAGGTGCTACACCTACATCGACTCAGTTTCGCGATCTCCCGCCGCAAGTACAGCAGGCTGTGCAGACCGCAGGAGGAATAGAGAAAGTCGTGCCTCAAGGCGGAAGCGCGGGATTGGACGAGGCTGCGGGGAAAGCTCTCGATGCCATCGACAATCCGAGGGGTGGTGCAAGCGACTATGCGCGCAAGTTCAATGCAGCGGCTGTTGGGCAGGCAACCAAGAAAGTCAACGCGCAGCTGATCCCTGCCGTGAAACAGACCGTTGCGAATGTTGGGCGTGCGGAGTCGAAGCAGGGCGACAGCAGCCCGATGAAAGCCTACTCCCTCGAGTATCGCGACCATGTTCTCAAGATGCTGCAGGAGGATCCAGCGCGGGCAGACCTGCTGCTGCCAGGAATAAGTGGGCAGGTAGGCACTCTTGCGAAGGACCGCGCGGCTACACGCTATCAGAACGCACTTGCCGACAACCTGTTTCAGCAGGCGCGAAAGCTCGGGAAGGAACTCGATAACGGTATAATCGACAAGCAGCTTGCATTGGACAGCCGAAAGCTCGATTTCCAGCTTCAGCAGCTGTCTTCGCAGGAGCGAATGGCTAAGTTGGCAGACGCTCTCACGCTCATCAAGATAAAGGCTGACCTCCTAAAACTGACTGCTTCGGGGAAGGGGGGAAACACCGCGAAGTACCTAAGCAACGGTGAGTACCTCTTCCAACATCCGCCTGCCGGAGGCTGGCCGGAGGGAAGTGCACAGAAGAAGGCAGTCGATGCCTACCTCGGTGCTGTCACCAATGGTGAAAAGAGTCTCGCCGACCTCGGCCAGGAGCTCGGACCCCTTCTTAACTTCATAAACGAGCGTTGGGCCGGGGCTACCGGTGGGCAATCCTTGAACGAACGGGCAAAGGCTTCACAAAGTGTATTTGAGAAAGGTAAGGAAATGGGAGGCGCATCCGCCACACCCGATCAGCAGTTTCAGGCCTTTCAAGACCAGATCAATAGCATCCTCCAAAGCCTCTCAGTCGGTGGGGCAGCGCCTGCGCAGACAGTTCCTCAAACTCCTCCTGCTGCGCCCTCCACTCCGAGTGATCTCTACGATCGTGCGGGTGTTCAATGAGCGACATCTATACGCTTCCTGGGCAATTTCCGGTCGGCGGCTCCTCTCAGCCTTCCCAAACCCCTGCCATAGGGCCTCCTCCTGCTCCTTCCGCGCCACAGGGAGGGGCCGCCGATTTCAATAACATCCTCAACGACCCACAGTTTCAGGCAATGTCGTATCAGGACCAACTGAGGGTCCGAGAGCAGTGGTTCAAAGAGTACGCGGTTGGCGACCCGCAGTTCCAAGGTATGTCCAAGCAAGAGCAGGACGCGTTCTCGAAGAAATTCCTCCTCGCTGCTCCCGCATTTTCCGGCCCAAAGAGCCAGACAACCGATCAGCTGATGCAACTTGCTGAGACTCTCAAAAGTGGCGCAGCCTCGAGCGATGACAAGTCGAATGCGCTGCTTGCCCTTTACAACCAGAGTACCTACTCCAACATGGGCATTGCCCGCACCATCATGAAGACAGCGGTGAATATCGGACATGCGCTTGGTGTGTCGAAGGGTGTCGACATTCCTGATACCGGTCCACAAGAGAAGAAGGCTACCGACTACCTTGCGACAATCGCTTCACAGGATCCTGAGCTGCAGCCGAAGGTCGGGTACGCGATAGGTGGCGGCTCCATCACTGGATTCGTCACTGACTTTCTCGCCGGGCGCACTGCGTTGTCTGCCGTACAGACTCTTTTCACCGGCACAGCTCTCGCTAAGCAGGCGATACGGGCTGAAGCGCTTCCCACGCGCATCTCTACCGCGGCGAGTCTCGGGAAAAGTGCGAAGGTGGTGAAGCTGAGCGACAGGCTTGCTGCTCTACAGGAGACGCTTGGATCATCCGCAACATCTCCTACAGGAGCGTTTGCTTCAGGGATGTTCCCGAGAAAGTTCGCAGCCGCCACGCAAGCGGCGTCGAAAGCGTCCCGGTGGCTTTACGAGACGGCTATCCCAAACGTAGTTGAAAGCACGCGTGATGCAGCGATACTAACAACCCACGATTTCATGAAGGACCACTTCACCAATCAAGAGCTCCAGTCCCTCCCAGCGTGGGGCAAGATCGTGAAAACGACCCAGCTCATGGGGGAGAACTTTCTTGGCGACATGGTAGCGATGGGCATTTTTTCGGTTGTCGGTGGAATGGGTAAGGCACTCAGTAAGGTGCTGACAACAGGCTATGCGAGAGCCTCTCGGAGGGTGATCGACGATTCCACACAGAGAGCCTTCCGAGACTACCTGCTTGAAGGTAGGGCATTGCCGGCTGAAACCCTGAAGGACCTCTCACCAGAGGCCCAATCTGCCTTGAAGCGTGCTCGAGCGAAAACGATCCTCGCCACAAAGATTCCCGACCTTACCCATGAGGAACTGTCGCAGGTTGTGGCCAAAAAGAACGGCTACGATCTGTCAAAGGAAGATGGTAAATGGGTCGTGAGGGTAGACTTTCAGGAAAACAATATTCTCGGAAAGTATGCGACTGTCGACAATGCGACACAGGCTGCCTTCAAGCATCAGCAAGCGGCGATCGATCATGGCATTGCCTCGAGTGAGGATCTTTTCTCGAATGCTGCGGCCTCCGGAAAGCTGCGAATGAGCGAGATAGTGAAGGCGCAGGCTGGTGAGGTGAATCTCGGTGGCGACTCGTGGGTGAAGTTCCTTACCCCCCATCCACAAACCGGCGAGCTCAGTCCCAATGCGGTGCGTGGTGTCACTCAATCATTTATGCGCGCTTCCGGCATGTCCCCCCAGACCGCGGCTCGGTTTAAGGTGAAGGTGGTGGACGATTACTTCTCGAAGACACCTGCCGAGCTTCCGGCGAACACTATCGCAATTCCGCGAACTATCGTTACTCCCTCGCAGGAGGAGCGCTTCATAAAGAAGTTCTTCAGCGACCTTAAGGCGAATGCCGGCAAATTCAATGTGTCCCGAGCCGGCGGCGCTCGGGCTGCGAAGGACTTCCTCGAAGGATTTCCAGTCAAGAAGCAGGAGGCGACGCTCAGCCCGCTATGGGTGAAGTACAATCTTGCTGAGATAGCACCTGGAGCCAAGCTTGTGCAGGACGGGCCGGGCTGGAAGGTAACTGGGCTTCCTTCAGGAGAGGTACAGTTTCCCGACCTGACGGCGCTTGGTGACTGGATCCATTCGGCGGTCTACACTCCCACCGAAGACAGTCTACGTCTCGCGCTCAAAATAGATCATGGCATCGAGCTTCGCGCAGACAATGGCCGTCTGTTCCTCAAGAGGCAAGGGCAGGTACTGCGTTCGGGTACAGGTTATGAGTCGGCAGCCGACGTCATTGCCGCAAATCCTGATCTCGCTCCCAAACTCCCTGTAGACAAGATGCCAGAGCTGATGCTCATCGATCCGTCCGGAGCAGTCCAGATTCAAGGAAGAGTCATAAGTGGACCTGCAAGCGAGCTGGCGGCATTCGCCGGAAAGTATCGACGCTACTCGACCTTCAAGATGTCGAAGCAGGTAAAGGAATTCGAGGATGGGACGAAGCTCTCGTACTCCCCCGAGACGCGCTTCTTCACCTTGGAGTCTCCGGGGCTCAATTACGTGAAGTCCTTCGAGAACTACAAGGATGCTGTAAAGTGGGTTCAATCGCAGTCTGATCAATATGAGTACCTGACTGCGGTGGCCGCCGAAAAGGGTGCCGAGGTACAGCAGGTAGCCGGTCGTTTTCTTATTCGCCATATGGATAGCCCCAAGGGTCCACTCACCGCAAACAATCTGAAGGAGCTGAACGACGTGATCGCGAAACTCCCGACGAATGAATTTGCGGCGCGTGAACTCTCGGGGTTGGCTGACGCTGTCGTTGGCAGTATTCAGAGACAACTTCCTCGGGAACTTCAATCCTCGCCTACGGGAGTACAGTCGGTCTTTTCGGAGGCCGACTTCTCCCGTCTTTTTGACGAGGTGCGCAAGAAGGGGAAACAGGTGAATGCCGGCGGAAGACTGTACCGCCCGACCGATCGCATGTTTCAGAAGTTTGCTCAGGAAAGTGGAAACAACGACTACTACAACACAGTATTCAACGACGTGAACCGCGCAGTCGATGCTCAGGAAGGCCTCATGGGCACCTGGGAGGACTACATCTCAAGGCTTTTTGCGCACAGTACCAAGAAGCAGCGGAAGGTTTACGGGATGATGCTCGAGCAGCCTGAAAGTGCGTGGACTGCAAAGGCGAAAGACCTCTACCAGTACGACCTCACTCCGCGAGATAAGGAAATCGCAGGCTATATTCGCGATGTCATGGGTCGTGATCAATCTCGAGGCCTGTTCAAGGTGTTCGGTGTTGATGGGTGGGAATTCCTCAGCTTCTACCGACCGCGAATAAAGGAGTGGTTGGCCGAAAACGCAGATGCTGTCGATCGTACCGGGATGGCCAACGGTGTGCTACGCCAGATATTCGGCAACAAGCCTGTAAAGTCGATCGAGTTTTTTGGAAAGAACCTCCGGACGAACGATCTCATCAACTTTGCCAATCTCGAAGATGCGAAGGAAATTCTGACCTACTACGGTAGGAAGGGGTATAAGGCCATCACTGTGGGGCCCGCGATGGATAAGGCTATCGAGTGGCTCAACAAGAACAGCGGCCAGATTTCAGGTTCTGCACTCGATCATGCCATAACCTACCTCAGTGATGTTGGTGGTATGAACACCAACTACGCTACCCGTGCTCTCGACGAGGCAACCATTAAGGTGAGTGGCGATTTCCTCGAAGCTCTCAAGAAGAACAAGGTACTCTCGAAGCTCACCTCTGAGGACAAGAAGGCATGGCGCGACTTTATCGGAAAGCTGCAGGGGCTCACCGTTGGTTCGACGATGGCCTTCAAAGTGTACAATGTTGTTCGGAACGCTCAGCAGATCTGGACTACCCTCGCCTGGCGTGTTGGATTCGACACGACGATGGAGGCGCTGAAGCGTGTCAACGCACATGGAGACGAGATTGCATTCAGGATGCGGCAAGCCGGTCGACTGAAATCAGATGCTCCGATATTCGGGCTCGCTGAGCGCGGGTCGTTGAATCGGTTCAACCGCATCGGTATGAAAGGCTACCTGAACGCCGACGATCTTGACCGTATGGTGGTCGATCAGGCAGCCGAGATCCTCATAAAGGATGCAGGGAAGCGGCTCGAGAAAGGCATTATCAACGAAGAGCAGTTTCTCAAGATGAGTGGGCTCTCGCGAATGGATCCGCAGATACAGGCAACCGTCGTGAAGCGCTTGAAGGGTGAAGGGCTGGAGGCGGCATACGACGAGTACAGTCGAACGCTGGTTCGGGAGACGATGTTTCCCTATCGCGAGGGGTCGAATCCGCTGCTGTTCCGTGGTGTGTGGGGCAGGATGTTTGGAATGTTCGGGCACTACCCTGTGTACTACCTTGAGAATCTTCGAAGAGGGTTCGCGAATCTCTCGACCGCGGAGAAGCTTGTAACCGGTGTCCGACTTGCTGCAACTACCGCGGCTCTTACTACGACCTTCGGCAAGGTGTTCGGAATTCGTCCCACTGACTTCACACTGCAGGGCCAGATGCTCATCAATGGTGGGCCATACTATCAGTTCGTGAACGAGCTTTTGGACAGAATGAGCGGCTACAACGCTTACCAGCGACCGGCTCTCACGCCTGCGGATAAGCAGAAGCGACTGGCTGCGAACGTGAGGTGGGCTGCAGGCCAGATCACTCAGATGTTCGTTCCAGGATCCAACATCCTACGACATGCGATGCTTGGGCTTGAAGCTATCGACAAGGGACGTGAGTATGAGGGAGTGTTGCGACTGCTGTCTATTCCCGTGGATCCTTCGCTGGGCGATCCGAAAGCAGGGAATATCGAAAACATACTCGTCGGCCGTCTTTTAAACTTGCGATGAACGTAACGTGGGTGTCCTCCGGCTTCATTGCCGGAAGGCGCCACACATCGATTGCAGCAGTTGGGATCTTTCGTCCTTTCACATCAACGACGTACCGGCGCCGGGCGAACAGCTTAGTGACCTGCTTCTCCACATCGAAACGATAGTCGCGCCGCATCCGCCAGAGAAACGATTTGACGTAATTGTAGGGCATCCCGCTCTCGCGAGCTACCTCGGAGGCCTTCGCACGCATAGGGTCAACAGTGGGATTAGCTTTGAGCCAGCGCTTGAGCGTGTAGTATCCTTCCCCTGGCGGCCGGCCGCGATGCGTATAGGTGCGAAGGACACGCTGGATAGTACGCTTGCTTACCTTGAGGCGCTTAGCTGTTTTGGCGATACTGTTGCCGAGCTGGACGTAGAGGGCAAGAACGTCCTCCTCGCTGAGCTGCGCAACGTCTATCGCTTTCGGTCGACCGCTTTCAGTCATCTTCTCCACTCGCCCAAACGTATGTTTGAAGGCCGTCCTTCTTCACCTTGTCTGTAAGTTCGCCATCATCCGACAATATCGCAACATCGCCAGTCTCCACCAATTGGTGTAGATGATGTCGAAGTTCGTCCGCGCTACAATATCGACTGACTTTGCGGGTAAGTTCGCGTTGTGTAATTGGAGTATGTCGCTCAATGATGTTGCTAATGTTCTTTCGGGCTTTCGCCTCCGGACCCAGCCTAACACCATCAGTCGCTTCAGATCCGTTTCGGTAGGCGACGTCAAGGATCTTTTTCGCACTGAACAGGTCGTCAAGCGAGATCTCATTGCCAACTTCGTATCGCTGTATCCGGAGCAGCGTGGCGACCTTGAGTAGATTGATGTCTTTGCGGGCGACTTCATTCTGTTCCTCCTCGCTCATCGAGCGCTTTTTCGTCCAGTGCCCCTCATACCACTTTCGGTAAAACTCATCTGCTTGGGGAGTGAAGTGATATTCTCCTCGTGCATATCGCGAGATCCACCACAACCTCTCAGCAAGATCGTCGAGTGTTGGTAGCCCGTCTTGGACTGAAGGCCGCGGAAAGCATCTCGTTGATTGCCTACAGTACACGATGTTGAGCCGGCTTACAAACCCTCCACCAGAAGCGTCTTCGGGGAAGGAGTTTTTGAAGTTGTCCGGAGTCGCCGCACTGAGGATAGTCATGTAGATGTTGCGAAGCTTCTCATGTCCGTCGCCCTTCGTGTACACCTCATCAGCGTCCAGTCCGTCGTAGAAGGAAGTTAGGGCGCCAATGAGTGTGTTGTTGTACTTCGCCTTATTGACGAGCTTCACCAACTCGTTGAGGAAAAACGACACTTGGCTACCGCGGTCCACCTCTACGAGTGTTCCGTCACTGCGAGTTGTGGTCTGCGCTTGGGGTTTCAGCCACGCACTCAGTCCTTCAGCTGTTATTTTTCCGCGGAAAACATTGAGATACTCACGAACCCTCTCGGGATTATCTGGTTCGAAATCGATGAACCGCTGGGCTATTTTGTCCACGACGTTTATGGCTGCCGTTTTCTTCATCCCAGGTTGCCCAACGAGGACGGTGAACAGGTTGAGCCACAACGGATCCGGATACCACGGACCGTGCCACGCCATCCTGCGAACAACGGCGCTTAGTAGATTGAGCCCAGACCAGATAACGTACTCAGTTGTCGTTTCCATAAGTCGGGTTGCCAGTATGAGATCTGTGATGAAGCCTCTCTGAGGGACGAGTGCGTCTCCAGGCTCCGGCTTCCACAAGTGCGAAATAGGTCTTTCGTCGAAAGGTTTCGGAGGGTTGTCTGCGGTGAATTTCGATTGCCGGAGGGGCCGCGGCTTCCCTGTGTTGAAGTCTATCCAGTTTGCCATTATGCCGCATCCCGCTCAAACGCCTTCAAGTCACCCCAGCTTCCACCAACTTCAACGTCAACCGGGAACTTCACGATCCTTCCGCGGAAGTCGACCTGTGCTGCCATCACCTCATTCACAAGGTTGATCAGCTCCTCCACCTCGTTCTCCCATGCCTCAAATATGAGTTGGTCATGAATCTGTATCTGGAACACAGAGCGCATCTCCCGTTCTCTCATGATGTCGTGGAGACGAATCGTTGCCATGTTGATAACGTGAGCGGCTGCTGACTGAGCGGGAAAGTTGAGTGCTTGCCGAACAATACCATTTTTGTCGCCATAGAAGGTGCGTGTCCGCTTGAAGGCACTGGTGTACTTCCTATAGCGAATGCGACCTCTGTACTGCTCAGGGATATCTTCCTGTCGGATGCCGGGTTTGTTGATGTTGTCCTCGACCAGCTGGCGCCACAATGCGTAGGTAGGGTTAGCCTCGAAGTAGCGACGGGTCGCGCGCTGGAAGTCGGCGAAGGACAAGCGAATGTCAGGCACTTCAGTTATGACTTTCTCGTAAATACCGCGCTCAGTTCCCCCATAATTGAACAGGCCGAACTGTACCGTTTTTGCCGCCCGACGCATCGTGTCCCACTTCTTGTCGTCCTTGTCGATTTGGAAAAGGTCGCGGGTGTTGATATCGTGTTGGTTAAGCCCCTCCTCGAATATGCGGATGAGGTTCGGCTCCATCGTCTCATAGGCCATGGTTCCGACCTCGAGGTTGATGTAGTCGGCACTGATGAACAGGCGGCCAGGCGGCGCAATGAACGACTTTCGCGCGTCTTTTTCGCGTTTCGGCCAGTTCTGTAGATCAATATCTTTCGACGAGTAACGTCCGGTTGCCGTGCCGATCGGTGAGAGGTGGGTGTAGATACGTCCCTTCTCGTCGGTTTTGAGGCGAGTGTAAGTGGAGATGAGTTTCTCGTTTCGCGCCCATATGTCGTAGGCAGTGAGCCACTTGAAGAGTTTGTCGAGCTGAGCTTTCTCCGCCTCATGTTCCTCGGTCGGCCGACGGTAGAGACAAAGCTGGTCATAGCGCTTTTGGGCGAAAGCTCGAAGTCGCATTCTGTTGCCTTTGTCAGTTTTCATGAGCTTCTGACCATCGGTACGCTTTCCCTTGAACCCTATCGGCTGCCACAGCGGTGTCGTATTCTCCCACACACGTACTACTGCAGAATCGTCGGCAAACGCTTGCGTGTCATCTCGTACTACCTTCGCCGAAAGTCGCTTTGCCTGACGCGCGGCAGCCGCCCCATACTTCGAATCAGGCAGACCGTAGAGGAAAAGGCGTAAGTCGGAATCGTTGGTAAGCTTGAATTCCGGCGGTAAGTTCGCGGATTCGTAGAGGAACTTTGTGGCTGTCTTCATCTCCTTCTCGAGGCGAGTACGCCACCGCTCGTTCTCTTCCTTATCCACCAACACACCGGTGAGCATCATTTCCATCGTTGCTGGCAACAGGGGAAGTTCTTCTTCGTAGTACACACTCTCTGATCCGCTTTCACGAAGGTCTTCGAGGAGTCCTGGGAGATCCTGCAGTAGAACAACGCAGTCGCGGCAGTTGTAGGTCCGGACACGTTTATCGGGGAGGGTAAGAATACTGACATCCTTTTTCAGTACGTTTTTCCAGAACGGTGTGTCACCGTAGACAGAGGTGATGAATCCGATGTTATGAGGAAGCTCGGGGGAGATTACGTGGTGGATTAGTAGGGTGTCGTGTTCGACTGAGCGCATCGTTGCAGGATAGCTATCGTGGTAGAGAAATGGGATATCGAACAGCCCGTACTGCAGTACAAGACGTGCGCCCTGTAGCACCTCTCCTACCAATTTTCGTACCTCTACGACCTCATCATCAGGCCAGTACTTTCCCCCACCCTGCTTCAACAGCGGTATGCAGATCGCATCTTCTTTCGACCAACCGAATCCGATGCAAACGGTTGTGCCACCTTCGAGTGCGGTGGTTTCAATGTCGATTGCTATGAGGCGATCACGCTTTAGGGCAAGATCCCGAAACGCGCGGACATCTTGGAGGGTGGGGTAAATGTTGAAGCGCTCTTTGGGGCGCGTCCAACCTTCGCGCGCGATACGTTCAGCTTTCGTGAGGTCAGCATGCCACACCAGTTCACGATCTACGGTCCCCTGGCCGATAGCATCGTCATCTGTTTTGGATGTATTGACAAAGCGTGCATGAAGGAAGGCTGCAGGATGGTAGGTGGGAATGACCAGAAGGTCATATTCTTCGGAAGGATCCTCAACGATAGAGCGTGTTTTGAGTGAGAGAGCGAATACCGATCCGCGGACATCTGTGACACTTCCCTCGATACCGAGAGTATTGAAGGCGTTCGCGCCGAGTGCCACAACAACGCGCAGGTGCTTCTCTGCGACAAGCCACTCCAGCTCCTCCCAGAATCCGTTCATCTCGTGCTGGAGGGCTTCGATCGCTTCCTTCGAGTTGAACTTGTTTTCAGGCGGCCGGCGCGTTAGGACGTTCGTGACCCAACACTTTGGGCGATAGATCCCGCACATTGCAAGGCCCTTGTCGAGCTTCTCCCCTGCCCTACCTACGAATGGGTCCCCAGTAGCGTCTTCATCCGCCCCAGGTGCCTCTCCTATGAATGCAAGTGCCACATCGCCGGCGGGCCCGGTCCCCCACACGGCGCGCTTACTTTCCAGAGCGTAACCGGGTTTTATCAGCTTTCGGATGTAACGCATGTGGCACTCCTTTATTGGATAATCGATATTGCTGTCATTACGAGAAACGCAACTGTGGTCACGACAGCGGCTGTCTTGAATAGATCGCGCTGACGCTGCGCTTTGTCGAGATCCTCGGTCACCTGTTTGATCAGGTTGTCTTTTGCGGGAATGACCGTAGAGCGCAGGTAGGAGAGATCTTTCGCGTTCTGGTCAGCTTTCTCGGCAGCGGCACGGTTCAACGCGAACACGGGATACTCGCTTATTTTCGAGATGTCGGCTGGTGAGTTCAGGACAGTAACAGTAGGCGTGTCAGTCGGGCCTGTCTTGTTGTCCACCGCCCAGATTGTGCTCGAGATCAGAAGCAAGCTCACTATCAGACATATTACCCGTCGCATCCTTTACCTCCTGTTCGTGTTCTGCTGTCGCCTTATTGATGGCGTCGTTCTTGTCTCGCGCCACCTGCCCGTCACTTCTTCCGGCTTGTCTTCGGTTTCGCAGCTCGAGCACCACCACGAGGACTATCAGTCCTCCCACTATCACCAACAGTACCGCTGTGCTCATCCTTCACCTCCTTTTCCTCGTAGAGTGTGCGACGATAGGCCTCACGCGAGGTCGTAGCGATCGCCCACGGGTAACGTGCTCTTGCGAGCCACGCCAGTCCGTCGTTCGGATCGAGCTCTGGACCGAACTCGACATACAGCTTCATCTGCTGGGAGGCGAGAATTGTGGGCTCGTCCTCGGTGCCGTCCTCGAGCACAAGATGGAGTTCGTTTACCGCAGTTCCCGCATAACGTCTTGCGAGTACTCGGTAGATGACCCAGTTTGCGATGTTCAAGGCTTCCGATGTTGGATTACCTTGCCAGTAGAGGTACGTGACACACTGCGGGTAGGTAGCACGCAGGGCCCCTACAAGTACCCGGAGTTCTGTCACAGGCACGAGTTCAAACCCCTCAAGGAGAAAGTGCCACTTCGCTCCGAGAAGCGCGAGGCGTGTCCGATCTATGAAAGGTTTCAGGTCATCTGCTGTGGCTATCGGTTTCCCGCCTGCCTGTACACGGATCGCACAGACTAAGCTTCCAGTATTGAAGCCTGTTCGGATATTCTCGACTGTTATGCTTTTGATTTTCACTATTGCCTCCAAACAAAAGGCGGCCCCGTTAGGAGGCCGCCCTTGTCCAAGTAAGGGTGGCTGCAGGCCGTCAGCTGGCAGTGGGTGCGGGGACGTACTTTGCGACGCGATGCCGCGCCTCGCCCTCGAACGGCTCCTGCTTCGTGCGAAAGTACACGACTTTCCCGTCCAGCTCGTCGTCGTCGAACCCACTGTCGTCGAACGGAATTTCGGCCGCGGTGAGGAACTGGTTCAGGCGAACCCGCGCCATCTTTCCACCATCCTTGTGGGTCTTCTGCGGCAGCACGAGCTGATCGAAGACTCTCCGCCCCTGCGGGTCGGCACCGTTCTCCTGCACCGGACCTTCGATGACTTCGATGTCCAATGACAGCATCGGGTCATTCGTCTTGGTCTTGGTCCACTCGTGCTTCAGGATGCTTCCCGCATACAGAGCAACGTCCAGTGGGGGATCGGGCAGGCCATCAGTCTCGAGATTGGAAACATCTACGCGCATATGCGCCTCCTTGTGCTCCCGGAGGAGCGATTGGTATAGCCTCAACGCGAGGCTACGGTGGGGCTTACTGCCCCGACACAGGTGGGGGGAATCGAACCCCCCTAACCGCTACCTGTTAGTGAGTAATGGGAATGTGAGCGAGATCGTAGAGAGCGAGTGTGACGTTGCGAGTCATCCT
>CAZWEM010000036.1:33298-39202 GCA_964632315.1 uncultured archaeon
GCTTCAGATGCTACTATTGGGGTTTGCCGTCCAGTCGGTCGCAAGCAGATCGGTCTGCGAGACAGTCCACGGGACGATCGTTCCCTGCACCGTCATCATAGCAAGATACGGCTGAACTTTCACTATATCCTCGCCGGTCGCCTGCCTTGTCAACTCATTCGCGACGACCCCATCGGGGTAGCCTCGCATGTAGAAAACGTACTGCCCTTTGCCGTTCCAGCCCTTGCGAGCTATCTGAAAACCGTTCCGAACCATCCCCAATGCTTCACTGAATGTCATGCTTGTCTCCTTTGGCACTTGCGTGCTAAATAGTTTCTCGATGTCTTCTGCGAATTCTCTGCGCATCATTCCCACAGTAGGTAGGAACTTGAAGTAGTAGTCGCCTGTGTGGAAATCTTGCCAGAGCTCGAATTTGATCTCCGGTTTCATCTTCACGATGAGTGCCTCAATTGGGTTCTCCGGAGTCACGTCGACATAAAATCCTCCGCCATCCCACGTTGTCTTTGTCTTCATGGTGTCATCTTACAACGATTTTGCCGCTGATGGGCTCTAACTGGAGTCCAAGATCGTCCTCGACATCTGTGTACCGATAGACGCACCCGTATCGCAACTCCAGTAGGTTGTTTCGTATGCTACCGTCACTGTACACAGCGCACAGTGTAGCTGTTCCATCAGTTCCCTGAAAAAGCCGAAGGGTTACCGTCTGCTCGGCATCCGGCGTGCCCCAAACTTTGAATCGCATTTGCTACTCCTTTTCCTCGAAACCGTTTTTCCCTTCGCGTTCGGCGAGCATGGCGTCGGCACATGCGTAACGCCATTTAGCAAGCAGTTTCGGGTAATCTTTTTTATAGTCCCACTCATGGTCTCTCGGTCTACCAAGAAATTCATTGGATGCGGATATACTCATGATTTCTGGTTCGGACTTTTCGTTCCCCGCGAACCAGTCACGAAGGGACATTCCCGGTGATGGATTCCAAAGGTCGTATGCCTTGTCTGTTTGTTCTTGTACCGGAAACGCCGGTCCTCCATCGTCTTTCATTCCGGATCCTCCTATTTTTCCTCGAACCCGTTTTCTTTCGCCCAGTCTTCGAGCCGCGATTCGTCGAACACGTCTTCCGGGTTCAGGTTACGCTCTATCCATTCGATTGCGACATCGAGTGGGTAACTCACGATAAGCTCCCCAAGAAAGCGGGCATTGTCTCTTGTGCTTGCCATATTTACTCCTCAATCGAATCTTCCCAGCTTTTCGTCCACCCATGCTCCACGAGTGGAACGATCGTGGGGCCACCTTATATGTGCTACGAGCTCCAGTACAATGAACAGGAGAAATTGCATGAGCATCCATGCCGCTCCTATGAGGAATGCTGTAGCACCCACAACGAACAGTGCAAGTAGCGCAACGTTGATCAGCTCCATCGCGCTACGACCGCACGAACCCACCGCTGTACAGCTTCTCGAAAGTGGGATCTTCGATTGTGTCCGGCGTACCCTTCGTCCGCGACTTGACGGCGAACTTCGGATGGAAGCGCAGATGAGCGAGGTAGGCTACACCTTGCGCCGTGCGCTTTTTCTCGAGGTAGTAGACCTCATCGAATCGCCGGCCAACGTCGGTACGGAACGAGCCGAGAATGTCGATCTTTCCGACTGTGCTGCCTGTTGCTTCGTCCTTGTCCCAGTCAGCGTTCGCGGTGAAAAGGACGTTGAAGGGCGCATCCTGCAGAAGCCCAGTAATCTCTTCCATCTTGTTGTACAGTCGCGAGTACTCGTCGTACTGCGGCCGGTAGACAAGGGGATCCTGCCCACTGTCGAACTTCACCGTCTCGTACATGCAGCTGTTGGCGAAGGCGGTGTAACCGTCGAAGATGATAGATTTCCTGTCGCCCCACTCACCTCCCTCGGCGAATGCGCCGGTGCGGTTCCGGATGTCGAGGCACAGCGCATTTAGCCTCTTGAAGAACCTGTCGCCGCGCTTGAAGAACACGCCTTTCAACGGCTCTCCACCCTCTTCGGGAAGGATCGTCCGAAAGCCTTTGTCGAAGTCGATGAGGAAAGGTGCCGGGAACGTGCCTCCGAACTTGGTCTTCCCGGTGCCAAAAAACCCGTAGACGAGAGCTTTCACATACTCTCGCATCTGCGCCTCGCGCTCCTCGGTGATCATGTCCTGCAGGTAGATCGGTGGGCGAGGGGCTGCCGTGTTCAATACCGTCTTATCGCTCATTCATTCCTCCATTTCGTATCACCAGAAAGAATGCCTGGTACATGTCCAATTGCCGCTCCCTCGCTCCTTGGACGTAGTAGCGTGTTGTCGCAAGGGCGAGGGCTGTTGCCTGGTAGCGCAGTATGAGCTGGAATTTCAGCCGCAAGTATTGCAGTTCGTCAGTGAGCGGGAACAGCTCCATGACGTGGATGACTGTCCACATCCCCAGTAAGTAACCGCGAGCAAACTCAACGCGCTCGCTACTGGTGAGAGCCATCCAGTCGGTTCCGTTCAACTTGTCGAGGCTCACAATACGTTGCTGGGCGCTTAGCATCGAGGTGATTGCTACCAGCAACGCAAGACTAATGACGAACTTTCGCATCCTTCACTCCCAACTCCTTCTCAATGGAGAACTCGTATGCTTCGGCAATCTCGAACAAACGTTCGGCTGTCGGCATCCTCCTGGCCTCGAGGTTGTCGTTCTCGAGTCGGTGGATCATGCTTTTTGTATAGCCCAGACGGCTGCCCATCTGCTCGAGTGTAAGGCCCAACTTCGCACGCTGCCGGCGCAGAACGCCAGGCAACCTGCTGAGATCGTACTTCAATTTTGACCTCCTTCTAATAGCTCCATGCGGGCAATGCTCTCCTCAGCCTCGATCACAGTTTCACGAAGTCCGATGGCGGCATACGTCATCAAATACTTCCCGTCCAGAATGTGCGAATCGAGCATCCCCATGAGAATCTCAGCGATGTTACTTGTATCATGCGCTTCCATCCACGCATAGAATGCTTTCACTGTGCCTCTAAACTCTACCACGTCGCCCCCAAAGGCAGTAACCGTATCGCCTGCGCCGGGAGAGAAGTCAAATTCCAGTGTAAATTTCTTTGCCTCCTTCAATTCACCCATCCCTCCCTCTCACAGCGCTCGATGATTTCGGCGTTGAACTTGTCAGCGAGTACCTGTGAGAAGTACTCTTTGTTGTCCGCGAGAAACGACCGCAGTACGAACTCGGGCGTCTCCTCGGGCTTCTTTTCCTGGCCGACGATCCATGCACGGTAGCCCTCGCTCTCGAGGATGGAGACCTTCATCGCATCACCGACGATCACAGGCTTCACGTTGGGGTAGCGTGCGGCTACCTCGCTTACCTCATACTGGTAGGATACCGGTACTGCCCGCTCTCCGAACTTCGCGCGGAAGTGCTCGTACGATTTGTCACTGAGATCCCTCAGTAACTCACTTGCTCCTGAGACGAACCGGCGTGCGTCTGCTGTGTCCTCCATCACAGCCTGAAACGCGAGATCCAGGCCAGCTTCTCCCGTGCCGGCATGCACTCTTCCACACTCCCACTGCAGGTTGAAACTGTCAACCGTCGAACGATCGCGGTCGAGGTGAAGGGTGGAGGGGTCGAAGTCGTAGCCGTACAGGAACGAGGAGTCGAGGTTCGTAACGAATATGCCACCAACGTACAACCGGCCGCGCTCCCGATCATCAGTGAGTACCCATCCTCCCTCGCCACGCAGCTCTTCGCCTGATTCGTGCAGTCGTCGTACGTTGTCCTGGATCGTTTCCCACTGCGATGTTGACATGTCGCGGACGCGAAAGGTGAGAGCCTTGTTGCCGGGCGTTCCTTTGTGGAAGTTGATTCGAAGGACGCGAGCGTGCAGCTTAGCACTCTCGACGAATTCCGGTTCCCACAGCTGGTTTCCGTTGTCGATTTCCACCGCATGTCCTGCCCGAAGCAGTGCGAGAAGGGCAAGCTTGTATCCTTCGCCGTGCTGCCCGATCGTGCTGCCGCCCTCACTCTTCGTTCCTTCCCCGAGCATGAGCGTCCGGCGATCGAGTATGGTGTCGTTGTTCGAGATGGTGAGAGTCTCGTCCATCTCATCGTAGTCAATCGTCGACGGATGCGTGCTCCATACACGCGTTGCCGGATCGACTGAAGGCACATCCTCGCGCTCGCGGTCAAACGCGTTCTGGATGAGCTCACGTACTCCTTCCCAGGTCTTCCAGCCCGGAACGTAGTTCGGACTGATGGTGAGATCGATGTAGCTACTCATAGGTCACTCTCCTCTTTTTTGGGGTTTGAATGTCTGGATAAGCGCAATTCTGCCTATCCCATCTATCGCTCGAAGATCGATACAGTCCAAGTGCAGCTGCATTGCCTCAAACGTGAGTCCGTCACCAGTTCCCTCGATCGGAACCAGCACAACCGGCTTGTCTGTCGGTAGCCCACATACCAGGCAGCCCTCTCCGTTGTTGAAGTTAGGATGTTCGAATACCTTCACTCCGTTGTCTCCTTCCCAGCGATTGCGCTGGCCCATTGTGCGATTGCTGCCTCCAAGTCGCCGTTTCGAACGCTCTCATCGATGTAGTACTCGGGAGGAGCGACGTTCGGGTCCTCGGGCAGCACCGAGTGACAAATATCACTGTAGTCACAGCCGAAGTACGAATCATCCTTTCCGTTGTGCGGGAACAAGTACCATGGCGGGTAGTTGCCGCTTCGAAACTTCGCCACCTTTTCAGCCATGTCGTCGATGAGGCCGACGAGCTCCATCTCGTAGGTGATGAGTCGACGCTTCTCCCGGATAATTGCCGGCCCACGTACGGCGTCGAACACGTTACCGCGGTTGTAGGCGACGTCTGGGATGAGTCCCACGATACGATCAGCATGCTCGGGGTACACACGCTTGAGCCCCAGGAGGTAAGCTGTGCACTGATCCTGCAGCTCGACGCTTTGGATCATCTTGTCCTTCGAGTAGCCGGTTGTTTTGTGGTCCATCGGATACCACGCGCCATTCTCGCGGTCCTCCACCAGAATGTCAGCACGGAAAGAGAACTTGGCGCCGTTTCGTAGGGTGACCCAGTGCTCTTCCTCAACCTCGATGATGTTGTACGTTTCCTGGTCGTGGATGGCCCACTTGTTTCCCCAAGTGAGAAGCATCTTGGGCATGCGCTCGGCATCCTCGTCGGCATGTTCAGGGAGTTCGTACTCTTTGCGGCGCGCGTCGATGAGCGCACGACACACCTCCAAACCATTGGGCACATCGTACGCGTTTTTGTAGATGAACTCGAGTGAGTCGTGCCAGACTCCACCGAATATGAGGGGCCGCTTGCCTTTGAGCGGCCGGTAACCGAGAATGTTCTGGAGGAACCAGTGGTATTTGTTCTCGTTCCAGCCCTGTACGATGTGAAAGCCGAATGCCGATCCCGTTGCGGGATGGGCGAGCTTCTCCTCGACAAATGTCGCGACTTCGTTTGTCATAGTCATTCCTCCTCTACTCTGGTGGGGCGAAAGCTCGGAACAAGATACGTCTCAGGGAAGCAGGGTCTCTTGTACGGTCCTACGAAGAATCCTGCCGTATAGTTCAGGTACAGCTTGCGTATGCGTCGAGCTTTGATGGGAGAGACGTGTTCATCTGCAGCACATTCGTCAAAGAAATCCTTTTCGAGAATTCCGTCGGGCTCCCTGACAAGCTTGTCAGAAACTTCTCCCGAAAGGACGATTCCCTTTCCGAGTAGATCGTAGCTTTTCAGTGCGTAATGAAAAGCTTCATACCTGTCGATGAACACGAAAAGCCCTATCGTTTTACGACGTTTCCTTGTGAGCTTTCCCAGCTGGTAGCGAAGTGCGAACCATCCGTCTATGACCCCGGATCTGTACACACCCTTTTTCGACGTTGCTCGTACAACTTTGTACACTGTCATC
>CAZWEM010000036.1:39302-47922 GCA_964632315.1 uncultured archaeon
CTTTCGGGATCGTGCTTTCCTCGCTAAACACCGCCTTCTCGAACGCTTCAGTACGTTTTTTCTGGATTGCGTCCTTCACCTTTCCTAACGCCTCTTCCATTATCGCAACGCTCTTTTGCGCGGCTTTAAGCTCGCTCTTCCAGTAGGCGCTGTCCTCGATGAGCGTGTCGATCCAAGTTATGAAGCTATCGTCGTGGCGGAACGAGTTGCCTAAGCGGTCGCGAGTACCGTTGTTCTCCATTTGGATCCAAAAGAGAAGGCTATCGTTCACTCTTTCGACAAGGATGGCCTTAGCAGATAGTTGCCAGTCTTCGTTTGTGAGCTTCGCATTCACCTCCGCGGCAAGACGCGCGATCTTTTTCTCACGAAACTCAGCGTTGCTCGAACTCTTGAACCGGCAGGGGAGCTCTTCAGCTTTTCGGGTTCGTCCGCCGAAAGGGCGGTCTCTCGACCAGCCGTTGTGCAACGAGAAGAAGCGCGTGAACAGCGCGTGGTCTTTCATAACCTCCGTAAGCTTGTCTTGGATAGGTTGCTTCAGGGCTCCTTCCAGGAAACCCCTTACCACAGGCTTGGTGTACGTGGCGTATTTGACTTCCCAGTCAAAGTCTTCGATGCCGAAAGGATCCGGCGTGTGCCACGGTAGGCCGAAGTATTCAGCTTTCGTGAAACCTATGCGCACATTCATCATTGTCCTCCTGTGAGAGTTTAGTTGTTCGTTGACGAACTGTCAACGTTGTTACTCCTCTTCGATAAGTCGGCCGCAGCCTGAGCAGAACTTGTCGTCGTCCCAATCGTGGCATGGGTTGACCCAGTGTGGTTTGGCACCGTCACGCAAGGCACCTGATGCGGGGAATGGGCGCATTCTGCCATCACACTCACACTGGTATAGTGGCACGACATCGTAATTGTTGCCCCACTTTTTCCAGCTACATACATCTTGCTCCGTGACCAATTCGTTCTCTGCTGCTGCCATTTTCGCAGCAAGCTCTTTAAAGGCGTCACGTAATGCGATCCAGTCCCTTCCATTTTGCACAGCTACCTCCTCCTGTCATGTTACATATCGATATCGCGAATGAGCTGCAGCAACAGCTCCCTTACCTCAGATGCGTGCCCGTAGAGTGCGCCGGCAATGTTGCCCTTCAGCGAGGACCGTTCTCGAAAGGACACGATCACTCGGTTGTTGGGAAGACGTAGGGCGCGTGAGGCGAGAGTGTCCAGTTCGATGGTGCGCTTGCCGGCACGAAATATGACGTCACTCACCATTTGTACTTGCGTTCTCCTGCGCTTTTTCCGAACGCGCCCTTGTGGTAGCGCTTCTTGCTACCTGGGTGCGGGCGACCACCACCCTTCCTGCGCTTGATGATAGAGCGAGCGCGCTTTACTGTCCGGGGATCGACGACGCTTGTTGTTAGGCCACTGATAAGGGCGTAGATTGCCATCCTCAGTCCCATTTTCTTTGAAGGTCTTCGTTCATTCACTGTGATACCTCCTCGGGTTTTGTTGCCTTTTCGGGCGTTTGCACCCGATCATTCCAGTATTCGATGGGTGCGAAACAATCCTCACGATAGAGCGCCGTGGGGTACTCAGAGAATCCTAAGTACGGTATATAGTCCGTGTAGCCGAACAATACCATTAGCGGATGCGGGAGCTCTATCTGTACGATAATAAGTCGGTCGCCGTGCTGCGGGCCCGTCCCAGCTTCACGCGATACGTTGCGCCATTCACCTTCTTTGACGCACACAACCAGTTGTCCTATCTCAAATCGTGAGCGCATTTTCGTTAAACCTCCTCGCACCTCCTCCGTGCACCATTATTGCAATGTTCGCCCGTGTTCCGTCGCACAGTCGGCAGCGTTCGCACGTCGAACCCTTGCTACTTTCCTCGGCAGCTGGGCACTCGATGAAAAGCCGGCGCGTTTCAGCTGTTACGTGTCGAGCCGTCCGCCCTTTTGGGCTCACAAGGAAGACCTTCCAGCCTCGACTCATAGCCTCGATTGCTTCGTCCTTGCTGTCGCAGGAGGCCATGCATACCCCCCGTAATTCGTCATGCGAACGCCATTGATGTGTGTAACCGGTGTGATACGGCGTTCGCTCCAAGAGGGATTTCCACACCTTGAATGGTATCGCTGCCGGGTCGCCGTAGGAACCCATGCGGAGGCCGCGATAGGGGATTTGTTCGCAGTCGGCGATCGGTGGGTAGCCACCCTCACTGTACGTTTGCCAGATCTGGCGTGGAGCTTGAAAAACTGCGACATAGCACACACCATTTTGTGACGGGCGAAGTGGGCAATCTCCACATATGCTTTCATCCTGCCCGTGTGTGATGGCATTCAGTGGGGCTATGTCGGAGCGCATTATCCACGTCTGCAGCATCTTACCGGTTTTTTGGTTACGACTACGTACGGTCAGAATTCCCACGATCGGTGCACCATCGAGCTGCGAGGGGCCTTTGTAGAATACAAAACCTGGAGGTGTCATAGGTTAACCTTTCGCGTCGTAGAATGCTTCCTGTTTGAGTCGCAGGATGACTTCGAGGCACAGATCCCACATATCCACGTCCGTTGTAGTGTGGTTGCGCTCGACATCGTGTATGGTTATGTTGTCGAGCTCAATCTCGTCCGGTGAGCCAGGCTCGCTGAATGATGGTGAGTCGTGGTTTGCGGTGAACGTTGGCGGCTCACCATAGATTATGGTGTAGTCCGCGGTGATCTTGAAGGGGCATTCGCGATAATCATGCGGGTCCATTCCTACCTGGTAAGGGAATAGTGTGCGCTCGATCGTGGCAGTGCCCTTTACTGTTCTTCTCATTTGTTCCTCCTCACATCCTTCCGTTTTCGCGATAGCTGTAGTAGCCTCGTTTTGAAAATACGATGTGGTCGAGCACAGCTATTCCTATGATGTCGCCGGCTCCCTTCATGCGTTGGGTCACTTCGGTATCTTCGTTTGATGGATCGACGCTGCCGGAAGGGTGGTTGTGCGCGATGATGATGGAGGCTGCGTTATCGTACAGAGCAGTACGAAACACTTCGCGTGCGTGAACGAGGGTACGATTTACGAGGCCTTTTGTGATGACGTGTAGCCGAATCACTTCGTTAGCTCCATTGAGTGTCACAACAATGAAGTGTTCCTGCTTACGGTTTCTATAGCGAAGTAGTGCCGGCAAGACGTCTACGGAGAACAGGATCTTACGCGTAGGGTTCTTCTTTTCCTGCGCGAATAGCTCCTGAATGAGCCGTGCTTTCGTAGTGTCGGTCATGTTCATCTGTTCCTCCTCGTATGGGTTTTACTTCTCAATGCCGAGAAGCATCTCGTCGGTTAGTTCGTGCTCGTAGAAAGAATGAGGTTCCTTCTCTGCGTACTCGGCATATTGGTTATACCGACGGATCGGGTAGATCGTTTCGGTCGCGTGCATTTCGCTCCAGTCGGCGACTTTGTGGACATAGTGCTTTGCGTTGTCGGGACCTCCGCAGTGTTTGATGATGAGTTTTTTACCGGTCTTTGTTGAGGTGATAACCGCGTAGTGGTAGCAGTTCCCGTAAACGTCACGCTTGCTCGAAACGGTTTCGACGATGTAGCGTATCATGTTTATCTGTTTCCTCCCTCCCACATTTCCTCGAATCGATCGCAGATCGGCCCCATGATAGGTTCGATGTTGACTGAGAAGTCGCAGATCACGTCCGGAAACTGCCCGTTTATGAGGTAGACCCACGATGTGGCTTTGCCTCGACGAAAGTGTATGTGGTACGAGTCGAGGTTTGAGGCGACCATGCACGCGTCTTTTGTGGTGAGATGCGTATTGGATTCCTCGCCGTCCCAGATGAAATCAATTCGCCATCCGTGCAAGCGTAGCCTGCGAATGATTGTTCGCAGTGCTGCGATATCAGGATGATTTTTGCGCTTGTCATACCAGTCTCGAGGTGGCCGACTGGGTTGAAACTGTGCTTTGTTGCGCATGGTTAGAATCCCATGGCTGCGATACGTTCGCGCAGCTTTACCTGAGCCGGCGTGTGTTCGATGGGCGTGAGTGTGCCGTCAGCCTCGACGAAATAGATGATGTCGTGTGAGTAGACACTGCCGGTTTCGGTGACAAAGCCCTCGACGGTGGCCATGCGAGTGTTACCGCGCATGTTGTCTGCGATGGTGGCGTACCAGCCATTGCGCAGTTGTACGCGAGCGCCTTTCTTGAGATCGTTTGTCGTCATGTTGCCTCCTACCAGCGGTTACCTTCCGCTGTGAATTCGTATTCGTTGGCGAGTATTGTCTCGTCAACCTGTTCGTCGCTCATGAGGTATTCGTATTCCTCACGAAGTTTTTTGTAGATCCAGTCGGCGAAGTCACGCATCGCATCGATGATGTATTCTTCGTGTAGTTCGGACAGCGTTGTACGTTCGCTCATTGTTTCGTCCGGCCATACGTCTATCGCCATGCAGCCGCTGTGGTAGTAGTGTCCACGATGTGCGCAGCGGGCGCCGATTGAGTAGAAGTTGTGGCGCTGAACGTCGTACAGTAATTCGGCTATGCGGTAAAGTTTGGGCTCGCTCGGGAATTCCTTCTTGATTGCGTTCACGCTGCCCTTCGCGTATGAGTAGCGTCCTTCGAAGCAGGCGCCATCGCCTTGTGAGGAAAAGCCACTGAAGTAGATGCGATCGACGGTGATGCCAATTAGGCGGCCGGCTTCCTTCGCCCAATCGTAGACGCTGTCCCACCATTCGTAATCGAGGGCGCCCTCGCGATACCACGCTCGAGCTACTTCCCTCGCATTCTCGTCCAGTTCATCGAAGGTATAGACCTTCACCTGTTCCATTCGCATTGTTCCCTCCTCACTGATACGAGTTTATGCCGGGATGCGAGTTTTCCCAAGCGATGATAATTGCGATCACTGTTCGTTCATCGATAGTTGTTCCAGCTGCCTTTGCCATCCTATCGGCCTGCTCGAGTATGTCGTAGAGATCGTAGTATAGTCTGCCTTCCCAACCACCCGAGCCGGCTAATATTCGTGCGGCCATTTGTGGTGATGTCTCGTTCACTTGTTCCTCCTCACATTGCGTGGTAGGACATGAGCGCACCGACTGGGTATGGGGGGACGTTCGCGCGGTCCTGGGTTATCCAGTGAACGAGCGTCTTCATATCGTTCGTGGTTGCCCACAATACGGTAATTCCCGAGCAATTGCGTGTTGCTACTGAGATGTCCTTCAGTCCGTGTTTACGTGCCTGTTCTATGGCGAGTTGTTCGCTGCCCTTCACGAGCAGAGATACCTTTTTGATCATGATTCTAATGCCTCCTGAGTTGTTTGCGTTCGATGGGTTACCTGGCGATGTTCTGAAGGTGATAGGCATGTTGTGCAAGCCTCAGCGATTCATGTAGGTTACCGCGACGGTATTCGTAGTCCGATCGTCGCATGTAGTCGGCGACGTCCGAATTGGTCGAGGCTTCAGAGCGTTCGCGCTGGGCTACTGCGCTTTGTGTTCGCATAGAGCGTTTCGTGTTCGCCATAGCTTTTTTCCTTCCAGAATGGCAGTGTCGAGGCGATTAGTGCGAACGTAGGTTATTGTCCGTCCCTCACGTTGTAGCACTACCTTATGCATGTTGTGTTCCCGGAACATCGTAACGGTGTCCCGATTGTCGGTGAGCAGTACCATATCGTCCTCCTCAAGCATACTCGGGAGTTGAACCCGACCTAACATTCACCTGTTAGATGTACCCACTGTACAGTATGCTCTGTCCCATGTTCCGTGCGCGTTGCTACTCTGTGCGAGCTACCGTAGTCGCATCGTGCGGGGTAGTGCGGTAGTACGTTCCGCGGTAGGGGCGTCCTTAGTGTGGCCATAGGACCGATTGCGTGCCGTTGAGAGTCGCCAATGTCCGTGTACCATGCTGTTACAGTGGTGGTGTCGCTGGTAGTCACATTGCCCCGTTAGGGCCGGTACGTAGTGCGCTCGCTATGTGAGATTGCACTAAGGTTTGATCGGCGACACTTGCCTATGTGGTGGGCGAACAGTACCGTACCGGAGGCGATCGTATGCGCAGTGTATAGGCCACGTCGCATGGTTAGCCGTACCCTTGACAGCTACCGTGAATGTGTCCACGGTATCACATACGTGTTTCCTACGGATCGCGTATGTGCTGTACGCTTGCCATCGTGCGCCTACGGTTGGACGTAGGCTATGTTATGCGCACGCCGTAGTGTGACCTACGCAACGGCGCGGCCCGTAGGCCGCCCGTCTACGTGCGGCTGTGTTACTTCTTCGCCTTGATCAAGAGGACTTTCGGCGATGCTTTTGCGTTGAGCGCTTCGGCTGCTTTCTTTGCCTCTTCTCGCTCACGAAGACGCTTTTCCTGAAGATCTTTCGGAATGTCCATGTAGGCCGATGCAGTGAAGTGCACGGTGCGATTGTCGAACTTGCCGTCGATTGCGAAGTCAACTTTGGCTTGCGGAAAGGCGATGTCCGTCTTTCCCGAATTGCTTTCCTGCGCTTTCTCGAGCATCTTGATTCGCACTACCAGCTCGTTTCCCTCGACCGATACCTGTACGTTGTCACTCATGACTGTCTCCCATGCCCCACTTGTGGGGCGCTTTTGTTTCCGTCGGCCATGCGGCTCGGCGGTTTTTGCTGATGGTCAAGAATACCACGGCTGTTGACGGCTGGTCAACAACTTTTTTTCGAATTTTTTATTCTTTGCGCTGAAAGGATTTGCGGCTGAGGTGTTTGCCGATTGAATTTGTGGATTTAGTTTTTTGGGTGGGATTTTTTTGAATTTGGAAATACAGTTTTTGAGGCTGGAAGGCTGGTTTGAGGGTTGGTACGGTTTGTGCTCTTTGCGGGCGCGAAGAGCAAGAAGCGGGCCAAGTTGGGGGAGTTTTGTGGTTTACACAAGTTTATGCGTAAATTATGCGTTTTTATGCATGGGGCAGGATGACGTAAGTTGTTGTGGTGTATGAAGTTGGAGCGATTTTTATGAGAATTATGCGTTTTATGCGTAGTCATATACCTGCCTACGCGCGTTTATGTTTCTCCATTCTCTCTCTCTCTCTCTCTCTCTCTATTATCTCTATTATTATACGCTAAGTAACGATGTGGGGGTATAACTATGATGCGCATAAACCGCATAAAACTCATAACGATTTGCGACTAATTGCTTGCAACGTAACGAGTTGTGGGCACAAAGTGAGCTCGGGCGCGACGCATAAATGTGTGTAAAAACGCATAATTTTGGTGTAAACGCGTTGAATTTCGCAAAATGACGAAAGTTGGCACGGTTTTTGATCTTCGCGCGTCAGGCGTAGGCGATGCGTGGCCGAACGTGCGCGCCGACGCGTCATGCGTGAGAGCAGGCCCAGGTACGCGCCCCCACGCGCCCCCGAAAACGCGCGCGCGCCCAGGGGGGAATGTCCCTCAAAAATCTCCCCGCCATTTTCCAAGTTGACCAACAGTCAACCCCACCCCAAACGAAAAAAAAAAAGCGACCCTCTACGGGCCCCCTCGTCCTCGCCACTGCCACCTCCACCTCGCCCACCTTACAGGTCTCATCAAACACTTCACGAAAAACACTACTCCCGTACGCACCTCTCCCTCCCCAAACCCAAACCTCCAGTCCAGCCACCTCTCAACCCACCTCCGCACCCCTAACCTTCCCAGCTCTCTCAGCGAAACACGTCTGACTTTGGCCATGTTACAGCTCCTCGGCGTCAATCGTCTCAATGTCGCCAATCCAGGTTGTGTGCCCGCACTCCGGACAAACCCAGTTAGATCGCTCGAAGTTCATAACATGAACTGCCGGCATCTCATCGTCGTCGTGAACAATACCCACAACTTGCTGGATAGTTGCCTCACAATTGTCGCAGCTCACCTCAATCGCAACTCTCGTAATCATTCCTGCACCTCCAGCTTGTTAGTTCCGGCCTCCGCCCAAGGTGGAAGCACCGCGTTACTCGCCTTCGACCATTCTATATTTCGTATGGCGACAACAGCCTTCGCTTCCTCCTGCAGAAGTGCCGCAATGAGATACTCCTCCCACGTCAGCTTCTCGGGATTCGCCCAATTCTCATAATGCTTACGCAGTACTGGTCTGCATCTCGCAATCGCCTCTTTCTGCGTCATTCCTGCACCTCCAGCTTAAGCCCACAATGCTCACAGTAGACAGTCACATCGTTGTCTGCGTGCGTGCACGGGGAGAGCCACACAGTGTTCATTTTGCGGGTTAGTGTTCGCTTGCACGTTTCCGGCTCGGCGTCGAGGGCTTTGTTAATTGTTTTACACGCCCAAAACACCGGGTCTTCGTCGCGGATATCATCGTCGGTCATGTCTTCCGGAAAATCAGGGTCTGTATCGCCAAGAGCGATATCTAACGCATCCGAAACTTCTTTCATCACCTCTCTCAGCCGTTCGTTCTCACTCATCGGTGGCCTCCTCTCCGTTGTAGAAAACAGTGACGTTGCCTGCTCGTGAACAGCGCCAGTACCACACATAGCCGTTGAATGTCATGATGCAGTCGTTATTCGGCCATTCCGAATAATGTGCTATTCCGTACCTGCCAACCTCTGCTGCGACCACAAACAGTTCTGCGGGGCAATAACGGATGTGTAACAAAGGACTCGGGCTTAGTTCAGGTTTCGCCATCG
>CAZWEM010000037.1:0-47730 GCA_964632315.1 uncultured archaeon
TGGTTCCCCCACACAATGATTTTTGTTGCATTTCCTTCGATAATTGTCCCTTTCAGGAAACGGAACTATGTAGACATTTATCCCAACAGTTAGAAACAGTAGTATCGTTGATTGAAGTTTATGATTCCACCACTTGGTATCATAAGTTATTTCAAAAGGGGGAGTTAATTGATAAATTTTGCAATAATCCTATAGAATTTGAAGATGAGAAAAAGGCAAGTGAATTCAAGGGTAATGTTGAAGTCTTATCTAAACTTTTTAATGTAGATGAACTTGAAATTCAAGAATATCTTTTTCAATTTACGCCTCATAACAGAAATTATAATTTTACAAGAAAAATCAACATCTCAGATAAGTATGCTCTTGGAAATGGATGGTTTTTCGTTGATTTTTGGAGGAAATTAGGGATAGAATATCCTAGAACAAGTCCTCAGCTTATTTTACTCCATGAAATTAAATAGGATGAATATCTGTAGATTATTCAAATAAATCTAATATCTTAGATAATGTTTCACTAATTTCAATCAATAAATCAATCTGATCGCTGAGATTTTTAGAATTCTCGCGATATTTACTAGTTATAACAGACAATTTAGATGGATCCATTTCCCTATCAAGTAATTTTTGATACTCCATTTTTTTAGCTCAGATTAGATTTCAAATTAAAAAAAGATGGAAATCTATTTCAAGTTTCAAAAATTGTAATTCAAATAGATTATTAGATTAATATTAGAGTAAATTAAACCCATCATGCTCGATATAATTTTAATTCAACATCCAAAAACTGGATTAAAGCTTTTAGAATACAGGCAAGCGCATACAAAAATAACTTCAATACATGCAGATATATTTAGCGGGTTTATGTCCGCCATACAGAACATCTCAACGGAATTAGATATTGGAACCTTAATTTTATTATCCACTGAAGGCTCAAAAGGCCATAATTGTATAATAGTTCCAAAACCACCAATAAATGTGATACTTTTGGTGGATCAAGAAGACCCCGTCGATCTTTGGCGTGAACAAGGGCATCTTATAGCTGATAAATTTCTCAAGACATTTGGGAATCATTTTAATCCTAATGATGTTTCGAGATTTGAATCATTTGCTTCGACTATTAAAGATTTATGTTCTACTCATGAATTTTGCGAATAAATCTAATAACTCCCTAAAAAAATATTTAAATTAATAATCCTATTAAATAGTAATGATCAATAATAACGCTACAAAATTAATTTTAAAGGAATCCATTGCTTTAGATGATTTGCTAGCTTTGTTATTATTGTTATGAAAGGGACAAATCCGCTAATACTCTTTCTTTATAATCTGCTTGGATTTGTCCGTTTGGCATGAATGATTATTTAAAAGAGATTTTCGCGTATTTTTCCCTCAAAAATAACGGAATCAGGAAAAAAAATTATGTATAATGCTCATGAAATTGAAAATAAATGGCAGGGGAGATGGCAAAAGTCTAAGATATTTGAGGCTAATCCTAAACCAGGAACTCAAAAGAAATTCATAACAATCCCATATCCGTACGCTAGTGGTCCACAACACATTGGACATGGAAGGAGTTATGCAAATGGCGATATTTTTGCCCGATATTATCGAGCAAAAGGATATAACGTCTTACTTCCAATGGCTTTTCACATCACAGGAACTCCCGTATTAGCGATTTCCTCAGCAATCGAACGGCGTGATAAGAAGATCATAAAGCGGATGCATCAATATGTCTCTCTTCACACATCAAGCAAGCAAAAAGTGAAAGAAATTGTAGATAGTTTTGTAGATCCTTGGAATATAGTTTATTATTTTTCTGATGCAATTAGAGAAGATTTTATTGCACTCGGAATGAGTATCGATTGGAGGAGACAATTTACCACGGGAGACCCTGTTTATAACAAGTTTATAGAATGGCAATTCCAAAAATTAATGGAAAAAGGGTATATAGAAAAGGGAGCATATCCGATCTTGTACTGCCCACGGGATAAGAACGCAGTAGGGGAGGACGATATAGCGAGCGGAGATGAATTGGATTTAAACATTAATGAGTTTACCTGCATCAAATATCCGTATGAAGATGGATATTTAGTTGCGGCAACCCTGAGACCTGAAACTATTTTTGGAGTTACAAATATTTGGATCAATCCTACAGGCACTTATGTTTACGTGAAGATAAAAGGAGAAAAATGGATAATTTCCGAAGAAGCCATTGCATTGTTTAGGAACCAAGGAAAAAATATCGAAATTTTAGAAAAGTTTCCAGGAAGTATATTAATTGGAAAACAGACGAGTTCTATCAGGGGGAGTAGGAAAATGCCAATTCTTCCAGGCGATTTTGTTGATACTTCGACAGCTACTGGCGTAGTCTATTCGGTTCCAGCTCATGCTCCATATGATTATATTGCTTTAATTGAATTACAAAAAAATGATAAAATCATTCAACAATATTCTCTTGATAAGGATAAAATCGAGTCAATAAAACCCATAAAAATAATTGAATTAAAAAATACTAAGGATTTTCCAGCTAAAGAATTCTGCGAAAAATATGGAGTAGAAAGTCAACTAGACAAAGAAAAATTAGATAATGCGACGGCTGAATTGTATAAAAGTGAGTTTTACAATGGGATTTTGAATGAGAAATGTGGTAAGTATAGCAATAAACCTGTTAATGAAGCTGTACAAGAAGTAATTCAAGATTTAACAGAAGAAGGCAGTGCTGATAGACTATATATCCCCGTGACTCGTGATTTAAGGTGCAGATGCGGTGAAAAAATTATAGTTACCATTTTAGAAGATCAATGGTTTCTGAATTTTAACGCAGCAGATTGGAAGAAGAAGGCGTTTGATTGCTTAGAGCAAATGCAAATTGTACCGAACAAGTATCGTCAAAACTTCGTGAATGTTTTTCATTGGTTGGAAAAACGACCCTGCGCAAGGAAAAGAGGATTAGGTACTAAGCTACCCTTTGATAAAAATTGGATAATAGAATCATTGAGTGACTCAACGATTTACATGAGTTTCTATACGATCATCCATATTATAAATGAGAAATCCATTCAACCAGAACAGCTAATTCCAGAATTTTTTGATTATGTTTTCCTGAGTATAGGAAAAATTGATGTGGTCTCGGATAAAACAGGTATAAAGAAGGATATTTTAGAAGAGATGCATTCTGAATTTATCTATTGGTATCCTGTTGATCATAGACACACTGCAATCATGCACATTTCGAACCACTTGAGCTTTTTTATCTTTCACCATGCCGCTATCTTTCAAAAAAAAGATTGGCCAAGATTGATAACTCTCATAGAACCAGTTATAGTAGAAGGCCAGAAAATGGGAAAATCAAAAGGTAATCTCATCTCCTTAGCAGAGTTAAGAAAAAACTATTCTATCGACCTTTTTAGATTTTATATATCTCATGGAGCAGACTTGGGGGTAAGTGTTGATTGGAGAGAATCAAAGATCAAATCTATTTCAAATCATATTGAGCGCTTTTATAGCTTTATTACAGATAATCTAAATCAAACTAATATGAAAGACCAAAAGGTCGAATTGGATAAGGAATATCCAAAAGCGATACTGTCTAAAATCTTAAGATTCTTCATTACCTCTGAAAATGCTTTAAAAGAGTATAACTTGAGGAAATACATCCAAATTGCTTTTTATGAAGTTTTCAACATGCTCCAAGAATTTAAAAAGTATTCTGATAATAAAGATTTTCAAAGTCTATTTGATATTATTGTATTTGATTGGCTAAAGCTACTCTCATTGGTTATCCCCCACGTTTGTGAAGAATTATGGGAAAAAGCCCATAAGGGTAAACCTGGATTCATATCTAATGAAATCTGGGAGCCATTTGACACCAACCTCATAAATGATGATCTTGAATCTAATTTTGATTACATTTCAGAGCTTATCGCCGATATCCTCAATATAAAAAAAGTTGTAACCGTACAAGATAACGACGCAATATTTATTTATACTGCTCCTAACTGGAAGTATGAAGTCCAAGAGAAAATAGTTTCAAATGAAGGAGAATTTAATAAAATTCTTTCAGAATTAAAGCAAGATCAAGAAATAATGAAGAAAAAAGGACTCATGCCTTTTATCAAAATGCAAATAAAGAATAGAATATGGGAGAAGAATGGATTTAGTGATAAAGAAGATGAACTTTTATTGAAGTATAAAGAATTCATCAAAAAGCGCATTAATCATCCAATAATTATCAATTCAGAACACGATCCTACCAATAAAAAGTCAAAAGCAATTCCCAATAAACCAGCTATATACATTGGAGAAAAAACATGAATTTATTGTTTTTTAAATAATAACAAAGATACTTTAGAGCTTAAGAAACCAAATTAAACTCTAAAGCTTTAAAATTAGTCATAGCATAATATATATCAAAAAAACATTTTTAATTTTTAACGTATATCATGAGAAATTTTAACTATTTCCATCCAACCAGAATCTTATTCGGTAAAGATAGAGTTAATGAAGTAGGAAAAATAGTTGCTAGGAATGGCAAAAGATGTTTATTAGTGACTGTCGAACCTTTTCCAGCAATGAAAGAATTATTCGAAAATGTTAAAGGTTTATGTGAAAAAGCAGGGATAGAAACTATTCATTATGATGGGGCTGTTCCTGAACCTAATAATGATTGTGTGAATAAAGGATCCAAAATTGCACGAGAAAATAATGTAGATGTAGTACTTGGAGTGGGAGGAGGTTCAACCATGGATACTGCGAAAGCAATTAGTGTAGGTGCAACACATGAAGGAGATATTTGGGATTATAGATTAGGACAAAAAAGAGTAGGTAAAGATATTCTTCCAGTCATAGCTGTTCCAACCACTGGTGGTACTGGAGCAGAAGGTACCAACATGGCAGTGATTAAAAATGCAAGAGATAAAACTAAGTCTGCAATAGCAAGTTGGGATCTTACACCTCGAGTAGCAATTGTCGATCCTGTTCTTACATTAACAGTTCCACCAAAAATTACTGCTTCTACTGGATTTGATGCATTTACTCACTCTTTTGAAACATTTATAAATATTCACTCCTCGAATTTTATTGATCTCTATGCTTTGGATGCGTTAAAGAAAATAATAAAATATTTACCCCTAGCTGTTGAAGATGGATCTAACCTTGAAGCACGAGAGGCTCTTTCATTTGCTGCAATGCTCGGTGGATTATGTATTTCAAATATTGGTACAACGTTACCTCATGGAATGGCTATGGCTCTTGGAGGTCATGTCTCTGGAATAGCTCATGGAGAAACTCTTGCAATATTATATCCTGAAGTCAATCGTTGGACATGGACAACCGCTATTGAGAAATTTGCAGAAGTTGGGCGATTATTTAACCAAAACTTATACGAGGTTTCTGACAACACTGCAGCTGAAAAATGTTGTGATGAGATTGAGTCATTCATTAAAACAATTGGACTATGGAATGATTTATCTTCAAAGAATGTAATTAAAGATGATTTCGAGGCAATAACAGAAGATGCATTAAATCTGCGTAATTATGCTCTTCATCCAAAAATAGCAAATCATGATGATCTCATCGATCTGTTTGAAAAAAGTCATAAAAAGCAATAATATGTGATTCTTCATTTAAAATTTACTTGTTTTCAAGGCCATATACTTGTTTTGGACATAAATATTCTGGAAATTTATCAATTAACTTAAGTCGAAGTTCATAGCAAAAATGGCATTCATCAACATACGAATCCTCATGTTCAAGCCCATATTGATTAGCTAATTCTGCTGGGCCACCTTTTATTAATGAAGAGCAAATTGGATGATTATCCCCATTAAAATCAGCTATCAGTTTCGATAAAGGAGTTTTGAATGCATTTCCTATACTTAAACCTTGACAAACTTGAACATTACCGAACGGGTCCACATGAACTCTCCCCAAATTTATTAAATCCTCATATGGACATGAATCTAATTCGTTCCAAGGTCTTGTGGGTAAACCTTCAATTAACTTTTCGACTGCTCTTCCTCTAAACATCGCTCCACCACCAATCACGGGTTTTCCTTTTTCATGATCTTTATCAATACCTTCCTGAACTGTTGGAGTTTCAATTGTAATCGAAGAAACAGGTACCCCCAAGTTTTCTGCCGCATTACGAGCATTTTTTGCAAGGTTATTAAATTTATCATCGAAATGGAATAAATCGTCGCTAACTTCCATGCTTTCTATCCCGATTTCAAGAATTGGTTTTAACCAGACTTCAGCGTCTTTAACATTAGTGGCCCAGTATGAATTGGTAACTAAGCCAATCTTAAACTCCTTTTTCTTTGCATATCTCATCCCTTCAAGCATTATAGGATAAAATAGAAATGCCTCTCCCCCTTCAAAATAAATGCTTTCAATTGTTCCAATTTCAGCGGCTTCATCCAATATTTGCTTTATATGATCTAAAGAAAATGTTCCTTGAGAATTAGGACTAGAATATAAAAAGCAGTGGTCGCAAGTATAATTACACGAGTAAGTCAATAAAAAATGAATACCTTTAAGATTCATTGTTTCTCAATAAAGTTGAAAGAAAATATGATTAATAATTTTAATCAACTTTTTCTAATATTGTGGCTACTCCTTGTCCACCGCCTACACAAGCTGTTGCTAAACCAAACTGACTATCTTTATTATTTTGCATAATTCTCGCTAATGTTCCAACGATTCTAACTCCAGTAGCACCTAAAGGATGACCTAAAGCGATTGCACCGCCATTGATGTTGATTAATTCTCTTTCAATTTTTAATTCTTTTATAGCAAATAGAGGTACAATCGCAAAAGCTTCATTTATTTCCCAAAAATCAATCTCTTTTGCATTTAAATTTGCTTTTTTTAAAGCTTTTTTACTTGCTGGTACTGGACCCGATCCCATAATTCCTGGATTTACTCCTGCCCAAGCTATAGACCTTATTGCTGCTAAGGGTTTTATGCCTAAATCTTCTGCTCTATTTCGAGACATTAATATGCAACATCCTGCTCCGGCATTTAGGGGTGAACTATTTCCTGCAGTGATTTGGGATTCTTCATTGATTCCCTTAGATACTGTCTTTAAATTTGCCATGGTTTCGAGGTTTGATCCCTCTCTTATTGATTGGTCATATTTAATCATTTTCTTAGATCCATCTGGATTAGCCCCCTCGACGGGAAGGATTTCTCCATTAAAAAAGCCTGAATCACGTGCATTTACAGCTTTTTGATGAGATTCTAGGCTAAATTGGTCCATATCAGTTCTCGTTATATCTTGATTTTGTTCCCATAATTTTTGTGCTGTTTGAAGCATTGAGAATCCCGTCCCCAAGTCATATTTAGCATGGTTTGGAAATTTGTTAGCATCGGTCAATTCGGTATGTTTCAACGTTAAATCAGTCCCTCGTGGAATGCGTGTCATGTGTTCCATTCCTCCCGCCAATACAATTTCAGCATTACCTGTCATTATTTCCATTGCTCCTATGTGTATACTTGACATTGAAGATCCGCACTGGCGATCAACACCCATTGCGGCAATATTTACTGGCAATTCAGCTAAAAATAATGGTTGACGTCCTCCATAAAGAAAATTTTCTTTTACTTGGTTGGCACATCCGGTTATTAATTCATCAATTTCGGTAGGATCAAACTTGACTCTTCCCATTAATTCCTTTATGACTAATGCAAGGAGTCTATCTGCTGAAATTTGATGAAATACATCTCTCTCTGGCTGGTTAGGACGACTTCGAGAAAATGGGGATCTTAAATAATCAACTATAACTGCTTCTTGTAATTTATCCATTTCAACTCACTTTCCTATAAATTCTGGATCTTTTTTTTCTAATAGGGCAGTCACTCCAATTTTATAATCTTCACTTTCTGCCGATTTAATTTGCATCTGACGCTCTTTTTCAAGATGTTCGTCAAGTGGAGTACTTAAAGCTTCAAAAAATAATTCCTTAGTTCTAGCATATGCTAAAAGAGGACCCTTAGTAAATTTTTCAGCCCAATGCATTGATACTTCTTCTAATTGGTCAGCAGGAGTAATAACATTGACAAATCCGAGTTTCTTCATCTCCTCAGCTGAATAAGTATCCCCAAAGAAAGCCATTTGGACAGCTTGTTGCCAAGTAAGTTGTCGACTAAGAAGTATTGTACCAGCAAATCCAGGAATCAAAGCAAGTTTGCAAAATGACTGTTTAAACTTTCCATGTTCCGAAGATATGATAAAATCACAAGAAAGGGCTAAGTTCATGCCCGCTCCAACTGCCCATCCATTAACAGCCGCAATTACCGGCTTTGGATACTGACGTAAAACAAAAGCTATTTTATATAAAACATTTGTTAAATCATCCATTACCTTGCCTGCTGTTCCATTATCCGCACTTTCCTTGAATTTCTTCACATCTCCTCCTGCAGAAAAAGCCTTTCCAGAGCCAGTAATGATTAAACATCGAATAGTAGAATCTTCACGCAGATTTTCAATTATGTCTAACAATTGCGTTCCAGTTTCAAGATTCAATGGATTAAAATTGTCTGGATTTATAAGTTTAATAGTAGCTATATTCCCCTTTTTTTCAATTTCGACCATTTTTTCCATTGGTCATTCACCCCACATTCTTCTCATTTCTCTCGTGATCAGATACCTCATTATTTCTGTGGTACCTGCTGAAATTTGCCCTATTTTTGCGTCTCTGTAATATCTCTCTAAAGGATATTCCTCGGAGTATCCAAGACCCCCTGCTACTTGTATGGCATCCTGAGTGATTCTAACTGTAGCATCAGCAATTCTAGCTTTAATGGCAGCCACAGTAGCTCTGACATTATGTCCTTCATCAAGTATTCGGGCTATCTGAGCAACAGCAATACGAGCTAATTCTATATCCATGTACATTTCACTAATTTTGAAGGAAATCCCCTCAAATGAGTACAAGGGTTTTTTAAATTGAATTCGTTTCTGCGAATATTTATATGCGACTTCAAACGCACTTCGAGCTAATCCTATATATTGAGATGCTGTGAATGTTCTTTCTCCATCAAGTCCGAATAAGAGAACGTCTAATCCTGAGTTCTCTCTGTGAAGCACATTTTCTGCTGGAACTTTACAATTGTTGAACCTCAAATGTGAATTTGGCATTCCTCTCCTTCCCATGTGTTTGAAATCCTTGACAACTTCAAAACCTGGAGTATCCGTTTCAAAGATAAACGCCGTCATTCCTTGATGTGCTTTAACTTCTGGATTTGTGATGGTATACAGGCAAATATAATCTGCTACACTTCCGTTTGTAATAAAGCATTTTTCTCCGTTCAATATATAATGATCTCCTTCTTTCTCAGCTCTTAATCTCATGCCTCCCACAGCATCAGATCCTCCAGTTGGTTCCGTTATTCCAATAGCTCCGATTTTAGTTCCATCTCCGATGCCCTTTAGATATTTCTTTTGCTGTTCAGGTGTACCAAATTCAATTACAGGTCCTGCAAATAGACAACTTGAGGCTCCAAAAATTCCCGCAATTGCGTAACTATAAGCTGTTAATTCCTCTCCCAGGATTGTGCGATAAAGTATCCCCTTTCCTTGTCCACCAGCTTCTTTTGGAATAACCATGTCAAGATAGGGCATCTTCTTAAGAATTTCAACTGCTAAAGCCTTATCTCTATTTCGATCGATCTTTTCTGCATAGGGGCCAATATTTTTTGCACACCAGTCACGAACCTCCATTCGAAATTCGTTTTCTTCTTTGGAGTAATAATGTAATCTATCGGGCATGCAAGAGTATCCAAATTCGATATTTAAATCTTCATAATTAATATGTCCATCCATTTTAATCACATTTGACTACAAATATTTTGATAAATAGTTTATTCTATTTAGATTGAATGGTTATTAACTCGTATTCTTATTTTACTCCCGTAATTGCCAATTAGTTTCTATTTAATAGATCGATCCTAATAGTTCATTTAGGGATTTCTTATGAAAGAAAAAGCTATTTTTCTAATACTTTCTTAATTCTTGTCATGCAGTTCTCAAGAATAGTCTTAGGACATGCTACATTAACTCTTTGGAATCCTTCTCCTCCAGATCCGAACATCGGACCATCATCAAGTACAACTTTTGCAATATTTAATATGCGGTTTTTTAGTTCTTCATCCCTTATTCCGGTAGGGTTAAAATCTAACCAAGCAAGATAAGTTCCTTCTGGTTCTATATATTTAACACTGGAGAGTTCTTCACTAACAAATTCCTTTAAAAATTGAAAATTCGTATTAATATAATTTAATACTTGCTCAAGCCATTCCTCTCCATCATTATAAGCCGCAACCATTGCTACAATACCAAAAGAATTTGGTATTGATATACCGTTCTTATGAGAAATGGTCTGAATAAATGATTCACGTAATTTTAAATTAGGGATTATTATGTTAGAGATTTGTAAACCTGCTAGATTAAAAGTTTTACTTGGTGCAGTGCATAATATGGTATTCTGTTCAAATTCTTCAGATAATGTGGATAATAAAGTGTGTTTATTACCGGGAAGTATGAGATCATGGTGGATTTCATCTGAAATGATGAGAATGTCATTTTCTAAGCAAATATCACCTATTTTTTTGAGTTCTTCTCTTTTCCAAACTCTTCCAACTGGATTGTGAGGACTACAAAGTATAAACAATTTAGATAGCGGATCTTTTGCCTTCATTTCAAAATCTTCAAAATCAAACCCGTAAGATTGATTCTCATATTTTAATTGATTTAGTGATAATATTCTACCATTCTGAGTAACTGCATCGAAAAACGGGTAATAGACGGGTGGCTGGACGATTACTTTATCCCCTTCATTAGAAAATGTCTGAATCATCATGTTTATTGCTGGAACAATACCTGGACTATATACAATCCATTCAGGATGGATTCTCCATTGGTGTCTTCGACTCATCCAATTTATAACAGCATCAAGATACGTAGGTGTAATATGCCAGTTGTAACCATATACACCACCTTCAGCTTCCTTTTTAATAGCATCTATCACAGGCTTTGGGCACTCAAAGTCCATATCAGCAACCCATAACGGTAAAAGATCATCATCATCACTTCCGAAAAACTTTTTGAGTGCTAAATTACTCCACTTTAGGGAAAACGAATTCTTTCGATTGATAATCCTATCAAAATTGTATATCATTATTAATTAAAAGATCCTTACCTGTTTAACTATTTAATTTATTAATGAACAATATTTTTTTCGATAAAAAAAAATTCTATAATCTATTTAGAATAAAATGTGGCAATTTGCCTTCATTCACCATAATATTTATCAAATTAGGTACGCTGTTCCATTGCTGAACACATAATTTGAATTCTTCTTCTGTGATCTCTTTAAATAGAGGTGATCTAAAAATTACCATTCCTGCTGAACTAGTTATCAAATGCTTTATTTTATCACAAGGGAACTCATTACATTGAGCAAAACTTTCAAAGCCTTTATTTCGTGCACAAGGTCTAGCTTTACATTGTTTATCTGCAATTTTATCTCCCTCACTCTTACATCCTTCACATTTCACATTCTCAGCTGTATAATGTTCATGACCGAGATATTTTCGCCATGCTTCAATCATTTTCTGTCGAATATTTATATCCTCAGAGCGAGCAGCACATAAATAGCAATTATAACCACAATAGCCAATCATTTTATCTTTTTTATTATTCATAATTTTTAACACTAAATAGAATTAAATTAATACCCCTAATAAATTAGTTTTTATTAGGTTGAATTAATTGGTATTAGATGAAGAATGATGAATAAAGTTGCCATTATCGGCTTTGAATACTTATTATTTTACATCATTTTTATTGGTTCGGTGATTTCAGAATGTTTCAATAATTTCAGATTGAAATAATAAAAAAAATATTAATTAATCCCTTCTATGGGAAGAAAAATATTATTTTGTATCAAAATTTTTATCAAATCCTTTAGAAGATAAGCTGAGCATGCGCTTTGCAACAAAAGTCTTCACTGGGTTCACCTTTGTTTCATAAAAGAAAAATTCCTTGTCCTTATAGAAATTATAATCCGCAGGAAAATAATGTTTGTTCCGTTCCGATGTGGTTTTAAACGCTTGAAACCACAAGACATTCCAAAACGCGGGTGGAAGCGGTTTGTCAGACTTGAGTGCTCTATAAAATTTAAGGGATACTTTTTGAATATTTCGAGTAATCTTTTTTTCATATTTGGGCTTGTATTTAAACGGAGGTGTTTTTACGCCCAGTTTAGACACCAGATAACCACCTCCCATGGTATTAGAAAGGGCTTTAAGAGTTGGTTTAATCCCAACTTCACCAGCAGTTACTAGTAACATGAGCTTTTGATTGACGTATTTTGGACGGTGAAGTGTGTATGCAAACCTATCCATAAAGTTTTTCATCAACCCGGTTACATTCATAGAATAAACAGGTGAAACAAGAATAATACCGTTAGAAGCAAGAATTCGATTCTCGATATCGGCTCGAGAATCCTTCAAGGGACATTTGTCCTCACCACGAGGAATACAAGTGAAAAATCCCCTACACATTTCTAGATTGGCATCCCTCAGGAAGATGTAATTGAATTCTAAATCCACTTTTCCCTTTTTATCATTATTGGCAAAAGATTTTAGGTGATTTTCTACTTGTTGAGTAATTTTGTAACTATTTCCTTTTTTCGGACTGCCAATTATGGCAAGAACTTTAATTATCTTATTTCCTTTTTCATTTATTTTATTCATTTATATTCATCTTTTTTGTTTATTTAGGTATACTAGAGAAGGATGTTCTGACACCTTTATGTAATGTAAATCATATCTAGCCCGATTTATGTAAATCTATCATTAATTCTCCTCCAAATCCGGCGTTTTCAGGAGAATTCTCTTTTATAAATACTACATATGCACGTCGATCAAGTTTATAAGCATTCTCTAGAGCATCTGTAACTTCTTTAACTAAAGTTCTTTTAACTTCAATATCTTTTATAACTGGTCCATCTATTACAACATTTGGCATAACTTTAACCTCTTTTTTTTATTTTTGAATAATATTTTTATTTTTAAATTATATACAGATTGGGGCTCTAATAAGAGCATGTTCGCTAGTAAGGAAATAGTTATTAAAAGGAGTAAATAGACCTTAGTTAAGAAGAGAGTAGATTTATTATGGGAATTATATAATCTAAAAACAAAAAAGAGACAACTTTCCCATTTTTACACTAAATGGGAAATGAATGCAAACAACAACTATCTTATTTTTTTCTTGTTGGGTGAGAAATGGAAATAAATTTTATAATTGTCTCATTTAGTTCGAAGTAATTGATCTATCCAACAATCATAGTAATATCCGTTTAAAAAAATATGTGGGATAACATCCTTGAAGTCCATATCTTTTAGTTCTTCTTGAACTTTATGTGAGTCTTCAGCATTTTTTGCCCAACTAAGCATTGTAATTAAGTGAGGAATATTGGAATAACTATAGCAGTAAGCAATATTCTGAGCAAAGTTCTCGAGAAGATATTTAATTGTTGAGTTTATATCAGTTCCTTTGTTTAAAGTTAGGTGAAAAACCGTCACAAAACTCTCTTTATGTGGATACCATTGGATACGAAACGTGACCAATTGATTTTCAATCATGTAATCTAACCTTGTTCTAACAGTTTTAGCAGAAATCCCTACATCATCAGCGATATCCGTAATTGATTTTCTTGCATCTCTATTTAATGATTTTAATATTTTATAATCAATACTTGTTAATGATTCTGGGATTGTTATGTATGGAATATTGATAATTCCTATAGTTGGTTCACTTATCCAAGCAGTTTCTGAAACATAAGTACTAAGATCCTGAAGCTCTGATATGTTTCTTAAAAATGCAGAAATATAAATAAACTTATCCCCTGTAATACCGATATATCTAACACTCTCATGTTGTCCAACCTCTTTACTTACTACATCCATCGATTTTGCTTTCGAAGTACCAAAAATTAAAACAAAAATTGATTTTAATGCAATCAAACTAGGACGTGCTATATAAGCACCAATAATCCCATAATCTTCAAGTCTTCTTATACGTTTATGTATGCTGCTGACCGATAAATTACACATATCAGCTAGTTCTCTGTAAGTTATGCGAGAATTTTCTAATAAATTTCTAAAAATATATAGGTCAGTTTCATCCATAATATCTATTTTTGATGTCTTGGTTTAAAAGATTTTAGCTAAAAGAGATAATTTAAACTTTATAGCTAAATAATTTTTATTAAAAATTGAGAATACTAATATTTATACTCTTTTATGGTTAGAATTTAGGTGAAGATATTTGAATAAAGTTGCTATCATTGGAGTCGGGCATACTAAATTTGGACGTTTACCCGACAAAAATCTCATGGATTTATTGTCAGAAGCATCCCTTCAAGTGATAAACGATTCCAATACTCAAGATGAGGTCTTTGATTCTGTTTACGTTGGTGCAATGAGCCCAAGTGTATATAATAATATGAATGGAATAGCTAGTGCCCTAGTTGATAAGATAGGCTTGATCCCGGCTGCTGCAGATCATATTAAAAATGGTCCCGCAAGTGGAGGATCTGCTATTAAAGCAGGTTTTCAAGCAATCAGCTCTGGTCTTGATGATCTAGTATTGGTATGCGGTGGTGAAAAGATGACACACATTGACACTCCTGGCTTCGTTACCTCAAATGTCGCAACTTTAACCCATCCTGATGCGGAAAGACGACATGGAATCTCTCTTCCAGCACTTGCAGGAATGCTGGCCACAGCATATCTTGACAAATATGAAGCAAGCATTGATTGGATTTCTGATGTTTCAATTAAAAACCATGAGAATGGCACCTTAAATCCAAACGCACATTTTCAGAGAAGTATTGAAGATTTCATGAAGAGTGCTATTAAGAAAGGAAAAGGTTCTTGGAAAAATGTTTATGAATTCTTGAGAGATGATAAAACTAATCCTATTATCGCTGATCCGTTAAGATTATTTCATGTTTGCCCAATTTCAGATGGAGCTGCTGCTTTAGTAATGTGTAATGCGGAAAAGGCGAAAAGTTATACTGATAATCCAATCCTCATTTCTGGTATAGGACAAGCAACTGATACGCACATTGTTTTTGAACGTGAAGATTTAACAACCTTGACAGCATTAAAAACTGCATCCAAGAAAGCATATCATATGGCTAAAAAGACTCCTGAAGATATAGATGTAGCAGAACTTCATGATGCCTTCGAAATCCTTGAAGTGGTGCAAAGTGAAGATATTGGATTCTTCAGAAAAGGAGAGGGCGCCAAAGCGGCCCATGAAGGATTAACCAAAATCGGCGGAAAGATTCCCATCAATCCTTCAGGAGGACTGAAATCGCGTGGACATCCTCTTGGTGCTACTGGAGTGGCTCAAGTAGTAGAACTATTTTGGCAGTTAAGAGAAGAAGCTGGAAAAAGACAAGTTGAAGGAGCAGAGACTGGAATTACTTGCAACTTTGGTGGATTTGGTAACAACATAATATCAATTTTATTAGAGAGGATGTGAATATTGTCACAAGCTTCTTACTCCTCTACACATGAGAGATAAACTTAATCAATTATTTTATATTGAAGCTCAGTACCATTTCTATCAAAACATTTAATGTTAAATAGGCTGTAAGGATATCCTACTATAAAATTGAACCTATATCCTTTAAAAACGCTATTTAAATCTTGCAAGGATGGAATGATAACTCCAGATGGATGTGAATGAATAGACCCTTGATATGATCGGTTAACTGGAATTCTTATCGGATTGAATATTCCCGAATTTCTATTAGTAACGGCACCTGGGGGTAGTATATATTCAGTAAATACATTTTTTTCCATTTTAAGGATTCCCAGGGATTCACTTGGATGATGGTCTCGAGATAAGGCTAAAAAACCAAGTAATAACTCCCTTTTTACTTTAACAATATTTGATTGGAGATCCTTCAAAATAGATTGAATTTCATTAATAACAGCTAAAATTGAGCTATTCCTATTCCTTTTCCAATTTTTTAAACCATCAATATCATTATTTAATTTCTTATAGACTTTTCCAGATTGATTAAAAAGCTTAACTTTAGGTTTTTTAGGATACTTGGTAAAATCTATTTCTAAGGTGATTCCTTTAATTAATTCGATTTTAATGTGTGAGATTTCATCATTAACAAGTATCACGTTAGGAAAATTCTCGACTATTGATTTATATTGAGATAAAATCTCTTCACTCATCGGGGATTAAAAAGTTCAAGATTAAAATAATTTTATGCTAATTTTTTTCCAATTAACAAGATAACATTTTATTTTATATCGAATGCTTCCAATTGAATTAATTTTTTTTGAATAAAATAAATAATTATTTGACCTAAGTTATGTTTTAGCTAATCTTTAAATTTTTATTCACTATTTTTGTTTTAGATATTGTATAATTGAATCTTAATTTTTTAAATGGATTAATTTCATTAGAATAAATTTATGCTTGACCAAGATATATACAAGTTTAAAATCGTGTTAATTGGGAATGGTGGTGTAGGGAAAACCTCCTTAATTAGACGCTTTACTCAAGACACGTTTCAAAAACAATACATTAAAACTATTGGGGCTCAATTTTCTTTACATCACAAAGAAATTGAAAACGATCAAGTCTCTTTGATTCTTTGGGACATTGCTGGCCAAGATAAATTCAATTTTATGCGAGCTTTATTTTATAAAGACACTAAGGCTGCTGTAATAGTTTACAGCCTAGAAATGAACAAGATGGGTAAAAAAAGTTTAGAAGATGTGAAGATCTGGTATGAAGATCTAACCAAACATTGTGGAAACATACCAATAGCGGTATTTGCCAATAAAGTGGATATTGCGTATGAAAATGTCGTGGACATTGATATGGTAAAAAAAATCATTGATAATGGCAACAACGAATTTTTAGGTTATTTTGTCACCTCAGCAAAAACGGGGCAAGGTGTAAATTCTGCTTTTGGATCTATTTATGAGCAGATGTATTATAAATTTCGCTATTAAAAAATTAATTAAGAATTAAAAAACTCAATTATCTTCTAATTCCTCTAATTCCTGTATGAAAGGAGCAGTAATCGCAAGCCACTTGGTTTTTTCATCTTTAATTATTTTACTTTCTTCAATTGCTTGCTTTCCCCTAATCAAGGCTTCCATTGCTATGGATTTATGTCCCAAATTTTTATGACAAATCCCATATTTTATATAAGTTTGGAATAAATACCATTCTTTTTTGCCCAGATTTATCACTTTCTCAAAAGCATTCACTGCCATCTCATACTCGCCAAATGTCATCAAAATTTCCCCATAAGTATCATGTAAGGAAGGATTTTTCTCATCTTCATTGATTAATTCCCTGATTACACTAATAGCTTCTTCTTTTCGATCTAAATATGAAAGCCAATATGCTTTATACTTGAGAAGATCTTGGTTTTCTGGGTCTTCGTCCAGCAAACTTTCAATTATTGCAAGACCACTTTCAATTTCTCTATTCTCCTTTAGAACGTATGCTTTTTTAATTAATAAATCTCTCTTTTCCACAGGAAATAACTTCATCATTTGATCATACATGTTATTTAATTCACTAAATCTATTGAAATACAATAATAAATTTTCTTTAGAACGATACAATTCAATATTTTTTGGCTCTAATTTTATCTGTTCCTCGATTTGAACGATTTTATCTTCAAGATTTATATCTGCTTCAAGTTCTACTTCTAATACTTTAAGATTTTTAACTTCTCTCCAAATTAATCCTTTAAGTTTATCTGAAGGCCCTCGATATTCTTTCTTACTTTCAAACTTATACGCTAAATGTTGAATATATGATGGTAATAATTTTTCTAAGGACCTACGCAGGCCTTCATCAAAATTTATCCCACAAACATTATCTAATATTGATCTACTGATTGTATCTAGATTAAAGGAAAAATTTTGTTCCCTCTCATAGAGCCTGTTTAGATAAGTAAATTTAGCGATTTGTTCTTCTACAGTAGCTCTCAATATTTTTTCCAACTTATCATTTTCTTGAAAGAAATAACAAAATCCTTCATCTTCTAATTTAAAGAATTTTGTAGGATACCATGATTGTTCACTGAAACATTTATCCACAATTTGTAAAATAGAGAAATCTAATATAGCAGGTTCAATATCATACTTTTTTGCAAACTCCTCTCTTGAGGTATGATTAGGAAATTGTTTTGGATGATTAAGTGAAAGGAATAATAGGATCTTATAAAAATCTATTTCATCCTTTAGGATGGAATTTACCTTCCCATATGGTAATTTCAATATATTGTTTAAAAAACGAAACCGCAGCTCATCATCCTCGATATTATACCCATCAAAGAATTTAATTGTCTTTTCCGTTAAATCTTGAATACGTTCACTTTCAGAATCCAATATAGATTGGCGATCTAATTCATACTTTTTAAGCATTCTTGAGTATTCAGATTTTCCTAAGCGTGTAATGCTATAACGCTTTTTATCTTCATCTTTATGTATAAACTCATTTTCCGGAATCATTAAATCATTTAGAGCTTTTGATAATGAAGATTGGTTTATGGAAACTGGTTCTTTCAGAAAATCACTCCATTGCAGAAAATTATTATTATATGCCATCCAGAGGATCCAATCTTCATAATTACGTCCCGATCGCAACATTTGGTAAGGGGGATAATTAACCTTTCTCTTCCTGCTTTTTAATTGCGATAATTCGTAGAAACGATCCCTTCCTTCTGAAGTAATACGATATTCATTATATTCACTATGATCCACTTGTTCTTTTTCTGTAAGGTCTTTAAGATAAAGTGATAAAGTTGAGGGCTTGATCACTTTCTTAAGATCTGCCCAACTACAACTTTCATTGTTGTTAAGCATCCAGAGTATTATTAATTCAAAGTCAGGTTTTCCAAAAATTGGTTTTGATATTTCCTTAGGAGGATAATTTATCGGCGAATCCATGAGTATCATCTAGTAATATTACATTTTAGTCCATATAAAAGTTCAACCATTGTACAATGAATAAACTATTGGACTCGTTTTGGATTATTTTTACTTAAATATTAAACATTCTATTGTTTTAACAATAAAGAGAAGAATCATTCTCAAATTCTTAAAACCTAAATTTTTATATTAGAATGTATCTAATCTTACATTAACGTAAATTTATAACTAATTGAATGTAAAATTAGGGATATGTCAGATTCTCATAGAAACCGTTATCAGTTCAAAGCATGTGTAATTGGAGATCCAGCCGTAGGAAAAACCTCCCTAATTAGCAAATTTACGCAAAGCTCTTTCAAGGAGGAATATATTCGCACTATTGGGGCGCAGTTCACCACATTTGAGAGAGAAATTGATGGGGATCTGATTAAGCTTTTAATCTGGGACATTGCGGGTCAAAGGGATTTTGATTTCCTTCGACCTTCATTCTTTAATAATAGTAAAGCAGCAGTTATAGTTTTTAGTTTGGAAGAAAATGAACATGGGAGGAATAGTTTCGAAAATATCCTAAATTGGTATGGAGACGTTCAAAAATTTTGTGGGAACATACCCATCATATTATTTGGTAATAAAGTTGATTTGATCGATGAATCAGGACTAAATAAATCTTCCATTGAAGAGATTGTGGATCAAAATAATTTTATTGATTTTTTCATAACTTCTGCTAGAACTGGTCAAGGAGTAGAGAAAGCTTTCACAAAACTCATCAAACTACTTCATGATAAATATAAAGTTTTTGTAAAATGAAACTTGACATAGTTCATTGATAATCCAATTTTTTATTTTGACTTTCGTGTTAAAAACTATTTATGTACTTTTAGCTCCTTTAGCATTGAAGATTGAATGGATTTTTATAAATCCTACCAAATTTTCACAGGAGGGTGAAATATCTTGAAACAAGCAGTAATGACTAATGAGGAACTGGATGAAAAACTCTTGAATAGAACACCACATTCAGGATCTCATCATTATGATGGATTCATGTTTTTAGCTTCCTTTATTGCTTATCGAAGGAAGAAAAAACTTGAACGTCTAAAGAAGCTGAAAATTATGGGAAAACAAAAAATTGATCAGAGTATTGAATCTTCTAATTATGAAAAAAATATCCATCTAGTTTAAATTTAAATTGAGGGCTGTATAATGAGTGAAGAAAAATTTATCGAAGATGATTTAGATAGAATGCTTTTTTATAGAATTCCATCTTCAGGTGTTTGTTTTGAGGACATAGGAATGTTAAGTACTATTTATACCCAATGGATGAAGAGACGTAAAGCAAGAAAGCAGGAAAGATCAAAAGTAGAAAATAAAATTGTTGTTACAGAGAATAAGGTAGAAACCATTAAAGTATAACTTTTTTTTATTTAATTTAATTTTAATCTATTCTATTTCCTAAAAATTTCATTTTTGTATTATATGTAAAATCTTTGAGTCCAAATTCGGTTCAATAAAATGTTCTCAGTTTCCTTTTTTAAATTATATATGTACTGATGCAATCTTATCTATTAAGAAAATAATTTGTCAAAGATGTAAAATGTATGGCCCAAATAATGAATGTTGAATTGTCATCGAATAATAAGGGGGTAATCCATGATCTAATAAGATTACCTGAGAATGCTTCTAAGGAAGAATTTACTTGTGCTTTATACAAGTCAATCGAGAAAGCTTATAGGGTCTTTCTTTTGGAATTACACGAAAAACTTAACAGCGATAAAAGAAAAAATTGGAAAACTATAAATTTGGAATGCTTTGATGACATCGCGGAATTATTGCGTCAAAGAAACGCCTGGGTCAGTTGTGAATCACTCTAATTGAATTCTAAGAGGGAGAATTCTTTTAGATCTCAAGCGGGCGAAATCCGCAAGGGAGATGCAGGGGAGGAGGGCATCTTCCTTTAATATTAAATAAGTTAACCTATATTTAAATCACTTTAGAGAGTGAGAAAAGTAAAAAAATAATGGAGGAGGGATGTGAAATGGTTGAAGATATTATAGAGCAGAGATATGATGAATTAATAGTTCCACTCACGCCAGAAGAACTCGATGATATTGATAAAAAGAGGGTTCTTAAAGAATGGAGGAAGACTTTATCCTATTATTCATTAAATCCTGAAGATTTCAAGTTTCGATTTTCGAGCTTGTGATTTTCTGGACTTTTATCACGATAATTTGACATTAATGCAAAATCTTTTTTAAGAGTAACATCAAATTTTACTATAACGTATAATTTGAAATCCATGGGTGATAAAAAATGAGTCGCAATCTTGATGAAACTAATGTAAAGGACCAAGTAATTGAGAAATATGGAAAAGAAGCAGGGGAAAAAATATATCAAGTACTTAAAGAATTAGACGAAAATGTAAGAATTAGCTTTGAAAAAGCGATTAAAGAGCAAATGGGAGAAGATGCCGCCGCAGAAATTGATTATGGATTACTCCGGCAATGGATCTCCCTAGGAGGATAATTATAAACTTCTTTTTTCTTTTTTTTTTGATCTTTTGAGGTCAAATGATGATTGAAGATCCACAATTAGATGTTTTGATGGTTTTTTCAGGAGGAGGTGACTTTGAGGATCCTAAATTCCGATTTGTTCTTGGAGCAGGATATATAATTGCATATTTAAGAGAACACGGTTTTACGGCACAGCAATTTGTGTTTAATAGGATGCTTAATGTACAATCGTGTGTCAGAAAAATTCTCGCCCTAAAACCTAAAGTTGTTGGATTTACGGTCTATAATAGCAATATAATGCAAAGTATTTTAATTGCTCGTGCGTTGAAATGTTTAAACTCAAATATAATCACTATATTTGGTGGTCCGACTTCGACAATTCAATCAGAAGATATTTTAAAGGATTACAATGGTGTTGACATATGTGTTAAAGGTGAAGGAGAGGAGGTACTGCTCGAGATATTAGAGTTTCTTTCTCTCAATGATTATGATCTAAATAAAATCCCAATTGAGACAATAAAAGGAATCTCTTATAAAAAAGCAAATAGAGTATTTGTGAATCAAAACAGTGAAATTTTGTATTCACATCGATTTGAAAAAAATTATATTGATAAATATCCTTCACCTTATCTTAAGGAAGTGATTCCTGCTCCTGAAGCAGCTCGATTAGGCATCATAACTGCGCGGGGGTGCAATCAAAATTGCATATTCTGCAATTGCGCTCTATTAAGTAAAAGAAATATCTATTTTCATTCAATCGATCGAGTGATAGCAGAATTAAAGTATTTAAGCGATAATGTAAATGTTAAAACTCCGATTCCGATAAATGATGATGCCTTCACGATAAATCCAGATAGAGCGAAGCTTATATGTGAGAGAATAATACAAAAAGGAATAAAGATTCCATTAGGGTGCATAACGCGAGCTGATAAAATAAATGAAGAATTACTCGATCTAATGAAATTAGCAGGATTTATCGCTATTGGTTTTTCACTGGAAAGTGGCGTACCTAAAATTCTAAGATCGTTAGGAAAAGTAATGCCTCCTAATAGTAGTGATAAAGAATATGTAAGAGAGAAAAATTTTATTCAAAAAGTTACAAAAATGAGTATCTATGCTAAAAAGATTGGTTTGAAATATGTTTTTTTGAGTATTATGATAGGTTTACCCAGAGAATCTGTAAGAAATGCAAAAGAGACTTTAAAACTAGTAAAAAAGCTTGATCTTAACTTTTATACCCATAATCATCTTCATCTCTATAAAGGCACTCCAATTTACGAGATTCACGAAAATATTGGCTATAACATTACTCATATCGGAGAAAGAAACAAATTTTTTACGATTAATGACCATCCTTTTAATTTAAAGAAGGTTAGGATGAATTCTAGAGCAGCAGATATACAAAAATTTAAGGTTATTGATTTTAATGCTTTGCAAACCTTTTCATTATCTCCTTTAAATACTAATCAAGAACATTTTTTTAACAACGTCATTATAGATAATGACCATCTCAAACCTTCGATGGTGCTTTGGATTCAAAAAAACCTTGCTATTAATGGTCATATATTTCATATTTATTCTAATCGGAGAAAATATAAAGAATTACATCTTAATAATGAAGGATTACTCTATGATGAATTATCCCCGACCAAATATTATGAAAATTACTATTGGCAAAGTAAAAATGGAAGGAAAATACTTAAATCTGGAAGAATATTGACCTATGGTGAGAATGGGGGATTTCCTATTGAATTTAAAGAAACAAAATTTGCTCTGAAGGATTATGTTAATAAGAATAAAAATTTATCAAATGTCATCGCTTTTGATAATTCCTTAAATGACACACATGCATTTCTAAAGTTTTATGATACTTTATCCAATAAAAGTGATCCTGTTGATTATTTATTTAACAAAAAACTCAATCCACAGTTCTTAAATTTATGTAAGTGGACATCTAATAAAGCTAATTGTCTTAGTTTAGAAACCGCAATTATTACGAAGGATGGTATTAAGATTTGCTGGAATGCTGATATAATCAGTAAATTTGATAAAGATTTTTTCGATATAAAATATGAAATAGAATCATTGCGTAATAATTTAGAAGAAGATATGAATTGTGGATCTTGTATTAATAAAAAGGATTGCCTAAAGTGCATTTACCCATATCCCTTAAATCATGAGCAATTTTGCGAAAATAGTTATAAACGAAATAAAAGTGTAGGAAATGTTTTATCTTCATTTAATACAATAAAGGAATTATTATATAAACCAATAAGTCTTTATGATTTTTAATGAGTCAATTAACCTAATGGAAGTTTAGAAAGTCTTTTAAGTATGATTTTCATTTTTTGAATTAAATTTTTAGAGATATGTTGAAAAAGAACTATTGAGTTGCCTAATATTACAGAATTAAAAGAAATTGAAACTTATATTTACCACGCTAATTTCGAAAAAGCACTTGAACTTATTTCGAGTTTGGAAGAAAAAGATACAGCATCTAAATTCAATCTGTTACTTTTAATTTTAAAAGGTAGATTATTTTCTTATCAAGAGAAGTATAGGAAGGCAGTAGAATTTGGTGAGAAAGCGATTAGTCTCAGTCGAGAGTTGGTTCTTCCCGTACAATCCATTGATGCATTATTATTAAAATCAAATAGCGTATTTTTAGGAGATTTAGAATATTCCGTAGATTTTATCAATCAAGCAGAAAAATTAATTAATTTGACTTATGAAAATCCTGCATTAGATGCACCCAGACAATATTCTGATTTTTTAACAATGAAGTTTATCATTCTTCGTTATGCAAGTAATCTTAAGGAATCTTTTAAAATATTTAATGAGTGGCTTTCGCTATTTGAAGATTCCAGTGAAGAAATTGATAAGTCTAAGGTTTATATACAAATAAGTGAATCTTATTTATACGACAGTAAAGTAAATATCGCATTAGATTATGCTAAAAGAAGTCTTGATATACAGAAGAATTTAGAAAATAAAATTGGTATCGCATCAAGTTTATACAGCATTGGACAGAGTCATTTTGTTATGGGTGAAATTGAAGAGAGTTTAGATTACTTTAGAAAAGGCCTATCTTTTCCGGAAATAAGTGTTTTGACTAAACTTGAAGCAATGCATATGACTGGGGCAGTTTTCAAAGAAAAAGGTGAGATAAATCGGGCATTAAGATATTATAAACGATCAGTAGATTTAGCTAGAAAAGAAGGATATCGGGAAAAATTAGCTAGTCTTATGATGAGTATTGGAACAATATATCGAATGAAAGGGGAATCTAATATAGCAACTGAATATTTAAATCAGAGTTTACATTTATGCAGGGAAATAAATTCTTTATATGGCATTTCAGTAAACCTATTTTATTTGATACTAATTTATCTCGAAAAAGATTTAATTACAGATGCTCAAGCATACTTGTTAAAATTAGAAAAAACAGTAAAACAAACTCAAAGTAGTCAATGGTTTTACTTATATGAGCTAGCTAGAGCTTTAATTTTTAAGAAAACAAAGAGATTAAAGGCTCATTCAGAAGCAGAAACTATCTTAAAAGAAATCATTGAAAATGGGCTTAATTTAACTCCACAACTTCGTTTTTTAACCATTATAAATTTATGTGATTTACTTATAGAAGAGCTAGCAATCACTAATAACGATGAAATTTTAAAAGAATTGACACCTCTGATAAATCAGTTGTTAAATTTAGTTAAAAATGCAAACTCTTATCTTTGGTTAGCAGAAACACGACTTCTTCAAGCAAAATTGGCATTAATTCAAATGAATATACGAGATGCTAAAAAATTGATGGTAGAAGCACAGATGATAGCAGATATCCACGGCCTTAATTTATTAGCAATAAAAATCTCAAATGAACACGACTCCCTTTTAGATCAATCGCGTTTATGGGATGAGTTGTTACAGACTGCTGCCCCTTACTCGGAAAGAATTAAACTGGCTTCGATAGATGGATTGATCTCTCAAATGCAAGGTAAAAAACCTCTAGAAGAATTACACGTTATTGATGAAACACCAATATTGTTGTTAATTATGAGCAAAGATGGAATACCCCATTTTACTCATTCATTTAGAAAAGACTGGGATTTTGAATTCCTATTTAGTTCATTCTTATCAGCATTTAATTCGTTTAGCTCTGAAATTTTTTCAAAAACAATTGATAGAATAAAAATTGGAGAAAATAAGATTCTTATTAATCCAATTAAAACTTACTTAATATGTTATGTCATTCAAGGGCAATCTTATCCAGCACAAAAGAAATTATATCAATTTACTAGGGAAATTGAACAAAATCCTGATATTCTATTAGCTTTAAAACGATCTGTTAAAACATGTCGCTCTTTAGATCTAGATAATACTCCAATGTTAGGTTCTGTTGTTAGAAAGATTTTTCCTCAAGTAAAGATATAGAAGATCATACATATTATCCTTTTATAATTCAAAATATTATATCAAGAATAGGAGGATCTAGCTTGATTATAGAATGGAAAAAGTGTGAAAAATGTGGATTTTTACAACATCCAACTCATCTTAGATGTTTAAGGTGCAAGAGTCAAAAATTTACACCCTTGAGAAATGAAGGTGAAGCTAAATTAATAACCTATACCATTTTAACTGCACCCCCAGCCGAATTTAGAAAGAAAAACTCCTATGCTTTAGGAGTAGTAGAGTTTGAGAATGGTATAAAAGCTTTAGGTCAAATAGAAAATGAAGGAAATTTAGTGCTTGGTATGAAAATGAGTGCATTTCAAAAGAAAATTTGTGAGAATTTAGATGGCCAAGAAGTTATTGATTATGTTTTTAAACCAATCGAATAAAATAGCTATAATATTGAGTGATTAAGATGTTTTCGAAAGAGAATATTAAAAAAATTGAAGAAGAACGTAAAAATTGGGAAAATAATGTCTTAAAACCCGCTACGGAGAATGGCGAACGAAAAAAACAATTCGAATCTCCCTCAGGAATTCCATTAAAACCATTATATGGACCAGAAGATGTTCAAGAAATGGATTATATTAATGACTTAGGATTTCCTGGATCACCTCCATTCACAAGAGGTGTATATCCTAACATGTATCGAGGAAGAGTCTGGACGATGCGACAATATGCGGGATTTGCTGATGCTGAAAAAACTAATGAACGGTTCAAATATTTAATTTCACAAGGTCAAAAAGGACTTTCAATTGCTTTCGATTTACCTACTCAGATGGGATTTAATTCTGATAGTCAAATTTGTTTAGGAGAAGTGGGGAGAGTAGGGGTTACCGTTAATACTTTATACGATTTTGAAAAAGTATTTGAAGGAATCCCTTTAAATAAAGTATCTACCAGTATGACTATTAATGCCCCTGCTTCAGTGCTTTTAGCTATGTACATCGCAGTGGGAGAGAAACAGGGTGTAAAACCTGAATTATTGATGGGCACAGTTCAAAATGATATCCTAAAAGAATACGTGGCGCGAGGTACTTATATCTTTCCTCCAGGGCCTTCTTTGCGATTAGTCGCAGATGTTATTGAATATTGTTCAAATCACCTACCAAGATTTAATACAATCTCAATAAGTGGATATCACATGAGAGAAGCGGGTTGTAGTGCAGTTCAAGAGATTGCTTTTACTATAGCTGATGGAATAGCATACGTACAAGAGGTTATCAAAAGAGGAATTGATATCGATGATTTTGCTCTCCGATTATCATTCTTTTTTACAACCCATTCCAATTTTTTCGAAGAAATTGCGAAATTAAGAGCTGCAAGGCGTCTATGGGCAAAAATTATGAAAGAAAGATTTAAAGCAAAAAATACTAATTCCCAACGCTTAAGATTCCATACTCAAACTGCAGGAGTAACGTTAACAGCCCAACAACCAAATGTGAATATTATTAGAGTTACGGTAGAGGCTTTAGCTGCTATTTTAGGTGGAACTCAATCACTTCATACTTGTGGAGCTGATGAAGCTCTGTCTCTTCCAACAGAAGATTCCGTAAGAATTTCTTTAAGGACACAACAAGTATTAGCAAATGAATCTGGGGTTACTGACGTCGTGGATCCACTTGGAGGTTCATACTACATCGAATATCTTACAACTCAACTTGAAGAAAAAGCTATGGAGTACATTAACAAAATTGATGATATGGGTGGTATAACAAGAGCAATAGAAACTGGATTCATTCAACAAGAAGTTCTGAATAATGCATATAAAGAACAATTAAAAATTGAGAGTAGAGAAACCAACATTATAGGAGTGAATACCTATTGTACTGATGAAGAATGTAAGATCAACACATTCAAACACGATAAAGATGAAGAGAAACGAATTATTGACAATTTGAACAATTTCAAGCAAGAGAGAGATGAAAAATTAATAAAAGAAGCTTTAAATAAACTAGAAAAGGTCGCAAGAACTAACGATAACATAATGCCCGTGATGATTGAAACTGTAAAAGCATATGCAACTATACAAGAGATATGCGATGCTTTAAGAGAAGTGTATGGAGTTTATGAAAGTCCTCAGGTTTTTTAGCTTTTATTTCTGGCATATCTCGTGATGATTGGCAATAAGGGTATTATTTCCAATGGTTCACCATAGATGGGAACCTTTCTTTTCGATAAGATGTTACCAATTTCTCTTCTAATTTCTGGAGTATGAGTCCTCTGAAGAATTGGGATTAATGGTTTTCCATATTTTTGTCCTAAGCACAAAGTTTCAATCATTATTTTCCTAAAATTGACGACTGGGCTAAAAAAGTAATTAGGGTCCAAATAATAACTTGGTAGATCCATTATTAAGAAATCTATTTTTTTATCATTCAAGGCAATTTCAATGATTTTTTGAATACTATCTCCTTGAAATAGTTGCGCTGCCACATCTAAAGGGTTTTTTGAACTAGTTCCATGAATAAAGAATTGTTTTTCAAGTTCTCTCTGAACCTTTAGAGAAAAATTTGGTAAATCAATACCTCGTTCCTGAAGAAGATCAACTAACACTACCCCATAACCACCACTAATACTAAAAACTGCAGCATTTTCTAATTTTTTTATACCGTAACAATCGATAAAGTTTGCTAAATTCAATAGTTGTTCCAAAGAATTGACTTCCATCACATTTGCTTGTCTAAAAATTGATTTCCAGATCAACTTATTCCCCGAAATCGAAGCTGTGTGTGTTTTTGCGGCTTCAGCTCCCTTATTTGATTTACCGCCCTTTAGTATCGCAATAGGTTTTTTAGCATTCTCCAATTTTTTACGGAGTAAATCTCCTCGTCCTTTCTTCACACCCTCTAAATAACATAAAATTATGTTTGTTTCTGGATCCTTTTCTAAAAACGAAATTAAGTCTACAACATCTATATCTGCTCCATTTCCAAAAGAAAAAACCTTGGAAAAGTGAAATCCTAACTCTTTTGCTGTATAAATTGCGATATTACACATTCCACCCGATTGTGCTACAAAACCAATATTACCTGTTTCAGTTGGAAATTTAGACCTCCATTGAATACCAACTTTTGGATAGAATAACCCCATCCCATTAGGGCCTAGTATTCTTATTTTGTTGTTGGCTCTCCTAAGTAACTCTTTTTCAAGTTCAGTTCCTTCTTTTGTTCCTGCATCTGAAAACTCTGCTGTAAATATACTCACTAATTTTACTCTTTTTTGGATGCATTCATCAATTATTTTTAATACTTGATCTCTTGGAACGGCAATAAAAGCAAAATCAATGTCATTAGGAACATCCATTATTGAAGGATACACATTTTGTTTTGGAAAACCAGTTATCTCTTTGACTTTAGGATGTATGGCATATAATGGGCCTTTAAATGCTTCATAATGGTTTCTTAAAAAGAAGAAATTTCTCTTTGCGGATGGTCCAATAACTGCCATGGATTTAATATCATTTATGAACATTAAATCCTTTATATCTAAGTCATTATCCTCGTGGTGTGTCATTCATATATGAAAAGTTGGGATAAGTTTAATATTTTAATGAAAAAATCCTCTTTAAATACTGAGAAAATTCTTTAACTTAAAAGAAGTAACCTTAAATTTTTGAGAGATCTCACTCTAATAACTATATATTTATGATCTATCCAATGCCTGACTTAGAAAAGAAAAGAGAAAAGCGGTCGAAGAGGATCATTAAATTATTCAATGCATTTAAAGAAAAAGAATTAAAGGATCTTCCCGTTCCACCCTTTACGAAATGGCTTAATGGGAAAATTATTAGAGCTGAATATGGTCAAATTGAATTAGAAATTGATATACGTCCTGAGATGTCTAACCCAACAGGCTTGTTACATGGTGGGATGCAAAGCGCTATGATGGATGACGTTCTTGGAATGACAACTGCTACACTCGGCTATGAGGGATTTCCAATTAGTATTGATTTTCATATTGATTTTTTGGGTAAAGTTAAGATTGGAGAATCAGTGCGGGTTATAGCAGAGGTAGTTCGTGAAGGTAAAAATATCATTCACATGAGTATTGAAATATTAGATAAAAATGGAAATCTCGTTTCTACAGGTAATTCAAACCTATTAAAGACTAGTTTTGTACCTGATTACATAAAAATGGCGGATAGCATTGAAAGAAAGCCAAGAGCTTCATAATTAAATTCAAAAACAAGAAAACTTGAATTAACAGTTGAGTAACTATGACACTGCCAAACACACTTAAGGTAGAAATAGAGAAATTAAGAAATGATAATGAATCTGGCGCAAGCGAATTATCATCAAAAGCAATTGAAATAATAAATATTTTCTCAAGAGAAATTAATTCAGACAAGAATTTAGAATCTCTTCTAATAGAGTTATTTAGCCAGATAATCAATGCCAGACCAAGCATGGCTCCCTTAATAAATACAATAGGTTATTTATACGATAATTTGAAAGAGTATACCACAGATTCTATCATTAAGGTCATCGAAAAATTTAATGCACATCAATCAGAGATCAAGAAAAGATTAGATCGAAATTTTAACGCATTTATTCGTAAATTAAATGAATCTAAACCGAGAATAATGTTAATTTCTTATAGTTCAACGATATTAGATTTACTTAATAAGCAAAACAATATCGATTTCATCTTCTATATTTTAGAGTCAAGACCTCTTAATGAGGGACAGAGGACTGCAGAACTATTAGGAGATAAATTTGAAACTCATTTAATCATTGATGCGGCTGTTGGGAAATTTATGGATAATGTTGATGTAATCCTTATAGGGATTGATAGCGTTTTAGATAATGGAAATGTCATAAATAAAATAGGTACATACCCTCTTTCAGTTTTAGCCAAAAGTAAAAGAAAACCCGTTTATGCTATCGGAGATTCATTAAAATATAACTTAAGAAGTTACTTTGATCTTCCTGTAGAAATAATTAAAAAACCCTCTATTGAAGTTATTGGTAGAAAAGAACATAATTTTCTTATTGAAAATTTCTATTTTGATATTACTCCAGCAAAGTATATTCATAGAATCATATCGGACTTAGGGATATTAATTCCTAAGAAATTTATAGAAGAAGTAAAAAAATCAATTCCATTAGATTGGTTTAAGAATTTCATATGAGACTTGATCCATAATCGAATTTGATTTATTTTATTACATAAGAAATATTGGGTAGAAATATGCTTGATGAACAAAATGCCTATAGAATAACTGAACGATTGTCTTTTCCTAGAATCTCTGGATCTGAGGGAGAGAAGAGGGCAGTTGGTATTATTATGGAAGAATTTGAAAATGCAGGGTACTCTCAAATTAAGAGAGAGAAATTTAAAACATCTCTCTACAATTGGAAGTTAGCAGAATATTTCTTTTTGGCCTCATCTATAATGATTATTGTTCTTGCAATTTTATTTTATTTCTTATCAATCATTACTTTAGTACTTGCAGTTATAATGCTTGTAAGCATGATTAAATTCCTTAGTATTGTCAATACTCCAAAGATTAGGCTGTTTCATGATCAAGCGAAGAATATGGATACTGAAAATCTTTATACTGAATTAAATAGTGAGGATTCTAAAATTAACATTATTATACTCGCGCATCACGACACCAAATCTCAAATTTTACCTTCGCATATTAGGATGAACCTGATAATTTTTATGGTATTTGGTGGTTTCGTTCTTCTGATTGTTTATATTATATTTAGTTTGATCAAGATATTTGTAAATAGTGACATTATGCTTGTTAACAATATATTGTTAATATGTGCTTTAATTATATCATCTTTAGCGATGGTTAATTTTTTTAACAAAACGGGAAATGAATCTCCCGGAGCGATCGATAATGCGGCAAGTGTAGGAACCATTATCGAATTAGCGCGGTATTACAAACTTAATCCACAAAATAATATCAAATTTACATTTTTAATTACTGGATCTGAAGAATTAAATCAGGGAGGGGCATATTATTTTATCACCAAGCATGAGGATGAATTTGATAGGACTAACTCATTTTTTATCGATTTTGATTTAGTTGGTGGAAAAGGGCCAATATTTATTGTTTCTGCAGATGGAATTCCGAAGAAAGTAAATGAGTCAAGATTAATTGAATATTATATTAAAGCTGGTCAAAAGTTAAACGTTGAAGTGGATAGTAAATACATTCCTACAGGTGCTTGGGGAGATCATACTCCTATTATCAACCAAGGATTTGAAGCATGTTTTGTAGGATCTTCGGGATCACAAAAAAAAGTTCATACCAAGAAAGATACGATGGATTTAGTTTCAAAACAAGGTTTAAAGAATATCTTACTCGTAACAAGAGAAGTTATAGAAATGATTAAAAAGGATTTTCAATAAAATTTTGTTTATAGTAATTCAAATGTCTTTATCTCCCACGGTTTCACCCTTCTGTTTCCTTGTTTTTGCTCTAAGTTCAGATCGAGCTCCTTTATTTCACCAGAGCATAATAATCCGTTAGATTTGAAGTTTATTTTTTCAATAGTGGGATTAAATATACGCATATACTGTCTTGAATTTCTTATCCAGAGATTTATTAATCTGAGGGATGGAGAAATTCTGAGATAGGAATTAGATAATTCTAAAGTATTCAAGATTCCTTTAAATTCAACCCCGTAAAATTTGAAAAAACAATTCTCAACATATTCGCTTATTTTTCCAAATGAATCTTCTTTGGTAGGATATAAGAAAAATTTAAACACTCCATCTCCAGGTAATTTATTTTTTAAAGTAAAGGTATCTCGATCAATCATAAACTTTTGTGATCCAATTTGAATAAAAAGCAACCCAAAATCATTTCCTTTTAACCATACAAAATCCATAGATTGAAAAGAGTTTCTTTTAGTTTCTTCAATTCCAAAAGGATAATTTATATATGAATGTGTTGGGGAAAATTTCGGTTTAACAACAATTTCATCTAATCCTACAGAATTTAAATTTATTTTTAGCCTATTTGAATTTCTATTTTGTTGAATTTCAAAATCAAATCTTTTTCCATTTAAATAACCCTCGACTATATAATATTTTTGGATTAAATCTTCTTGGATTTTCAATTTACCAAAAATTAATTCTTGATTTTGATCAAACTTCAATTCACAAAAGGATTGTCCGTTAAAATCAATTTCTAACGAATCCTTTTCCGAGGAAATTGAGATATCAAACAAAAATTTTTTGGAAAAATCATAATCCTCACTATTCTTGCTTTTAATGAGAGTATAAACTGTAATTCCTAATGAGGGAACTTTTGCAATAAACTTTACTTTTTTATGATTTTTTTCAAAAGGGACTTTTTCTTCTTTAGCATTTATAAGATAATATTTTTCATTCAATTCAGAAGAAACTTCAATTTTTACAATATTTTCTCTATCAGAAATAGAGGAATTAAAAATAAGAAAATGAATTTGATTACCAGGTTTGTCATTTATAAAGGATTCAGCTAGCTTTCTTAAATCTTCCACTATGTATCTCTTACAATCTTCTTGGATGGATTTTTGGATATCTAGACTTAAACGCGAGATTTGAACTTTATTTTTATTCAGCTCTAAAGAATTATAAACTTCTGGAGATAATTGAACTTCAGAATAATCTCCGTTCCGTATAAAAGGTACGGCATAATTATCATGAGCTTGAGTTTCAAGTAATCTTTTCCATAAATTATCAAGAATGTCATCCTTGGTCGTTTTTTGATACAAAGAAATAATAGAGTTGACTCTCTCTGCAGTTAATAATAGTTTTTCACACTTTTTATTATTTAAAAATAATTCTGAAAGGATGAATACATTCTCACCTAAATAAAAGGAATCGCGATTAAATTTATACTCTCCATCTAATTCAATCTTGTTGATTAAATCAGAGAATGTAACAAAAATTCCAATTATATCTAGATATTTTGAAACTCTCCATATTTCTTCATTAAGCGGTATATCCATCACGAAATCTTCAATCGAGGAATAAATAATACTTTGAAAGAATGGACGTGATACTGCTTGAAATAACATATGAGGAATTTCTTTAAAAAACCTTCCGTGCCATAATTCTCCATTAAAAACACCAGATTGATCAGTAATAGTCTGAATTGAAGAGTTATCTAAACCTCGCCAAACTATATGACCCGAAGGCGTAGTGGGATTAATTCCTAATAAGCGTGTCCTCAGAGAGCAATAATGAATACCAAAACTCTTAAGTAACTGTGGAATTTGCGGGTGCATTGAACTTTCTGAAGCATAATATGTGTTGCATTTTAAGCCAAGCTCTTTCAAGGTTTTTAAGCCAAATTCAAGTTGCTTGATATTTGATTCTTCCCCAATGATTAAATTATATGGCTGAGAATATGATGGATTAATGATTTCAAAACGTCCCTTATGATATAATTCTTGAAATTGCTTATATTCTTTAGGTTGATTATTTTTTAGCCAAATTAAACAAGAAATGGCTACTTCAATATTAAATGGCATTTCTGTTTTAATAGCTAGCTCCATTTTATCGATAAGCGACTTTAAAGCAAATTGTGGGGAGTCAAATTCACAAAATCCGATGTTATTTATGATAATACCACCATGCCCACCAAAAAAAAAATAGATTTTTGGAATTATCTCTTTTTTAACTTTAAGCTTGATTTTGTTTAGAAAATTTATGAATTGAGGATAATTTTCAAGTTTTAGGATTTTATTTTTTAAACGTTTAGTATTAAATCTTCGCGTGTTAATTGATATTTTATCAAAAAAGTCTCCGATTAAATCAACTAGTGCGGTAACGGCTTCTCTATCTTCAGTTTTAATTTCAATTTCCTTCAATAGGATCACATACGAAATTTATTTATTTTAAGGTAAAGGCCTCTCTTTCTCAATATCAGCGGGATCTCTCCCTTTTTCTAATTGCTCAAACCACCATGTATCAGTCGAAATCATTTCCTTAGCTTTCTCTAAGACTTCATTGATGTTTTTTTGCTTTATAATTACGACACCATTAATATCTCCAAAGACTAAATCTCCAACATTTACTATTCGACCTCCACAGTTAATCGGTTTCATAACATTATCAAAATCTATAACCATTCTTCCACGAACCGACGAGCATATTATCCCCCTCGCAAACATTGGAAACTTTAAATCAATTACTTGAGCAATGTCTCGAACTGGACCATCCACTAAAGCACCTCTTACTCCTAACTGTTGTAGGATTCGACCAGTACTTTGCCCTAATCCTGCAGCAATCATTTGATTACTCATATCTATACAAACAACTGGAAATTTAGGAAGTTTTCTTATGAATGGACCTAATTTAGCCATCACATCATCATCTAATTGTTCATCTGATGGTATAAATTTGAGAGTACCTGCATATCCCACCATTCTTGCACCAGGATAGATCGGCCTGATTCCTGCGTCAACAAAACCGGGCTCTAATCCAAGTTCATCAATCGCATCTGATATTGCACAGGTATAGAGTTTAGAATACTCATCAATTATTACTTTCATTTCTTTTTTAGACATATAAATAAATCCTAGAATTAGTTTTATTATGCTATAAAATATATTTGCATTGAAGATAAATTAAAATTAATTATTAGTCAATCTAGTGTTTGACATGGATGATAAAAATATTAATTTAAAAAAGAGAAGTGATTCGCTTTTTGAATGGATAAAAACAACTCCGTTTAACTATGTAACTAGAGGAATAATTAAAGGAGTGGGTTTGGATGATAAAGATATTGAAAATAAACCTTTTATAGGGGTAGTAAATACTTGGAATGAATTAAATCCCGGTCATAAACATTTGAATGCTCTTGCTGAAGCTGTAAAACATGGTATTTTAGAAGCAGGAGGTGTTCCTTTTGAATTTTGCACTGTTGGTCCATGTGATGGCTGGGCTAATGGAAATGAAGGCATGCGTTATATCCTCCCTCAAAGAGAAATAATTGCAGATTCAATCGAATTAATGATACAGGCGCATCGATTAGATGCGATGGTTACCTTATCGACTTGTGATAAAATAAATCCTGCGGTTTTAATGGCAGCTATTCGATTAGATATTCCCACTATATGCGTACCAGGAGGCCCAAATTTTTGGGAGATTCGATTTTCAGCTGATTTCAAAGGAATAGATCAAGCTTTATATGATGATTTCTCACATAAAGTTGAGTGCGTGCAGTGTTCAACTTATGGTGCTTGTGAAATGATGGGGACTGCAAACACGTTTCAATGCCTAATGGAAGCATTTGGCATGACCCTTCCTAACGCAGCTACTACTCCCGCAATCTCTCAAATGAAATATGTTTTAGCTAGAGACTCTGGAAAACAAGTTATGGAATTGTTAAAAAATGGAATAACTCCCTCTCAAATAATTACAAAAGAATCTTTTGAAAACGCCATCATGATTGATGTTGCAATCGGAGGGTCAACAAATTCTACATTACATCTTCCAGCGATCGCAAATGAAATGGGACTCGATATCGATTTAGATATTTTCAATGATTATAGCAAAAAAATTCCCACAATTGTAAACGTATACCCCTCTGGTGACTTTGGAATCGTTGATTTATATAAAGCAGGTGGAATTCCAGCAGTAATGAAAAGGCTAAGAGACTTTCTACACTTAGATTGCCTAACAGTATCCGGAAAAACTATTGAAAGAATCATCCGAAGGATTAAGGTTCTCGATGAAAACATCATACGATCATTAAATAACCCCATTTATCCAGAAGGTGGTACTGTTATTTTGAAAGGCAACTTAGCTCCCGAAGGAGCAGTAATAAAACAATCGGCAATTAAGGAAACTGATATGTTTACATTTGAAGGTCCAGCGATCTGTTTCAACACGGAACTCGATGCTTTAGACGCACTTGCTCAAAATAAAATTGAGAATGGTGATGTTATAATTCTTAGGTATGAGGGCCCTAAAGGAGGCCCAGGTATGCCAGAATTATTAGCCACCACTGCTACATTGATGTTAAGGCGAAATCTAACTCGAGTGGCCTTAATCACGGATGGAAGATTTTCCGGTGCTACTTCTGGGCCATGTATTGGACACGTGAGTCCTGAAGCATACGTGGGAGGTACAATTGCTGTTCTTCAAGATGGGGATATCATACAAATAGATATCCCAAATCGGAAATTAAATGTTAAGTTAACAGAAGAACAAATCCAAGAGCGGTTAGAAGATTGGAAACCATATGAAAAACCCGTATCAAGTAAAGCATTATTGAAATATAAAAAATTAGTATCATCTGCGGCTAAAGGTGCAATTTTAGAGATTTAGTATGAAAAATAGTAAACAAAAATTCCTTGATATAAGAAAATGAAAAGAGATACTCAATCAGAAAATACAATTCAAGAATCATATGGCTCCATATCATTAGAACCGAAAGGAGATTTCATCGCAGGATCATTTTCTACTATAATTCTTACCTATACTGCTGGAAAGTATGGAATGGATGATCTTGGCGGTCTAAAGATCTTTTTCCGTTTTGCTTGTGATCAAAGTCCTCTCCAAATGGAAGATCCAAAAGGACTTGGCTATACAACCGCGACTGCTTCTAATGGAGCAAATGTTTTCTTATCGTATTCTTCTCGAGAAGGCAAACGTCCTTGGTATAAAATGCTTAGAGTAAGAATTGCTGGGAAAGGTCTAAAAGAAGGTGAGTTCATTAGGATTAAGATTGGCAATAAAGAATATGGATCTCTTAGTATTCGACTTCAAACTTTCTGTGAACCATCATTCGAGTTTCCTACTCACGCTGATGTTTTTTCAACAAATGGCTTTATTCCTTTAAAAAGTCCTAAAATTTCTATTGTTAGCGGACCGGTTGAAAGATGGAAAGCTATTATCCCTACCTTAGGAATAGTGGGGGAGAAATTCGACCTAAAAATACGAGCTGAAGATAAATGGGGAAATCCCTCTGATAAAGCAGATTGTAAGTTGATATTTAAACCATCACATCTGATAAAGGGACTTCCAAATTTATATAAGGTCAACAAGGGACAATTAAGTCACATAATCAAGGGATTAGAAATCCAAAATCTCCAACCAGTACATTCTTTTAAAGATTTAATAGTTTCCATAGTAATTTATGATTCTAATTCAAATTTTCTTACCAAAACAAATCCTCTTATGATAAAAACAGAATCTCCATTCAAACATTTTTGGGGAGACATTCATGGACAATCAGAAGAAACTATCGGAACTAACACTGCTGAATCTTACTTTAAGTTTGGTCGAGATATTGCCTATTTAGATATAATAGGTCATCAAGCAAATGGTTTTCAAGTAACTAAACAGTTATGGGAGCATTTTAACTATCTATCAGAGAAATATTATGAACCCCATAAATTTGTAACACTATTTGGGTATGAATATTCCGCAAATACTGCTTTGGGTGGGGATAGAAATGTCTATTTTCTTAAACCGCATCAGCAAATCTACCGTTCATCACATGCCTTAATTCAGGGAGAGAACGACCAAGAATCTGATTGTATATCTGTATCAAAATTATTTTATGCACTTCATGAACATAATCCTAATGCTACTGAGACTGTTCTAGTAATTCCTCATGTAGGGGGAAGGTATGCAGATATCCGAAACTATCATGATGAAACACTTGAACATTCAATTGAAATCCATTCAGAATGGGGAACATTTGAATGGTTATTATTTGATGCATTTGAAATGGGTTATCGAATGGGTATTGTTGCTTCCAGTGATGATCATAAAGGAAGACCAGGTGTTGCTTATCCTGGAGCATCAAAATTCGGGACATGTGGAGGATTAACTTGTTTTCTTTCTTCGGAGTTAACTCGCGAAAACATTTTCCAATCTTTAAAGCACCGGCATCATTATGCTACCACTGGTGAGAGAATATTTTTAGAATTAAATGGAAAATTAAACCATGATTGTATTTATTATGAGAAAGATCCTTCTATTCATCCCATGTTAAAAAGAAAGAAAAATTTTGCACAAATGGGAGATATTTTTGGTATCCCTAATGATCTTGAAGTAATATTTACTTTATCTGCGGTAATTGCTAGCTCATCTCCTATAGAACGATTGGAATTGTTTAATGGTACTCAACTCATTGCAACTATTAGACCTTATTTATATTCCTCACAAGAATTGGAAAATGTTCCTATAGAAGTAACTCTGAATGATCATAAAGTTAAATTGGAGCCTAATTTAGGTTTTCCGATTGAAAAATTATCTCAAATAAGAGTTAGGTGGGAAGGAGCAGAATTTCGTGCTCGAATGAGGAATTCTTCTTGGAAGGGATATGCTGAATTTGAGAATAATAAAATAATTAAATATCGCTCATTCAATTTCTGGAATGAGGATGCCCCTCTGTTGTACAAGCAAGAAAATAAATTGCTTTGGGATACTTATACTTCTGGAAATATTCAAGGTTTTGACGTTCAACTTTTAGATCCCTTTAATGGGAATTTAATCTTCCAAACATCACAAATTAATTTTAAAATTCCAATTTCTTCAATTGGAATTGAAGATACCCTTTTTGTAATCGGGGGTGTTGGGAAACAAGTTCAAGTTTATCGATATCCCCCTTATAATCCTCAAAATTCATTTAATTTCATAATTGATATTCCTTTAAAACCAGAAGCATCTAAAGATGAATCAATTTTTGTAAAAGTGACTTTAGAAAATGGCCATCAAGCATGGTCAAGTCCAATTTATTTTATAAAAGAAAATCCGAGTACAAAGAGTAAGATGCAATAAAAGGTAATATATTTAAATTTTAAACTTTATTATGAGTAATTAAGTTTTCTTAAGGAGATTTTCACAAAATGAGTGAGCAAGAAAAAGCTGTACCGTTAAAGATAAAAATTTCTTTTGCATTAGGAAACATTGGTGGATTAGCAATTGGGCAATCCTCGATCCTATTATTATACACCTATTACTTTTTATATATCGGTGTTCCACTTCATCCTATAATTTTGGGATTAATTTTGATGATATATGGGATATGGGACGCATTGAATGAACCAATAATCGGTCATCTTTCAGATATTACAAAATCTCGATGGGGTAGAAGAAAACCATTCATAATGGGAGGTATAATTCCATTAATTATCTTTGGGTTTCTAATATATACACCACCACTTTCAGACTCAACTTGGGCTGCTATCTATCTAATTATAATGCTCTTCTTGTATGATACTTTCGTAACAATGGTAGTAACGATGTGGTTTTCGCTATTTCCTGAAATTTCATTGAAACAAGAAGAACGTTTATCAATTTCCAAATACTTACAAATCTTTGGAGTACTCGGACTAATTTTTGGGTTAGGTATTGCTCCATTGATAGCTGGTTCGTTTGCTGAACCAGGAATAGGTTATTCGATAATGGGGTTAGCTATTGGTATTATAACGGCGATATCCGTAATTCCTACTATACTTTTTGTAAAAGAGCGCAGAGAGTATCAAATTCAAGACGAAGTTAAGGTTCCATTTATAAAATCTCTGAAAATCGCATTTAAAAGTAAATCTTTTCTATATTACGTGATGGTTCAATTTCTCTTACAACTTGCTTATTCCTTGGTTCTTTCTAGTTTACCATTGTTTTTTGAAGGTGTTTTAGGTTTACAATCAATTGAATGGGCATTACAACTGCTTTCAGTATTTATTGTTGTCATTCCAAGTTTATATCTTTGGATCAAAATAGCGTCAAATAAAGGAACGAAATACGCCTTATTCTGGTCAATGATTTCATTTTCTGCTGTTTTTCCATTTATATTTATAGTATTCAATCCAATTACAATGTTAGTGTTGCTTTTGTTAGCAGGAATTGGTTTGGCAGGCGTGATGTTATTTCCAACCATTTTATTGAGCGATGTAATTGATGAAGATCAATTGACCACAAAAGCTAGGAGAGAAGGACTTTATAATGGTGTCTCTGGTGTAATAGTAAAACTTTCTAATTCTTTCAGTTGGTTACTTCTAGGATTCATGGTGACTTTTTTTCAGATAGATAGAAATAACCTAAATCCTCTACATATTACACCTCTAAATGATATTGGTCTTCGAATCTCAGTAGGATTGCTACCCGTAATTGTAATCATTATTGGATTGATTTTCTTATATAAATATCCTTTAGCTGGAGATCGATTAAAAGAGGTAAAAGAACAAGTTAAATTAATAAATGAAGCATTATCGAAGAATTAAAGATATTACTAAAATCCATTTTTTTTTAATTTTATCCAATATCCAATTCTACTAACCTTTTAGTTGTAGGAATTCCATCTTCATTCCATCCCCTGATGTGATAATATTCATCAAGCATTTTATCAATTTTTACAATTTTGTTTTTTGTAAGTCCTTTCTCTAATGGAAACTGGAGTCTTGGAGGGATTTTATCGTCTTTGCGAGAAATTCCGCAGTATGTATTAAATAGTCGTTTTAAAGTAAATATGCGTTCTCCAATGTTGAGAATATGTTGAAGATCCATTCTAATTCCTGTAAGGTAATATATAGCGTCAAGTATCATTTCAAAAAGATCATCAACAATTTGAGAACCTGAAGATATGGTTTGTCGACAAACTCCTAATGCATTATTAATTTCTGAAATGTTTTGCGTAATTACGACATCTTGAGCGAATTCTACCTTGTCAATTGTACGCTCTCTAATGGGTATTGGAGGTGTAATATCAACATATTTCTCAAATCCAGTAAATCCAGAGTAAGTATCATTAGCAAAGCCTCTCAAATGGCAAGCTCCTCTGTTAGATGTGGCATATTGTAAACCTAATGGAAAAATCGCTCGAGGATCATGCATCGGTGCTTCTAAACCTTTAATTTCAGTTAAAAATTTTTCAGCCCCTTTACCGATAATTTTTGCAGCTTTTCTTGAACCTTGACCTAAAATTGTTCCAAATCCTTCATTTTTACAAATTAATTCAGTAAGCTTAATTACTGCTTCCGTATCACCCCATTCTAAAGGAAATCCTATATCATTCTGAGTTATGAGACCATTTTCATAACAATCCAAAGCAAAAGCTATGGTACAGCCAGTTGATATTGTATCAACGCCATAAATATTACATAAGTGATTTAAATAAGCAATTGCTTCAACATCTGAGATTAAGCACATTGAACCAAATGCAGCCGTGGTTTCATATTCGGATCCTGATGCGTTTTTTATCTGGTAAGGACCTTCTTTAATTTCAATTTCTCTCCCACACATAAAAGGACACATGTAGCATGGCTTATTTCGTACGTGTAATTTTTCTAAAACCACTTCTCCCGAAATTTTCGCCACTTCTCGCCATTTATGTAATGTCCAATTTTTATGGGGTACATCGTATAGCCTTTCAAAATATGAGATGTTGTTTGTACCATAATTTCTTAAAATTTCTGCCATTGGAGAATTTTTAAACGCTTTCATTAGAGTAGTTGATATCTTCCGAAATTCTTGTTCATCCTTGTATTCAAGTTTTTTGTTGTTTCTTACTATTATAGCTTTCAGCTTTTTATCTCCCATTACTGCTCCCATCCCCGTTCTTCCGACAGCTCTATGGTGATCATTCATAATAGATGCTAAGGTGACTTTTCTCTCTCCAGCAGGTCCAATACAAGCAACTTTATGATCTTTTCCGTGTTTAAGAGTCAATTCCTTGATAGTCTTTTCAGTTGTGAGCCCCCAAATTTGAGAGGCATCTCTTATTTCAACGTGATCATCTTCAACAAGAAGATATTTTGGAGTATCAGCTTTCTTTTTAAATATCAATCCATTCAATGCTTTTCTTAATTCAGCTCCAAAAAAACCTCCAGACATGCCTTCTCCGTAGCCTATGGACAACGGAGAACGTGCTGAAACAGAGTAAAATCCTGAACATGGAAATAAGGTACCAGTTAAGAGGCCTGTCATGAATATTAACTGATTTTCTTTATCAAATGGACCAAATTCAAAAGTTTTATGTTTCATTAAGTAATCAATTGCAAATCCAGGGCCCCCAAGAAACTTTTCTACCTTTGATAGACTTAGATTTTGAAAATTTAATGAATCACTTTCTAAATCAACTTCAAGAATTTTGCTAAAGATTTCGTTGGTCAATTAAGTTTATACCTCTTTGTTTTCTTAATAAGACTAAATAGAATTTTAGCATTAATAAAAATATAGATTCTATTCAATCAAACTTTTCTTCCATATGAGGCTTTAATAGTCTTATTGCAACCATATAAAGTGGAATTACAGATAATTCAACAAATATAGAAATTATAAATGGAGCAGTAAACCCGATTTGTTCCAATGCAAAACCTCCAATAATTGGTCCAATTATCGCTCCAAAAAAGCTCATCCATCTCGACACCCCAAACAATTTACCCCTATGATTTTTTGAAATTCGACTTAATACATTCTGAAGAATAACACTACCGGCCCAACCAAAAGTAGAATCCAAAAAAAGTATTATACTAACCATGATTTCATTGCTACTATTAATAAATAACCACGTGACTAAAGAACCTAAAGCGCTAAAAACAGCAATTCCTATCATTGGATTGATGCGATCTGCCATTTTTCCTAATCGAGGTGCTAATAATAATGAGAGTACTTGGCTTGGAAAATAAATTAGCATCACAATAATATTATTTGAATTTATAAAATCTCGAATATAAACTTGATAGAAAGGAGGAGCGATAGTTTGGTTGATGTTACTTGTCATGAAAGCTAATATTAATACTATAAATCCACCCAAGAAAGTTAAAGATAACTTCGACGTGTTTTTACTTTTACGTATATCGATAGTTTCTGATTGTTGAAAAGTATCATTGAAACTTGTATCTTCGTTATTAATTTCAGAAAAATGATCTTCATATGTAAGAGATTCATCCACATCCTTCTTAAAGATGATTCCAGCATAAACGTTAGAAACTGTAAACAGAATGAGGGGACTATAAACTATAAAAGGATTATCAGGTACAAATACAAGGGCTAATGCGAAAATTAGAAATGCTATACATGATCCTACTAGATTACCAAGTCCCAGCATCCCTGCTTGTTTTCCAAATGCAGCGGATCGATATGTTTTATGGGATTTTTGCGATACTAATGCATCCAGAGGGCTCCAGAAGAAACCAACAAAGAATCCTAAGGTAAATAACCCTATAACAAAAATAATTAATGATGAGAATACAATTCCCACATACATTATTAAATATGCAGCACCTCTTCCAAAGCTACCAATCAGAACCAATAATTTTTTACTTACTTTATCAGTTAAATATCCTACAATTGGAGCGCTAATGAGACCCCCCAAAGTTTGTCCCGCAAATGATAGACCTAGATCGATACCTGTGCCATTAAAAAGAACCCATACTACAAGGGGGATAAGATACCAAAAGAAAAAAAATCCTAAACTATTCCAAAACACGATGCGAATCATTGGTATGAAATCAGGGGTTATTTTATCAAGCTTTTTTACCTCTGATCCACTTGAGAATTGTTTTAAACGGGATTTTAATGTCATGATCAGATAATACTCATAAAAAAATCTCTAGAATTCCTTGAGAGATTTAAAACCTGTGATATTTTCAATGATCTGTATCCTATAAATTTAACCTTTTGAGGAATTGTATGTGCTCACGTCAAGAAGAATGAATTTTCAATATCGGTATGACATCTTTTTAAGTCTGTTGCTTAATTTTTCTTTAGTCAAGGAGTAAAAATAGGATCCTGAGAAAATAAAACTCTCGTTACATCCTTTTTTCTTAACTCTTTTATCAAATTCTCTTCAGTTTTTTGCTTTAAATTCAATAGAGTCCACCCATGTACTCCACCGCTAGCTAGATTATAAGGATCGTGCATGTCAGTTCCCGTTAACATGCCAATATTTCCTCTATTCTTCAAACAAAATTCGTGAGATGCGTGATCAAAAACATTTTCGGGAAGAGAATCATCATTTACAATTTCAATGTAATCTATTCCCCATTCAAGTAATTTTTCTTGCGATGGATGATTTTTATATTTAGCCTCGATTATACTCCATGGAATATGATTACAAACGACAATTCCTCCTTGGGCATGAACATTCTCAATTACTTCGATAATTTTTTCATCTTTAGGTTTATACGGTACCCGTTCTTCCCATTTTGAAATACCTAAAAAGTTCAAGTGAATTCTTATTGTTGTCCATTCAAACCCACTAGATATGATTATTCCTTTTTGAGCATATTCTTCCTTGATATCTAATAAGTCATCTCGATGTCTCATGTTATTATGGTCTGTAATTGCTAAAGCGTTATATCCCATGATTTTATGCCATTCAACATTTTGCCTCACTGTTAATGTTCCATCGCTATAAATGGTATGAGAGTGATGATCAAATACCACATTGAATCTAGACTTTTCGTAATTAGGTGGATTATAAGTAGGAACATTTTTCCATGGGTTGTTTGGATATTCATATCGTTTTTTTGCCATTTTGGTTCAACATCTCATTTTTTAATATTTATTCAATTCATTATGAAAGGTTATAGATTATTTAGATAAAACTTAACTTCTTGAAATGATTTTTGTATATGAAATTTTAACAATAAACAGAGAAGCAAAAAAATGCTAACTCCAGAACAATTAAAGGAAATATTAAAGGAAAACGTTATCAATTTGAGATTTCACGCCCGAGGCGGTCAAGGAGGGGTCACTGCATCCAATCTCTGCGTTGAAGCTTTCTATGGTTTTGGTGTTTGCCAGCCCAAATTCGGTGCTGAAAGGATGGGTTCACCAACAGAAAGCTATGTTAGACTAAGTGCACATGATGAATTGGTTAGGAGTAATGAACAGGTTTATGCTCCACATGCAGTTGCGGTGCTTGATCCATCACTTCTGGGAGAAATTGATGTCACTGCAGGTTTAGTACCTGGTGGATGGTTGATCGTTAATACAACCTTAGATCAGATCTCTTTGCAAACAATAGTAGGAAGAAAAGATATTAATATTGCTACTATAGATGCTTTAGGTATCGCGATGGAAATACTCGGTCGAAATATTACTAATACGATAATTTTAGGAGCCTTAATCCGAGTAATCCCTATTTTCTCGATGGATGCTTTGGCTAATGCAATAATGCGTCGTTTTAAGGGTTCTATTGCTGCTAAAAATGTCGAAGCTATTAAACGAGCCCATGAGGAAACTTGTATCTATGAAACGAAAGGAGCCCCTCAGTTAGATTTCACAGTTGATACTAAAATACCATGGCAACAAGTAAGTCCCGGTTTACCAGGTTTCAAAGAAATTGATGATGCTGGTGTATGGTACTGTGATGAGCAGGTGATTGAAATGGGAAGCGGACAGGTGAATACAGGCTCATGGGGGGAATATGACATCATTTGGGATGAAGAAAAATGTACGGATTGTGGAATGTGCTGGTATATTTGCCCTGATTTTGCTATTGTTAGAGAAAAGGGAGATGACGGCCTGTGGCATATGACAGGTATTGACAGTTATCATTGCAAATCATGTCAGAATTGCCTTGAGATTTGTCCTGTGGATGCTATATCAAAAAAGCTAAAACAAGGTCCGGCTGCTTGTGCCGTACCAGAAGAATAGAGGTGACATAAATGAGTATAGAACCAATGAAGATGTTTTTTAAGGAAATAAAAGAACCAATTGAAACTACAATGATTGGTAATTATGCTGTGGCGGGAGCAGTAACTCAAACAGATCCAGATGTTATTTGTGCATTTCCAATTACCCCACAGACTCAATCAGTTGAAGGCTTGTCCGATGTAGTAAACCAAGGAAGACTCAAGGCAGCATTCGTTAATGTTGAATCAGAATTGGCTGCAATAAGTTATTCAACGGCTGCAAGTGCTGCAGGTGCCAGAGCATTTACTGCCACTGCGAGTCAAGGCTATTTATTGATGACAGAAGCACTTCCAATGGCAGTTGGATGGAGGTTACCATTAACCATGATGATCTCTGCTCGAGCGTTCAATTCACCAAATCTCTCAATATGGAACACTTGGGAGTATACTGAAGTGAATTCTGAACTTGGTTGGAATATAATCGTCTCTGAAAACGTCCAAGAAACTTATGATGCCGCAATTCTTTCTGTAATGATTGCTGATGAAAGTTTATTCCCAACGATATTTGTTCACGATGGATTTATTATTTCTCACTCCGTTCAAAAATTAACTCTAATACCTGATGAAATTGTACTTCGGATGACTCCAAAAAAACCTCGTCATACTATAGATCCCTCAAAACCAGGTACTTGGGGGGGAATTGTAACTCCCGATTATTTCATGGAAGGAAGAGCAAGATTAGAAGAAGCTAAAAAACCAGTATTGAATCAAATGACAGAAGCTTTTAAAAAGTTTAAGTCTGAAACGGGGAGAGAATACAACCTGATTGAAACGTACAATTTAGATAATTCCTCTAAAACAGCTTTTTGTACGATGGGTTCAATGGCGGGAAATATCATTTCATGGATGTATAAAAATAAGGACGTTGGATTGATAAAAATCAGAGCATATCGCCCTTTTCCATATGAAGAGTTGAGAAGGATCGTAGAAGAACACGGTATTGAGAAATTAATATTATTAGAAAAAAGCGATTCTCTTAATGGAATGTTACCACCATTTTCAATGTCTGTTGCAACAGCCCTTTATCCCTTAAAGACTATTTTTAGGAGTTTCATTGTAGGTTTAGGTGGACGAGACGTTACGAGAGATGAATTTGATGTTGCGAAAAAGAAAATGGAGTCTGTTAATGATATGAAGGGAAAACTATATTCTTATCTCGGTGT